>CALLAF010000039.1 GCA_938002605.1 uncultured Paracoccaceae bacterium | reverse complement strand
CCACGATGCTTCAGGGCCGTGTTATAATCTGACCAGTTCGTGGTCTTATATGTCGTCGGTGTCCAACTGCTCATCCACGCCAGCTAGCACACTCGATTCATACAGTGAATCCTAGAAGCCGATTTGTGCAACAAAGCCGTTTCATGGCCCCAGCCGCCATGGGCGCCCCCTGCCACCGGATGAGTTTGAACATTGGTCACAGGTAATGGCCGCACAATACCGTGCCCCACTGCGCGAATGGTTTTTGGAAACAGCGCGACACCGGATCACGGGATATTACCGATTGTCCGGTGCCCAGCTGATCAACATGGGTTACGCCCCCTGCTAATGTGTATGTGGCGTGGTATTTCCCGCCACCACCATAGACGCAACGAGGCTTAACAACGGACCAACCCCGCCAAGTGCAGGCGCGAAGGCTGTCGCATCTTCATTGCACGTTACCACAATCCGGCCCTGCGCGTCATAGGCGGCATTTGCAACGCCGTAAGGCGTGCAGGCCGCCTGCACCTGCGGGATTGCGATCAGGTCGTCGCGCGTATCCGCAATACCTGCCCCAGCATAAAAGGTCACACAGCATGCGCCCAATACGAATAAAATTCTCATCAATTTTTCCCTTAATTACAGCCGGTTAGGCCACCACTCCGGGGAAATGTTGTATTGGATGAGCCTTTAATATTTCATGAAACGGGGCTGGTCAGCTGAAAAGAGGCAAGCACCGCGTCGTGATCTGACAGAGGCCGACCATTTGCATCAAGGCTTGATAGGATTTGCGCGTCATGCCCCGTTACACCACGACAACAAAACCAGTCGAGCTTCATCGTTCGTTCGGGGTGCGGGGTGATCAGACTAGGGCGGGTCGTAAACCCTTCGGCGTTTGCATCCCAATGGTAACCACGCGCCCGCGCGGTCGCGAACAAGGTTTCTGCGCGCCAATCAAAATCAGGCGGAATATGATTGCCCGTGTTCAGATCCCCACCAATCACCACAGCAAGCCCCGGTGCAAAATCATCAATCGCATCCAAGAGCCGGACCATCTGCATATTGCGGTAGGCGGCGTCGGCATTACTTTCAAGATGCGTTGAGACAAAACAAACATCTTGGCCGTCAACTTTGATCACAGCAGCGATCGCCATCCGCCCGCCAAGCCGTGGCTGCCCCGGATCAGCAGCGTTTGCATCCGGGGCAAACCAATGCCCGTGATCGTCAAGCCGGATCAATTTCAAACGCTCAAACGGTGCCGATGACATAATGCCGTTGCCGTGCCAGCCATCGGCGTTGAAATCATCCGCGCAATAGGCGCGTTCCGTTGCACCGCCAAGATCAAGCTCGTGAAATTCGACCCCGTAAGCATAGGCCATGCCCAAATGGGCCGCCATATCAGCCATCGTATTGCGCTGCGAAGTGCGCGCCATGCCTTTGTCGGCCTCTGAAATCAGAATGACTTGGGACGCGTATGGACGCAGGTGATCTGCGGTTGGCACCGGGAACAGACAGCGTTCAACGTTCCATGCAGCGACCGTCACTGGGCCGGTGATCTGGTCGGCGGCCTGTCCGCCAACTTCAATCTGGTTCATCGCGGGGATCGCGGCCATCAAGGCGCGGTGCGCTTCGGGCGTGGTGGGCGCCCTTAGAATTTTTACGCGTTCTTCAGCCGTGACGCGGGCGAGATTGGGCAGCGTTTTTGTCATAGGCGCTGTCCAGTCTGTGCGTCAAACAGGTGTAAAGCATCAGGCGCAAAATCAAGCATCAGATCATCCGCCAAAGCGGCATCATCATTAGGCGCATTGACCACAAAATCTTGCCCCGCAACTGTTCCATGCAAAAGGCGGCTCGCGCCAAGCTCTTCAACTAAGGTCAGCTTAAAGGGGATTGTTCCCCCTTGTGTGACGGCGACCTGTTCGGGGCGAATGCCCACAGTGACATCCCCATCAGCGCAAGATAGCCCAAGAGCGACACCGCCGATTTGCACCTGACCACCGACCGATTGCGCCAAAAGCAAGTTCATCGGTGGCGCGCCCATAAACGATGCCACAAAGGTCGACGCCGGTTTGCGGTAGATTTCTGATGGGGTGCCGATCTGTTCAATTCTACCCGCATTCAACACAAAAATGCGGTCTGCCATTGTCATGGCTTCGACTTGATCATGGGTCACATACATGGCCGTTACGTTCAAACGCCGTTGCAGGTTACGAATTTCCACACGCATTTGGTGGCGCAGCTTGGCGTCCAGGTTTGACAAAGGTTCATCAAACAAAAACAACGCCGGATCGCGCACAATCGCCCGGCCCATCGCCACGCGCTGGCGTTGCCCACCGGACAGCTGACTGGGGCGCCGGTCAAGCAAAGCCGTCAGGCTTAGCATTTCGGCGGCTTCGGACACTTTGGCGGCAATCTGTTCCTTGCTCGCGCCACGGTTTTTCAACCCGTAAGCCATGTTTTTGGCCACGCTCATATGCGGGTAAAGCGCGTAGTTTTGGAACACCATTGCGATGTCGCGCTCGGCGGGGTCAAGGTTATTCACCAAACGTGCGCCAATGTGCAGATCACCTGTTGTGATGTCTTCAAGGCCTGCCACCATACGCAACAAAGTCGATTTGCCACAGCCGGACGGGCCAACAAGAACGATCAATTCGCCATCGGCAATATCAAAGCTGGCCGGATGCACCGCCTGTGCCCCATTGGGGTATGTTTTAGAAATATCGGTAACGTTTACGGTTGCCATCTTAGTCTTCCTACTTCTCGGATTCGACGAGGCCCTTAACGAACCAGCTCTGGAAAAAAATCACGATCAACACGGGCGGCAACATAGCGATAATCGCAAGCGCCCAGGCTTGACCGTACTCAGGGATCGTATTGCCCTCATAGACGGATTGGGTGATCTGCTTGATCCCGCGCACCAATGTGAACAGACTTTCATCTGTCGTGATCAGGGTTGGCCACAGATATTGGTTCCAGCCGTATACGAACATGATGATAAAAATCGCGGCGATCATCGTGCGCGAAAGCGGGACAAGAATATCAATGAAAAACTTGCCCGGCCCTGCACCATCGATGCGCGCGGCTTCGACCAGTTCTTCGGGCACTGACAAAAAGAACTGTCGGAAAAAGAACGTACCCGTCGCCGACGCCAAAAGAGGCACGATCAGCCCTGCATAGGTATTGGCCATGCCAAGCCCTGTGACCACCTCATACGAAGGCAAAATACGCACCTCGAGCGGCAGCAAAATAGTCGTGAAAATGACCCAAAATGCGAAGGTCGCAAAGCGTAGCCGAAAATAGACAATCGCATAGGCAGCCGCCATCGACAGCACGATCTTACCAATCGCAAACCCGACCCCAAGGATCAGCGAGTTGATCAGCATTTTAGTGCCGTTGATTTGTTCGGTGAAGCCGCCTTTTTCAAACATGGCTGTATAAAAGTTTACGCTCATCTGGTCACCAAAGCCGAATTTCAGCCCTTCGCGCGACAAGGTGATATTGTCGTGACTAGTGGTCGTTAACGCCAGATAGACTGGAAACAGCATCACCAATGCACCGATCACCAAGATCGCGTGATCCACGACGGTGCTCAGGCGGATGGGCTTTTTGTTATGTGAGATTTTTGTCATGTCAGCCCCTCAGGTATAGTGAATGCGGCGTTCCAGCATGCGGAACTGCATAATCGTGAGCGCCAGAACAAGAACCATCAAGACAACTGACTGTGCGGATGACCCGCCCAAGTCGCCACCACGGAACCCATCCGTATAGACCTTGTAAACAAGGGTAATCGGGTTGGATGCGGGATTCCCTTTGACCATGATATCAATCACGCCAAAGGTGTCGAACAACGCGTAGGTGATATTGGTGATCAGCAAGAAAAATGCGGTCGGGGCCAACAACGGAAAGGTGATATCCCAAAACCGCCGCGTGCCTGATTTATTGTCAATCAGCGCGGCTTCACGCACGGCCACCGGGATCGACTGAAGCCCCGAGAGCAAAAAGATAAAATTGACCGGGATTTGTTTCCAAACAGAGACAACAATCATCGCAAATGCGGTGTCGTTATAGTTCAGCCCGATTTGCAGGTTATATCCGAAAAAAGCGAACAGATCGGTGATCGGCCCGATGTTTTGATCAAACAAAAGCGCGCCCAAGAAACCCGCAACAGGCGGCGCGATCGCATAGACCCACATTAACAAGGTACGATAGGTTTTTGCGCCGCGAATAACTTTGTCAGCTTTTACCGCCAGCAAAAGCGCAGTTCCAAGCGACAAGACCGTGACAATAACGGTGAAAAACACCGTGAAACCCGCGACTTTGGCGTATTCTGACGATTTTGCCAGCCGTGTATAGTTGTCAGCCCCAACAAAATTTGACCCAAAGCCAAAGGGGTCTTGCAAGAAAAACGATGAATAAATCGCCTCCCATGCGGGCCAATAGAAGAAAACAGCGATGATAACCAATTGAGGCAACAACAGTGCCACCGGCATCAAAGGCTGCGAGAACGCCGCGCGTTTCATGTCGAATTCCTGATATGCGAGAATGCAAATAGCGGCCGCATTGCTGCGACCGCCGATGGTGATGAAGAGCGCTTAGTTCTGCGTTTGTGCAAAACGTGCCAGCAGCTCGTCGGATTCTTCTTTGATGGTTGCGAACGCATCCTCAAGCGATGTGTCGCCGGTCAGATAGCGTGTATATTCGCGGTTCATCACGTCACGCACCTGCACATAGAACCCCATGCGGTAGCCGCGTGTCCATTCGCCAGCAGGCAAGGACAATTGCTGAATACCAACTTCGGCTGCGGGGAAACGGTCGTAGTGACCATCTGCTTTTGCAACTTCGTAAGCCGCTTCAGTGATCGGCACATAGCCGGTCTCTTGGTGCCACATGTATTGCACTTCTGGCGAAGTCAGGAAGCGGAAGAACTCAGCGGTTGCTTTGTTTTCTTCTTCGGGCTGGCCAGACATCGCGAACAGGGCTGCGCCACCGATAAAGGTCTGGGTTGGCTCTGTTGTGATCGCTTCCCAATATGGGAGGTAAGTTGCTGAGAATTCAAATTCAGCTGTCTGTTGCAGGCCACCAAATGACCCCGAAGACCCAAGCCACATGCCGACTTCGCCTTGCTGGAATGGCGTCGCGTTGTCGTCCCAGCTTGCGCCGTAGAAACCTGCGTAGCCGTTGTCGATCCATCCTTTAAAGGCTTCAAAATGATCGCGAATTTCTGGCGCGTCCATGTTGATTGTCACGTCGGCTGAATCGTAACCATTGTTTGCAGAGGCAAACGGCAGATTGTGACGCGAGAAGAAGTTCTCTGTAAAGATCCAAGGCATGTGTGACTGTGTCAGCGGTACATAGCCAGCCTCGACCAGTGCAGGGGCTGTCACGTCTTGGAATTCTTCCCAAGTGACAGGGGCTGTCACGCCAGCAGCTTCGAGCGCGTCAACATTGAAATACATGATGGGCGAAGACGAGTTGAACGGCATGCCGATCATTTTGCCATCACTGTCAGCATAGAAATAACGCACGCCAGAGATATAGTCCTCGATGTCGAACGCAATGCCGTTATCAACCAGCAGATCTTGGACCGGGATCGTCGCACCCTGTGCGCCAATTACAGTCGCAGCGCCAGCATCAAACACCTGCAAGATGTTTGGCTGTTCGCCAGCGCGGAATGCGGCGATGCCTGCGGTCAAAGTTTCTTCGTAGCTGCCCTTGAAGACAGGCGTGATGACGTAATCGCTTTGGCTCGCATTGAACTCAGTCGCGATCTTGTTGACGGTTTCACCCAGGCTGCCGCCCATTGCGTGCCACCATTCGATTTCAGTTTGGGCCGCGACCGGACCTGCCATCGCAGCGGTCATCGCACCGGCGATCATTACGGATGTCGTTTTCATACTTTGCTTCCCTATTTTTAAAGGGCGCATCGGCCCTTTATCAGCAAGGGTCACGTATGAAATACGAAACACAGTTTTGAGCAACTTCTGTGAACTATTTGTAAATAAACGGCAAAACTATATCGCGCGCATCAAAACTGACGTGAAGTCATGACAGCCAACGGGGACTAGTGGCGCTTGCCCCGCGGCATCCAATCCAAAACACCGCGCGTTGCGCTGCTTTCTTGTGTGATTGCCTTTAGTGTTTGCGCCTCTGCCTCTTGCGCACGCATGGCCTCTTGTGCGGCCTCTTGCGCAACCCGCGTTTCTTCGGCCAAACGCGCCTCTTCTGCTAGGCGCGCGGCCTCTGCGGCGGCGCGCGCTTCTTCTTGGCGCTGACGTTCATCGGCCTCGCGGCTTTCGCGATTGAACTCTTCAATCCACTCAGGGCGCGACACTTTTTTAACCGGGGTTACTCCGTGCACCACAGTCTTTTCGCGGCTCTTTTTCGGCGCGCTATAGACGTGCTTATTGGTCTCCGCGATCAGTTCGGTCAGGGTCTTACTCAGACTGCGTGCCTCGGGGATTTTGACGAATTTGACTTTACTGTCGTCACGTTCAATCAGCTTGAGCCACTCCGACGCCGATTGCACGCGGTCCTTTGGCGCAACCTGCACGGCTTTATCGATGGCCTCAAGGAAGGCCCGATCATATTGCGGAAATCGCCCAACAAGGGGCTCGCACGGGTCGGGATCATTATTGGTCAACGCGGCGACACGGGTCTGGCTATTTGGCGGAGATTCACCAGAAATCAGATGATAAATCGTGGCACCTAGCGCATACAGATCGCTAGACGGCCCTTGTTTGCCGCCTGAGATGTAAAACTCATGTGGTGAGTAACCGTCCTTAACCACCAGCATTGTCGAGGCTTTCGTCGGCGTCTTGCTTGCGTCTTCACGGGCGGCGCCAAAGTCGATCAACGTCGGGCTGCCCCATTTATCAAGCAAGATGTTATCCGGGGAAATATCGCGGTGCAGCAGGTCGTTCTTATGCACGAGGTCCATTGCATCCAGCATCTTCACCACAATTTCGCGCACTTGATCTGGGCTCAGCAGGGCGCTGTCATCATCGTCATCGATGATATCCATCAAGTCGCGCCCATGGATCAGATCAAGCACCATATAGGCGGTTTCGTTTTCTTCGAAGACTTGGTGGACGCTGACAATATTGGGATGGCGTAGCTTTGCGATGCTGCGCGCCTCTCGCATGAACATGTTTACACTTTTACGGTGCTGCTCCTCAAACCGCGGTGAATTCACACGCACCTGATTACCAAACCGGAAACATATAGCGTCGGGAAAACACTCTTTGATGACGACGCCGCGTTCTAGGTAAATATCACGTACTAAGTAAGTAATTCCGAACCCGCCACTGCCAATCTGCCTGTCGATCTTGAACTTGCCGCCAAGCAAATCCGTACCGACAGGCAAAGCTTGCCCTTGATCTTCATAGACCTCTGCGGAATCGATGATGCGGGTTTCTTCCATAGAAAGTCCTAGGTTTCGTCTGAAAAAAGAAACAAGGCACTAACTGATAAAACTCGTGATCATTGGAAACTATTTAGCAACAATGTCAAGGCGTTCATGCGGGATAGATGGGGCGACCAGTCGTAACCATAGCCCCTATTTTTCAACATCACGCCGCCGTTTCGCTGCAAACCCCTGTCCGAACAAAGCCCTAGCCAAAAGGGAAAGCTCAGCAATTAAGGCGTCTCACTGCCCCCGACTGCCGCAACGTCATCTTTGCCGGGCTTCGAAAACCTAACACATATCAATAGCGTAAATACTTAATATCTTCTTAACATTCGAGTGCTCGCAGAGCGCCGTTCCTGAGCTGGTGTTGCAACATTACCTTCTCAGCAAGAGAATCAGCGCAGTTTTGCGACAAAAATTGGCGAGCCGTGGAGGACTCGAACCCCCGACCTGAGAATTAGAAGTTCCCTGCTCTAATCCAGCTGAGCTAACGGCCCGCACTAAGTTCGCTGTATCGGTCAATTCCCCTAGCTTTGTCAACGTGGTACCGACAAAGATATCGGCTAATAGCCGGAGCATGCGGCGGTTTTATTTTGCTTCGTTTACCGCGATTTGTGCCATCGCCATAATCGCTTCGCGAGACGACGCGACAGCAATAAAGCGACCGTTATGGCAGAATTTTGCACCCGGAACGCCGCTTGCTTCCTCAAGCGCTTTATCCGTCAACCCCGCCCATGCGGCAGGCAGATCGGCGCGCTGGTCAAACGTATCGTTCGACAGCTTGATGCCGCCAAGCGTCCAGTCAGCGCCACGCGGCGTCACCACAAACAGCATATGGTCCGCCCCGGCCGCATCAAGTTCTGACCGATAAGGCATACCCATCGGCAGTTCTAAGATCGGCGATGTTCCCGCATTTGCGATCGCCTCTTGCACAAGTGCGCGCGCGCGCGCCTTGGCCGCGAGGTTACGTATTGTGGCCTCAACAAATGCGCCAGCAATGGGCATCGCTGCAAGGAATGCGTCATCGTCAGCCGTTGGCGATGGATCGTCAAAGACGGGTTTCAGGCTTCCCAACAATGACGGCAGCGTCAGTATGGATAAAGGCCCTGCGACAGATGGTTCCATCGCCCCGTTATCCAGCAAATCAATTGGCAGCACAAACTTTGCGTCAAACGCTGCATGAATTTCCACGATATCATCCGCGGGCACGTCAAGCGCGGCCAGGTAAGCTTGCCCATAATGCGCCCAAATCAGTCCAAAAGAGCTAAACGGATGTTCATCCTCGCGCAACGGGTTAGGCCGTTGATGATGGTCAAAAATTTGGTGTTCTGGATCGTAATCACCACCGACGTCGTAGATGATTTTATTGGAGGCCGGCGTCAGCATCTGCTTGTCCCGGCTACGCACGATCTGCGCGTCGGGGAACAGTCGGGACAGAATGACCGACGACAGCAATTCATCCGCGTGAAAACCACCAGAATGGGTGACAAGTTGGGTAATCGTCATGCGAGATGGCTCCGGAGCGTCAGAAATCTGTGGTGCAGGCGCAGTGGAAAACGCGGGTGCCTAATGTGTCCAAGCACCGCGACGGTTCGTTGCAAAATTTTCGGCATAGCCGCTTGGGCGGATATTCATTTTGCGCGGCTTAGGGTCCTGCACGGCAGCATCGATCCCATGCTCTTGGGCATAGGCAAGCGCGGCTTCTTTTGTATCAAATGTCAGTCGCACTTGTGCTTGCGTATCAGACGATGACGTCCAGCCCATCAGCGGATCAACTTCGCGCGCGCTTTCGGCGACATGTTCAAGCACCCAGGATTTGGTCTTGGCTGTGCCCGAAGACATTGCGGTTTTGGCTGGTCGAAAAATACGTGCGCGCATTGTGAAACTCCTTGCGCCGCACTTATCCCGAAGTTGGCCATGCTTGGCAAGATCGTTGCACGAGAATTTCCGCCTTTGACGGGGCTAATTGCACGTTCGCACGTAAATGCAACGGGGGGCTGGTCACGATCTCGACCGCGTCACGCCTTCGCGCCCGTAACCACCGGAACCAAATATGTGTACAAAACGTAAACAAAATATCGATCAGGGTTGAAAACAGTGTCAAAAAGATCGACTTATGACCGGTAGAACCGAGGTGATAAAACCGTGACCACGCAAGCATCCGAACCACAGTCAGCCGCGTTTTTGGCCAACCCAGCACCCGATGTGAAAACCCGCGAAAAACTGGAAGGCGGCCAGCGGTTTGTGCTGCAGACAGAATTTGAGGCCGCGGGCGACCAGCCCACAGCGATCAAAGAGTTGACGCAAGGCATCTTAGACGGCGAACGTGATCAGGTCCTGCTGGGTGCAACCGGCACCGGTAAGACATTCACGATGGCCAAGCTGATCGAAGAAACGCAGCGCCCCGCAATCATTCTGGCCCCGAACAAGACGCTCGCCGCGCAGCTATACGGCGAATTCAAAGGGTTCTTCCCCGACAATGCGGTCGAATATTTCGTCAGCTACTACGACTATTACCAGCCCGAGGCATACGTCGCCCGGTCCGATACATTTATCGAAAAAGAAAGCCAAATTAACGAACAGATCGACCGGATGCGGCACTCTGCGACGCGTGCACTTTTGGAACGTGATGATGTGATCATCGTGGCATCTGTGTCGTGCATTTACGGGATCGGGTCGGTCGAAACCTATGGGGCGATGACGCAAGATATTCATGTTGGTAAGATGTACGATCAGCGCCAGATCATCGCCGATTTGATCGCACAACAGTACCGCCGCAACGATGCCGCGTTTCAGCGTGGCACATTCCGGGTGCGCGGTGACAGTCTCGAAATCTGGCCCGCCCACCTTGACGATTGCGCGTGGAAGCTATCGTTTTTTGGCGAAGAACTTGAAAGCATCACGGCGTTTGATCCGCTAACGGGAACCAAGACAGACACGCTTGATCAGGTACGCGTCTATGCCAACAGCCACTATGTGACGCCAAAACCGACGATGCAGCAGGCGATTATCGGGATCAAAAAGGAACTGCGTTTGCAGCTTGATCGACTCACGGCCAACGGAAAGCTGCTAGAGGCACAGCGGCTCGAACAGCGCTGCAACTTTGATCTTGAAATGCTCGAGGCCACCGGCGTTTGCAATGGGATCGAAAACTATTCGCGCTATCTGACGGGCCGCGCGCCCGGTGAACCGCCACCCACGTTGTTCGAATTCATCCCCGACAACGCGATTGTTTTCGCCGATGAAAGCCACGTTTCTGTGCCGCAAATCGGCGGCATGTATAAGGGTGACTTTCGACGTAAATCCGTATTGGCAGAACATGGGTTCCGCCTGCCGTCATGCATGGATAACCGTCCGCTCAAATTCGAAGAATGGGACGCGATGCGCCCGCAATCGGTGTTTGTTTCGGCCACCCCTGCCGCTTGGGAGATGGAACAAACGGGCGGTGTGTTTACCGAACAAATCATCCGGCCAACTGGCCTAATCGACCCTGTAATCGAAATCCGCCCGGTTGAAATGCAGGTCGATGATCTGCTGGACGAAGTGCGCAAAGTATCGGCTGACGACTACCGGACGCTTTGCACCACGCTCACCAAACGCATGGCCGAAGACCTGACCGAATATATGCACGAACAGGGCATTCGCGTGCGCTATATGCATTCGGACATTGATACGATTGAACGGATCGAAATCTTACGCGATCTGCGGCTGGGTGCCTTTGATGTGCTGATCGGGATTAACTTGTTGCGCGAAGGGTTGGACATCCCCGAATGCGGACTTGTCGCGATTTTGGACGCGGATAAAGAAGGTTTCTTGCGCTCAGAGACCAGCCTTGTCCAAACCATCGGTCGCGCCGCGCGAAACGCCGAAGGGCGTGTGATCATGTACGCGGATAAAATCACCGGGTCGATGGACCGCGCAATGAAAGAAACCGAACGCCGCCGCGCCAAACAAATGGCCTATAACCTTGAACACGGGATCACGCCGACAACGGTGAAAAAGAACGTCGAGGATATCTTAGCCGGGCTTTATAAGGGCGACGTCGACATGAACCGGGTCACGGCCAAGGTCGACACCCCCGCGCATGGTGGCAATCTTGAGGCCGTTCTGGACGGTCTGCGCGCCGACATGCGCAAAGCCGCCGAGAACCTCGAGTTCGAAGAAGCTGCACGGCTACGCGATGAGGTTAAGCGGCTTGAAACCGTGGAACTGACCATCGCCGACGACCCGTTAGCACGACAACAAGCCGTGGACAAAGCCGTCGACGACGTGCAAACCGCATCAGGGCGCAGCACAGGCGGGAGGCCAGGGCAGCGTGGCGGGAAATCGGGGTATGGAGGTAGAAAGTAGCGGGCCGGATGTAATCTTAACTTGATATTCATGTACACCAGAGTTAGGTATACACCAAAGGTTCCTCCCCGATGACAAGAACCCAAGGGGTTCTCCTTCAGGTAGTTGGGGAGGTCGAAAATTAATAGTAGTGCCGTGTTCCTGTTCGGAAAATGTCAAATTCGCTTCTGATTAATTTCTTGATGTGATGATAGGCATCACGATCGCCTCTCTCCCATTTCCGAAAAACGGCCCAGTTTAGGTAATCCGCTATCTGCAACCCATAGTGCGAACGTGACGCATGGTGCATAATTTTGTAAGGAGTTGTAGAGGGAAGCATTGCAGACAAAACCAGTTTTAGCGCCTTCTCGACTGCGCGACGTTTCTTATTAACTGGAATCGTATCCGTAATGATGACGAGTTCGGAAATTCCTGTAGGAGCATTTTCCAATATATAGCGCAGAAGATAGCCCAGCATCTTAGGATAGAATTTTTCTGGAGAATGAAGAGCGGGACCCGTCTTTCGCTTCTCAACAATAACTGAATCCACCGAATTTTCTTGCAACTCAATAGACAACAGGTTGAACATCCTTTTACGCACATATCCGTTGTCATCGGCACAATGAAAAAATTCCATTTCAATTCGCGGCTTAATCAGCGTTTCAATGAGATCATATTTGTAGGTATCAAGTTTAGTGTGCAACTTAAACGGTCTAAACATGCTCACGCCAGTAAGAGTGAAATACTCTGTTCCCGTACTTGAAAAGTCAAAATTCCCGCCTTCATCAAGGAAAATATATAACGTAGACACGCGTACTAGGCCCCTTTTCACGCAATTAGGCTAGATATAGCGCGAATATCTTAAGTACACCACCTCAGATTGAATAAACAAACTACCGCCCAAGCCCCAGCAAGATCACGCTGCCTTGTTGCCAGCGGCCTTTGACCAGAAAGCCTTTGTCGCCGATCTTGGGAAAATCTTGTTTCCAGTCGAGGAACCGATCATTTGTGACGACCCGCATCCCATCGTCGGAGGCATGTTTTAGCAAGATCGGATCGGCGGGCGTGCCGCTGGGCACGAGCGTGACATCATCGGCGGGCAACCCCAATTCCGCGGCCATTGCATCATTGTTCACGTGTTTTTTCGACAGCTTATACCCGACGTTGGCGTCAAAATAGACGATAGGTTCATACCCGCGTTCTTTCAGCGCCCCAATCACCCGCTGCAGTACCATGAGCGACGGATCGCCCCCCAATGCATGACATTTGACCCATCAACGACAATCGGTTTGCCGAGACGTGCGCGCGGTGCTGGTTTTTTCGGTGTGCCGCGCCGGAACCATTTGCGTAGCTGCCAGAAATAGCCAAGTGCAAGCGCGGCAAAGGCCCCGTAGACCAGCTTTCCAAGCCCGTCCATCACGCGCGCTTTCTCACCACTTTCGGGCAACACCGCGGCACAAGCGACCAACGCAATCAGCGCGCAAACCAATAAACCTCGGAGGAACCACATAGAATCGCCTTTGTTTCGTGCCTTCTGTGTATCAGGGGAAATTCCTACAACCAAAAGGCAACATCGGAACGATTTTATGACCCGGCCAGCCCTTTTAGGATCGGGCAGTCGGGGCGATTATCGCCCGCGCAATCTTGGACCAGTTCAGCCAATGTATCGCGCATCCCCATCAACCCGGCGATTTTCGCGTCAATTGCAGCAAGGTGTTCACCAGCGATCGCGCGGACATCTGCACTGGCGCGTGTGTTATCTTCCCAAAGTGCCAACAGGTTGCGGCAATCCTCGATCGCAAAGCCCAAGGCCCGCGCCCGCCCCAAAAACGCCAGCTTATGCGCATCGGCCTGCGCAAAATCCCGGTATCCATTGTCCTTGCGCGCCGGAATCACGAGCCCGATATCCTCGTAGTAGCGGATCGTTTTTGCGGGCAGTCCGGTTTGGGTCGCGACCTCAGAAATATTCATCTATGTTCCTTTCACCCCGCGCAACCGCAGCGCGTTTGTCACCACCAGCACGCTTGATAACGCCATCGCCCCCGCCGCAAGCCCCGGTGAAAGAAGCATCCCAAAGACCGGGAAAAGCGCCCCCGCTGCCACTGGCACCAACAGCACATTATACCCAAACGCCCAGATCAGGTTCTGTTTGATATTCGCCATCGTCGCCGTGCTAATCGCAAGCCCATTGAGAACCCCCTCCGGATCGCCGGACATCAGGACCACATCTGCACTTTGCACCGCGACGTCAGTCCCTGTGCCAATTGCAATTCCAACCTGCGCTGCAGCCAAGGCGGGCGCATCATTGATCCCATCCCCGACAAAGGCCACCTTTGCACCACCCGCTTGCAATTGCCTGACAACATCAACTTTCCCAGCGGGAAGAACCTCTGCAAAGATATCCTGAATGCCCAATTGCGCGCCAATGGCCTTGGCTGTTTGCTCCGCATCCCCGGTGACCAATGCCACCCGTTTACCCATTGCCTGTAAGAGTGAAATGGTGGTTTTTGCAGCCGGGCGCAGCTGATCGGACACGGCGATAACGCCTGCTGCTTTGCCGTCGATCGCCACCATGATAGGTGTTTTGCCCGCCTGCGCGTGGGCCTGCGTAAATGCAACAAGCGCCGAGGGATCGACCCCTTCGGCCTCAAGCAACCGCTGCGCCCCGACCAAGATAAGCTGCCCGTCGACCATACCCCGCAGCCCGTGGCCAGGGATCGCCCGAAATTCTGTAACGCCCGGAAATGGCGCCTGTGCGGTGGCAATTATTGCAGAGGCCAACGGGTGTTCCGACAGCGTCTCAAGTGCTGCGATTTTGCGCAGGAACTGATCCTTATCGCCAGTCAAATCGTCGATATCTGTCACGCTTGGTTGCCCCAATGTCAGCGTGCCCGTCTTATCAAAGGCTACGGTATCGATCCCCGCAAGCTCTTGAAGCGCATCGCCTTGTCGGAACAACACCCCCAGATCAGCGGCGCGCCCGGTGCCCACCATGATTGACATCGGCACCGCCAATCCCATCGCGCAGGGACAAGCAATGATAAGCACACTGACCCCGGCAACCAAAGCATGTGAAAGCACAGGCGCAGGTCCAAACACCAACCAAAGCAGGACCGTCACCGCAGCGATCCCCATGATCGCGGGAACAAACCAGACCGTGATTTTTGTCACCAAATCTTGGACAGGTAGCCGTGCGTCTTGTGCATCTTCGACCATCGCAATGATCCGAGATAGCATCGTATCCGCCCCGATTGCGGTGGCTCGGATTTGCAGCGCCCCATTGCCATTGATGGTACCGCCAACGACGGTATCGCCTTCGGATTTTGCAACGGGTACGGGTTCGCCTGTGACCATGCTTTCATCAATATGCGACGCACCTTGTGTTACTACACCATCGGTCGGGATCTGTGTGCCGGGGCGCAAAATGATGATGTCGCCTATAACAAGCTCTGACAAAGGCAGTGTTTCTTCTTGGCCCGCCCGCACCACCGTTGCCGTATCAGGGCGCAAGTCAATCAGCCGTTCAATCGCGGCACCTGTCTGCCCTTTTGCTCGCGCCTCGAGCCAGCGGCCCAGCAAGATCAACGTCACAATCACCGCTGCCGCCTCGAAATAGACGGCGCGCGCTGCAGTGGGAAAAAGCCCTGGAGCAAATAGCGCGAGGGTGGAATAGGTCCACGCCGCCCCTGCCCCCATCACAACAAGCGCATTCATATCGGGCGCGCGCCGCCAAAGCGCGGGCAGCCCCTTAGTAAAGAAAACCCGCCCTGGTCCGATCAAAACCAATGTGGCAAGTATAAACTGAATGACCCAGCTTGCCTGCAGTCCAATCGTCCGCGCAATCAGATGGTGTATCGCCGGAACAATATGCCCTCCCATTTCCAGCGCGAAAACTGGGGCGGTCAGGCATGCCGCAATCACAAACTGTCTCAAAATGCCTTGCGCGGTTTCTTCGTGGTCAAGCACAACCCGTGTTTGATCGGTCATCGGTTCCGCCGGATAGCCCGCTTGGGTAATCACCGCGGCGATGGCCTGAGGGGCAAGTGCGCTAGTGACCGTCGCGATGTTTGTCGCCAAATTGACATGCACCCCGGTAATCCCATCTGCCCGAACGAGCGCTGTTTCCACCCGCCCCGCGCAGCCTGCGCAGCTCATCCCAGAGATTTGGAATTTTTGTTCCGCCGCCTGCCCCATCTTGAACCCTTTGATTACTTTCGGATGTCACTTAGGGGTTCCAGTAACGGGAAGGTCAAGCACCTAATTCAAAAACCTCATCAGGGAAGTATTTCGCAAGTCTGATATCGGCCGTGCGGGCATGCCCTTCCATGCCTTCGATTCGCGAGATCCGCGCCGTGGCTTCGGCGACAGGACGGGCTGCATTGCGCGTCGCGCGTTGCCACGTCACTGTTTTCATGAATTTCCCAACCGATAGCCCGCCCGTATAACGTGCCGCCCCCGAAGTAGGCAGCACATGGTTCGGCCCGGCAGCCTTATCCCCAAACGCAACAGTCGTTTCTTCGCCTAAAAACAACGAGCCATAGGTCGTAAGCTGGGTCAGCCACCAATCAAGATCGGTACATTGCACAGTCAGATGCTCGGGCGCATATTCATCCGATACGGCGACCATCTCTGCGCGGTCGGCGCATAGAACCACCTCTGCATAGTCGCGCCACGCGGCTTTCGCGCTCGCGCTGTTAATTTCTGGCAAAGCAGCGATCAATGCGGGGATGCGGGCGATCACGTCTTCGGCCAACGCGCGGCTATCTGTGACCAGCCAAACAGGTGAATTGGGCCCATGTTCGGCCTGTCCGACCAAATCGGCCGCGACAATCGCGGGGTCTGCCGTTTCATCAGCCAAGACAAGTGAATCAGTCGGCCCAGCGACCATATCAATGCCAACCTCGCCAAATAATATCCGCTTAGCTTCGGCAACAAAATGGTTTCCCGGCCCCACCAGAACATCAGCGCGCGGCAAGCCGAACAAGCCTTTGGCCATTGCCGCAACCGCCTGCACACCGCCCATATTCAAAATGACGTCGGCACCACAGAGGTCCATTGCAAATAGGATCGCGGGCGGAATGCCATCCGCCCCTGAAGGTGGCGAACAAGCCGTGACATGTTTAACCCCTGCGGCCTTGGCCGTTGTGATGGTCATCATCGCACTGGCGATATGCGCATAGCGCCCGCCTGGCACATAACACCCGGCAGCCCCCACGGGAATTTGCCGTTGCCCGGCAACAAGACCGGGCAGAATTTCAATCTGCGTGTCGACAATCGTTTCGCGTTGGGCCTGCGCAAATTTTAGGATATTCGCATGTGCAAAACGGATGTCAGCCTTTGTCTGTTCAGGCACCAAAGCAATCGCACGATCTAAATCCGCGCGCGACACAATGACGTCGCCTTCCCATTTATCAAAACGCTTGGCCATCGCGATGGCAGCTTCTTCGCCACCTGTCGCGATCTCGTCCAGCAATGCCTGCACGATTGGCGTGACATCAGCATGGTCAGATTGTGCAGTATGCGTTGCGCGTTTGAGATACTCGGCCATATCAATTTCCTTTGAAAAAGTTGCATCGATTTGGCGCTACAAAAGACAAAAGGCAAAGGGCGATCTGCCCTTTGCCTTGCTTGTTTTGCTTCGCTGAAATGCGCGTTCGGAAAGGCTTAACCTTTACCTTTCCACGGCACCAGAACACGTTCGACCCACCGCATCAGCATGTCGATGCTAAACCCAATGATGCCAATCAGAATGATCCCCATCAGAACGATATCAGTGCTTTGGAACTTTGAGGCAACCATGATCATCATACCTGCGCCTTTTTCAGCGGCGACAAGTTCAGCCGCAACAACTGTCCCCCAGCAAACCCCCATCGCAACACGCGCACCGGTAAAGATTTCGGGCAGCGAGTTAGGGATAATCACGTGGCGCATGATCTGCCACTTTGAGGCGCCCAGGCTATAGGCCGCATGTACCTTTGAAATCCGCACGCCAGATACGCCCGACCGCGCTGCGATCGCCATGATCCAAAGCGCAGCGAGAAACAGCAGGATAATCTTACCTACTTCGCCAATACCGGCCCAGATGATGACCAAGGGGATCAACGCAAGCGGCGGAACCGGGCGCATAAATTCAACGATTGGATCAAACCAGCCCCGGAACCAGTTTGACAGCCCCATCGCATAGCCCAGCGGGATCCCCACCAGCGCCCCAAGGAAGAATCCAACCACAACGCGAAATAGTGAATAGCCCAAGTGTTCCATCAATGTTGAATTGCGGAACCCATCAGTCGCAATTTCGGTCATGCGGGACCAAACGGCCTCTGGAGCTGGCAACCAAATCGGCTCCATCTGGATGCCTGTTGATGGGATAATGTTCAAAGTCCCCTTTGCAGACATCGCCACTGTGCCAAAACCAACATCGACAGATCCCTCTGGGGCGATGGATTCACCGTTGACGGCGGTGATAAACGTGTCTTCATCACGGCCCATTTCGTCATTTTCATCGACCCGGAACAACGCGCTGCGATAGCTGGCAATCGCAATTGAATCGTCCTTGGCGATACCGTCACCTAGGGCAACTTCGGGCGCGACAACGTCTTCGGTCGCCGGATGCACGACAACAGACACCGTCGCATCATCGCTTTGGCCGTCAGGGGTTGTGATTGTATAGGTAAATGACCCTTCGCCAGTAAACGCGCCGGGTGCATGCATGAAACCGGGCAAGAGCTTGGAACCGGTAAACGCACCCCAAAACAAAAAGATCAACACAACTGAAACAACCGACGCAACGGTATTAGACGTCACTGCGCTTTCATCCCCAAAGGTCACGGTTTTAAGTGACCCATAGTCGTGCTTGGGGGTCAAAAGCCGTTTTATCCCGCTCCAAATGAACATGGTGATCAAAATCAACAGCACATATGCAAGGATATATGGGGCAGCCTTAAAAAGGGTCGTCAAAACGGCCCAAAGTTCACCGCCGAGATCTGCAAGTAAGTTCATTGTGCGTCCTCCGTCCGACCCATAATTTCTTCTTCCATATCCCAAATCATGCTTAGAATTTCTTCGCGGGTTTCACCAAACTTGGGGTCTTTTTTGACGTCGCGCAGATCGTGGTTCACGCCCATTTCCGCAAACGGCAGGTTGTATTCACGGTGGATACGCCCCGGCCGCGGGGCCATTACGATCAACCGTTCGCCCAGCAGTAATGCTTCTTCAACAGAGTGGGTGATCAGAATGATCGTCTTGCCGGTTTCTTTCCACAGCTTCAGAACCAACCCTTGCATTTTTTCGCGGGTCAGCGCGTCAAGCGCACCCAATGGTTCATCCATCAAGATCACATCAGGTTCATTGGCCAGACAGCGCGCCAAAGCCACACGTTGTTGCATGCCGCCAGACAATTCGTAGACCGCTTTGTCTTTAAAATCTTGCAGGCCCACAACATCCAGCAGATGGTCGACGATCTCGGCTTTTTCAGCCTTGGGCATGCCCTTCATTGACGGGCCAAAGCCCACGTTTTCACGCACGCTCATCCATTCGAACAAAGCGCCTTGTTGAAACACCATGCCCCGTTCCGGCCCCGGCCCGTTGACCGTGTTTCCATTAAGCGCGATCTTTCCGTCTGTTGGCGCAAGAAAGCCCGCAACGATATTAAGCAATGTCGTCTTCCCGCAGCCCGACGGGCCAAGAACCGACAAAAGTTCGCCAGCCTTCAGGTCTAGCGACACATCCTTGAGCGCCTGCACCGATGACCCGTTTGGCAGATCAAAGCGCATCGACAACTTATCTATTTGTAACCCCGACATGTCCCACTCCAATAGTTTTCAAAAAAGCGCTTGCCACGCCGCAGCGAGCTCCGGCGCTTTCTCGGAAACGATTGCCCCGGCGCAGGGTTTGCCCCGCGCCGGGATCAGGGATTACATGTCGTCGAGTGTCGCCAGTGGCCCTGTGTTCACACTGCCTGCGTAGCTATCAAGCGCAGAGTCGATCGAACCAGATTCAACAAACACATCTGCGACGCCTTTCATGAACGTCGGCGCAGCTGCACCCAACCACGCGTCCGACAATTGCTCTTCGACAGATGGGAACACGAATGTTGCCATTGTTTCAGCTGTTGCGTCTTCGTCCATACCCGCATCATTCGCGATAACTGGCAGCATTGCTTCAACGCCGGACCCATCGTTCCATGCCGCATTTGCTTCGGCTGTGACCGCCAAGAATTTCGCAACCAGCTCTGGGTTCTCCGCAACAAAGCTTGCAGGGGCAGAAGTGACATCAAACACCAAAATGCCCAGCGCTTCTTTTTCGGCACCTGTCAGCAACACATTGCCATATTCCGTCATGCGGCGCAGTGAACCACCCCAGCCGCAGGCCATGTCAACGGCACCTTGTGCAAGCGCAGCCGCGCCATCTGGCGGCGCCATATCGACGATATCAAGCGAAGCAAGATCAACACCAAAGTGTTCCATCTGGCGCAAGAAACCGTAGTGCGCTGCAGTCCCCAATGGCACGGCAACTTTCTTGCCTGCCAATTCGTCGGCGCTGTCTTTGTCGATTTCCAACGCAGAGGCAACAACGCAGTTGTCGTTTTCAGCATAGGACACAGCAACGTCCAGAATTTGCAAATCTTGGCCTGCAGAGGCAGCAACAACAAACGGTGGCACCCCTTGGCTGACAGAAATTTGCACATCACCTGACGCCATCGCAGCTGACATCGCGGTGCCCGCGTCAAAGCTGACCCAGTTGACGGTCATGCCCAGCGCTTCGTCATAAGTGCCGTTTACCTTGGCGTATTGAAATGGCATCGGCCATTCGAGGAAATAACCAACAGTGATTTCTTCAGCGGCGAGGCTGGTCGCGCCCATCATCAATGTGGCACCCATCAGAGCAGTTTTAAGTTTCATAATCGTCTCCCGTGTTGCGACCCGTATATCGGGCCATACGTTGGGCAAGGTTGTCCCTGCCTCGATTGGTTGAACTGAACATGTTTTGGGTGGCGTTCCTACCCCCAGCATATCAGTTCTTTGTCTTGACCAAGTTTGGCCGCATGAACCCCACCGCCTAAAAAAACCGCGGTAGGTTAACCGAAGCCAAAGAAATTCATGTCCTCACGTCAACTAAAACAAGCGCCAAAAAAATTTACTAACCAGTCAATAAAATTGACAATTTTCTATATATTATAAAATAATTTCAAACACATAGAGTTTACCTACACGCATCATAATTCCCACACCACGGTCACTTTGGACCTACGCATCCGCGCATATTGGACCTATATCTGTACTATATCCTGTTGAAAAACTGCATTTAATTGCAGCAGTTGCGGACAAGATTCGGCCTGCGCGCATTCTCTTACACAAATGGAGCCTCCGACATGGACACCAGTAATTTCACGAACGACCCCGGCCATGTAATCGAGGCTGACCGTGCCAATGTTTGGCATCACCTAAGCCAAAACAAGGTCTATGAGACCATCGATCCGCGCATCATCGTTGAAGGTAAAGGGCTCAATGTTTGGGACATTACCGGGAAAGAATATGTTGATGCTGTCTCTGGTGGCGTTTGGACAACCAACGTGGGCTATGGCCGCGAACGGATCGGCAAAGCTGTCGCTGACGCAATTACAAAGATGTGTTTCTTTAGCGGTGCCGCAGGCACAATTCCGGGTGCGCAATTTGCCGAAATGTTGATTGCTAAGATGCCGGGTTTGGACCGCGTTTACTATGCGAACTCGGGGTCCGAGGCGAATGAAAAAGCCTTTAAAATGGTGCGCCAGATCAGCCACAAACACCACGGTGGCAAGAAATATAAAATCCTGTATCGCGACCGCGATTATCACGGCACCACGCTTGGCGCACTATCGGCCGGTGGCCAAGATGAACGCAACGCACAATACGGCCCCTTCGCGCCCGGATTTGTGCGCGTGCCACATTGCCTTGAATACCGCGCTGAAAACGGCCTGACGGGCGAAGCTTATGGCGCAGCAGCAGCCCAAGCCATTGAAGACGTGATTTTACGCGAAGGCGCAGATACCGTTGGCGCACTTTGCCTTGAGCCGATCACCGCAGGCGGCGGCATCATCGTGCCCCCCAAAGGTTACTGGGACCGCGTCCAAGAGATCTGCAAAAAATATGACATCTTGCTGCACATCGACGAGGTCGTCTGTGGCATCGGCCGGACCGGTACGTGGTTCGGATATCAGCAGTTTGGCGTTAAACCTGACATCGTGACAATGGCCAAAGGTGTGGCCTCTGGCTATGCGGCGATTTCCTGTTGTGTCACCACAAATGCGGTCTTTGATCAGTTCAAAGATGACACAGACAAGATGAGCTACTTCCGCGATATTTCCACATTTGGCGGCTGCACGGGCGGTCCCGCGGCTGCCATCGAAAACATGAAAATCATCGAAGAAGAAGACCTGCTTGGGAATTCTACCGCGATGGGGGATCACCTGAAAGACAATCTGATTGGGCTGATGGAACAGCACAAATGGATTGGGGATGTGCGCGGTATGGGGCTGTTTGCCGGGATTGAGCTGGTAACAGATCGTGATAGCAAAGAACCGGTCAGCGAGCCTGAAGTCGCGGCGATTGTGGCTGATTGCATCAATCAAGGCGTGATGATCGGCAGCACAAACCGTTCTGTGCCGGGCTACAACAACGCACTTTTGTTTGCACCAGCGTTGATCGCCACCAAAGACGATCTGAACCGCATCACCGAGACCGTAGGTCACGCGATCAAGCGCGTCTTAGGATAAATAGAAAGGCCCGGAGCGATGAACTCCGGGCCTTACCACCGTAACAGTCATTATTCCCGTGAGTGGTGCGACTGTTATCCGCGGTCGGGTGCGGCGGGGCGGTAATTCTGCATGACTTGGTCCAATGATTGCGCTGTGATCGACGCATTGCCCTGCTGCAAGCAACTGGCCATTTCAGTCATACGTGTTTCATGTTCTTCACGGCTTGGGCGTTCAGGGCGTTCGCCACCTGCTTGCCCCCGATCAGGTGAACAACTTTCAAGGAGCTCAACCGACACGCCAAGATCTGCGGCCAGTTCAGCGGGTTGTGGGCCGCGCCCTCCACCGTCTTGCGCAGTCACAACAGTTGGGGCGATTAAACTAAATGCAACCATCATTGTGGCTTTGGGTAGCATCTTCATGGTGTTCTCCGATTTGGTTAGACCCTTAGAACGCATGACCAGATTATTCCCGTCGCAGAAAATTTGCTTAAGCGTTAGTTTTTTTGTCAGGCTTTTTTCGGCTTTTCAAAAACCTCCTTGTATTCCTGTGACAAGTAGGTCCAATTGAGTTCAACATTAGGACCAATCATGCCAATTTCTGTCGAAACCTTCTTTCTAGATCCATCCTCTGTCGGGACGCTTCAGGCACGTGTGCAGCAGATGGTTGCGCAAGGCATTCTTGCGGGTCGGTTCCGGGCCGGGGAACGTTTGCCATCCTCGCGAAAAATGGCCACGCATTTAGGCGTGAGCCGGATCACCGTGACCTTGGCCTATACCGAATTGGTCGCAGATGATTACCTGACATCGCGCGGACGGTCTGGGTATTTTGTGTCTGAAAATGCGCCTGAACCCCCTGCGTTTCCGGCCAAACGCGCGCAGGTCGGCACCGTCGATTGGAACCGTGCAATTGGTCAGAAATTCACCCCCGGCTTGAACCTTGATAAACCCAGCGATTGGGCCAAATACCGCTATCCATTTATCTACGGCCAAGCTGATAAAACGCTATTTGATGCAGCCAATTGGCGACTATGCGCGCTGCGTGCTTTGGGCATGCGCGATTTCGGCGCGCTGACGGCTGACTACTATGATGGTGATGATCCGCAATTGGTCGAATTTATTGCCCGCCAGACGCTACCCCGCCGCGGCATTTTGGCAAATAACGATGAAATTCTGGTAACGATGGGCGCGCAAAATGCGCTTTGGCTCGCGGCGCAAGTGCTTTTGAACAGCCGCCGTTTAGCCGCAATTGAGGACCCATGCTATCCCGCCCTACGCAATATTCTGGACCAGTCGCGGTGCCAATACACTGCCGTCCCCGTGGACGGCGACGGGCTGCCCCCGGATGCGCTCCCGCCCGAGACAGATGTGGTTTTTGCGACCCCCAGCCACCAATGCCCAACGACATCAACCATGTCCGTGGATCGGCGCAAAGCACTGCTACAAAAAGCAGAAGACGATGATTTCCTAATCGTCGAGGATGATTATGAATTTGAGATGTCTTTTCTCAAACCGGCATCGCCTTCGCTCAAATCGCTCGATCAGAACGGGCGGGTGATTTACGTGGGATCATTCTCAAAATCGCTCTTTCCGGGGCTGCGTTTGGGATATCTTGTTGGCCCGGCACCGTTCATCCGCGAAGCCCGCGCCCTGCGCGCCACTGTGCTGCGCCACCCTCCCGGCCATATCCAGCGCACGGTCAGCTACTACCTGTCGCTTGGGCATTACGATGCGTTGATCAGACGGATGGGCAAAGCCTATCATTACCGGCGCGAGGTCATGGATGTTGCGCTCAAAAACCACGGGCTCACGGTTGCCGGGCACGGCACTTATGGGGGGTCGGCAGTTTGGCTGCGCACCCCAAACGGGCTTGATACAACGCAATTAGCGCATCAATTGCGTGATGACAGCGTGTTGATTGAACCCGGCGCTGCCTTTTTTGCATCGGATACCCCGCCGACTGACTATTTCCGGCTTGCCTATTCATCCATTCCCGCCGCGCAAATCGCGCCCGGCGTCGCGCTGATTGCACAGGCCATCGCGAATGCTTAGTGCCATCACCAGCAATTTGGCATTAAGAACCCAAACCAACTGGCCCTACTGCATTGTCAGGCCAGTTTCTAATGTGGCGCAAGAATTTCGCGCGCGCACAGCCCAAAACCCAAAGGACCAATCCCCATGAAAATGACCACCGAAGAAGCATTCGTCAAAACCCTGCAAATGCACGGGATACAACATGCTTTTGGGATCATCGGCTCTGCAATGATGCCCATTTCGGATATCTATCCCAAAGCGGGAATCATGTTTTGGGATTGCGCCCATGAAGGATCAGCCGGGATGATGGCCGATGGGTACACCCGCGTGACTGGCGAAATGTCGATGATGATCGCGCAAAACGGCCCCGGCATTACCAACTTTGTGACAGCCGTTAAGACAGCCTATTGGAACCACACGCCGTTGTTGTTGGTGACGCCGCAAGCCGCGAACAAAACCATTGGTCAGGGTGGTTTCCAAGAAGTTGAACAAATGAAACTGTTCGAAGATATGGTCGCCTATCAAGAAGAGGTCCGCGACCCGACGCGTATCGCCGAAGTTTTGAACCGCGTAATCATGAAAGCCAAGCGCGCCTCTGCACCTGCGCAAATCAACGTACCGCGTGATTTCTGGACCCAAGTGGTCGATATAGAATTGCCAATGATCGTCGACTTTGAACGCCCTGCGGGCGGTGAAACAGCCATCGCAAATGCGGCCGAACTTTTGTCCAACGCAAAATTCCCTGTGATCCTCAATGGCGCGGGCGTTGTTCTTGCCGAAGGTGGGATCGAAGCATCCAAAGCATTGGCTGAACGGCTCGACGCGCCTGTTTGCGTGGGCTACCAACACAACGATGCCTTCCCTGGCACCCACCCGCTGTTTGCAGGGCCTTTGGGGTATAACGGGTCTAAGGCCGGTATGGAGCTCATCAGCAAGGCTGACGTCGTGCTTGCGCTTGGTACCCGGCTGAACCCATTTTCAACCCTGCCCGGTTACGGGATCGATTACTGGCCCAAAGACGCCAAAGTAATCCAAGTCGACATCAACCCCGACCGCATTGGCCTGACCAAAACTGTCAGCGTCGGTATCGTGGCTGATGCAGCCAAGGCCGCAAACGGCATTTTGGCACAGCTTTCTGATGATGCGGGGGATGCAAGGCGCGCAGAACGCAAGGCGCTCATCGGTAAACTTAAATCGTCGTGGGCGCAGGAATTGACGAGCCTTGACCACGAAGAAGACGATCCGGGCACAACATGGAATGAACGCGCCCGCGCTGCCCGCCCCGACTGGATGAGCCCACGCATGGCATGGCGCGCGATCCAATCTGCGATGCCGGAGAATGCCATCATCAGCTCTGACATTGGCAACAACTGCGCCATCGGCAACGCTTACCCATCCTTCCCGACGGGCCGCAAATACCTTGCACCCGGTCTGTTCGGGCCATGTGGCTATGGCCTGCCATCCATCGTTGGCGCGAAAATCGGTCAGCCTGATGTGCCTGTTATCGGTTTTGCGGGCGACGGCGCATTTGGTATTTCGGTGAACGAGCTAACAGCGATTGGCCGTGACGAATGGCCTGCCATCACACAGATCGTTTTCCGCAACTATCAGTGGGGCGCGGAAAAGCGGAATTCGACCCTATGGTTCGACGATAACTTTGTCGGCACCGAATTGGACATGAAGGTTTCTTATGCGGGCATCGCGCAGGCCTGTGGCCTTAAGGGTGTGCAAGCCAAAACCATGGACGAGCTGACCGCAATCTTGAACCAAGCAATCAAAGATCAGATGGAAAACAATGTGACCACGCTGATCGAAGTCATCTTGAACCAAGAGCTGGGCGAACCCTTCCGCCGCGACGCGATGAAGAAACCTGTGCGCGTTGCGGGTGTGTCTTCGGACGATATGGTATCTGGGTAGGCTTTGCCATTTGACCTCAACCTGACCACAGCGGCGGCCCTTGCAATTGCATTGCTGGGGGCCGCCTATGTACGCGGCTATTCAGGGTTTGGTTTTTCGGCGATCGTCATTGCGGCTGCGTCACTGGTGACCAACCCACTACCGCTGATCCCGGTGGTTTTTGCCAGTGAAATCGCCATGACGGCCTTTCAAGCACGCGGCATGCGCGGGCATGTCGATTGGCACCGCGTTCTTCCGCTACTGATTGGGGCGGGTATCATCCTACCATTTGCGGTCAAGACGATGATCGCCCTTGATGAATCCATCATGCGGATGGTGATATCTGGGATCATTTTTGCCTTGGGCTTGGCGCTTTTTGCTGGGTTCACTTTGCGCAAATCTGCGGGGCTCGCAGCGCATGGCATCATCGGTGTGGTCTCCGGCATTTGCAACAGCGCGGGCGTGGGCGGTTTGCCTGTGGCCACGTTTCTAACGGCGCAACCGATCCGTGCACCCCGGTTTCGCGCGACGATGATCGTTTATCTCACCGGGCTTGATCTGATCACGCTGCCGCTGATGTGGCATGGCGGTTTGGTCAGTTGGGACAGCTTCACCGCGCTTGCGCTTGCTTTTCCGCTGCTTGGGCTGGGCGTTTGGCTTGGTGGGCGGCAATTTACATCTGCAAGCCCGGATAGCTTTCGCCGTTTTGCAGTTTTTCTCTTGCTGATTTTGTCGGCGCTTGGCCTACTACGGCCATTATTGACATAAAGGCATCCTCCCTATGACCCTTCCTTTTCCATTTCTTGCCCCTGAGAATGCGCCCTGCCCCGCAGGTTTGCTTGCCAAGGCCCAAGCCCTGCCCGCCCCCAAAGTGGCCCTGGTGAATGCGGGGGGCATAAACCCGTTGCAAGGTATCCGCGAGGCCGCAGAACTCGGGCTCGCCGACCCGGTTTTGATCGGTGACACTGATAAAATCAAACAAACCGCAGATGACATCGGTTGGGACATCAGCGGCTACCGTATTGAACATGCACCGCATGAAACCGCCGCTGGACGTGCCGCTGATCTTGCACGTGGTGGCGAGGTAAGCAGTATCATGAAGGGGCAAATCCACACCTCCACTTTTCTTAAGGGATTGTTGCCATCCGCCGCTGGCCTGCGCGAAAAAGGGACGCGCTGCGGTCATGTGTTTCATATCACACGCAGCGGATCAGAGCGGCCCTTGTTTCTGACCGATGCCGCGCTCAACGTGAACCCAAGCGTCGACACCCGCAAAGCCTGCCTTGCACATGCTGTGCGGCTTGCGGAGATCTTGGGCGATACTAATGTCAAAGCGGGCATTCTTTCCCCAACCGAAGACCCAATCCCATCCATTCCCAACACAGTCGAAGCCGCTGAAATCGCGGCCTGGGCCAAAGACGCCCTTCCCAATGCCACGGTCCAAGGCCCAATGGCGCTTGATCTGATCTTCAGCGCCGCTGCGGCCCGTGCAAAAAACTATGAATCCGATGTATCGGGCGACGCCGACATCATGCTTTCCCCCAACATCACATCCGGCAACGCGTTGTTCAAAATGATGGTGTTGGGAATGGGCTGCTGCGCAGGCGGGCTGGTCATGGGGCTAAAGGTGCCGGTTCTCTTAACGTCACGCAGCCAGCAAGCACCTGCGCGCATTTGTTCAGCCGCTCTGGGTGCAATCGTGGCGGCGGCATCATGATCCTTGTTATTAACGCCGGGTCATCATCGCTAAAGGTCAGCTTGTTTCAACCTGACCTGACGCAGATCGCAGATGGGATCGTCAGCGACATTGGCGCGGATGCGACCTTGAAACTTGATGGGCAAGCGGCACCTGTGGATGCACCAGACCATGCAATTGCGCTAGCAAAAATGATGGCAGCACTTGATGCAGCAGGTCATAAAACCACAGATATTACTGCCGGTGCGCACCGCGTTGTACATGGTGGCACATATTTTTCCGAACCCGCGCGCGTTACACCAGAAGTCATTGACGCAATCCGCGCCTGTATTCCGCTCGCGCCGCTCCATAATCCGGTGAACCTAATCGGGATAGAGGCGCTTGCAGCGTCACACCCGCATCTGCCGCAGTTTGTCAGTTTTGACACTGCGTTTCACGCCAGCAACCCGGACATAGCCACCCGCTATGCTATTCCTGATGCGCAGTTTGACGCAGGCATCCAACGCTATGGATTTCACGGGTCATCTTATGCCAGCATGGTGCATGAATTTGGCGCCGCCCTGCCCGATCGCTTACTTGCGCTCCATCTTGGTAATGGGGCCAGTCTTTGCGCGATCAAGGGCGGTCAATCCGTCGCCAGTTCAATGGGCTATTCACCGATGTCTGGGCTGGTGATGGGAACCCGCTGTGGCGAAATAGACGGCGCAGCCGTGCTGCGGATCGCGGATGAAATTGGCATCGCGGGCGCGGATAAGCTGCTAAACAAGCAAAGCGGGCTAAAGGGCCTTGCTGGTGACAATAATATGAAGACTTTGATGGCACGCGATGATGACGCCGCGCGTTTCGCAGTGGATCATTTTTGTTATTGGGCCGCGCGCCAAGCCGGTTCAGCAATTGTCGCAATGGGCGGTTTGGACGCAGTCGCGTTCACCGGGGGGATCGGCGAAAACGCCGCGCCCATTCGCGATAAAATCATGGCGCATCTGACCTGTTTTGGCGCGGTGCCCGTTCATGTGATTGCAGCCGACGAGGAAAAACAGATCGCGCGCGATGCGCGGTTACTCATGGGGGGATAGCCGAAGTGCCAAAAGACCAACCTGTCGTTGAGACGTCACCGAACGTATCAGATGAGGTCCGTCAAACGACCTGCTACATGTGCGCCTGCCGTTGCGGCATCAACGTGCACATGAAGGGTGGGAAGGTCGCCTATATCGAAGGCAACAAGGATCACCCGGTCAACAAAGGTGTGCTTTGCGCCAAAGGTTCAGCCGGAATCATGCAGCACAACGCGCCGTCACGGCTGCGGGCCCCATTAAAACGTGTAGGCCCGCGCGGGTCCGGTGAATACGAAGAAATCAGCTGGGATGAGGCGCTAGAGACCGCCGTCTCTTGGCTCAAGCCGATCCGCGATACGGCCCCTGAAAAGCTCGCCTTCTTTACCGGCCGCGATCAATCGCAAAGCTTCACCAGTTTTTGGGCGCAGGGTTATGGCACCCCAAACTACGCTGCCCACGGAGGGTTTTGTTCGGTCAATATGGCGGCCGCTGGCATCTATACGATGGGCGGCGCGTTTTGGGAATTCGGCCAACCTGACTGGGACCACACCAAACTGTTTATGCTATTTGGCGTCGCCGAAGACCATGACAGTAACCCGATCAAAATGGGCATCGGCAAGATCAAGGAACGTGGCGCACGTATGGTCAGCGTGAACCCGATCCGTACCGGCTATAACGCTGTGGCGGATGATTGGATTGGGATCACACCGGGCACCGACGGGCTGTTTATTCTGTCACTTGTGCATTGCCTGCTAAAGGCTGGCAAGATTGATCTGGACTATCTTGCGCGTTTTACAAACGCATCTGTGCTAATCGACCAAGACCCCAAGTCGGACCAATACGGGCTATTCTTGCGCGATAAAGACGGGCAACCCCAAGTCGTCGACCGCCGCAGTGGCGCGCTTGCCCCGTGGAACGGGCAAGGCGTTGACCCCGATCTGTCTGGCAGTCACCGCGCGCGCGGCATCACCCACCGTCCGGTCTTTCACATGATGGCGGATCGCTATCTTTCGGATGACTACGCCCCTGAAACCGTCGCTGACCGCTGCGGCATCCCTGCCCCGCGCATCCATGAAATTGCCGCTGATCTGGCGCGCGTGGCTTTTGATGAGGCGATTACCCTAGACCGCAAATGGATCGACTTTCGTGGCGTAAAACATAAACAGATGATCGGGCGCCCGGTTTCATTCCACGCAATGCGTGGGATTTCGGCGCATGCAAATGGGTTCCAAACCTGCCGCGCGTTGCACATGCTACAGATCATCCTTGGCACAGTCGAAACGCCGGGCGGTATGCGGTTCAAACCACCCTATCCCAAACCCGCGACAGCCCACCCGAAACCGCACTGCAAGGTTGCTCCGGGCCAGCCGCTTGATGGGCCCCATTTGGGCTATGTCCAAGGACCAGAGGATCTGTGCCTGGACGCTGCGGGCGATCCCGCACGCATCGACAAAGCCTATACATGGGAAAACCCGATGTCTGCCCACGGGCTGATGCATATGGTGATTTCCAATGCACATGCGGGCGATCCCTATAAGATCGACACGCTGTTCATGTATATGGCCAATATGGCGTGGAATTCGTCAATGAATGTGGGCGGCGTGCATGCCATGCTGACCGACAAAGATGAAAACGGCGACTATGTGATCCCGCGTATCATCTATTCAGATGCCTATTCATCTGAAATGGTGGCCTATGCCGATCTGATCTTGCCCGACACGACCTATCTGGAACGGCACGATTGCATCTCGATCCTTGATCGTCCGATTTGCGAGGCTGACGGCATTGCAGACGCAATCCGCTGGCCCGTGGTTGAACCTGACCGCGATGTGCGCGGGTTCCAATCGGTGCTTTGCGATCTTGGGGCGCGGCTTGAGCTACCCGGTTTCGTGAATGAAGACGGCAGTGCCAAATACACAGATTACGCCGATTATATCACCAACCACATCCGCCGCCCCGGCATTGGCCCGCTTGCTGGGTTCCGCGATGGTGGCGATGGGCGCGGTGGCGTCAACCCTGACCAACTACGAAGCTACATCGACAATGGTGGGTTCTGGCTCAGCCATGTGCCCGAAGACGCCGCCTATTATAAACCATTCAACATGGGCTATCAGGACTGGGCCGTGAAAATGGGCTGCTATGACGTGGTGCAGCCCTATATTTTCCAGCTTTACGTCGAACCGATGCGCAAATTCCAAGCGGCGGCCGAAGGGATCGGATCGCGCCAGCCCCCTGATCACCTGCGCGCGCAAGTTCAAAAAACGATGGACCCGCTGCCAATTTGGTACCCATCCGCGGAAGCCAAGGCCGAAGACTACCCCGTTCATGCGCTCACCCAGCGCCCAATGGCGATGTACCATTCATGGGGGTCACAAAACGCGTGGCTGCGCCAAATCCACGGGGTGAACCCGCTTTATGTCCCAACAAAAATTTGGGAGGCAAACAGGTTTGCGGACGGCGACTGGGCCAAGATCACATCACCGCATGGCACCATCACCGTCCCCGTCGCACATCAGGCCAGCCTGAACGAAAACACGGTCTGGACCTGGAACGCGATTGGCAAACGCAAAGGGGCGTGGGCGCTGGACAACGACGCGCCCGAAGCCACCAAAGGGTTCTTGCTGAACCACCTGATCCATGAATTGATGCCCCCCAAAGGCGACGGGCTGCGCTGGGCCAATTCGGACCCCATCACAGGCCAAGCCGCGTGGTTTGACCTTCGTGTGAGAATCGAAAAGACCGATACGCCCAAAGAGGTACAGCCAGAAATGCCACCGATAAAATCTTTGGTGCCTAAGGCACCAAAGATTTTGCGCTGGAAGGTGGGGAAATGATTGCAAACGTGGTCTCTTTTTACACAGAGAATGGCGTGACCTGTGTCAGCTTCGCGAAGGGTAACGACCAACCTGACTATATTATCCTTTCATATACCGCCAATGCTGACCATCAAGATCAAGCGCTGGGGCTGGATGGGCTGCATATAGAAGTGAATGAGCAGTCAAATGGCGGTTACAACTGCGTCAACACAGTCTGCATTACCCGGGATCGCGTTATACTAACGGTTTCAAATATTTTGGGTACAGACGCACGACAGCAATTGCGCATTGATATACCGCCGCATGTTGAAGGACGGGCAACTGTCTTGGACGCGTCGCGCGAAATCTGCATTGGCACAAATGTAACGGTTTACGGGTGACGCGATGAGCATTGTAAAAATACTTCTCCTGATCGCCGCCTTCGTAGCTGTCACACTTGGCAGTTTCATTTGGTTCATCGCGACATGGGATCCTGACAAAGAGCAACCGATTGGCCAGCTGACGCCAGCACAGATCGAAAGGGCCACAGCATGACCCAACTACCCCCGCCATCCGCCAAGAAACTCGGCCTTGTGATCGACCTTGATACTTGCGTGGGCTGCCATGCCTGCGTGATTTCTTGCAAAGGGTGGAACACCGAAAACTATGGTGCGCCACTGTCGGATCAAGACCCTTATGGCGCTGACCCGTCAGGCACGTTCCTCAACCGGGTACATTCGTTCGAGGTCCAGCCCGAAGCCGCCCCCGCACAACTGATCCACTTCCCCAAATCGTGCCTGCACTGCGAAGACGCGCCTTGCGTCACCGTCTGCCCCACCGGAGCCAGTTATAAACGGGCTGAGGACGGGATCGTTTTGGTCAATGAAAGCGACTGCATCGGTTGCGGGCTTTGCGCGTGGGCCTGCCCGTATGGCGCACGCGAATTGGATGCGGATGCTGGAGTGATGAAGAAATGCACGCTTTGCGTCGACCGCATTTACAACGAAAATCTACCCGAAGAAGACCGCGAACCCGCCTGCGTGCGGACCTGCCCAGCAGGCGCGCGGCATTTCGGTGATCTGGGCGACGACAACAGCGATGTCTCCAAACTGGTCGCGGAACGCGGCGGGTTTGATTTGATGCCGGAACTTGGCACCAAACCCGTGAACAAATACCTGCCACCGCGTCCCAAAGATGTGACCACGCCCTGTGCGCCACTGGAAACCGTGGCCCAAGACGGCAAAGGCTTTGCGGCTTGGCTTGACCGCGCCCTATCCGCCCTACCCGGAGGAGCCAGCTAATGCATCCCGCACCGTCCGTTATCATCTTCACGACATTCTCTGGGCTTGGGTTTGGCTTATTGTTCTGGCTTGGCCTTGGGGTGATCACCCCAACAGGCATCTCAGCATTCATTTGGTTTGCAATTGCCTATGTTTTTGCCGTCGGCGGGTTGCTGGCGTCCACTTTCCACCTTGGACACCCCGAACGCGCGCTTAAGGCGTTTAGCCAATGGAAAACAAGCTGGCTCAGCCGTGAAGGCATCGCATCGGTTGTGACCCTGATCGTGCTGGCGATTTATGGCGCGGGGCTGGTCTTTGCCTCCACACCATTTGTGGTCCTAGGTTGGATCGGCGCATTAGGGGCAATTGCCACCGTATTCACCACATCGATGATCTACACGCAGCTTAAAACAGTGCCGCGTTGGCACCAGCCAACAACGCCGCTGCTATTCCTTTTGCTTTCGCTTGGCGGTGGGGCTTTGCTTGCAGGTCAAGTAACCCTCTGTGTCGTCCTTTTGATTGCCGCAGCAGCGGTGCAGCTTTTTGCTTGGTATACTGGGGACAAACGGTTTGCGCAGTCTGGAACTGATATGCAAACCGCAACTGGACTGGGCGACATTGGCACCGTGCGCGCGTTTGAACCGCCACATACTGGCACCAATTACCTGATGCGTGAATTCATCTATGTTGTTGGCCGCAAACATGCACGAAAACTGCAGGCGATCGCATTGCTACTTGGGTTCATCATACCGATCATTCTACTCTTGATCCCGTTCAGCCATATATTTGCCGCGCTCGCAGTGCTGAGCCATATTGCGGGCGTCCTTACACTGCGTTGGTTGTTCTTTGCACAAGCCGAACATGTGGTGGGGCTGTACTACGGGAAGCGTTGATGCAAACCGCGCTTTAACTTCACGCGCCCATGTTCTACCAACCTTGCAATACACGAGGGAGGGGCACGCATGACCATCAAAGCCGATTGGATCGCCGTTGATTGGGGCACCAGCAATATGCGCGCTTGGGCCATGTCTGGTTCAGGTACGGTATTGGCTGAAGGATCCAGCGACAAAGGCATGGGGCGGCTCGCGCCCGCTGAATTTGAACCCACTTTGCTTGAAGTCGCAGGCGATTGGATCGACGGTCCAACCACCGTGATGGCCTGCGGCATGGTCGGCGCAAAACAAGGTTGGATAGAAGCCCCCTATGCCGCCGTTCCCTGCGCCGCGATGGGTGGCAACCTCGTGACGGCGCCAACACAGAACCCAGATCTGTCTGTGCAAATTATTCCCGGCATTAAACAAGCATCCCCTGCAGATGTGATGCGTGGCGAGGAAACGCAGATCGCAGGCTTTTTGGCCCGCAACCCCGGTTGGGACGGCGTGATCTGTCTGCCCGGCACCCATACAAAATGGGTGCATATCAGCGCCGATGAAATCGTTAGTTTTCAAACCTTCATGACCGGGGAATTATTTGAGGTAATTAGCAAACACACCGTGTTGCGCCATTCCGTGGCCAGCGACGATTGGGATCAAACAGCCTTTGATGGCGGGCTGTCAGATGGGATGGCACGCCCAGAACGCATCGCGGCAAACCTGTTTTCTTTACGTGCCCAAGGATTGCTGGATGGACTTTCCAATGATGCGGCCCGCGCGCGGCTTTCGGGATTGTTGATCGGGGCCGAACTTGCCGCCGCAAAACCCTATTGGCTGGGTCAGCAGATTGCCGTGATCGGGGCTGGTGGTCTGTCGAAACTTTATGTTGACGCTTTGGCCGCACAATCGGCCCCTGCAACCCAAGTCAATGGCAGCGCAATCACCCTAGCTGGGCTGACCGCTGCCTATCGCGCGCACAAAAGTGATGGTATTTAAGGATTTAAAGAATGATTTTTGACGACACAAAATGCCAGCTTGGTGAAGGCCCGCTTTGGCACCCGACGCGCAACCAATTCTTTTGGTTCGACATCCTTAACAAGCGTCTGCACACCAAGGGCCAGCATTGGGATTTTGACACGTTTGTCAGCGCCGCAGGTTGGGTCGATAACGACACGTTGATGATCGCCTCAGACAAGGCGTTGCTACGGTTCGACATAGCCACCGGCGCACATTCAGAAATTTGCGCGCTCGAGGCCGATAACCCAATTACCCGTTCAAACGATGGGCGCGCGGACCCGCTGGGTGGTTTCTGGATTGGCACCATGGGGATCAATGCCGAAGACGGTGCAGGCGCGATCTACCGCTATTACAAAGGCGAGCTGCGCCAAATTTTTGCCCCGATCACGATTTCAAACGCGATCTGTTTCGCCCCGGATGGCAAGACGGCCTATTTCACCGACACCCCCACCCAATTGGTGATGCAAGTCAACTTGGACGCGGAGGGCTGGCCAAATGCGGAACCGACCGTTTTCCTTGATTTGCGCGGCACGGATGAACGGCCCGATGGCGCTGTCATCGATCTGAACGGCAATATGTGGAACGCGCAGTGGGGGTTAGGCCGGGTCGCTGGCTACGCGGCAGATGGCAAATTCTTGAAAGCCTACGATTTTCCCGCGACGCAAACCACCTGCCCGGCCTTTGGTGGCGCAGATCGTAATATTCTATTCTGCACCTCTGCTGCGGTTGGATTGACCGAAGAGGCCGACAACGGAAAGGTATTTCAAGTCACGACAGATATCCGCGGCCAAGCAGAACACCGGGTGATCCTGTGATGACGCATTTCGGCACCACACGTAACGGCGACCCCGTCGAACAAATCACACTGCGCGCAGGTGGCTTACAGGTCAGCATCCTCACACTTGGTGCGATTGTGCAAGACGTGCGGCTGGACGGCGTTGATCATGGGCTGACGCTTGGGTCGGACACGCTGTCTGATTATGAAACCAGCATGGGCTATCATGGCGCACTTGTGGGCCCTATCGCGAACCGGATCAGCAATGGGCGCGTGCGTCTGGACGGGATGATGTACGAGCTTGAGCGCAACGATGGCTTAGGTCATTTGCATTCGGGCAGCGACGGGACGCACCGCCAAATCTGGGCTGTCAGCCAGCAAAGCGAAAGCAGCGTGACGCTGACGCTTGATCTGGCTGACGGGGTAAACGGCTTACCCGGTCGTCGCCAGATCACCGCGACATTTACCGTCACTGCCCCCGCCTGCCTCACGCTGGACATCACCGGGACCACCGACACCAAAACCTTGATGAATTTTGCCAATCACAGCTATTGGAACCTTGATGGCAGCGAAACTTGGGCAGGACACACGTTGCAAATCACGGCAGATCACTATTTGCCGACAGATGAGGCTAGCGCCCCAACCGGAGAGATGTGTGACGTCAATGGCACCGACATGGATTTTCAGACCGCACGGGTCTTTGAAAAAAACGCTCCGGCGCTCGATCATAATTTCTGTCTTTCAAATGCAGCGAAACTGCAAGACGCGCTGACCCTTACCGGCAAAAGCGGTGTCGCGATGACGGTGGCAACGACCGCACCCGGCATTCAGGTCTATGATGGGCGTGGTGCAAACAGGCCTGGCAAAGCGACCTATGAGGGGCTCGCGATTGAACCCCAGCACTGGCCGGACGCGCCAAACCATCGCGGTTTTCCAAGCATCACAGTGACGCCAGACGCGCCTTACCACCAAACCTCGTGCTGGACCTTCACTGTTTAACTGCCGCGATAGGTTGAAAAGCTAAAGGGCGAAACCAAAAGCGGCACATGGTAATGTGACGCCGGGTCATTGATGCCAAAGCGGATCGGGATTTCGTCTAGAAAACTAATGTCTTCACCGCGCGCAAAATAAGCGCCTGCTTGAAACACCAATTCATATTTTCCAGTTACAAATGCATCCGCGGGCAGGATCGGGCTATCTGTGCGCCCGTCATCATTTGTGACCATCGTGATTAGATGGTCGCGCGTGCCCCCGTCCAGCCGAAACAAATCAACGGTCATCCCCGCCGCAGGCAGCCCGCTGGCCGTATCAAGCACATGTGTTGTTAAAAATCCGGTCATAGCGCACCCCTTGTTGCTGCGCCCGATGGTGCAAAAACCAACCCAGATTGTCACGCGCTTTTCATGCGAAGCGGCAAGGATATCAGAAAACCCGAAAAACCGCTCAGAATCGGTTTGACACCCCGCGCCCCATTGCGTAATCGGTCCTTCGTGATCAGGCGCGGTAGCTCAGTTGGTTAGAGCGATCGACTCATAATCGATAGGTCGGGAGTTCAAGTCTCCCCCACGCCACCACACGCTCTTCAATAAATTGTTTACTCCAGCCGCATCTTGGCCTTTCGTGTGCACGGCTTTCGCGCTACCCAGACGCACGACACACCACGGGAGAGAACGATGTCAGATATTTGTGCGCAGATCGCAGCGGTCATTGGGTCAGACCGGGTTTTGACGGGCAATGATGCTGCACCTTATGCGACAGATTGGACTGGTCAATACAAAGGCGATCCATTGGCGGTGCTGCGCCCCGCGAATACTGCTGAAGTCTCTGAAATTATGAAAATTGCCTATGCGACGCATACGCCCGTTGTCCCTGTGTCAGGGCATACCGGGCTGACAGGCGCGACATTGGCGACGGATGCGCTCGTGCTCAAGGTCGACCGGCTGAATACAATCGACGCAATAGATATCGCCGGGCGTTCGGCCACAGTTGGCGCGGGCGTCATTCTTTCGCAATTGCATGACGCCGCTGATGCGCATGATCTGATCTTTCCGCTGACGTTCGGCGCGCGTGGCTCTGCGATGATTGGCGGCGTTTTGTCAACGAACGCAGGTGGCTCAAACGTATTACGCTATGGCAATACCCGCGATATCTGTCTGGGAATAGAAGTCGTGATGGCCGATGGCCGGATCATGAACCTGATGAGCGCGCTGCACAAAGACAACTCTGGGCTAAACCTACGTCACCTGATGATCGGGGCCGAAGGCACATTGGGGATTATCACCGCCGCCGTGATGAAGCTCAAACCCAAACCACGCGCCTATGCGACTGCGATGATCGCCCTGCCGTCGTTGGAGGATGCACTGTCGTTGCTGCACGAGATGCAAGACAGCACAGGTGGCGCGGTCGAAGCATTTGAATATATGCCGCGCAGCTATATCGACCATCATATGAAGGTCATGCCTGATACCAAGCCCCCCTTTGAAGATGCCTATGACGTCAACATTCTGATCGAAGTCGGAGCAACTGCGCAGCGCGACGCGACACCCGGACCTGATGGGCAAGTGCCTGTTGTTGCGCAGCTTGAATACACACTGGGTGCGATGCTTGAAGACGGTCGTGTGCTTGATGCCGTTATCGCCCAAAACCAAGCCCAACGCGCACAGATGTGGCAGCGCCGCGAAGATGCAGGCGAGGTCATCACCCGTGGCACGCCGTTTGTGAACACCGATGTCGCAGTGCCATTAGATAAGGTCGCGACATTTGAACGCGCGATCACCCCGCGCCTTAAAGCGATTGATCCCGATTGTTTTGAAGTCATCGTCGCGCATTTGGGTGACGGCAATATTCACCACACGACATTTGTTAGCAAAAATGACCCCGACGCGATGAAGGCCATGGTCGAAGCCGTCGAAGATGTGGTGCAAGAATTGGGCGGATCGTTCAGTGCGGAACACGGTGTGGGTATTTCCAAGCTTGATACCATGCGCCGCCGCAAAGATCCTGTCGCGCTGGACGCGATGCGCACGATCAAAGCGGCGCTGGATCCGAAGAATATCCTGAACCCCGGCAAGGTTATTCCGGCAGCGGATTAAGACGCGTCAAAGAACCCCGGTCCGGCACGCGTCAACAAACGCAGCGCCATCGCGTTACCCATATCAGGGCCACTCGCGATGGGGCCTATGGCCTCATCCGTTAGAACCCGCGCGCCATCTTCGCTAAGGATTTCGCCGCGCAGCCGCAACTGATCCCCGTCAATTTCCGCGAGCGCCCCAATCGGCGTTTCGCATGATCCATCAAGGCGGCCCAAAAATGCGCGTTCAGCAGCGACGCGCGCTCCAGTCGGCACATCATGGATTGCGGCCAATAGCGCGGCCGCGCGCGTATCATCCCCGCGCCGTTCGATCCCAATCGCCCCTTGGGCAATAGCAGGCAACATTTCATCAGGCGAGATCGGCGTATAAGGCACATCATCCATACCTAAACGCCGCAAGCCCGCTGTCGCCAAAAACGTCGCATCTGCGACGCCGTCAGCCAGCTTTTTTAAACGTGTCTGCACGTTGCCGCGAAATTCCACGACCTTGAGCATCGGAAACCGCGCTGCAAGTTGCGCGCGGCGCCGGGTTGACGATGTGCCGACAACGGCACCGTCAGGCAAATCGGACAGGCTTTTGTATTTCAAGGATACAAATGCATCGCGCACATCTTCGCGCGGCAAAAACACATCCATCACCAAACCAGCCGGGTGCACAACGGGCATGTCCTTAGTCGAATGCACCGCAATATCGATGCTGCCTGCGATCAGGGCCTCTTCGATTTCGCGGGTGAACAGCCCTTTCCCGTCGATTTCGCGCAGTGGCTTATCTTGGATCAGATCACCCGTAACCTTGATCACACAAATCTCAAATGCGTCTTGCGGTAAATCCCATGCGGCCATTAACCGATCGCGGGTTTCATGTGCTTGGGCCATCGCCAGCGGCGAACCACGGGTTCCGATTTTAAAGGTCTGGGCGGGTGTGGGCATTACAACTGTCATACAAGGTTGTTAGCGACCGCGATCTCGCTTGACAACACGCCATGCAATTGGGACCACCTTGCTAAATAAAAGGACGAGCCAATGACGCAGCAAAAAACCATCCTTCGGGCCCTTGCGGGTGAAACATTACCAACCCCACCGATCTGGATGATGCGTCAGGCTGGCCGATACCTGCCCGAATATAAAGCCACGCGCGCGCAAGCGGGTGACTTTTTGTCGCTGTGCTACAATCCCGAGCTCGCCGCTGAGGTCACATTGCAACCGATCCGGCGCTACGGATTTGACGCGGCGATCCTGTTTGCAGATATTTTGCTTTTGCCACAGGCTTTGGGTGCTGACCTATGGTTTGTCACCGGTGAAGGGCCACGGCTGTCAACGATCACCACTGCGGATGAATTGGCGCAGCTCAAACCACTGGATGCGGTTCATGACACGCTGAACCCGATCTATGAAACTGTGAAAATTCTGTCGCAAGAACTACCCAAGGAAACCACGCTGATCGGTTTTGCTGGCGCACCTTGGACTGTCGCGACCTATATGATCGCAGGCAAAGGCACCCCTGACCAAGGCCCCGCCCATGCGCTTTTGGCAGAAAACAGACCCGTTTTTGAGGGGCTGATAGACCGGATCACTGAAGGCACAGTCGCCTATCTGTCCAAACAGATCGACGCGGGCGCCGAAGTTGTCAAATTATTCGATAGCTGGGCAGGATCATTGACTGATCAGGATTTCATCGATTTCTCAGTCAAGCCGATGCAACGTATCATCGCAGCGTTAAAGGCAAAGCACCCTGATGTCCCGGTCATCGCCTTTCCGCGTGGCGCTGGTACGCGCAACATCGGCATGCATGCGGCGACAGGCGCCGATTGTATCGCGCTTGATGATGGGGTTGATGCCGCATGGGCGGCCAAACATGTGCAGGTTGACGGCTGTGTTCAGGGCAATCTGAAATCATCACATATGGTGACAGGTGGTGCTGATCTGGTGTCTGAGACCCGGCGCATTTGTGATGCCTTTGCTAATGGCCCGCATATTTTCAACCTGGGGCATGGGATCACGCCCGATGCGGACCCAGCCAATGTGCAGTTGATGATCGATACTGTGCGCGGTGGCTAGGCTACGCGCGCCTCTGACGCTGCGGCTGGCGTTTCACGCCATCCGTGCCGCTTGGGTCGGGTTGATCCTGTTCATTGTCGCTTGGATTTGGCTTGTGCCAGCAACACCGATGGAACGCGATGCGCTCTCTGCCCCAATCGGGACAAGCCGCCCCGAGGGGTTGACTGCAATGCGGATCGCGCGTGCGATGGTGCATTTTGCCCCGGAACGCGCGGCGCAAATGCTAAGCGACGCTTCAAATGGCGAAATTTCCCCGGAATTGGCCGGGATGCTGTTACGGCAGGTCGCATCGGGCGCCCCCCAGCCTCCGACAGCCGCGCCGACAACACCGCCACAACCCGCGCTTGGCGATGACATTGATGGACCAAAGTTTATCAGCCGGGACTAAACGACCTACCGGCTGGCGCCGGTGGGATTTTCGATATGCTTTTCCAAGTACTGAAGTACGATGTCTTCGGTGATGGCACCGTTGGTGGTTGAAAAATACCTGCGGCCCCAAAATCGCCTTCCCCAATAGCGCTTCTT
>CALLAF010000038.1 GCA_938002605.1 uncultured Paracoccaceae bacterium | reverse complement strand
GCCGGTGATCGTGTCGACAATGCCTTGAAGAAGGTTCTGCACCGGGGAGAGATCGATGCTCTGTGCAAGGGCCGGGTTGGCAATCATCAAACTGGCCAGAGCCAGCGACAGGATCGTGCGGAGTTGTGTGTGCATCAGGAGGCTCCAGTCAGTCGGTCACGCACGGCCATGACCCGGCGCACGTGATTTTGGGTTTCTCGGTAGGGAGGGATGCCGCCATAGCGCGTGACCGCGTCTGGTCCCGCGTTATAGGCAGCGAGCGCGAGTTCGGGCGTGCCGAACTGCGCCAGCATCATCAGAAGGTAGCGGGCTGAGCCGTCGAGGTTGGCCTGCCAGTCATGCGGATCCACGCCGAGCTGCGCGGCCGTCGCGGGCATCAGCTGTCCAAGGCCAATCGCGCCTGCGGAACTGCGCGCATTTGGGCGATAGGCGCTTTCGATCTCGATATTGGCTTGGAACAGCGCCTGCCATTCGGAAACGGAGAGGCCAGCACGGCGCAGCGCGGGGTGCCCGCCATAACGATGCGCCGTGCTTTCAATGGCTGACAGGACTTCGGGGCGGGGAAAGGCGCGGGCGGGTGCAGGAGGCGAAGCTTCAGGCTCAGGCGCTGCAAAAACGATCAGCTCTGGCGGGTTTTCACCAATCCCGTCGACATAGCTTTGCGCAAAACCTGATTGGGGGGATTTGGTCTCCAGCTGGCCATCGGCTCGCATGGAAAGCACGAAGCCTTCGGAATAGGCCGGGGCAGCTAGGAATGCTGCGAAGACGGCAAGTGGCTTAGCCCGCGTCGTCCAACTTGTGAGAGGCGATCTTGCCTTCGAACATGGGGATCGAGACGATCGAAACACCAAGCCCGGCGAGGAAGCTGGATAAGCCGTTGATTGTCTTAAACTCTCGGGCCGCCATGTTGTTACGCTCGGTGACGAGCAGGCGACGCGTCTCGCCATCTGGCGAGACGCAATGCACGGTCCAAACTCCGGACCACTGAGCACCTGTACGTTTGGGCGTAACCCGGCACACAACATCCGCCGAATGACCCTCGGCAAGTAGTGTGCGCAGCCCGTCTTCACTGACAACATTAGGGGCGTCTTGCATCAAATTCATAGGATCGAGCCTTGCAGAATTGTGCATTGGCCCGGCAGTCCCTCATGGACTACCGAACCGATACAATATTATAATCTTGCAATCAATAGGTGCAATTTGAGTTGTTGCGCCCTTCATGCGTTGAAACAAATTTACTGCAACGGAGTGGCTGAGCCAAGATAATATGGGGCTTTTGAAACAAACATGCGTGGCTATGGTCGTTCTGAGCTGGGGATCTGCCGCGATCGCGGGCAGTTGTTTGCCGCCTGCGCCGCCGTGGATGCCGACCGATGCCGATGACGTGCAGGCCTATGCGGATCTGTTGAAGCGCGATGCGGAGGCTTATTTTGCGGATGTCGAGAATTATTTCCGTTGCCTAGATCAGCAGAGGCGAGAGGTCTTCGAGCAAGCGCGCGTGGTCAGTGGAGACTATGCGCGCGTTCTGGAATTCCTGAACGACATGAGGAAATGATACCCGTCCTCAAGTCGAGAAAACTGCCGTTCAACAAAGCTGCCGCGAAGGTCGCCAACGCGGACTTTGCTGCCATAAGCTGCTAACAATTGGACGTCTGCTTTCGTAGGACGCAGGGAAAAATAGCGATATCAATCCTCAGCGAGTGATGTGATCAGAAGTGGCTGACCAGCAGTCTTTTTGCCGATCAGGGATTCGACTGAGAGCGTTTGCGATTGTAGGCCACTATGTTCGTCCGCAGTTATTCCGACAATTTGCAAGAAGTCCAAATTCCCATGTGGTGTTTCTGCCATCGGTAGTTCCGGGTCGCTACTAAAGACGATAGCTGTCTTGTCTGTTGCTGACCCCGCTTTGATTGGGCCTTTCGCGTCGATATAGTGACCGTGTTCAAACCACTTTTGAGAACTGAACACGTAGCGGGCAAGGTTCTGCATGAGACCCATTGGCCAATACGGAACGCCTTTGGCCTCACTGGGCATTTCAGAGGGTTCCAACGCGAGACGGAAAGTCAGCTCGAAGCCCCACCCGCTAAACTCTCCGCCTACGGCTTCTTCATCGTAATACAGGTTGGACAGGCCATATGAGACAAAGTGTAAGTGACTTGGATGGCGGCGGATGTACACGCTGATGCCGTCTAGCGGGTCTTGTCCTCCCAACGCAAATCGGTGGGTCGTTCCAAAGTGAAAGTCCGGTTCAGCGAGACCTAAACGAGCTACCAAATGCTTGTCTATAGCTTCCCAACCCGGCGATGAATCTGGCGCAAATCGCGTCTTATAAACGTTTATGTCCAATTTATTTGTCCTCAGCCTAAATGAAAGCTGACTTTCGCCGCTGCGCGGCGCTTGGTCAACAAGGGCTCTTTCCGGCCGTTAGCTGCGTTTTCCACCAATGTCTGGTTCAGTGGTAAGCTCTGAGTTGTGTTGCGCTATAGGCTCGCCGTCATTGTGCAACGCAGCCTGCGTCTCGCCGTTGTCCCAGCGATACAGAAGGCCGATTTCTTCACCTGTTTTGATGCATGAAATACGGCCGATGGCTTCGGCCGTTGCGCGAACACTCGTAATTTCGGGCAATATCAGCCCCTCTTGTTTAATAACTCTTGTGGGTCGATTTCGAGAGCAAGTGCGATCCGCTCCAGAACATCGATTGATGCTGAATTTTTGGCGAGTTCGATCTCGCTGATATAGCTACGATCTACATCCGCAGCCAAAGCTAGCTGTTCTTGGCTCAATCCTCTGGAATTTCTTAGATTCCGGACATTTAACCCTACTCGTTCCCGTAATTTCATGGCCTCTATTCGGCCAGATCACAAGAACCGCTCTACGGAATATATTCCACAAAACGCGCGCGAGCATCACAAACACTATGCTCGCATATGGTGTAAAGGTCGGGATTTCAGGTAGCTTAACAATAATGCAGTAATGTAGTCGAAAGGCATTTATTGATATGTGGTCCAGACTTATCAGAAATTGGAGCGCTGGAGCTGTCGTGGCTCTGCTCTCAGCTGTGGCTCCGCAGGCGGCTAAGGCCTATCAGGTTGACTGCGCCATTCTGCTTTGCCTGGCTGGTGGGTGGCCCGCGTCAGCAGAATGTGCCCATGCCCGTGCCGTGTTTATCCGTCGGATCACGCCCTGGCCGATTGAGCCGCCGTTGCAAATCTGGCGTTGTCCGATGGGTGTTTCTGAGCGTGTGCCTTTGCAAAGCACGGCCCCGAAAATCTGGGAGGCCAGCAACCAATCAGGTCAGCAGCTCGCACAAGTCATTCTGGCACAGGTAGTCGAAGGTGGTGCCGATATCGACATCAGTGGTCTGGAATTCGATTTCGTACGCTCGATTCGTGTCTGGGATGTTCGGCACTACAGCCATCGCGAACGCGGTCGCGACGATGATTGTTCTGAGAGTTACAACATGCGCCTCGGGACCTATGGCACGCAGGGCGAATTCGGCTGGCAAAGCACGACACCAGCGGCCGCCCCGCAATGGGTTCTGCCGTCACGGCGCTGTTCATCATCGAATTGGCGACGAGGAGTTGGCGTGGAATGGGAAGATCACGAAGGTAACCACGGATATGAGTGGGTGGCCTACTAGGGCTATTCCCCGATGTCTTTCATGCGTTCCGCGATATCGCCCGCAATGCGCTCATACAGGGCGGCTTGCTTGTCCCTTGGCGTCCCAGGCTTTGGGTTTCTTCGACGGATGCGTTTGGCGAGCCAGAACAGCAGCCGCGCGGCTGGATCCGACGTCGCATCCGGTTCTGCAGCCGGGTACTTCTCCTCAAGAGCGACGACGATTTCCTGCGACAGGCTGCGCCGGTTCAGTGTGGCATGCGTTTCCAGACGCTTCTTCAGCGCGGCAGGAAGCAAGAGTTTGAATTGGACCAAGGCTTCTTCTTTCATGATTGCATGATGGACAATATTTGTCCTCAATGATATGGACATTTTATGTCCTTTTGTTGAGGTGTAAATATGAAGACAACCCAGTTCAAACTTAACCTTCCAGCGGACGTGAAAGCCTGGCTCGAAGAGGAGGCTGTGCGGAACTTACGCTCACAGGGCGCTCAGGTGGTGTCTTGTTTGCGGGCAGCCATGTCGCGGCAAGAAGCCGTGGGTGAGAGGGCTGAAAAATGAGCCCAAGCCATATTCAGCTGATTCCGACCCCAGAGCTTGCGCTTCTCTTCGGCTACAGTGAGCCGAGCGCGTCCTTCTATGACTTCTGCCGTAGGACGGGTATCGCTCCGGTGCCCGGTCGGCGCGGGTGGTATGATCCGAAACTCATCCGCGCGCGATTGGATGCTGTTCAGGGTATCAGCGCGGCAGAACGCGAGGCCGCTTCGCAACCGAGCCTCGTTGCACAGCGGAGAGCGCGTCGTGCCCAGAAGTAACTTCCCCAAGGGCGTCCACCGTGTCCGGCGCAAGGTCGTGTCCGGTGTTCGCTACCATTTCTATGCTTGGCGGGGTGGCCCCAAATTTTGGGAAGGGACGGACCCAAACCCAAAGGAACCCGAATTCTTCCATGCGTTTTCGCAGTGCGGTTCGCCCGTGAGCCCGGACGAATACCTGACGACTCACTTAGTCGACGATTTTCTGTCCAGTGCGTCCCTGCCTAAAGCTGAGCGTTCAAAGGCGGATATCCGCAAGTGGCTGGAGCTGTTTCGCGAGGAGTTCGGTGCCGATCCTGTCGCGATGTTCGAAGAGCGCGCCTCGCGGGGCGAGGTTAACAATTGGCGCAAGAAGTGGCTTCATTCCCCCAAGCAGCACGACATGGCGGGTACCCATGCGACACGCGTTCTGAATTGGGCGGTGGAGGAGGGGAAGCTGAAAGAGCACCACTGTCACAAGCTCAAGAAGCTCTACCAATCGAACCGGACTGAGATCATTTGGACGAGTGGCGACATAGCGCAGTTCAATAAGCACGCGCCGAAATGGGTGCAGAGGATCCTTACCGCAGGATGCGAAACCGGTTTGCGGGCAGCTGATCTGGTTCAGGTCAAAATGGACCAATTCGAAGACACGCCGCACGGCAAGCGCCTTCGTTTCAGGACCAGTAAGCGCGGCCAGATCGCATATATCCCGGCCACTTCAGCCCTTGAGAAACTGATCGCAGAGACGCCGGAGGGCCAAGATGTGCTGCTGGTGTCAGAGCTTGGCAGGCCTTTGACGGCCCGTTGGGCATCGAACCAGATCACCAAGTGGCGGCGCGAAGCGGAGATCCCACCGTGGATCGATGGGCGCGAGAAGACTTTGTCCGATACGCGCGGGACAGCGGCGACAAGATTGCTGAATGCCGATCTGTCTTTGCGCCAAATCGCAGTTCTGATGGGGTGGTCGGTTCGCTACGCGGCGCAGGTAATCGAGCATTATGCGCAGGTTAGCCCGGACGAAAGCGATGCGGTTCTGCGCAAGCTCAATCGAGCGAAATCACTGTCTCAAGACACAAAAATGTAAACGCCCCTGTAAACGCAGGGCCTCAAGCACGGCAAGGAGTGATGTAAGTGATTGTTTTTAAATGGAGGCGAGTACCGGAATCGAACCGGTGTACACGGATTTGCAATCCGCTGCATAACCACTCTACCAACTCGCCTACCTGAGGCGGTTCACTAAGGATCGCGGGTCGCGTCGTCAAGCGGATAACGGGATTTGTGTTGAAATCCTGTATTTTTGTGGCGCAGCCGTTCTTGCGACCTTGCCCGTTTCCTTTCAGCCTTTGCACCGATAGTCTGCAGGTCAGGTTTAGATTGATTTGGAATGACACATGTCGCGCTCGCTTTTATTTGTTACTGGAACCCGCGCTGATTTTGGTAAGCTGGAGCCGCTCGCGATTGCTGCGCGTGACGCGGGGTTTGTGGTGTCGTTTTTTGTTACGGGCATGCACATGCTTGATCGCTACGGGCTGACCAAGGTTGAAGTCCACCGTACCCCCGGTGTGCAGGTGCACGAATTTTTGAACCAACGCGCGGGCGATCCTCAAGATATGATCTTGGCCAAAACGGTCATCGGCTTTTCAGACTTCGTCAAAGAACATGCTCCAGATCTGGTTGTGATCCATGGTGACCGGGTTGAGGCCTTGGCTTGCGCCTTGGTTTGCGCCACCAATTACGTGCGTTGTGCTCATATCGAAGGCGGCGAAGTATCTGGCACGATTGACGAAATATACCGCCACTGCAATAGCAAGCTGGCGAGCAGCCATTTTGTGTCCTCAGAGGATGCGGCCCGCCGTGTGATGTCGCTCGGCGAGGCCGCCGCGAATATTCACGCCATCGGATCGCCGGAGTTGGATTTTCACGCCGCCCCTTCTGGTGTCTCGATCGCCGATGTCAAAGCGCGCTATGGTCTGCCCTTTGATGATTTTGGGATCTGTGTGTTCCACCCGGTCACATCCGAGGCCGCAACGATGGGTGCGCAGGCGGACGCGCTGTTTAGCGCGCTGGACGCATCTGGCAAGAATTTCGTCGTGATCGCCCCGAATAACGACCCCGGATCTGCTGCGATCTTTGCGGCGATTGATCGGCTTCCTGCGGATCGGTTTCGGGTTCTGCCATCAATGCGCTTTGCACATTTTTCAGAGCTGATGAAAAACGCCAGCGCGATGGTTGGCAATTCGTCGGCGGGGGTGCGTGAGGCCCCGTTTATTGGCATCCCTTCGCTTGATATCGGCACGCGCCAGACCAATCGTGCAAAGTCACCGTCGGTGTTTTTTGCTGATGCCGCCGAGACCGATAAGATCGCTGATTTTTTAACGGCCGTATGGGGAACATCCTACGCGCGCCATGATGCATTTGGGGGTGGCAGTGCCGCTGATCGCTTTGCAGCGGTGCTAAACGATGACGCCTTTTGGACCAGCGACCTGCAAAAGACATTCCATGAATAAGATGCGGCGCGGCGGGCTATTGCGGGCCTATCTTGCGGCCAGCTATTTGCTTACTCCGCTAAGTACGCGTGTTTTACGCAAACGGCTGGCGCGCGGCAAAGAACACGCCAGCCGCTGGACTGAAAAGCAAGCGCGCGGTTTGGCGCCCCGCCCCGATGGCCCCCTGATTTGGCTACACGCTGTTGGCTTGGGCGAGGTCCTATCTTTGCGCGGCTTGATCGCGCAGATGGCTGCGCAGGCACCTGAGGCGCATTTTTTGGTGACCTCTAGCACCCGTGCCTCGGCAGAAGTATTTGCCCGCAATATGCCCCCGCGCACGATCCATCAATTTTTACCGCTAGACGCGCCCCGTTACCGCCGCGTGTTTTTGGATCACTTTCGGCCCGATCTGTGCATCTGGGCTGAACAGGATATTTGGCCGGGTTTTGTAAGCGACTTACAAAGGAGGGACATTCCACAAGCAATAGTTTCAGCCCGTATGGGCGAAGCATCTTATCAATCGCACCGCAAAGCCAAGGAACTTTACCGGGATTTGTATCGCGTCATGCGGCTGATTACAGCGCAAGACGACATCACCGCCGCACATTTAGGTCGCCTTGGCGCTAAAGTCCGCGTGACCGGATCGCTCAAGCCCAGCGCCCCTGCCCTGATCTGCGATGCAGGCGCGCTTGAAACATTGCGTGCGGCACTTGCCGGACGGTTAATCTGGGCCGTCGCCCCGTCTCACCCCGCTGACGAAGACATGGCTATGGCAGCACATGAAATCGTGCGCAAATCGCACCAAAATGCGCTACTGATTGTCGCGCCACGATTTCCGGAACGGCGCGATACCTTCCCCGCGCATATCCCACGAAAATCATTGAAACAATCGCCCGGCCAAGATGATGCAATCTGGCTTTGTGATACCTTTGGCGATCTTGGTCTTATCTACCGTCTTGCTGCATCAGTCATGATCGGCGGCACAAATGACGCAACCCAAGGCCACAGCCCATGGGAAGCGCTGATACTGCATACGCCAGTTTGCCATGGACCGCAGATCGCCAATTTTGCATCCGATTACGCGCAACTGACAAAGGCAAGAGCCGCGACACAGGTTGCAAATGCCGCGCAGCTCGCCGATTTTGTTCTAAGCCACGAATTGACGGCACAAACACAGCGCGCCGACACCTGCGTGCAAGCTGCACATGTGCAAACCGCCCGACTGGCCAATGATCTGCTGAACCTGTTAGGGGAGTCTCATGTCTGAATTCCCGCCTCCCAAACTGCGCATTGCGCTGGTCCTATACGAAGTGCTTTGGTGGCTGCTGCTGCCATTCGCGTTGCTCTACCTGCGCAAACGAGGCGCCAAAGACCCCGATTATGCGCGCCATATCGGTGAACGGTTTGGCCGCTATCAGAAAGGCGTGAAACAACCGGTCTGGGTGCATGCCGTATCATTGGGCGAAATGCGGTCAGCGACCCCGTTGATCCGGGCGCTACTTGCGCGTGGTGAAGTGATCTTAACGACCCATTTTACCCCCGCCGGGCGGCGCGAAGCCTTGCGCGAATTTGGCCCCGAGATCGCATCAGGTCAGGTCCAAACCGTCTGGGTCCCGTTCGAGCTTGGTTTTGCCTATCGGCGTTTCATCCGCCACTTTTCGCCCAAATACGGGCTTGTGATGGAGATCGAGATTTGGCCGCACATGATCATGGCCTGCCGCAAGCTGGGCGTGCCGTTATTCATGTGCAATGCGCAATATCCGCAAAAGAGTTTTGACAAAGACACCAAAGGGCTGGGGCTACGCGCCGCGCTTTTGGCAGGGTTCGCGGGTGGATTTGTAAAGTCCGGCGATCAGCGATCCCGCTTTGCTGCGGCGGGCATGACCAACATTCACATCACCGGCGAATTACGGTTTGACCAACCTATCCCGCAGGCACACCTTGACGCGGGGAATGCCGCGCGTGCGGCACTTACCAAAGGGCGCCCCAGCTTTGCGCTGACTTCGGTGGTTGAAGGCGAAGACGCGATTTACATCGACATGATCCGGCAGACCCCCGGAGTGTTTTTCACCTATGTGCCGCGCGCGCCCGAACGGTTTGACGAGGTCGCGCAGATGCTGGGCGAAGCGGGCATTCGCTTTGCGCGCCGATCAGACATATTGGACGCCGATCTGAACCTGAAACCTAACGCCTCTGAAATCGATGTGCTTTTGGGAGATAGCATGGGCGAGATGTATTTTTATCTAACGCTTGCAGATCGCGCCATCGTTGGCGGTGGTTTTGTGCCCAAAGGCGCGCATAATATCATTGAACCGCTCGCCCTGAAAAAACCTGTCATCGTCGGCCCGCACATCTGGACCATTGCCTATCCCGCACAAGAGGCCATCGCCGCAGGTGTCTGCGACAACGTGCAGACAACAGATGATTTACACAAAGCCGTGCAGCACCCTGCCCCCGTCAGCGATGCGCAGATAACCCGGTTCTACGATGATCACGCGGGCGGGGTTGATCGCACGATTGCTGCAATCGCGCGCGCGCTTTAGATGCCGATATCTTTGGGATCAACGGCGGTGGCTTTGATGATCGCGAAAATCTGCATCCCCACGGCCAATTCCATGCGCCCGGCGCTGCGTTTCGTGACCCGCGCCAACAGTTGATCATCGCCTGCTCGCAGCCCCACGGCCACCCCCGGCCCGCGCCCGGCCACAATATCGGTGATCGTCACAGGCAAAACATTTAACGCGCTGATCCCCTTGGGTGCTTCACGCGAAAGTATCACATCTTGGGCCGGTATCCGCAGGCGCAGCACCTGCCCCAATTCGCCCAGATATCCGGGCATCAAGAGCCGGCCACCGGAAAATTTCAATTCGGTTAAATCATCGTCAAGCAACCGCCCCGCCACGCGCGTCTCTATTACAGCCCCGGCAGCGCGGGTCCCCAAAAGCGGCACCACATCGGGCCGCGAAAACACCTTTCCGACAGGTCCTGCGACAGCCACGCGCCCTGCCTCAAGCAGCACAACCGTTGTGGCCAAACGCGCGACCTCTGACACGTCGTGACTGACATAGATGATCGGCACGCGAGTCTCGTCGCGCAACCGCGCAATATAGGGCAAAATCTCTGCCTTGCGCGGCGCATCAAGTGCCGCAAGCGGTTCATCCATCAGTAAAATTTGCGGATCACACATTAACGCCCGCCCCAGTGCGACCCGCTGACGTTCCCCACCGGACAGCCCAGCAGGCCGACGGTCAAGCAACGCGCCAAGCCCAAGCATGTCAATGACTCGCTTTGCGTCGTGGTCACCCCCATAGGTCAGATTGCGCTGCACAGACATATGCGGAAATAGGCGCGCATCTTGGAATACATACCCCACGCGCCGCTTGGCGACCGAGATGTTGATCCGTGCGACCTGATCAAAAAGCACCTGTTCATGCACTGCAATGCGCCCCGCGTCCGGACGCGTCAGCCCCGCTATCGCATTCACCAAGGTCGTTTTACCCGACCCGGATTTGCCAAATATCGCGGTCACACCGTCAGGGGCTTCGAACGCTACATCGAGGTTGAAGTCCCCAATCCGTTTTTGCACCGCGATCTCTAACATCAGCGCCCGACCTTTCGCGCCATACGCTGTGCCAGCCATTCTGACAGCAGCAAAGCCCCCATTGCGAAAACGATCGACACAATCACCAAACTGACCACCGCAGCGCCGCTATTTGGCACCTGCAAAAGACCGTATATCGCGGATGGGATGGTCTGCGTGTGACCGGGGATCGCCGCGACAAATGTGATGGTTGCGCCAAATTCGCCCAGCGCCTTGGCAAAGCCAAGCACAACACCCGCAAGAATGCTCGGAAGCGCCAGAGGCAAGGTCACTGTACCAAAGACCCGCCAACGCGACGCGCCCAAGGTTGCAGCGGCGTCTTCTAGCCCCGGATCAATGGCTTCAATCCCCAACCGGATCGCCCGCACCATCAGCGGAAACGCCATAATCGCTGCCGCCAGTGCCGCACCAGTCCAACGAAATGCAAGGCTGAGCCCAAAGACCTGTTCGAGCACCCGACCAACGGGCCCTTGGGAACCAAAGACCACCAGCAAGAGATACCCGGTCACAACAGGGGGCATGACCAATGGAAGATGCACCACAACATTCAAGATTTGTCGTCCAAAAAATTGTTTGCGCGCCAAAACATAGGCCACAGCTATCGCAAACGGCAGGGCGCAGATGACCGCGACCAAAGCAACGCGCAACGATAGATATATCGCGGCCCATTCATTGGGTCCCAAGGCCCCCATCAACGTGTCACCGGTGGTAAGAAACCGGCCTCTGCAAAGATCATTTGCCCTTGCGTTCCGGTAACCTGATTCAAAAAAGCGGTAGCAATCTCATCGCCTTGCGCCGTCAGCGCGCCCGTATACCGAATGGGTGCGTGGCTATCGGTGGGAAACATTGCAATGATCTTTACCGCATCTGTCACCCGTGCATCTGTGGCGTAGACAATACCGATGGGGGCCTGCCCCCGCGCGACCAAAGCCAGCGCTGCGCGCACGTTATCCGCTTCGGCCAAATGATCTGCAAAGGCGTCCCACAGTCCCAAATGAATTAGCGCCTCTTTAGCGTAGATACCTGCGGGCACCGCGCTGGTAAGGCCTGTTGCGATGCGCCCCTGCCCCAATGCATCCGCAATTGCAGGCTGGGTCAACGCAACATCAGCGCCCCCTGACGGCCCGATCATGACCAAGGAATTACTGGCAAAATCTACCACCGTTTCAGCCTGCACAAAACCACCGTCGCGCAGGTAGTTCATCCAATCTATATGCGCGAGCAGGATCACATCAGCGGGTGCGCCTTGGGCAACCTGCCGTGCAAGCGTTCCGCTTGAGGCATAAGACACGGAAACATCAGGAAATTCGGCCGCGATACGGTCCACTGGTTCTTTGAGACTGGCGGATGCAAAAACCACGACCTGCGCGGACGCAGCCGTCGAAAACAAAACCCAAACCAGAAAAACCCGTATCATCATAGGCCCCGTTATCAACGCGTTCGTAAGGCGGCGCAAGCGTCAGGCCCATGCACGCGCACGCTGCGTCAGGTTTTGGACCCCACTACGCGTGTCTTCGCTGATCGGCCCACCACGCGGGGCGTCACGCAAGGTCGTTATCCAATGAGGCTCTGGAAGGCGCGTCTTTTGCGGGGTTTCCCATCTGAGCGCACGCAAAACATCCTGACCGACCATGGGCAAGTCATCTGGAATCTCTGCACCTTGCAACGTCGCCCAAACACCAGTCCACAAGCGACCAACCGACCACGGATTATACCCGCCCCCGCCCAACACCAGGTAGCGCGGAGAAAGACCACGCAATGCGGCGACAATCGCCCAATGCGCATTATTCGACAGCGATAGACGCGATTGCGGATCTTCGGTGACGGCGTCGGCACCACATTGCAACACAACTGCGTCTGGGCGAAAATCCGCAACCAACGGCAGGATCAGCGTATCCCGGATCAGCGCCATATCACCATCATGCAACCCTGCCGCCACAGGCAGGTTATAGACCTGCCCGACACCGCAATCTGTCAGCGCACCGGTGCGTGGCCATCGGTTCGCCTCGTGAACGGAAATCAACAATGTGTCGGGATCATCTGCAAACGCATGTTCGACCCCATCCGCATGATGCGCATCAATATCAACATAGGCGATGCGCTGTGCGCCCGAGCGGCGCAAGGATTGGATCGCAAGCACCGGGTCATTGAGATAGCAAAACCCATTTGCGCGGTCGGGCATGCCGTGGTGGGTACCGCCAGCGGGGGAATAAATCACGCCCCCTTTCGCCAACAGCTCACCCGCGAGCAGCGATGCCCCTGCGCTGGTTGCGGGACGACGGTACATTTCAGTAAAAATCGGGTTCGAAGGGGTGCCCAGCCCATGCTTCTTTCGCACCTCCGTTGACGCGGCTTGGGCGGCTTCAGCAGCCTGTAGTGCGGCAATATAGCGGGGCGTGTGAAACCCGGTCAGCGCTGCAGGTTTGGCGCGCGGGCTGGTAATATACTGCGTCCCTGGCAACCAGCCGAGCGCGCGTGCCAAATCCATAACAGTTGAAACGCGCGGCACCCGCAGCGGATGCCAAGGCCCATAGCCTGAATGCCGATAAATCTCGGATCCAATAAAGCGCGGGAAAGCACTTGCTTGTGCATCTGCAGCATGGGTATCGTCGGCCATACACAAGGGGGTATCCCCATTTTTAGACCGGAACCATGACAAAAATCGCATTTCAGCAGCTTCCTATTCACCTACACGCAGGGACCAAAACAGACGTTCGCGCCCAATTCGCGGCACTTTGCTGGCGCATGCGCAAAGGCAAGGTCGAAATTTGCATTGTGACAACACGCACGACAGGCCGCTGGATTTTGCCCCGCGGCTGGCCCATGCACAAACATACCCCGGCCCAATCCGCGGCAACCGAAGCCTATGAAGAGGCGGGAATCACGGGGGACGCGATTGATCGCTGTCTTGGTGCCTATAGCTATGTCAAACCGCTCAAATCTGGCGACGCGCCGATCATTGTAATGGTCTACCCCGTGCGCGTGCGCAAAGAACTGCGCAAATGGCCAGAGCAAGGCCAGCGCAAACGCAAATGGCTAAGCCCGAAAAAAGCAGCCAAGAAACTACAAGAGCCGGAACTCAAACAAATCGTCGCGACCTTCAAGCCAAAGGCGTTACTGCACTAACGGCTACTTGCAAGCGGCTGGAATTTGCCTATTTACAGCCCATGATCCGTTTTCACCTCAAATGTGACCAAGGCCATGCTTTTGAGAGCTGGTTTCAATCCGGCGAAGCCTTTGACAAGCTCAGCCGGGCTGGCATGATCACCTGTGAAACTTGCGGAACAGCGAATGTGACAAAATCGATCATGGCACCAGCCGTCAGCACATCAGCCGAAATCGTAGCCCCCAAAGCCGCCGAAAACCCGATCGAAAAACTGCGCGACGAGGTCGAAAGCAAGTCTGACTATGTGGGTGATAAATTCGTCAAAGAAGCCCGCGACATGCATGATGGCGTCACACCAGAGCGTCCAATTTACGGCGAGGCAAAACTGGAAGAGGCCAAAAAATTGGTCGATGATGGTATTCCTGTGATGCCTTTGCCGTTTATTCCGCGCAAAAAGACCAATTAGCGCAGGTCTTTCATGTCGGTTGCGCATTGCCCTTGGGCGCGCACGCCTTTAAGACACCTGCGGAATTGATACAGGGGTGTGACACCCCAAGGGATACGACCATGCCAACGCTTGTAATGAAATTTGGCGGCACTTCGGTTGCCAATCTGGACCGGATCGCACGCGCGGCGAAACGCGTCGCCGTCGAAGTTGCCAACGGCTATGACGTCATCGTCATCGTTTCGGCGATGTCGGGAAAGACCAATGAATTGGTCGGCTGGGTGAATGAAACGTCACCACTGTATGACGCGCGCGAATATGACGCGATTGTATCGTCAGGTGAAAACGTCACCGCCGGTTTGATGGCCTTGCGTTTGCAAGAAATGGACATCCCCGCGCGCAGTTGGCAGGGGTGGCAAGTTCCAGTTAATACCACCTCAGCACATTCGAACGCGCGCATCGAAGAAATCCCCACCGACAATATCAACGCCAAATTCGGCGAAGGTATGAAGGTGGCCGTCGTGGCGGGTTTCCAAGGGGTCAGCCCCGAAGGCCGTATCGCGACGTTGGGGCGCGGCGGATCAGATACAACGGCTGTGGCTTTTGCCGCAGCATTTGGCGCAGAACGCTGTGACATTTATACCGATGTTGACGGCGTCTATACCACGGATCCGCGCATCACCGATAAGGCCCGCAAGCTCGACAAAATTTCGTTTGAAGAAATGCTGGAACTGGCATCGCTTGGCGCAAAGGTTTTGCAAACCCGCTCTGTAGAATTGGCGATGCGCTATAAGGTACGCCTGCGCGTGCTATCATCTTTTGAAGAACCATCAGACGCGGCCGGAACGCTTGTCTGCGATGAGGAAGAAATCATGGAATCCAATGTTGTGGCCGGTGTGGCCTATTCGCGTGACGAAGCAAAAATGACCCTAATCTCGGTTGCCGATCGCCCCGGCATTGCCGCCGCGATCTTTGGACCATTGTCCGAGGCTGGCGTGAACGTCGATATGATCGTGCAAAACATATCCGAGGAAGGGCGTACGGATATGACCTTCTCTTGCCCGGTTGATCAGGTCGCGCGCGCTGAAAAGGCAATGCAAGACGCCAAAGATAACGGTGACATCAACTACCACGATCTGGTCGCCGACGAAGGTGTCGCAAAAGTATCCGTGGTTGGAATCGGTATGCGGAGCCATACAGGTGTTGCAGCTAAAATGTTTGCCGTATTATCCGCCGAAGGCGTAAACATTAAGGTCATTGCAACCTCAGAGATAAAAATTTCCGTACTGGTTGACCGAAAATACATGGAACTTGCCGTACAAGCTCTGCATGATGCATTCGAATTGGAAAAGGCGGGCTGATCAATTTTGATCGGTCCGTCATTTTGGGGGACCAATGCCAGAACGGATTGAAACTGAAAGCCGCAAGTTGCTTGGCCGCCTGCGTGAAGCCTTAGCGGAAGACAGCGAAGGCCAAGAGCGGCTTGATGAGGTCGTGGACCTGATCGCCACCTCGATGATGACCGAGGTGTGTTCAATTTATCTATTCCGCGATGCCGAAACCCTAGAGCTTTGCGCGACCAAAGGTTTGCAAGCCGAAGCCGTCCACCAGACCCGAATGCGCCTTGGCGAAGGTCTGGTCGGACGCACCGCCAAAAGCCGTAACGTCATCAATACCGCCGATGCCCCCGCCGCCAAAGGGTTCCGCTATATGCCGGAAACTGGCGAAGAACGGTATTCGTCATTTTGTGGCGTCCCTATCCAACGACTTGGTGACGCGCTGGGCGTGCTTGTCGTGCAATCAAAGGCCGCACGCGAATTCACCGCAGACGAAGTTTACGCCCTAGAAATCGTCGCCATGGTGCTGGCCGAAATGACCGAACTTGGCGCATTTGTCGGCGAAGGCGCAGCCCTGTCTGCCCGGCACCAACAGCATGTATTGCTGCGTGGGTCCGTTGCCCAAGAAGGTGCAAGCGAGGGGCTGGTCTTTTTGCACGAACCGCGCGTGGTCGTGACCAACCCAATCTCAGACGATCCTGACGTCGAACTTGCGCGTCTACGCGATGGTGTCGAAAACTTGCGTATTTCCGTCGACACTATGCTGTCGGGCGCCCGATCCAACGACGCTGATCAGGTCGAGGTTCTTGAGGCTTATCGCATGTTCGCGAATTCCACGAGCTGGATGCGCCGAATGGAAGCAGATGTGAACAACGGCCTATCGGCTGAAGCCGCCGTTGAAAAAGAACAATCGCTCGCACGGACCCGGATGAACCAAGCGGGTGATCCGTATTTGCGCGAACGGCTGCATGATTTAGATGATCTTTCGAACCGATTGCTTCGTATCCTTACCGGCCAAGGTGCCGCTGCACGTGCCGACATGCCCGAAAACCCGATTCTTGTAGCCCGCAATATTGGGCCAGGGGAATTGCTGGAATATGGCAAAGTTCTTAAGGGGATCGTACTTGAGGAAGGCTCTGTCGGGAGCCACGCCGCGATTGTCGCGCGCGCATGGGCGATTCCGCTGGTGATCAACGCAAAAGGCGTCACCACTGAGGCGCTAAATGGCGACCCGATCCTTGTAGACGGCGACCAAGGGATAGCGCATTTGCGCCCTGACGAAACCGTGCACAGCGCGTTTCGCGATAAGCTTGCGATGCAAACGCGCGCGCAAGAACGCTACGCGTCTATCCGCGACCTACCCGCAACCACAAAATGCGGCACCACGATATCGCTGCAAATGAACGCCGGATTGATCGCAGATCTGCCCTCGCTCGAAGGGTCAGGCGCCGAAGGCGTGGGGCTGTTCCGGACCGAATTGCAATTCTTGGTACGCAATAAAATGCCGCGCCGCGCCGAATTATCTGCGCTTTATTCACGTGTTGTCAAAGCTGCAAATGGGAAACGCGTCGCGTTCCGCACGCTTGATATCGGGTCAGACAAAGTGCTGCCCTATATGAAGCCCAACGATGAACCCAACCCCGCGATGGGCTGGCGCGCAATCCGCGTTGGGTTGGATAAACCCGGCGTGCTGCGGATGCAGTTGCAGGCGCTGATACGCGCGGCTGATGGTGGGCCATTGTCTGTCATGTACCCGTTTATCGCCCAGCATGACGAATTCCGCACCGCCAAGTCTGAGATGGACAAAGCGATGGCGCGCGAAAAGAAACTTGGACATAAATTGCCCTCGCACCTAGAAGTTGGCGCAATGCTCGAAACCCCATCGCTTGCCTATGCGCCGGATGCATTCTTTCAGGAAGTCGATTTCATCTCGATTGGTGGCAACGACCTAAAACAGTTTTTCTTCGCGGCTGACCGCGAAAATGAACGCGTGCGTAAACGCTATGACACGCTCAATGTGAGCTTTCTGGCCTTCTTGCGCCAAGTGATTGACCGCTGCGACGCATCAGGGACGCCCGTGTCGTTTTGTGGCGAAGATGCTGGTCGCCCCGTCGAGGCCTTGTGTTTTGCGGCACTTGGCTTGCGCAGCTTGTCGATGCGCCCAGCCTCTGTTGGGCCCGTCAAACATTTATTGCGCCGTGTCGATCTCAATGAGGTGCGCGCAATTATGGACGAATCCATCGCACGCGGTGATCAATCCGTACGCCGGGCCGTAGCCGATTGGCTGGTCTATCAGGTCTGATCCGCGAGCGCTGCGTGAAACGCCTCTGTCACTGCGGTCTCACCGTGATCACGCGCGAGTTTACGCAGCCCAAAATGCACATGGGCAAGCGCCACGTAATAGTCAACGAACGCATAGTTCGTCCCTGCCCCGGCTGCGGCCCCTAAGATTGGCACGGTTTGTGTGGCCAATTTTTGCGTCATCACAGCTGCAAACTTTGGCGCGACCTTGCTAATGAGTCCGTGCACTGCAGCCCCTGACAGCCCCAAACGCGCACCGATAAACGCGGTATCAACCGCGTCATCTTCGCTGCCCGAACCACCAGCCCCAAAGACCGCCAGACATGCCATGCGGGTTTCAATCGAATGCGGGTCTTCGCCATAGTCTTCGGCGACATGTAAAACGGCGCGAAAAATGACGGTCGTTGCAATAGGCAATTCGGCCAATGCCGTCGGCAGCCCACCGACCCCGCCCAGCGCGCCTGAAACCGTGCCCAATGCCTTATGTGCGCGATCAGAGCCGATCGCTTTCCCTACTCCGCCGCGTGACTTCGCGGCCAGATCAAAACTGCGCTCAAGCGCTTTGCGCGCGATGTCATCTACTTGGCCACGCACAGGTTTTGGTAGCAATTTCATACCGTCTTCGACCTGACCACCAACAAAGGTGATCGCAGTCATCAAGACGCCGCGCGCGCTTTTTTGCTTGCGTGCCAGCGCCCGCACTTCGGCGCTTGCCGCCGCATCCAACGGAAGCAACGGTTCGGCGGGCAAAGGCGCAAGCAATGGGTCGTCAGATGTGGTCATAGACCTAAGATGGGGGTTCGGGGGGCTATTTACAATCCGACGCCCTAGTCACAGCACCTGTGATACCGCCCCAATCCCCCAACCCAAGCACACGATCCGGGTTCGTGGGCGGCGGCATTTCAACGCCTGTCAGCTTTTCAAATCCAAAGCGCCCGTAGTAAGGCGCATCACCGACAAGCATCATACGCTCCCAACCATGCTGCGCCGCCAGCCCAAGACATTCACGCATCAGTAGCGCAGCAACGCCTTCACCTTGACGGGTTGGATGCACTGCAATCGGCCCCAAAAGCACCGCCATTTGCCCGCCAACACAAACAGGCCAGTTGCGGACGGCCCCAGCTAAAGTCCCGTCAACATCACGCGCCGTGATACACAGTGGCGCAATGGGCGACACCCCGTCACGCAATCGATACGACGATAAGGCCGACCGCCCCGGCGCAAAGCACAGATCGTAAAGGGCTTCGACCTCCCACCAATCGTGGGCCGTTTCCTCGGCCAATGTTAGTGCGGATTGTTGCATCGTTCTTTCGTCTGGCCAAGTTGGTCCATGCAAGTTACTCCTATGCAAACCTAAGGAAAAGGTAACACGATGTTTTATACGCCAGAAAATGGGCACGGGCTGCCGCATAACCCTTTTAACGCTGTGGTATCCCCGCGCCCGATCGGCTGGATTTCTACGCGCGGTGCTAACGGGCAAGATAACCTTGCGCCCTATTCCTTTTTCAACGCGGTCGCCTATGAGCCGCCGCAGGTGATGTTTTCGTCCACCAGCAGCAAGCCTGACCGCGGTGATACAAAGGATTCAGTTGCGCATATCCGTGAAACAGGTGTGTTTGCGGTGAATGTTGTTGATCATGCCTCCAAAGACCTGATGAACCAAACATCTGGCGCTTGGGAAAAAGAGACCGATGAGTTTGAGCTCGCGCAGATCGCCAAGGCCGAATGCAATACCATTGCCTGCGCCCGTGTCGCGACAGCACCTGCGACATTGGAATGCAAGCTAACCCAAATCGTGCAACTGCCCGGTGCCGCCAATTTCGCGGTCTTTGGCGAGGTCACGGGCGTGCATCTGCGCGACGATTGTCTTGTCGACGGCAAATTTGACGTGACGCAGTTTGGGATGCTCGCGCGGATGGGCTATCAGGATTACGCAGTGGTGCGCGAAGTCTTTACGATCAAACGCCCCGGCTAGCCTCCTACTAAGAAATATCTGCCGATCCCGTAGATATACAGCGCTGTGAACAGCATGTTGATGTATTTCAACTGCGGTTCCCGGCGCAACCATGCGCAATACATCCAGATCAGGCAAAACGGTAAGCTGAACAGCATCGCCCCCAGATGATAGCCCTGCACAACACAAATGGTACTGGCAACGCCCAGCACAAATGCGACCCATTTCAATTGCTGCTCGTAGGCGGCAAATGTCATCAATGTCATTTATATTTTTCTCGGTGATGTCCGCCGTGAACCCGGCGAGTGACATCGTATTTGTATCCCAAACACGCGGCGCGCGCAATCGATAGGATACAAAGACCGAGCCCGACAAAAACGGGCCCGGTCGCAATTTTAGTGATCGCCAAGAATGCCGGTTTTTACGCTGTAGTTAACCGCCAGTGCATAGTCAGGATCATCATCACTATCGACAATCAAATGCCCAGCTTTACGCAGCAATTGATGACAATCATGGCTGATATGGCGCAGTTGGATACGTTTGCCTGCGGCCTCGTATTTTCCGGCAATGGCTTCGATGGCTTGTAGCGCAGATTGATCGACGACGCGGCTATCAGCAAAGTCGATGATCACCAATGAGGGATCCGCATTGATATCGAACAATTCGGTGAACCCATCTGATGAGCCAAAGAATAGCGGTCCTTGAATTTGGTACACTTTGGCTCCTTCAGGGGTTTCATGGGTCTTGGCGTGGATGCGGCTGGCGTTGTTCCACGCATAGGCCAGCGCGGATACGATCACACCAACAACCACGGCAGTGGCCAGATCGGTTGCTACGGTGACAACGGTCACAAGGATCGTCACAAACGCGTCCGTGCGTGGCACCTTGCGCAAGATCGTGAGCGAGTTCCAAGCGAACGTCCCGATCACAACCATGAACATCACCCCAACCAATGCGGCCAACGGGATTTGTTCGATCAGGCTACTTGCGAACAAGATAAACGCCAGCAAAAACAACGCCGCCGCGATGCCCGCAACGCGGGTCCGTCCTCCGGATTTCACGTTGATCATGGATTGCCCGATCATCGCGCAACCGCCCATACCACCAAAGAAACCTGTTACGGTATTGGCTGCACCTTGCGCGATGCATTCTTGGCTTGCGCCACCACGATTACCAGTCATTTCCCCAACTAGGTTTAATGTCAGCAGGCTTTCGATCAGACCAATCGCCGCAAGGATCACCGCATAGGGTCCAATGATTTCAAGTGTTTCCCATGTGAACGGCACCATTGGAATATGGAACGGCGGCAAGCCACCTTCGATGCTGGCCAAATCGCCAACAACCGGCACATCAAGCCCTAAACCAATAACGATCGCCGCAACAATCCCGATCCCAGCCAATGGCGCTGGGATCGCGTTGGTCAGGCGCGGAATAAAATAGATGATCGCCATCGTCAGCGCCACCAGCGCCAGCATCAACGCCATTGGGCCACCCGATAGCCATTCACCGCCACCGACGCCGTGACCCGATGCTTCAGCGGTGCCGGGCACTTTGAATTGACCAAGTTGCGCCAAGAAAATGACAATCGCCAGCCCGTTTACAAAGCCCAGCATAACCGGATGCGGCACCAGCCGGATGAATTTCCCCCAACGCATGATGCCGACAAAAATCTGGATCAGCCCCATCAAAACCACGGTCGCAAACAGATATTCAACGCCGTGCAACGCAACAAGGCTGACCATCACAACGGCCAATGCGCCCGTCGCCCCAGAAATCATCCCCGGACGGCCACCAAAAATCGCGGTGATCAGGCCGACAATAAACGCCGCGTAAAGCCCAACCAACGGCTGAACCCCAGCGACAAAGGCAAAAGCCACCGCCTCAGGCACCAATGCTAAGGCAACGGTCAATCCAGAAAGCACGTCAATACGCAGCTGCTTTGGGGTCAACGGGGCGTTTGGATCGCTGATCGAAAGACTATCTGCGAAACTCGCTAAAAGAGCGCGGGGCATAGGGATTCCTGTCAAGATTGGGATGTTGTGCCTGCCCTACCCGACCTACGTGCAATTGTCACCCCTTGGGGCGCCAAGTGCCTTTTATTGGTGCGTTGGAGGCACGGGCGCGGGGTTCACTTTTGCGCTGTTCCCGGCCAGTGTAAAGCGAACGGATTCGAGGCAGGTGACACAAATGCAAACGAAAATCGGAATTATTGGCGGCTCTGGTATCTATGAAATGGACGGGCTGGAAAATGCAGAGTGGGTTACCGTCGACAGCCCATGGGGCACGCCGTCAGATGCAATTTTGACGGGGGCGCTCAATGGGGTTGCAATGGCGTTTTTGCCGCGTCATGGGCGCGGGCATGTGCATTCGCCAACCACAGTGCCATATCGCGCAAATATCGATGCGCTGAAACGACTGGGCGTAACCGATATCATCAGCGTCAGCGCCTGCGGATCATTCCGCGAAGACCGCGCACCGGGTGATTTTGTGATCGTGGATCAATTCATTGACCGAACATTTGCGCGTGAAAAGTCGTTCTTTGGCACCGGCTGCGTCGCACATGTCAGCGTTGCCCACCCAACCTGTGATCGCCTTTCGGACGCTTGCGAAACGGCTGCACGCGATGCCGGGATCACTGTCCATCGTGGCGGCACTTACCTTGCGATGGAAGGGCCGCAGTTTTCCTCTGTCGCCGAAAGCAAGATGTACCGTTCTTGGGGGTGCGATGTGATCGGCATGACCAATATGCCCGAAGCCAAGCTCGCCCGCGAGGCCGAGATTTGCTATGCTTCCGTCGCGATGATCACTGATTATGACAGCTGGCACCCGGATCACGGCGCGGTTGATATCACCGAAATTATTGCGACATTGCAGGGCAATGGGACCAAAGCACGCGATCTTGTCGCGCGACTGCCTGCCCTGCTTGGGGCGACACGTGATGCCTGCCCGCACGGCTGTGACCGCGCACTTGAATACGCGGTCATGACCGCCCCCGACAAACGCGACCCGGCACTGGTTGCCAAATTAGACGCCATCGCTGGCCGTATCCTTTAGAAAGCCCACAAATGAAAACCGTCCAAGATTACATCCGCACGATCCCTGATTTTCCACACGAAGGGATCATGTTCCGCGATGTCACCACATTATTCAGTGACCCGCGCGGGTTTCGGATTGCGATTGATCAATTGCTTCACCCCTATGCCGGGCTTGATATTGACCGGATCGTCGGGCTCGAGGCGCGCGGGTTTATCCTTGGCGGGGCGATTGCGCACCAATTGACCAAAGGCTTTGTGCCTATCCGTAAGAAAGGCAAACTGCCTGGCAAGACAATTGAACAATCCTACACCCTCGAATACGGCGAGGCCGTGATGGAAGTGCATGACGACGCTCTGCAACCGGGCGAAAAGGTCTTGATCGTCGATGATCTGCTGGCCACAGGCGGCACCGCCGAAGCTGGGATCAAATTGGTCGAACGCATGGGCGCCCAAGTCATCGGCTGCGCCTTTGTCATCGATCTACCCGATCTTGGAGGGCGCAAGAAACTAGAGCAGATGGGTATGAACGTACATGCGTTGTGTGCGTTTGAGGGGGAATGAATAATAGGCTGGATGGCGGCTTTGCGGACATTCGCCGAGGAACATCTAATGTCTGCTCTTTAAGAAGCGCTACTTCCAACCCTCAAAGGGGTGTGAGATCAAATTCTGGCCCTGCGTATCCAAATCATTTTGTCTCACCCGCTCAGTCGCCCACGAAAATACGCGGTCTTGATCCAGCGTTTCGCCTGTTTGCGGGTCAACGCAAGTTCCTACTAACTCCTCGGTCAAAATAGCTGCGGATAGAAAGGAAAGCCGTGCTTCGAACATGTTGCTAGGTTTAAAGGAAATGAAGACCTGCGACTTGAAATGTTCCCAATGCTCTAAGTCCAGACCTTCTGTCCTAAGTTGCTCCCGCTTGGCCTCTACCTCTCCATTTTGTAGGTCGAAATGGCTTTCAAAATCAAAATCGCGGACAGACATCTCAAAACCCGACATGTAAGATTGAGATGAAGAAAAAGGCCATCGCCCGGGTACGGTTACCTTGATCGGGCAAAAGCCACTAAGACCAAGTTCAAATTTCACGCTCGGGTGTATTACAAATTTCAACCTGTCGTATGCATCTAAGCGCTTCATCCAAGCTGGAATGGGGTTAGGAGGCAACTTGGCTGCATATACGATAAGGTAGTAACTCATCTTTTCACCATGACTCTTTACTAAACCTATTACAACAGCAAGTCGGACTGAAGCAGCCGTTCGTTCATCATCATGCAGCATCGGTCAATATGGGCTCAAAGCGACCATTTGCTTTTCAGTGCGAAATTACTATTGGTCCCGTTTTCCTTCAATCACCGCGCCCGGGTTCATAATACCTTTTGGATCTAGCGCATCTTTTACGGCGCGCAGCATCGCGAGCTTGACGGGGTCGCCATATTTTTCAAGGTCCGCGACCTTGATCCGCCCAATCCCGTGTTCCGCGCTCACAGAGCCTTCCAGTTGCGCGACAATATCGTGCACGGTGCGTTTCACATCTGCGGATAGCCCATCGTATTCGTCGCGGCTGCGCCCTTTTGCCGGAAACACGTTGTAGTGCAAGTTCCCGTCACCAAGGTGCCCGAAACAATTGATCCGAAAATCACCCAAGGCGGCCAGTGCCGCGCCTGCCTTTTCGATAAATTCGGGGATCATGCTCAGCGGCAGCGCGACATCATGTGAACTGATCGATCCAATCAACCGGTTTGCTTCGGGAATGTTTTCGCGAATATCCCACAGTTCTTGGCGCTGTGTATGGCTTTGGGCGATGACACCATCGGTTACAAGTTCTTGTTCAAACCCAGCTTCAAACAGCCCTTCTAACGCCGCCTCTGGGCTTAGCCCTTCGGGCAGCCCCACATCAATCAGCACAGACCATTCTGGAATTTCATCAAGCGGTTCACGTTGTTTTGGCCCAACTTCGGCAAGAAAATCCATGCCTTGGCGGTGCATAATTTCAAATGCAGAAATCCCGTCCCCGATCCGCGCACCGGCAAGCGCCAGCAGATCAAGCGCGGCCTGTGGCGATGGCACCGCCATCAATGCCGCACCGATACCGACCGGACGGGGCGAGAGTTTTAGCGCAGCCCCCGTAATGACCCCCAGTGTCCCTTCTGCCCCGATCATTAGATCACGCAGGTCATAACCAGTGTTATCTTTGCGCAGCCGGGTGAGCCCGTGCCAAATTGTGCCGTCTGGGCGCACGACCTCTAGCCCCAAACACAAGGCGCGCGCGTTACCATATCGCAAAACATTCACGCCCCCAGCATTCGTTGACAGCACCCCACCGATACGCGCCGATCCTTCAGCGGCCAGCGATAAGGGAAATAACCGGTCGACATTTTCTGCCGCCTTTTGCACATCAGCCAAAATCACGCCTGCATCACAAACCAGCACATTTTCTGTTGGATATACGGCGCGGATTTTATTCATCCGCTCAAGCGAAAGCACAACGGGTTTGGGGCATTTGTCGCTCAGCTGTCCACCGACAAGCCCGGTTCCCCCGCCATAAGGAATGATCCCGATCTCGGCATCTGCGCAGGCTTTGACCACTGCTGCCACCTCATCTGTTGTGCTGGGTGCGATCACAAGCCCATGTCCTGACAAACGACCCCGCGGTTCGGACATATATGGCGCTGTGTCATCTTTGAATGCCGCCGCAGGTAAAAGGCTGCGTAGGTTGTCTTCGAATGCGGGTGTGACAGGGTTCAGCATAGTTTGGTCCTTTGGCGTTAACCGACGTCTGTTTTTCCGCGCCTGTCATGGCGCAAGTTGGCGTACAGCACATGATTGCGCCATCGCCCGTTGATCTGCAAATAGCTTTGCGCGACGCCTTCATATTTATAGCCGCATTGTTCAAGCAGGCGGCGCGATGGGTTATTTTCAGGCAGGCAACCTGCCTCAACCCGGCTTAGGTCCATCGCGGTGAATGCATGGTTCACGACGGCCTGTAACGCCTCGCGCATATAGCCCTGGCGCGCGAAAGGTTCGCCGATCCAATACCCCGTGGTTCCCGCCTGCGCAGGTCCACGCCGGATGTTATCTAATGTGATCGCCCCGACCAGCCCCTGGTCATCACGGCGCACCAAAAATAGCGGCAGGGCGGACCCGTTCGCAATGGAACGCTGCGCCCAATAGACCCGATTGGTAAAGGCTTTACGCGTTAGATGATCCGTCGCCCATGTTGGCTCCCACGGGGTCAAAAACGCGGCGCTGTCATAGCGCAAAGACGACCATGCACGGTAATCACCATGCGTCGGAGGGCGCAGGACTAACCTTTCGGTTTCGATCCGGACCTTGCGTTTGGCCCCAAGCATCACGCGGCCAGCCGTTCTTTCAACGCGTCCAACGTCGGTGCGGCATCTGTCGGACCATAAAGCGCAAGCCCCATCCCGGTCTGCCCCGCCATTTGACCTGCAAAGGATTTGACGTCACCTGTGGTTACCGCATCAATTTGCGCGATGGTTTCATCAAGGCTTGGGATACGCCCCCAGATTTGCAGCAGCCGTGCCAGCCGTTCCGCCCGGTTTGACGGGCTTTCCAATCCCATCAAAAGCCCCGCTTTCATCTGGGCGCGCGCACGCGCCACTTCTGACGCGGTCATATCATCTGCGGCACGTTTCATTTCATCGATAGTGACAGTGGCCAGCTCCGCGATTTGTTCGGCGCTGGTGCCCGCATAAATGGTCGTCATCCCGGTGTCTTCATAAGCACCCGTTTGCGCAAAGATCGAATAGCACAGCCCACGATTTTCGCGAATTTCTTGGAACAGGCGTGACGACACACCGCCCCCCATGACCGAACTATAGATTTGTGCGGTGTATATCTGCGGATCACGGTAATTCGGCCCTTCAAGGCCAAGCGCAAAATGCACCTGCTCAAGGTCTTTAACGTTGCGGATTTCACCACCGCCAAATCGGGCAGGCTGAATCAAATCTGCCCCACGATCCAACGCGGGCAGATGGCCGAACAACGCCTCTGCTTGCGCGACAATCGCGTCATGATCCACCGCGCCTGCCGCAGCTAAGATCATCTGGTTTGGGCCATAGTGTTGCCCAACAAACTGCTGCAAATCATCGCGGTTAAATGCGCTAACCCGTTCGGCCGGTCCCAAAATCGTGCGGCCAAGCGCCTGATCGGGAAAGGACACTTCTTGCAGCCAATCGAACACCATTTCATCAGGGGTATCGATGGTCATGCCAATTTCTTGCAAGATCACACCGCGCTCAATTTCGATATCTTCAGGTGCAAAGACCGGGTTCAGCAGAATATCTGCAATCACATCCAGCCCAAGTGGCACATCATTTTCCAACAGGCGCACGTAATAGGCGGTCGCCTCGCGACTTGTATAAGCATTGATATAGCCGCCCACATCTTCGATGCATTCGGCGATCTGCAACGCACTGCGCTTTTGGGTACCCTTGAAAGCCATATGTTCAAGAAAATGCGCGATACCGTTTTGCGCGGGCTTTTCGTGTCGCCCGCCCGCTTCGACCCAAATGCCAATACTAGCAGATTTCAGCGTTGGCATATGCTCTGTCACGATCCGAAAACCGTTAGACAGGGTGTGCAGTTGAATTGTCAAAGTCAGATCCGTTCTTTGATGACGGCTTGCAATGCCGCCAAATCATTAGCCACGCGTGTGACCCGTTCGGGGCGCTCATATAGGTCGGCCATCCGCGGGGGAAGTGGTGCCGCTTCGCCAGAGGCTTCTTTTACCGCATCCGGGAATTTAGCAGGGTGCGCGGTCGCCAAGGTGATCATCGGTGTTGCCCCCAAATGCGCCTGTGCGACATGCACCCCGACCGCACTATGTGGACACAACAATTCTCCGCTATCCGCGCGACACGATTTGATCATCGCTTTGGTGTCATCCTCGGACGCGCGCCCGGACTTAAACGTGTCTTGCAACATCTGAAACGCCCCTTGCGAAATATCAAAGCCGCCGTTTTTCAGATCATCCATCTGCGCAGCAACCGTCGCGCCATCTCCGCCATAGGCATAGAACAATGCCCGTTCAAAGTTTGAGCTGACCTGAATATCCATTGACGGGCTGATGGTCGGGGTGACGCCTTCTTTGGTATAGGCACCGGTTTCCAAGGTGCGGTGCAAGATATCATTGCGATTGGTCGCAACGACCAAATCGGCAATCGGCAGCCCCATTTTTTTAGCGATATAGCCTGCAAAGATGTCACCAAAGTTGCCCGTTGGTACGGTAAAGCTGACTTTGCGGTGCGGTGCGCCAAGGCTCACTGCAGCGGTGAAATAATAGACCACCTGCGCCAAAACGCGGCCCCAGTTAATCGAATTCACACCGGCGAGTTTTACATCCTCGCGGAAGCTGAAATCGTTAAACATGTCTTTTACAGCCGCCTGACAATCGTCAAAATCGCCGTCCACGGCCAATGCATGCACATTGGCTTCGCTAGGCGTGGTCATTTGGCGGCGCTGCACTTCAGACACGCGGCCATGCGGATAAAGGATGAACACATCGACATTGGACAGGCCCCGGAAGGCTTCGATCGCGGCTGATCCCGTGTCGCCCGAAGTTGCGCCAACAATTGTCACCCGGTCGCCCGAGCGTGATAGCGCGGCTTGGAACATTTGGCCGATCAACTGCATTGCGAAATCTTTGAACGCCAACGTTGGTCCGTGGAACAATTCCAACAAGAAATGGTTTGGGGCCAACTGTACGAGTGGCGCGCGCGCAGCATGCCCAAAACCAGCATAAGCCTTTGCGATCAATTCCTGAAATTGCGTATCGCTGAAGGTATCGCCGATAAACGGGCGCATCACGTCGAACGCAACCTCTTCGTATGATTTTCCTGCCATTGCGGCGATCTGCGTTGGGGTCAACGTCGGAATGTCTTCGGGCACATAAAGCCCGCCATCACGGGCAAGCCCGGTCAACATGGCTTCTTCGAAGGTCAGCGCGGGGGCGGTGCCACGGGTTGAGATATAGCGCATTTTAGACGTCCTTTTGGCGGGTCGTGCGGAAGATAAGAAAAAGTGTCATAGCAGCCCAAACAAAGGCCAGCGAAAACCAAGTGATCGCATATTCAAGGTGATCGTTCTTGATGCCTGATGTTGTCACTGGCAAGGGGGTCAGGCGCGGATCGGCCGGGGTAGCGGTGCTGGCCACGATCATAAACGGCTCTGTCGTAAGTTCTGCGGCCATAATTTCGGTGTTGCGGGCAAACCAAATATTTTTAGCAAGATCCGGATCAGGGGTGCTGTTGTTTTGATCATCAGGCCACAGCAACGTGCCCGTGATTTGCATCGGCACAATCAGCGGGGCTGCATCTTTGGTCGCTAAGGGCAGCAGCCCCAGATCGACAAGGATCGCGGTGCCGTCATCAAGAATAAATTTAGAAATAACGCGGTAGCCTGTCCCAGCAGCAGTGCCTGATGTCAGCACATGGAGCTCTTCTCCGGTAGGTGCGCCGGCCAATGTCACCCGAGTGTATTCATCGTCAATTTCGGTCGCACTCTGGGTAAATGGTGTCGGCGCACCGGTAAGCCGCGAATCGAGTTCAGCTAGAATATTTTCTTTCCAAGAAAGGCGCTGCACCTGCCAAACCCCAAGGCTCACCAGAACCCCGCAGCCCGCAATTCCCAGAAGAAGTGGAAAGATCAGTTTACGCAGCATTTTGCGCCCTTAATTGGAAAAACGCGCGGGTGGTCCCCGCGCGCTTAGATCAGGGGTGGTGGATCAAGATCCACCCTACGTTTGGCTTAGCCGCCCCAGACGTAAACGGCTGCAAACAAGAACAACCAAACCACATCCACAAAGTGCCAGTACCATGCGGCAGCTTCGAACCCGATGTGTTTTTCAGGGGTGAAGTCACCCTTTTGCAGGCGGATCAAGCAGACCAGCAAGAAGATCGTCCCGATAAAGACGTGCACACCGTGGAAACCTGTCGCCATAAAGAAGTTCGCGCCATAGATGTTGCCGCCGAACCCAAATGCCGCATGGCTATATTCGTAAAGCTGGAAGACGGTGAAGATCCCGCCCAAGACAACGGCAAGGATCAGCCCCCACTTCATGTCTTCACGGTTATTTTCATGAACCAACGCGTGGTGCGCCCACGTCGCGGCTGCACCAGAACAGAGCAGGATCAACGTGTTGATCAACGGCAGGTGCCAAGGGTCAAATGTTTCGATCCCAGCGGGTGGCCAAACGCCGTCTTGCGCCGGGCTCATTGGGCCCATTGGGTACATAGCGTGTTTAAAGAATGACCAGAACCACGCCGCAAAAAACATGACTTCGGACATAATGAACATGATAAATCCGTAGCGCAGACCAATGCGCACAACGGGCGTGTGATCACCGGCCCGGCTTTCGATCACGACTTCAGCCCACCACGCGTACATGACGTAAAGTACCATCGCCAACCCGATGAGGAACACATAGGGGCCACCGCCTTGCGCTGGCATCCAAAGAACTGCACCGTAAAGCATAATAAATGCACCAAGGCTTCCCAGGAAAGGCCAAATCGAAGGTGGCAGGATGTGATAATCGTGATTTTTTTCATGCGCCATGTGGTGCGTCCCTATCGGCTGATCGTTAGTTCAATTCTATGGCGTTTTGTGACGCCGTTGTCAAAGTCGCGGGCGCAAGCACTGCTTGCACCACGTCCTCTGGCAGGTCGATTTGGTAGAAAGTATAGCTGAGCGTGATTGTGTGCACGTGTTTCCCTTCCCGATCGTCAACAATCGCTGGGTCAACAAAAAAGCTCACCGGCATCATCACAGTTTCGCCCGGTTGCAGCACTTGTTCGGTGAAACAAAAACACTCAATCTTGTCGAAAAACGCACCAGCCTCGTAGGGGGTGACGTTATATGCGGCTTGACCCGCAATCGGTACATCGAGCGGATTGTGCGCCTCGTAATAGGCAAGCCCGGTTTCCCCGATCCGCAATTCCATTTCGCGCACTTCGGGTTTAAAGGTCCACGGCATATCGCGGTCAAGCGAGGCATCAAAGCGCACGGTGATCGTTTGATCCAACACCACATCGCTACCCGCCTCGGCAACATTTGTGATCCCTCCGAATCCGGTCACCCGGCAGAACCAGTCATAAAACGGCACTGACGCATAAGCCAAACCGCCCATCGTCACCACAACCGCGCTTGCCATAAGCGCAGTTCGGTGCGGGCCTGAAAGGTTTGGAAAAAGCTTCATTCGTTGCCCTCCTCCGGAATGATCTGAGGGCGCGCAACATGATCGGTGGCTTCGAATTTACGTGCATCGCCAAGCTGGATAACCTTTACAACGGTCAACCCTAAGACAATCCCAACAAAACATAGCAACAAGATCAAAACACCGTAGTTGCGGTTCTTGCGGCGGCCGTGCACCTCATGTTCGACTTTCATCGCCATCACCAGCCCCCCAGCCCGTACTGGCGCAGAGCGGCCTCAAACAAAAGTGCGAGGAAATGGGCAAAGAGGTAGTAGAGCGACACCTTAAAGACGTTGATTTCGACTTTGTGCTTATCCGCTTCGCAGGCGGCATCGTCGCGGCGCGAAATATCAATGGCCCCCTTGAGAAACCAAAGGTTCATTACCACGGCAACAGCCATGTAGAAAGGGCCACCAATGGATGTCAGCCCAAGCCCAAGCGCGACTGGCACCAGCGCAATCGTATAGATCAATACATGCCGTCGGGTTGTGTCGCGCCCATGCGTTTCGGTGAGCATTGGCACACCTGCCCGGCCATAGTCAGACTTCACAAAAAGCGCCAGCGCCCAAAAATGCGGTGGCGTCCACATAAAGATCAACGCGAACATCAGCACGCTTTCAATGCTCACGCCCCCGGTCGCAACCGCCCAGCCGATCATCGGTGGAAATGCCCCGGCGGCCCCACCGATCACGATGTTATGTGGTGTCGAACGTTTGAGATACATCGAATAGACGACCGCGTAGAAAAAGATCGTGAAGGCCAGCAAGGATGCTGCCAAGAAATTCGTCGCGAGCGCTAGAAGCACAATCGCGAAGCCTGAAAGGGCCAACCCGATGCCTAGTGCTTCACCCGGTTCAACACGCCCCGACGGGATTGGACGTGTTGCAGTCCGCTTCATCAATTGGTCAATATCAGCGTCCCACCACATGTTTAGCGCACCAGAGGCCCCTGCCCCGACAGCGATACACAAAATGCCCACGAACCCGATAAACGGATGAACAGGAACAGGCGCAACCAGCAACCCAACCAAAGCGGTAAACACCACCAATGACATGACGCGCGGCTTCAGCAGGGCGAAATAGTCGCCCATGTTTGCCTCATAGCTGCTGTCTTGCATGCTGATGTCACTCATATCGGGTCTTTCCACGACGGGTGGATCAAGATCCACCTTACAGGGTTACTTTAGCGTAGGGTGGATCTTGATCCACCGCCCCGCTTATGACTTCGCCGCCGCCAGCCATTCGTCGTAAGTTTCTTGGCTTACGACTTTTACAGTGATCGGCATATAGGCGTGGTCTTTGCCACAAAGTTCAGAACATTGGCCAAAGAAGATACCTTCGCGCTCAGCCGAGAACCAAAGCTGTGACAAACGGCCCGGAACAGCGTCTTGCTTAACCCCAAATGCCGGAACGGTCCATGAGTGGATTACATCCGCACCAGTTAGCTGCATCACAACGGTTGTATTCACAGGCACAACGACAGAAGTGTTGGTCGCAAGCAGATATTCGTCCTGACTGTAGCCATATTCTTCCAGCTCATCACGGCCAAGCATAAAACTATCAAAGCTGACGTCTTCATCAACATACTCATAGCCCCAGTACCATTGGTACCCTGTGACCTTAATATTGATCTCGCCTTCTGGGATCACTTGTTGTTTGAACAGCACGGGCAAAGAAAATGACCCGATGAACACGAGAATGACGATCGGAAGCACAGTCCAAGCCACTTCGAGTGGCGAGTTATGAGTAAACCCTGCAGGTGTCGGTTGGCGCTTTTGATTATAGCGGATCAAAACCCAAGCAAGCAGCGCGGTCACAAACAAAGTAATCACAGTAATGATGACCAGCAAAAGCTGATCAAGCCCCTGCACATCGCGCGCCAATTCGGTGGCTGCTGGTTGAAATCCGGTCGCGCCATCAACAGGCATCCCGATTATTTCCAGCTCTTGGCTGACTTCTTGCGCTGTGGCAGCCGCCCCGGCCATGATCAAGCCGGTACCGGACAAAAGTGAGGTCGCAAAGGTTTTCAGTCGCATATTCTACCCTAACATCGTTGCGCCTCAGGCGCGTCTGGAACAGGCACCCGAAGGAATCCCGTTGTATCTGACCGTCCATGTCCCATATCTTGATGAACAACTCAAGAACTGCTGTTGCGGCAAAGGGCCGCTTTTGTCGATAATTTGCGCAGACCTAAGGAATTTTTTATGGCCACTGATCCATTTCGCCCCTTTGAAACCAATCTTGACCAAGACCGCGCGCTCACTTTGCTGCGCGACGCGACCCAAGGGGCTGATGACGGTGAACTTTTCCTAGAGCGTCGCAAATCAGAAGTTCTGTCGTTTGACGATGGCCGCGTGAAGACAGCCAGCTATGATGCATCCGAGGGTTTCGGCCTGCGCGCCGTGCATGGCGAAACGGCAGGCTATGCCCATTCGACAACCATTGATGAACATGCGCTTAAGCGGGCCGTGGCCACCGCGCGCCTTGCCGTGGGTGACGGCGGCGGCACTATGGCCCCCGCCCCGGTAGGCACAAACCAAAAGCTTTATACGGACGCTGATCCGATGCTACAGGCGACGTTCCCGGCCAAAATCGACGTTTTGCGCGAAATCGATGCCTTTGCACGTGCACTTGATTCGCGGGTGGTGCAGGTGTCGGCCACTCTGGCCGCTTCGCACCAAGAGGTGCTCATCCTGCGCCCCGAAGGCGCACTTGTGACCGATACCCGCCCGATGTCGCGGCTGAACATCAGCGTGATTGTCGAAGAAAACGGCAAGCGCGAAAGCGGATCAATGGGCGGCGGCGGGCGGGCCGGATTGATCGGATTGATCGGGCGCGATCACTGGGAACCCGTCGTCCGCGAGGCCCTGCGCATCGCACTTGTAAATCTTGACGCCGAACCCGCGCCCGCAGGCGTGATGGATGTGGTGCTTGGCCCCGGATGGCCGGGCATTTTGCTGCACGAGGCAATTGGCCATGGGCTTGAAGGTGATTTCAACCGCAAAGGATCATCCGCCTTTGCGGGGCTGATGGGCCAGCAAATCGCCGCGAAGGGCGTGACAGTATTGGACGACGGTACGATTCCTGATCGGCGCGGCTCTATCACCGTCGACGACGAAGGTACGCCCAGCGCCAAGAACACATTGATCGAAGACGGCGTGCTGGTCGGCTACATGCAAGACCGCCAAAACGCGCGCTTGATGGGCGTCGCCCCAACAGGCAACGGACGCCGCGAAAGCTATGCCCATGCACCGATGCCGCGTATGACCAACACCTATATGTTGGGCGGTGACGCGGCCCCCGAAAGCCTCGTCGCCGACCTGAAGGACGGGATTTATGCGGTTGGGTTTGGTGGCGGTCAGGTAGACATCACCAACGGCAAATTTGTGTTTTCCTGCACCGAAGCCTACCGCGTCAAAAACGGTATCGTCGGCGCGCCAGTCAAAGGCGCCACGCTGATCGGGGATGGCGCAACCGCGTTGAAACAAATTCGCGGGATCGGCAATGACATGCAACTTGATCCCGGGATCGGCAATTGCGGTAAAGCCGGGCAATGGGTGCCCGTCGGCGTCGGACAACCCAGCCTGCTGATTGGCGGGCTAACGATTGGCGGAGCCGCGGCGTAGTTTGTTTCTCTCCGCGCCAGTCCGATTGCGTGATGCGCTCAAGATGATTGGGATTGCGATACTTATCGTTGAGCTCATACTTCCGGCACTGCTGCTCACCGTTTGGGCCGCAGTAACGTATACGCCAACGCTGACCGATAGCTTTGGGTATTTTTGGCATACAAGCGCGTTTGTTTTTAATCTGTTTATTTTTGCGTTTGTGACAACCTTGCTGATTGTGCCGGTCGCTGTGGCTCTGCTTATGACTGGTATTGGCGGATGGGCCGTTGGCTTTGTATTGGGCGGGATTGTTAGCCACGCAGCGTTTCTTGTGCTTTTGGGCCTAAAGGAAGCCGCGTATGACTTCAGCTTCGTCGTAATGACTTCATTGCCCGGCGTTGGCTTTGCCGGGGCGCTTTGGTTCTGCGCGCAACTTGCGCGGCCAAAGCAAAACCTTTGATCGGCAAAACATGCAACGATTCACATCTCGTTAACTGCGTAGGCCTAAAACTGACTACGCAATAGGCGGAGAATCAGGATGACCGGAAAACGCAAAACTTCCAATCACCCCCCACTCCTACCCACCACGGAAGGTGATCTGGTTGACCGGCTTCGTCTATTGCGTTCACGCCGGGTTGGCATTGCGACCTACCGGCGGCTGATGGCGGAACATGGCAGCGCGCAAAACGCGTTGGATGCACTGCCGGACATTGCCCGTGAAGCGGGCGTAAAAGGGTATGAAACATGCCCCATTGGCGTGGCGCGCGCAGAACTTGACGCGGGTCACGCCGCTGGCGCGGTGCTAATGACAGATGACGATCCGCGCTATCCAGCGAATCTGTGCGATATTGCAGACGCCCCGCCACTATTGTGGGCCTTGGGTGATCTCGCACTTTTGGCCCGTCCGATGATTGCATTGGTTGGCGCGCGAAATGCTTCATCGCTCGGCACCCGCATGGCAAAAAAGCTGGCTGCGGATCTGACCGATTCGGGGTTTGTTGTTGTGTCTGGCCTTGCCCGCGGGATCGACACCGCTGCACATATCGCAGCACTTCCCGGCGGGACAGCGGCCGTGCAAGCCGGCGGGGTCGATACGATCTATCCTGTTGAAAATACCCAGCTTGCGCATGACATTGCCAAACAGGGCGTGCGCCTGTCCGAGATGCCGATGGGAATGCAACCGCAAGCCCGGCATTTTCCGGCCCGCAACCGTATCATATCCGGCATGGCACAGGCCGTGATCGTGGTCGAAGCCGCCGCAAAATCAGGCAGCTTGATCACCGCGCGAAATGCATTGGATCAGGCCCGCGACGTTTTCGCGGTTCCCGGCCACCCGTTTGATGCCCGCGCGGCTGGGTGCAATATGCTTTTGCGCGACGGTGCAACGCTGATCCGCAACGCGTCTGATGTGATCGAAGCTATTTCACCGGTCCTGCCCGAAGCCCCCGAACTGGACCTCACACCGCCCCCCGCGCCACGACCGTTGCAGCAAACAGCCGCCCTGCACGATGAAATCTTGGCGCGGCTCGGCCCAAACCCCATTGCCGAAGACCAATTGCTGCGCGATGTAAATTCGCCCGCTGCAACGGTGGCCCCGGTTTTGGTCGATTTGGAACTCGACGGCAGGATCGCACGCCAACCCGGTGGGCTATGGGCCGCGGTCGTCAGCTAGCGGCACATTAACGCGCAACAATTAGACGAAAATGACCCTCCCGTAATGGGCGCATTGACAATCCGGCGCGACACACCACATCTTGCGCACCTAAATTGCTCCTCATCCGCCCAAAGGATTCTCATGCCAGTTGTCGTCGTCGAATCACCGGCCAAAGCCAAGAAAATTGAAGGTTACCTTGGAAAAGGTTATACCGTTTTGGCATCCTACGGCCACGTCCGCGACCTGCCGCCCAAGAACGGATCAGTCCTACCTGACGACGATTTCGACATGAAATGGGAGGTCGCAAGCGACAGCAAAAAGCACATCAAAGCAATTATCGACGCTTTGAAAAACGACAACGAACTGATTCTCGCGACCGACCCCGACCGCGAAGGCGAAGCCATTAGCTGGCACCTGACCGAAGCTTTGACCGCGCGCAAAGCGATCAAAAAAGATACGCCCGTCAGCCGGGTCGTGTTCAACGCGATCACCAAAACCGCGATTCTTGATGCGATGAAACACCCGCGCCAGGTCGACGCCCCACTGGTCGAAGCCTACCTTGCGCGGCGTGCGCTCGATTATTTGGTAGGCTTCAACCTGTCGCCCGTCCTTTGGCGCAAACTGCCCGGCGCAAAATCCGCAGGTCGGGTGCAATCGGTGACGCTACGCTTGATTTGCGAACGCGAGATGGAAATCGAAGCCTTCCGCAACCAAGAATACTGGACCATTAAGGCGCTGTTAACCTCAGCCCGCGGCCAAACATTTGAAGCACGTCTGACGACGCTGGCAGGCAAGAAGCTTGATAAATTTGATTTGGGAAATGAGACACAGGCCGAAATGGCCGTTCAGGCGATCAATTCGCGCGATTTGACCATCAAATCTGTTGAAGCAAAGCCCGGCACCCGCAACCCATCACCGCCATTCATGACGTCGACCCTTCAGCAAGAGGCAAGCCGCAAGTTCGGCATGGGCGCGCGCCAAACAATGAGCGTCGCCCAGCGTTTGTACGAGGCCGGGCTGATCACCTATATGCGGACCGACGGCATCGACATGGCGCCAGAGGCTGTGACCGGCGCACGCGATGCAATCAAAGCGAAATTTGGCGAAAAATACATGCCCGAATCGCCGCGCGTCTACAAAAACAAGGCAAAGAACGCCCAAGAAGCCCACGAATGTGTGCGACCGACAGATTTGATGCTGGGTGCAGATGAGGCGAATATTAAAGACGCCGATCAACGCAAACTTTATGATTTGATCTACAAGCGCACCCTTGCCAGTCAAATGTCTGCCGCGCGTTTTGAACGGACCACCGTTGATATCGCCAGCGCCGACGAACAGGTGATCTTGCGCGCCAACGGTCAGGTCATGGTCTTTGACGGCTTTATTGCGATCTATGAAGAGGGTAAAGATGACGCCGTCGTTGATGATGACGACAAGCGTCTGCCACAGCTGGCTGAGGGCGAAGATGCCGCAAAGCAATCGGTCGCGCCAGAGCAGCACTTTACCCAACCGCCGCCCCGCTACACCGAAGCCACGCTCGTCAAGCGCATGGAAGAATTGGGCATCGGCCGCCCATCAACCTATGCGTCTATCGTGACCACGATTCAGGATCGCGGCTATGTCGAAAAAGACAAAAACCGTCTGATCCCGCAGGATAAAGGCCGTTTGGTTACCGCGTTCTTGACCAACTACTTCCGCAAATACATCGGTTACGATTTCACTGCGGATCTGGAAAACCAACTTGATGAGGTCAGTGCAGGCGACGCTGAATACAAAAAAGTACTTGAACGGTTTTGGCGTGATTTTTCAGCTGCGATTGCGGAAACGGCGGATCTGCGGATCACCGAAGTGCTTGAAAAAATTAACGAAGTGCTTGAGCCGCATCTCTTCCCACCAACGGAAGATGGCAGTGATCCACGCATTTGCCCCAACTGCGGCACAGGGCGTTTGTCGATGCGCACTGCCCGCTCTGGTGGGGCATTTATTGGCTGTTCAAATTACCCAGAATGCCGCTACACGCGCCCCTTTGGTCCACCAAACCCAGAGGCCGAAGCATCCGCCATTCCGCCCGAGGGCAAGCTGCTTGGCGAAGATGCTGGTGATCCGATTCGCGTATTCAAGGGCCGTTTTGGCCCTTATGTGCAGCGTGGCGAAGTGACCGAAGACAATAAAAAGCCCCCTCGCCAAGGTGTTCCCGAAGGTTGGAACCCCGAAGAAATTGGTTTGCCCGACGCGTTGCGGTTGCTTGAATTGCCGCGTTTGATCGGCACCCATCCTGAAGACGGTGTGAATGTGTGGGCCAATCTTGGTCGCTATGGTCCGTATCTTAAACACGCTGAAAACACGTCGTTTAAGGGCGGTACAAACGCCAACCTTGAAAGCATCGAGGATGTTTGGACCGTGGGCATGAACCACGCTGTGCAATTGCTTGCAGAAAAAGTTGCGAGCCGTGGCCAACGTGGCAAAGCGGCCGTGCCGATCCATGAATTGGGCGAACACCCAGAGGCAGGCGGACCGGTGAACGTTTTTGACGGCAAATACGGCCCCTACGTCAAATGGGAAAAGATCAACGCGACAATCCCAGAAGATATTCCCCCTGCCGAGCTAACAATGGCGCAAGCCGTGCATCTGATTGACGAGCGTGCCGCGAAGTCTGGTAAGAAGAAACCCGCCGCCAAGAAAAAGGCCCCAGTAAAAAAGCCTGCCGCGAAAAAGCCCGCAGCCAAGAAGCCTGCAGCAAAAAAGAAACCTGCTATCAAAAAGTAGCATGTGCTGCATCGCAGCATACGCGTTGACTTTCCCTGTTTCGCGGGTCAGGCTCTGGCCGATTGCGAAACGGGGGAGCATCCATCAATGCAGAAAATTTATCCGAATGCCGCCGCGGCCCTTGATGGGTTGTTGTTTGACGGTATGTTCATTGCCGCCGGGGGCTTTGGTCTATGCGGCATCCCTGAATTGCTGCTTGGCGCAATCAAAGACGCAGGCACCAAAGATCTTACGTTTGCATCCAACAATGCGGGCGTCGACGATTTTGGCATCGGTATTTTGCTGCAGACCCGTCAGGTCAAGAAAATGATCAGTTCTTATGTGGGTGAAAACGCGGAATTTATGCGCCAATACCTGTCAGGAGAGCTGGAACTGGAATTCAACCCCCAAGGCACATTGGCCGAACGCATGCGCGCCGGCGGCTGTGGCATCCCTGGTTTCTATACCAAAACCGGCGTCGGCACAGTGATTGCCGAAGGCAAAGACCACAAAGACTTCAACGGCGAAACCTACATCATGGAAGAAGGCATCTTTGCTGATCTGGCCATCGTGAAGGCGTGGAAAGCCGATGAGACAGGTAACCTGATTTTCCGCAAAACCGCCCGCAACTTTAATCCGCCAGCCGCAATGTGTGGCAAAACCTGTATTGTTGAGGTCGAAGAAATCGTTCCAACTGGTAGCCTTGATCCGGATCACATCCACCTGCCCGGCATCTATGTGCATCGTATTATTCAAGGCGACCATGAAAAACGGATTGAACAACGCACAACGCGCCCTGCAGCCTAAGGGAAAAGCATGTCAGATCATAACTCCTCTAAGGCCGAACAAGATCGAGAGATATTGCGCGATTTCCATCATTGGATCGTGATTGCCCGCGCAATGGTCCACGATACCTTTGTTGGTGATGACACCGAATTACAGCGCATGACGCTGAGCACCGCACATAGTCTCATGCTGGAACATCAGCTGAGCGAAATCAAAACAAGTCTTGCAGAGATCAAGACCTCTCTTAACTCTGGGAAGGATTAAATCATGGCTTGGGATCGCAACCAAATGGCCGCACGCGCGGCGCAAGAACTTCAGGATGGCACCTATGTAAACCTCGGAATCGGTATCCCGACGCTGGTTTCCAACTATATCCCCGAGGGCGTCGAGGTCACATTGCAGTCGGAAAACGGTATGCTTGGCATGGGTCCGTTTCCGACCGAAGAAGATATCGACGCTGACCTGATCAACGCAGGCAAGCAAACCATCACCGAACTGCCCCAAACCGCGTATTTCGACAGTGCACAATCTTTCGGCATGATCCGCGGCGGCAAGATCGCGATGGCGATTTTGGGCGCGATGGAAGTCGCCGAGAACGGCGATCTCGCAAATTGGATGATTCCCGGCAAGCTTGTCAAAGGCATGGGCGGCGCGATGGATCTTGTGGCTGGCGTCGGCCGTGTTGTTGTTGTGATGGATCACACATCCAAACACGGTGACAGTAAATTGTTGAAATCCTGCACCCTACCACTGACTGGGAAAGGGGTTGTTGACCGTATCATCACGAATCTTGGTGTGCTTGATGTTGTTGAAGGCGGGCTGCAAATTGTCGAATGCGCTGACGGCGTCACCGAAGAAGAACTGCGCGCCGCAACCGAAGCGACCATCATCTAATTAAATTGGGCGACACTATATAATAGAATGTCGCCCGATCTTTATATGCCGTTCACGTTGAACACGCAGCCATCAGTGATCAATTCGGGTGGAGTGGCGCAAAGCCCCTTCGCAACCTGCCACGCGGCCAATACTTTTGGCACATAGGCGCGTGTTTCCGCGAACGGCGGCACGCCTGCGTGACGCATGACATTACCTTCACCCGCATTATACCCTGCAAGCGCCAAAACCGGATCATTTCCGAATTCATTGAGCAGCCAACCAAGGTAGGCAACGCCGCCCTTAATGTTCTGAGCCCCATCTGTACTGTCGGTCACGCCAAAGCGCGCGGCCGTCGCAGGCATCAATTGCATCAATCCCGTCGCCCCAGCACGGCTCACTGCATCAGTGCGTCCCGCGCTTTCCACCGAAATTACAGCCAGCACCAATGCCGGTGAAACATCCGTGCCAACAGTTTCGGTCAAAATCGCGAGACCATGTGCATTGGCAATATCTTGGAGACTTTGTAGCCGCGGCGCGGAAACCCCTTCGCCTGCGGGTGGATTATTGATTTGCTTCAGCGCATCTTCAAGCCGTGCCGGAGAAGAATCGTTTATCCCGTAAGATACGTTATTCCAAAACCAGTCAGTTCCTGCAGATTGCGGCACGGGAATCGCGGCGGACACTTCTTCTGTCTCAGGTTCTTCTGAATAGACAGGGCCCAGCCGTGGCGCGTTCGGATCAATCTGTACGTCAATCAGCCCCGTAGCCCCTGCCTGTGGCACTGAAACCATCCGAAATGTGAAATCCGGTTGTAGCCGCTCCACTTCTGCGGTGGCGATGGAACTGCCGACCGACAGGGTCAACGCTACTAAAAAAGGAATCTTACGATTCATGATCTGTCCTGCTCGTCGTTTTTATTACCCTAATCATGGCAGAAAACCGCCAAAACGCCAGATTCCCGAAAACAATTATGTCTTTTAGGCCCTATTGCCGACCTTTTAGCAACGGGCGCCCGCACACCATAGCACAAATTAAACTAATTAATACAACAAATACAATTGGTTAACAACTTTTATTGAAAAAATTTTGCCCTACCCCAAAAAAAATGAAAGGCGTCAAACTCCCGCCCCATTCTACAGGCTATATAGGGTCATCCAAGACAGGGGCTTTGCTAAACACCTAGTAACGCTGACCTGGCGAGGAACGAAATGAACCTTAATGATACCCTGAGGAGGGAATTCAATGCTTAACTTTATCAAAAACTTCCGCAACGACGAAGACGGTGCTGTAACAGTTGACTTCGTAGTTCTGACTGCTGCGATCGTTGTTCTTGGTCTGGCTGTTGGTACAGCTGTTTCTAACGGCGCAAAAGGCCTGGCCAACGAAATCGAAACCTCACTCAACGAAATGAACGCTGGTCAAGCCGGCACCTAAGTCCAGCAATCACTAGCATTGCGCAGTGATTTCTGCCAAAGCAAGGGGCAGGCTACTGTTTTGTGGCTTGCCCCTTTTTGCCTAGTTAGAGAGTTAAAACGGACAGGATATAAAATGAAAAAAATTCTGAAACGCTTTGCTATCGAGGAAAGTGGCGCTGTGACCGTTGATTTTGTAGTGTTAACAGCTTCAATTACTACACTTGGTCTCGTTGTCGTTACCACATTTTCATCCGGAACAACTGGGCTTGCGGATGAAATTGAAACGTCTCTTGATAATATAAACCCCAGCCAGAACTAAATCAAACCCCCTCGGCACGCTGACGGACTGGCGTCCATATACGAGTGGTTGTTGATAGAATACTGTGTCAAATGAACACTGTTTCTCGAAGCGTGCATACCGTGCATTGAAATCCCCTTTCTAAATGGTCTAAAACGCGGCAAAGCTAATAGCTTGTCACGGTTTGGGGCTACAGTGCCAGTCACAACACCCGATGGCGGCTCAAAAATCAAAGGATGCGATAATGCGTGGAGTTTTTGGACTCGTTTTATTGGTCGGCATGGGCCTCGCTGGCTTTGCTGTCTATATGGTAAACCAACAAATCGAACAAACAGAAAGTGAACTTGCGCGCGCGCAAGCACAACGCGACGGCGCTGTACAAACTGTTGACGTTTACACCGTCAACAAAGCATTTACGTATGGAGAAGTCTTGACGGCAGACGATGTCGTCTTGATGAAATACGCACGCGAATCGCTTCCCGAAGGTATATTGCAAGAAGAAGAGATTCTGTTTCCCCCTGAATATGCCGCTAAATCACGCGTGGTAATCCTGCCCATTATTCCGAACGAGCCATTGACGCAGAGCCGCCTTGCAGCCCCAGGCGCGACGCGCGGCCTGACCGCACTCCTTGAACCTGGCATGCGTGCATTCCCCATTCAAGGTCGGGTAACGGGTAGTTTTGGCACTTTGCGCCCGGACGACCGCATCGACCTCTACTGGAGCGGCGAACTGCAGTCTGGGCGTCGCGTAACTAACCTCTTAAAATCAGGGCTGGAGATTATCGCAGCCCCTAACGAGGATCGCTCAAACGGGATTGATCAGGTCATCGTTCAAATCACCCCGCAAGAAGTCGCCGAGCTAACGCAAGCGCAGTCAAGCGGTTCGCTCACGATCTCGCTCGTAGGTTCTGGCGATTCCGCCACAATCACTGAAAACATTTCTGCTGATAACCTATCAGTGACCGGCGAAATCATCGAAGAGGAAGAGGTGGAAGAAGAAGTTTGCTACCAAACTGTTCTTCGCGGCACTGAACAAACGCGAACTGAAGTTCCTTGCGAATAAGCGCTAGCGCTTTAAAAAATTAAGAAAAAGCGCCCGGTTAGCCCCGGGCGTTTTTTTGTTCTGTAAAATAGTGTTGCGCGATGTCCACATTCGCTTTGCCTTACAACCTATTGATTATTGCAATAAATGTGCGCTTGCCGCATGGTCACCCCATCATGGGCATTAAGACCCTAGCAACGAGGCGTGATCGGAGAGGCAGGTCACTTATGAAGTATGACAGATTTATCAAAGCCGCACTTACTGGCTTAACGTTGTCGCTTACCGCGACGGCACCAACAATGGCACCGGCTGAAACGTTGCGCGTCTTGCGCGGCGCGGCATCCAGTGCATTAAGCGTCCCGATGAACCGGGCCGTCGTGGTTGAAAGTGACGTTCCTTACTCGAACGTTTCAATCGCCAACCCGGGTATTGCGGATATTTCTTCGCTTTCAGAACGTACATTGTACGTTTTGGGAAAAGAGCCGGGTCGCACTACCCTAACCTTGTTGGGCGCTGATGGGCGTCTGATTACCAACGTTGAGATCCATGTCTCACCTGATATGGGCGAGTTCAAAGAACGCCTGGCTCAAATCCTTCCAGGTGAAAACATCGAAGTACGCACAGCCAATGATGGCATCGTACTTTCTGGACAGGTCAGCTCAATCGCGCGTCTTGAACGTGCTCTTGAATTGGCGAACCGTTACGCGCCAGATCGGGTATCAAACCTAATGGTTGTCGGCGGTACACAGCAGGTGATGCTGCAGGTCCGGTTCTCAGAAATGAACCGCTCTGTAAGTAAATCGTTTGGCACCAACTTCTCGGTACTCGGAACATCGAATGGACTGAGCGTTGACGGTGGCACGGCTACAGCCGCAGGGGCCGGGAATAACGGTGCAGTTACCTTTGGTTTCGGCGCCGGCGCAATGGACGTAAGCCTAACACTTGAAGCGCTTGAATCGCGCGGCCTTGTACGGACACTCGCTGAACCAAACCTTACAGCACTCAGCGGTCAAGAAGCGTCGTTCTTGGCGGGGGGAGAATACCCTGTTCCCACGGCTCAGAGCGACGAGGCTATTTCAGTCGTATTCAAGCCGTTCGGCGTTGAGTTGAACTTTATCCCAACCGTCGTGGATGGTGATATTATCAACATTGAGCTTGAAGCCGCGGTATCGTCGATCGACACGACAAATGCGTTTACGGCCGGTGAATTCACAATTAACGCGTTTTCACGCCGCGAAACCAGCACAACAGTCGAAATGCGCGATGGCGAAAGCTTTGCGATTGCAGGTTTGCTACAAGACGACTTTAACGATCTCACCGAATCGGTGCCGTGGATCGGCGATGTGCCTGTTTTGGGCGCTTTGTTCCGGAGTGCGGCCTATGAGCGCGAGCAAACTGAGCTTGTGATCATCGTTACTCCGCACTTGGTATCACCAACTCGCGGCGCTGCTTTGTCGCTTCCAACTGATCGTGTGCAGCTGCCAAGCGAAGCCGATCTGTTCTTGCTCGGCAAAACATCTGCCGGCACTCAAATCCCCGGCGCAGCCGGTGAAGTAGCACGTCAGGACTTTAGCGGGTCTTACGGCTACGTCATGGACGAATGAATAGGAGCACAGGTCAATGAAAAAACTTATGACAACAGCGATGGCCGCTGCGCTCCTTGCGGGCTGCGACACGACCACTGATGACTTCCCACAGCTTCAATATGAAGCAGGGGCAGTCGTTGACGGCGGTGGCTTTGGCAACGCGACGATGAACAACGTGATGGTTCAGTCTGCGCAAGAAGACTACCGCGTCAATCTAGCACGCCGTTTCGCGTCCGAGATTGATTCAACAGTTACATTCGAGTTTAACTCGACTGTTCTTGATGCAGATGCCCAGCGTATCCTTGCACGCCAAGCAGATTGGATCCGTCAGTTCCCAGAGGTCAAATTCCGGGTTTACGGCCACACCGATCTTGTCGGTAGCCAAGCTTACAACCGCCGCCTCGGCCTACGCCGTGCACAAGCAGTTGTTGCTTATCTGACCTCGCAAGGTATTGGACGGGATCGCCTCGAAGCGGTTGCTTCCTTCGGCGAAACGCAGCCATTGATTGCGACAAATGATCGTGAGCGCCGCAATCGTCGGACCGTTACTGAAGTTTCAGGGTTCGTCGAAACCGATCCATTGGTGCTTGATGGAAAATATGCGCAGGTTATTTACCGCTCGTATATCGAACGCGCGGTGCCGGGTGCGGCCCTCGGTGGTACAAACATCGCTAGCGAATAACAGCCTACCAATTATGTCCACGCCGAACGCAGTTTGGCGTGGACATTCTCTTTTTTAGTTACATTTTTTGCAACACTGACCCGAAATATGGGTCTTTGGTCCAAAATTCGACACGATTGCCCCCCAAATGACTCCGGACACTGTGCGCCACGGCAACGCGGCCGCGCCTTATATTCTATCGCTCTAGCGCTTACACTTGCTGATGGACTAAGATGGAATCACAACACCGATGAGGACGACAAAGAATGACTGATACTACGGCCGTACAGCACGATGCGCCCCCAATTGTAGCGTGCACCATCAGCCGCGATGTGCAGATTTTTGATCTGTTAATCGAAGACATGGAAGCAGCACTTGGCGATGCTTGGGGCGACCTGAGTTTTGAGGACGCTGTCGCATTTTTGGGACAAAAAGAGGCGCGCAGCCTCCAGTTTGTCACCATCGCGATGGATGTGAATGACGAAGACAACTTGCCGTTGGTTTCAGAAGTGATTGCTGTGGCTAAAGCCGCCAAGATCAAAGTTATCCTTATCGCAGAAGATGTGAGCCCTACCGCGCTGCACCAATTGCTTCGCGAAGGCGGCGATGAATTTGTCCCCTACCCGCTCCCCGAAAACGAACTCGCGCGCGCGATCGAACGTGTCCTGACGGCCCAAGAACCTGAAGAACCCGCTGAAGGCACCAAAGGCTTTAGCGCGACGGGGAATCATTCTGGCGTTGTTGTGCCAATCCACGGCATTGCGGGCGGCACCGGTGCGACAATGTTTGCTGTCAACCTTGCTTGGGAGCTTGCCAACATAGACAAGGAAGACCCACCCAAAGTCTGCTTGCTTGATCTCGACTTTCAGTTCGGATCGGTATCGACATATCTTGACCTGCCTCGCCGCGAGGCCGTGTTGGAAATGCTGACCGACACAGAATCGATGGATTCCGAAGCCTTTTTGCAATCCATGCTGACCTATGAAGACAAGCTGCACGTGCTGACTTCACCAACAGATATGATTCCGTTGGACATGATTACGCCCGAAGATATCGCGCGTCTGATCGAAGTCGCACGGGTCAATTTTGACTACGTCATCATCGACATGCCCACGACGATGATCGAATGGTCGCAAACTGTTCTTGAAACTGCGCATATCTATCTTGCGATGATCGAATTGGATATGCGATCTGCACAAAATACGTTGCGCCTAAAGCGCGCGCTGCAGTCAGAAGACCTGCCCTTCGACAAAATCCGGTTCATTCTCAACCGCGCGCCTGGATTTACCGATATGAACGGCAAAAGCCGTGTCAAACGCCTCGCGGATAGTTTGGGGATTTCAATCGACGTGCTGATGCCTGACGGCGGCAAGCCTGTCATGCAAAGCTCTGACCACGGATCCCCCATGGCTGTCGGTATCCCCAAGAACCCATTGCGCAAAGAAATCACTAAGTTTGCGAAATCACTGCATGACGTCAACCAAGCTGAAGCTGACGCGAGAGCTTAAGAGGCAATAATATGTTTTCGAAATATAAAAAACCTAACGCCCCAAAAGATGCCCCTGCCGCGGCGGGCCGTCCAAAGGTAAGTGTCACTCCGGCGGCTGCCCCAAAAGTGGATGAAGCACGCAAATCGCTGATGAAGGCAATGCCCGAAAAGCGGGCTGCAGAAGCTGGTCCAGTTGATAAAGACAAGCGTCGCAAAGAACGTTTGAGTGAGATCAAGCTCGAATTGCACAAATCACTGCTCGACAATTTGAACCTCGCCGCATTGGAATCTGCGTCAGAGGCCGAGCTGCGTAACGAGATTAACTCGATCGCGAATGAATCGCTTGAGGAAATGGGCATCGTCCTGAACCGTGACGAACGGCAAGCGCTTAGCCAAGATTTGTTCTTTGAAGTCACCGGCCTTGGCCCGCTTGAGACATTGCTCAAAGACCCATCCGTGAACGATATTCTCGTGAACGGCCCGCAGCAGATCTTTGTGGAGCGTGACGGTAAGCTTCAGCTCACTGATATTACGTTTAAAGATGAAAAACACCTGCTGCGGATCATCGATAAAATCGTTTCCGCCGTTGGACGTCGGGTTGATGAAAGTAACCCTTACGTCGATGCGCGCCTTGCAGACGGCTCGCGTTTTAACGCCATGGTGCCGCCTATCGCGGTCGACGGGTCACTGGTTTCTATTCGTAAGTTTAAGAAAGATAAGCTCGGCATTGAAGAGCTGGTCAAATTCGGTGCCTTCACCGAAGAAATGGCCGCCTATCTTCAGGCCGCCGTGTCGACCCGTCTGAACGTGATCGTTTCAGGTGGTACGGGTTCTGGTAAAACGACCACGCTGAACGCGCTTTCGGGTTTTATTGACGATGCAGAGCGTATCTTGACGATCGAGGATACGGCCGAACTTCAACTCCAACAAACGCACGTTGGTCGGATGGAAAGCCGTCCACCCAACGTCGAAGGCAGAGGCGGCGTGTCACAGCGCGACTGTCTAAAAAACGCCCTGCGGATGCGTCCAGATCGCATCATCGTGGGGGAGACGCGTGGCGAAGAAGTTATCGACATGCTGCAAGCTATGAACACCGGCCACGATGGATCAATGACCACCATTCACGCCAACTCTGCACGTGACGGCGTATCACGTTTGGAAAACATGATCGCAATGGCCGGGATCGAAATGCCGTTGAAGGCAATGCGGAGCCAGATTTCATCCGCTGTGAACCTGATCGTGCAGGCTTCTCGTCTGCAAGACGGGTCGCGCCGCATGACGTCAATCACCGAAATCACCGGGATGGAAGGCGACGTTATTTCGATGCAAGAAATTTTCCGATATCAGCGTGTCGGCCTAACTCCCGACAACAAGATTATCGGGCATTTTACAGCGACAGGCGTGCGTAGTCACTATTCTGACCGCTTTAAGTTGTGGGGGTATGATTTGCCGCCTGCTATCTTTGAACCAATGGTTGCGGAGTAACAACGCATGATTTCGGCTGCCCCAGTTATATATATCCTGATCTTTGTCGCCGTCGTGGCGATGGTTCAGGGTGTCTACCTTGTGATTTTCGGCAAATCGATCAGCATGGACGGGAAGGTTAACCGCCGTCTTGAGATGCTTGATAAAGGCGGGAACCGCGAACAGGTTCTTGATCAGCTCCGCAAAGAAATGTCGCAGCATATGCGATCGCAGAGCATTCCGATCTATTCGATTTTGGCGAATAAAGCGCAGATGGCGAACATCGTGTTTACCCCGCCACAAATCATCATGCTGATGGGCGTCATCAGTTTTGTTGCCTTTATGATGCTGACCGTCCTGACCCAGCTTGGTGTGCCAGTGCGTGCAGCTGTCGCGGTTTTGATGGGCGTTGGCGGCGTATATGTTTGGATCAGCCGCAAGGCAAACAAACGGATGTCTATGATTGCAGAGCAGCTTCCAGAGGCTGTTGAACTTATGGTCCGCTCTTTGCGCGTGGGGCACCCGTTTTCAAACTCTCTCCAGATTGTTTCAACCGAGATTGCCGATCCGCTGGGCACCGAATTCGGGATGATCTCGGACGAGGCTGCATATGGGCGCGATATGGGGGAAACGCTTAAGGCAATGGCCGAACGCTTGGATAACCAAGATATGCGCTTCCTGGCCGTTGCCGTTAGTATTCAACAGACATCCGGTGGTAACTTGGCCGAAATTTTGGATGGCCTTGCCAAGGTTATCCGGGCCCGCTTCCGCCTGTTCCGGCGTGTTAGCGCAATTACTGCGGAAGCGAAATGGTCTGGCAACCTATTGTCAGTCTTTCCAGTTCTTGCATTGATCCTGATCACTTTGGTGAAACCCGACTATTTCGATGAAGTCATGGAAAGCTCTGTCTTCATTCCGGCATGTTTTGTCATCAGTGCCTTTCTCGTATTGAACGTGATCGTCATGCGTTCGCTTGTGAACATTAAAGTCTAAGGGGGGCACCATGGAAAACATTCAAGCACAGCTTACCGAACTTCTTGGACCAAACGCGCTGATCATCCTTGTCGGTCTTATTGGCTTCTTTTTGGTTTTGGTAACCCTGCCAGTTCTGCTCAAGAAAGACGACGATCCACTTAACCGCCTCAAGGCGAGTGCACACAGCGCAGATAAGAAAACCGCGAAGGGCGAAAAACTGCGTACGGCCTCTAGCACAGATAAGCTCGAGAAATACTCGAGCTTCCTCGAGCCGCAAAACGAAGATGAATACTCCGCAGTCAAGCTAAAGCTATTGCAAGCAGGCTACCGTGGCAAAACCGCCGTGCGTACATATAACTTCTTGCAGCTCACGCTGGGGATCTTCGGGCTGGCACTTGGTGGCATGTATGCTGTTTTCAAAATGTCCCAAGGCGAAGTTTCATCGCAAGATCTTGCGCTTATGATCTTGGTGCCTGCTGGGACGGGCTACTTTCTACCCAAGTATTGGGTAACTCGCCGACAAGCCGTTCGCCAAGAAGCCATCACAAACGGCTTTCCCGACGCGCTTGACTTGATGCTGGTCTGCGTTGAAGCGGGGCAATCTCTGGACCAATCCATCATGCGCGTATCCAAAGAGCTGCGCTCTGGCTTTCCTGATATTTCGGACGAATTTGAAATGGTTGGGCAAGAAACCAAGGCGGGTAAAGACAAAACAACCGTGCTGAAAGATATGGCCGAACGCTGTGGCGTGCAGGACATCACCAGCTTTGTCACTGTGCTGGTCCAGTCGCAGCAATTTGGTACATCGATTTCAGACGCGTTACGTGTCTATTCTCTTGAAATGCGCGACAAACGCGTCATGCGCGCCGAAGAAAAAGCCAACAAACTGCCTACAAAAATGACACTGGCCACCATGATGCTGACTGTGCCGCCACTTATGGCGATTTTGATTGGCCCATCGATCTATGCGATCGCCCAAAACTTGGGCTGATCAAAAAATGAAACCTCGGCTCGCCCTTCTGGGGATCGTTTTCACCGCGTTGATCGCCTGTGCCAACGACGGGCTGGATAATTCGGGCGACGGGGTATTTGCGCCCGGTGTCTCTGGTGAAGGTGACGTTGACGGTTTGATAGTTGGGCATCGCTTGATGGCGGCGGGCGAATATGAGCTCGCTCTCAAAGCCTATCAGCGTGCGGCCATCCAACACGGGCTCAATGTCGACACGCTCTCGGCGATTGGGTCTGCAAACCTGCATATCGGGCGACTTGGTCAGGCTGAACGTTGGCTGCGTGATGCCGTTGAATTAGATGCGAGCTTTCCACCCGCGTGGAACAATCTTGGCGTCGTTTTGATGGAGCGCGGCAAAATTGCCGAAGCAAGCGAAGTTTTCCGACGCGCATATGCCGCAGACAACGGAAATTCGGACGAAATCCGCGACAATTTACGGTTAGCGCTCGCAATGTTGGAAAACAACGACAATACTGTGGTACAAGATTACCAGAACTTCAATTTGATCCGACGCGGCGCAGGTGATTTCGTGCTGATGTCTGATCTCTGAGTATGAGCAGCAAAAGGACGCTAAAATGCGCCACCCAATAATTCTTTCGCTTTGCCTAGCAACGCTTACCCTGTCGGCCTGTGCCAAATCCACAGAAGAACAAATCCAAGAGGCCATCAGCGACATCAATGCCAGCGACGCGCAAAACGTCAACGAACTCATGATGACAATGGGCGACCCCAATGAAGCGGTCCAACATTTCTCAGCCTCGCTTGCCGCAAACCCAGACGATATCAACCTTCAGCGTGGCCTCGCGACATCACTGGTCCGCGCGAGCCGTATTCCCGAAGGGATTGCAGCATGGAATACGGTCGTTGCACATCCAGAAAGCACGAGTGAAGATCGCGTTGAACTTGCAGGCGCCCATATCCGGGCTAGTGCTTGGGATGATGCTGCCGCCACGCTGAACACAGTCCCGCCGACCTTTGAAACGTTTAAACGCTACCGGTTTGAAGCCATGGTCGCCGATAGCCGTCAACAATGGGACAAGGCGGACAGTTTCTATCAAACAGCTGCGGGCCTCACGACGCGCCCGGCCTCGGTCTATAATAACTGGGGATATTCCAAGCTAACCCGCGGTGATTACCGTGGTGCCGAACGGCTGTTCCTCGATGCTTTGCGCCATGATGAAACCCTGTTTACCGCCAAAAACAACCTTGTTCTTGCGCGCGGGGCACAGCGTAACTATGCGCTGCCCGTCGTAGAAATGAACCAAGTTGAGCGCGCGCAGCTGCTTTACACTCTCGCGCTTGCGGCAATTAAACAAAATGACGTCTCGATTGGTAAATCACTGTTAGCCGACGCGATCGAAACCCACCCGCGTCACTTTGAAGAAGCCGTGCGTGCATTGCAGGCACTTGAAAACAACGCGACAAACTAGCTATGGGACTAACGGCATACGCAGCGTTCTGGTTCTTGCCTGCGGTTATCCCAATCGCAGTTTTCGTGGCATGGAATGACATGCGGGTGATGAAGATTCCCAATCTTGCGTCGGGCGCGCTGTTGCTTAGCTTTGCGGTTCTTGGGATCTTTGCCCTGCCTTTTGTCACCTACCTGTGGCACTGGACACATTTTGCTGTGGTGCTTGCAGTGGGAATCCTATTTTGGATGTCTGGGGTCATTGGCGGTGGCGATGTAAAATTTATGGCTGCGGCAGCCCCCATGGTTGCTGTCGCCGATCTGCGCATGTTTATGTTGATCTACGCATCCTGCCTATTGGCCGCCTTAGTCACACATCGCTTGGCAAAGCATAGCCCGCTGCGTAAAATTGCGCCTGACTGGCTTAGCTGGAACAACGACCGTTTTCCAAAAGGGCTCGCGCTAAGCGGAACGCTTTTGTTTTATCTACTAGTTGTTGCGATAACCCGTTAAAAAAGCACAATATAGGCCGTACCTTTTACGGGCATTTGTTTGTTCACTATTTCGCCACAATAGGCTGTAATCTTAGTTAAAACCGCCGCAGATTCTGCGGAATTCGAATCTTTTTACGATAGGCAAAAATGTCATGAACGTGCAATCCTCTGGTGTAATGGCCCCCCCGGCGCCGCGTAGTCTTGAAGGCATGCTGCTGCCTATGTCGATGATGCGCGATATTTTAATCAAAACGATGTTCCGGATGAACCTTGATCAGGTATCAACAATCAGCCGCGCCATTTGCCTGCCCGTCCCCGTCACACAAGAATTGGTTGACATGGCCCGCAGCCAGCTATTGCTAGAGGCGCGCGGCACGCTGAACGCCAACAGCGGTAATGAGATGGGGTATCAACTGACCGACGCCGGGCGCGCACGCGCATTGGATGCGCTGAGCCAATCTGAATACTACGGTGCGATGCCCGTCCCGCTTGATATCTACCGCGAACAGATTGAACGTCAGTCGATCCGGAATATCCAGATCACGCGCGAGCAGCTATCAACCGCTATGGGCCACCTTGTATTGCCACCAGACCTGCTATCAAACCTTGGCCCTGCCATCAGCGCAGGCCGTTCGATCCTCATGTATGGCCCACCGGGCAACGGGAAATCGTCGATCTCAAACGGTATCCGTGATGCATTGGGCGATAAAATCTATGTCCCACGTGCAATTGAATATTCCGGTCAGGTAATTACCGTTTACGATCCGATTGTGCATTCCGCCGCCGAAGACGATGTGGACGACCCCAACAGCTTGCGCCGGACCTCTGGCCGGTTTGATACGCGCTATGTGCGCTGCGAACGTCCAACCGTGATTACCGGCGGTGAATTGTCGCTGTCGATGCTTGACCTTGTCTATAACCCCACCGCGCGGACCTATCAGGCGCCCTTGCAGTTGAAATCAACTGGCGGCATCTTCATCGTGGACGACCTTGGCCGTCAGTCAGAACCACCGCAGACGTTGGTCAACCGTTGGATTGTTCCGCTCGAAGAAAACAAAGATATTCTTGCACTGCAATCGGGTGAAAAATTCGAAGTTCCCTTTGACACGCTTGTTATCTTCTCAACCAACTTCCACCCAAACGCGATCTTCGATAAGGCGGCTTTGCGCCGGATTTTCTATAAAATTAAAATCGACGGCCCACACCAAGAAGACTTCCTTAAGATTTTCGCAATGGTGGCCCGCAAACGTAAAATGCCACTTGATGAGGATACGTTGGTTCACCTGTTGAACACGCGCTACCCTGAAATCGACAATGTCTACGCCAACTATCAGCCAATTTTCTTGATCGACCAAATGATCTCGATCTGTGAATTCGAAGGCATCCCCTATCAAATGACACCAGATCTGATTGATCGCGCATGGGCCAACATGTTCGTGAAAGAAGAAGAAATCATTCACTAGTGACATTTTAATTCCCAAGCAACTGACTTCCCTTTACCCAAAGGGAAGTCTTTTTCTTTGGGGGGTACAGATATGACAGAAATTATTGGTGTGGCTGGATGCGGCCGCATGGGCGGGCCAATGTTGGCCAACCTACAATCGGCTGGGTTTGATGCCCGTGGCTATGATCCGCGTGCCTCTGCCGGGGTTGGCACAGATGTTGATGCCTTTTGCGAAGGGCTGACGACGCTTGTCACGGTCGTACGCGACGCGGCAGAGACCGATGCGTTACTCTTTGATGATCAGAATGTCGTCGCCAACGCCCGCGCGTTGCAGACGATTGTGATCAGCTCAACCCTTTCTCCCAATTACGTCAAATCCCTACGCGCACGCATTCCAACCAATATCGCCATCATTGATGCGCCGATGTCCGGCGCACAAGTACGTGCCCGCGCAGGCACGTTGACCTTTATGGTCGGTGGCGATCCAGCACCCATTATGCCACTGTTGCAGGCGATGGGCGATGCGATCCACCCGATGGGCGACTTCGGTGCTGGGATGACCGGCAAGGTGCTGAATAATATGCTGGCCGCGTCGCATACGGCAATGACCCGGCTGGTGCTTGACTGGGGAGATGCACAGGGCGTGGATGAGGACAAGTTGCTCGCGTTGATCGCAAGCGCCTCGGGCCAAAATTGGCTGGCCTCGGGCTTTGATGACATCGAATTCGCCCGCGACGGGTTCAGCGACGACAATAGTATTGGGATTTTGGCCAAAGATGTCGGCGCAGCACTCGATATCGCGCCTGACGGCAACACCGCGCTGCCCGAAGCAGTGCAAAGGGCAATCAGGCAGCTTAAACCGCGCGGCAAATCGTAAGGTGGATCTTGATCCACCCCACCTAAACTAAGCTGTAAGACCGCCGGGTTCTTTCAACCCGTTGGCGCGGCAACAGGCGGTGACTGTGTTCGCCAGAACGCAAGCAATGGTCATCGGCCCAACACCACCCGGTACCGGGGTAATCGCCCCGGCCACCGCGGCGCAGCTGTCGTAATCGGCGTCACCCACGAGCCGGGTGCCGCCCTCTGGCTTATCAATGCGGTTGATACCCACATCAATCACCGTCGCACCAGGTTTAATCCAATCGCCGGGGATCATCTGCGGGCGGCCCACGGCTGCGACCACAATATCAGCTTGGCGGACCACTGCAGGCAGGTCTTTGGTGCGGCTGTGCGCGATGGTCACCGTACAGCTATCACCAAGCAACAGTTGCGCCATCGGTTTACCAACAATATTCGAGCGACCAACAACGACAGCATTCATGCCAGAAAGCGAACCATGATGATCGCGCAACATCATCAGACAACCAAGCGGGGTGCAGGGGACCATGCTTTTTTGTCCCGTTCCCAGCAGTCCTACATTTGAGATATGAAACCCATCCACATCCTTAGCCGGATCGATGCTATTGATGACCAAGTCACTGTCTAAATGTCCGGGCAGCGGCAGTTGCACCAGAATGCCGTGGACCTCCGGGTCCGCGTTCAGTTGGGCGATCAGTGCAAGTAAATCCTCTTCCGAGGTTTCCGCATCCAACTTGTGTTCAAAGCTGTTCATGCCAACTTCGACGGTCATTTTGCCCTTTGAACGCACGTAAACTTGACTGGCAGGGTCTTCGCCCAACAATACCACGGCAAGCCCCGGTGTAACCCCATGCACTTCTTTCAGACGCGTGACATGTTCGGCGACTTTCGTGCGCACTTTCGCGGCAAAGGCTTTTCCGTCAATTACTGTAGCTGTCATTGTGTATCCCCAGCGTTGGTTGCATATGAAGGCCCCGCTGCCCTACCGCCGTTTCTAACGGTGCGCAATTACACGGCCTCAATGGCGTCAACTTATCCACGCAAAATAGGATGTAATCCCCTAATCCGACTTAAATTCGCTGATTTTCGGCACCGGGTATGCCCCGCGTTTCGGATCAGAAACCTATGGCTGCCATGCGCGTTGATCTGGCACGTGCAGGCGCACAGCGTCGCCAACCTTGACCTTACCTTCACGCTCAACCCAAGCTGTCACCCCACGTTTGTCTTTGGCCGCCGCCTTAAACTTGCGCCCGGCGTCAGGGTTATCTTCTGCGATGACTTTTGCGGGCAGATGGCAGGGGCGATTTTCCATATCCACCACAATGGCCGATCCATCCGGGAACTGCAGCCGCGATGATGGTGGGAGGTGCGTAAAATCAGGAATGCCCTTGACCACCATCGATGCGCCAACATCTGTGGGATCTAGCTGGTCAAGCCCGCACTCAGCAGCGATCAATGCCAATTCCTCTGCCGAAAGAACAGTCAACTGCCGCACATTGCGGATTTCGGTACCGCGTGGGTACTGGCTGATCACCCGCGAACATGACGGGCGCAATTCGCCGCCATGGGCCTCTCCAGGGATGCCTGCGAATGTCAAATCAGCGGCCGTCTGACTGGTCGCTGCGAGCGAGGCATCGCGATCTGGTACATGACCGATCCATACAACTTCGCCTGTGATTTCGGTCGGAACAAGTGCTGGCATCTTAGGATCCTATTATCGGGCAGCTTTGCAGCAAATGCAGCATGTGTAACGATTGGGTTCAAGCAAAAACGCCGCCCCAAGTGGGACGGCGTTTTCTTGAATTATGCAGATGGTTCCGGTTCTAGCCCGGCATCCGGCGTTTTGGGCTTTTTCGGCTTGGTCTTGGGGATCGCCGTGACAGATGGTGTGTCAGATTTAGCGGCATCGCTATCATCATCTTCGCCCGCGTGGGGTGGTTCACCTGCCATCACGCGCTTAATCTCAGCACCTGTCAGCGTTTCATATTCGAGCAAGCCCTGTGCAAGACGTTCAAACTCGTCGTTTTTCTCGATCAAGATTTCACGTGCGCGCTCATATCCATTTTGGATAAACTCGCGGACTTCTTCTTCGATCAGCTCTTTGGTATGGGCAGACACGGACAGGCCCGCCGTATTACCTTGATAGCCTTCGTGGGCTTCAGAATAGTCGATATTCCCGACCTTATCTGACATCCCCCACCGCAGGATCATCGCGCGCGCCAATTGGCTAGCCTGCTGAATATCGCCTGCGGGGCCGTTAGACACCTGATCTTCACCATATTTGATGATTTCAGCGGCTTTCCCAGCCATTGTCATCGCAAGGCGCTGATGGCATTCGTCTTTGAACATGTTCAAGCGGTCCATTTCAGGCAGGCTCATCACCATACCCAATGCCCCGCCGCGTGGAATGATGGTTGCCTTATAAACCGGATCACATTTCGGCAGGCTGATGCCCACGATCGCGTGGCCCGCCTCATGATAAGCGGTCATTTCTTTTTGCTCGGCAGTCATCACCATTGACCGGCGCTCCGCGCCCATCATGACCTTGTCCTTCGCGCTTTCAAAGTCGACCATTGTCACGAAACGACGTCCAACGCGGGCAGCCATCAACGCCGCCTCATTCACAAGATTCGCAAGGTCTGCGCCGGAAAACCCCGGGGAACCGCGTGCGATGATGCGCAGATCAACATCTGGACCCAATGGGATTTTACGCGCATGCACGCCCAAAATTTTCTCGCGGCCTTTGATATCTGGATTCGGCACGGTGACCTGACGGTCAAAGCGACCTGGGCGCAATAGGGCTGGGTCAAGCACGTCACGGCGGTTGGTTGCCGCCACGATGATCACGCCTTCATTGGCTTCAAACCCGTCCATTTCAACCAGCAATTGGTTCAATGTCTGTTCGCGTTCGTCGTTACCACCGCCGTGGCCCGCACCACGGGCACGTCCAACAGCATCGATTTCATCGATAAAGACGATACAAGGTGCGTTCTTTTTCGCCTGTTCGAACATGTCACGCACACGTGACGCCCCTACACCGACAAACATTTCAACAAAATCAGACCCTGAAATTGTGAAAAATGGCACGCCCGCCTCGCCAGCGATCGCGCGCGCAAGCAAGGTTTTACCCGTACCGGGGGGGCCAACAAGCAACGCACCTTTTGGGATTTTCCCGCCAAGACGGCTAAATTTTTGCGGGTTGCGTAAAAACTCGACAATTTCTTCCAGCTCTTCTTTAGCTTCATCGATGCCTGCAACGTCGTCAAACGTTACGCGCCCATTTTTTTCAGTCAGCAGCTTGGCCTTTGATTTACCAAAGCCCATCGCACCGCCTTTGCCTCCGCCTTGCATCCGGTTCATGAAATAGACCCAAACGCCAATCAGCAGGACGAAGGGCAGCAAGCTAATCAAGAAGGATTGCAACAGCGAAGTTTCTTGGCTGATCGCCGTGACAGGCACGTCTGCTTCGACCAAAAGCTCTGTGATTTCAGCATCTTCTGGCTTAATGGTCGCATAGCTCGCACCGCTCGCGGTGTAACGCACGTTCTCGCCGTCGATTGTCACATCGGTCACTTGTCCAGCTTCGACAGCCTCGACAAATTGTGTGTAACTTTGGCTGTTTCCACGTGCCGACGGCGGTGTGCCGCTAAAGATTTGGAAAAGTCCAAGAACCATCAAAAACAAGACGATCCAAAAGACCATATTTCGCGCGTTGCCCAAGGGGAGCTCCTTTGAAGTCGGGGAATGAAAGCGACAGAGTCGTTTCAAGCGTTTCATCTAAAATAGAGCCTATTGCTCAATCTTCAATGCCAAACGCCCCAGAATGGAAATCCGCGACAATCTGTGCAGACCAGCCGTTCGACAGGCCTGCCAGCGGCGCCGCAATCAGTGTGTCGCCCGACCAGACCGAAGGCGACGCCAAAAGCGACACTTGCGGCATCGACGCCTGCCGCCAGTCAGGGCAGTCGCGCAGCCCTTCACCCAATGCCTGCACCCGCAACCCATCCCGAACGGGCCCATCCAGATGCCAGCGTTGATCCCAGCGCAGCCCCGTCGCCGCGATGTCCAATCCATGGGGGCGTGTATATGGGGTCGTTGCCGCCGCCTCGCGCAGGATGCGCGCCCCACCACCGGGCAGCGGCAGCAAGACACACCCGGCCAAGGTCACCTTGTGCCCTTTGCGCAGCTGATCGACACGCGCGATCAGGCTTTCAAACCGCGGCCGATAGCTGCGGCTCGCCACCCAAGAAATCGCGGCGGCCATCACCCGACGTGGTGCATCGTCATTGCTAAGGTCGAGCGCGACAGGATCAAAAATCAAATCTCCAGCGTCTTGTCGTACATGCAAGCGTGCAAAATCACGCGCGGCCCGCCGCAAGGATCGCTGCGCAGCCTGCATATGATCGACTGTTTGCAAAAGACGTTTGCGGGTAAGCCCTAGGGTTTCGAGCTGCGCATACATTTTGCGTGCACGTACCCGGTCATAGCGCGGGTCATCATTGCTGGGGTCTTCACACCACGAAATCTGCTCGGTGCGTAACCACCCCCGCAAATCATCGCGTGATATCCCTAACAGCGGCCGCCCCACGCGTAGCCCATCGCGTAAATCGACACGGCCCATCGCCGTCAGCCCATCAATGCCCGATCCGCGCGCAAGCCGCATTAACAGCGTCTCAAGCTGGTCATCTTCAGTGTGCCCCATCAGGATCGCATCAACGCCAGCCTGCCCCGCCCATTCATGCATCGCCGCCCAGCGTCCTTGTCGCGCAGCCCCTTGCAGATTGCCTTTACGGTCCCAATCCCAACCAAGAGCGATATGCTCGATCCCAAGGTCTTTGGCTTGGTTCGCGACCAGTGCGATTTCGCTGCGCGCCTCAGGGCGCAGGCCATGATCAACGGAGACAGCCCGCAATCGATTAGGGTCAACCGCCCGCGCTGCCAAATGCATCATCGCAATTGAATCGCCGCCGCCAGATACAGCCAGCCCGATCACCGCCTGTGGCGTGACAACACCAAGTTCGTGAAGCGCGCGGGTAAACTGTTCGGTAAGATCAGATGAGCGCGCCGCTACTGGCATCCCAAATTCTGCATTGCCAACTGCGCGTCATTGACTGCCGGGTTACCCGGAAAACGCACATTAACCTCGGCCAGCGTCAGACATGCGTCTTGGGTTTGCCCGATCGCGCCCAAAGACGCACCCAACTTATACAGTGATGCAGGGGCATGTGTGCCTGTCGCATCCGCAGAAAACGCTTCCAAATAGGCACGCGCGGCATCTGTTTGCTGACCAAGCCCTTCAAGCGCCTCACCGCGCATGTAATTAACTTGTGCCGCTAGCGGGCTTCCCGGGTAGGTCTCGCCAAAGGTCTCAAGCTGGTCCAAGGCGCCGCGAAAGTCACGGTTCGCGAGCGCCTCCCGCGCCCGCTCAAAATCTGTCTGTTCACCAATGGCGAGTGCAGGGCCACCTGTTGCGGGGGGAAGGTTTGGCGCGGGCACATCAGCCCCATTGTCCACCCCACCAAGGCTAGGTGTGTCGCCAAGCTGGGCAATGTCACAATGGGCCTCAAGTTCACACAGCCGGAATTCGAGATCGCCCACACGGTTAGTGCCATCCACCGTGATCCGATTCACCCGAAATTCAAGTTGTTCAGTCTTTGATGTCAGGCGTTGCAATTCAGCTTCAATCGCATTGAGCCGGTCAAGCGGCGTATTGCCCGCGATCCCACTATTCAACCCGCCAGTGGTGGATAGTTCGCGGCGCAATTGCTGCACATCGCCATATAGCCCGGTCAATTGCTGTCGAATATCGGCGAGCGTTTCCTCTTGGGCAACGGCCGGCAGTGGTGACAACAAAATCGCGCAAAGAACGACAATACGGTGCAACATAGGAGGTCCTTTGGGCTGGGTTAGCTTGTAACAGCTGAGAATGAAAGAACAGTTACTGCACGTCGGTTTTGCGAATAACAGGCCTCGTTTGAACAGACCTCAATCGGGCGCAATTTGCCGTAGCTGATCACCTCAAGCCGGGCCGTTGGAACCCCGCGTGACACCAAATATTCGCGTACAGCATTGGCGCGGCGTGCACCCAGTGCGATGTTATATTCGCGTGTGCCCTGCTCATCCGCGTGACCTTCGATCACCGCGCGGTAATCCGCATTAGTTAATAGCCATTGCGCCTGCCCATCCAAAATGCGTTGCCCTTCAGGGGTAAGCGTCGATGTATCCACCGCAAACAACACGCGGTCGCCAATCGCCTGATTGAAATATGCAGGGCTGGTCGGGTCGCTGGCTGATCCTGCCAGACCACCGCCAGCGCTGGCACCACCTGCCCCTGCGCCACCGGTACCACCTAAGCGGTCGGGGTTGGTACAAGCTGCCGTGCCCAGCACCAAAAGCAGCATCGTCGCTTTTGTCATCATATTCATTGGTTCAATCCTGTTTTTATCTGCTCGTTTCCATCAGCATAGCATGGCTGAATGGTTCTGGGAATGTACTTTGACTAAGGCTGCAAGGGGCCCCATGACGGGTCGGATCCGGCCCCTTGGACTGGAACAGCCTTCAGGTTACGGCCCGAAATATCGATGGAATACAGCGATGATGTGCCGCTTTCCCCTTGGGTTTCACGGCTAAACATGATCACGCGGCCATTCGGGGACCATGTTGGGCCTTCGTCCAAGAACGACGCCGTCAGCAAACGCTCTTCTGATCCATCCGTGCGCATCACGCCGATATGAAACCGGCCCGCGTTTTGTTTGGTAAAGGCAACCAAATCCCCCCGAGGCGACCAAACCGGCGTTGAATACCGCCCCTCGCCAAAGGAAATCCGGCGCGCCTCTCCGCCATTTGCGGACATAATGTACAGCTGCTGCGTGCCTGAACGGTCGCTTTCAAAAACGATCTGCGTGCCATCAGGCGACAGGCTTGGTGCGGTTTCAATTGAGGGCGCGGAGGTCAACCGGGTATATTGCCCCGATGCAAGATCAGAACGGAAAATATCCGTGTTCCCGCCGTTCGAGAGACTATAAATCACAGATCCGCCATCACGTGAAAACCGGGGGCTAAAGGCCATTTCGCCGGGGGCCGTCTGCAACTGCTGACGCCCGACATTGGCGACGTTCAAAAGGTTGATCCGCGGAAAACCACTTTCGTAGCTAGTATAAAGTATCCGGTCGCCTGTTGGCGAAAACCGTGGTGCCAGCACAATGGCACTGCTATCAGTCAAATATTGTGTGTTCTCGCCGTCAAAATCCATTACGGCCAAACGCATTTGGCGGTTATCCTTGGGGCCGCTTTCGGCGACATAAACAACACGGCTATCGAAATAGCCACCCTCGCCCGTGATCCGGCTATAGACCGCATCCGCAACCTTATGGCCCATGCGCCGCCAGCCAGCGGTGGTACCTGCAAGCTGCAAACCGCCGCCTAATTCCTGGCCTGAATAGATATCATACAGCCGGAATTTCACAGTCATTTGATTGCCATTCACCGCAACCGCACCCGTGACCAAAGCCTGCGCGTTGATCGCGCGCCAATCGGCAAAGGCAATCGGCTGCGCGAATGACGTGATCTGCGAGATATACGCATTCGCCGGAATTTCGCGGAACAACCCGGTGCCGGACAGGTCTTGGGCGACCAGACGATTAAGGTTGTTCACAACCTGCGCGGCTTCGGCATTTTCGGCCTCAAATACGGGCGCAGCAAAGGTGATCGGTTCAATCACCCCATCGGTGATGGTCAGTCGCAACGGGCCGTTTTGGGCTGCGACGGGTCCGGCCAACAGCAGGGCCACCAAAAGTGTCAGAATTTTTTTCATCTTCTTCGCCTCATTTCGCATCGTCAGGTTACCCCTAATCCGCATCTTTCTTTGTCTTCTTAGCAGATGGATGAAACCATTTCACCTCACCTACGCGTGTTCTTTTTTACCGTAGCCGCATTCCGCTTGGGTCAAATGTGAAAACGACCTCTTTCCATTGCTCATACTTATCGGCGGGTAATGCATATCCGCCAGATTGACAGCGCAAAATCGCGCGGCGTGCAGCCTCAAAGGCGATATTTGTCGCACTTTGATCACCATCCGATGCAACGAGACGCGGCTGGCCAACCACCAAACCATTGCGATCTAGCTCAAAGGCGACTTCGACGGTCACACGTGCCGCGACTGACCCGGGATCAACGTTCCAACAGCGATTGACTGAAATCCGAAAACTATCGCGTTCGGCACCCGTCATAGGCGGCCCAGCAGCAACCGCTGGTGCTTCAACAGCCAAAGCCGCTGCGAGGGCTGCCTCGACAGCGTCATCGCTGGGGGTTTCCACCTCGGTCGGTGCCTCTACCGTTTCCGTCGGCGCATCAGGTTCCGGCGCTGGTGGTGTTGGGCGGCTAGGCCGCGAAACGGGGCGCAATGAAGTTTCGACCAGACCAGACGGTTTTTTATCCTCAATCGCGATTTCGGTTGCGGTTTCTTCGGGCGCGGTTGGGGTGGTATCTTCTGTAACGACTTCGGCGGTCGCGGTTTCATCGGGAACGACTTCTTCGCGGACAATATCATCAACCTGCGCGTCCGGCGGTGGCGGCGCGGTTGGGGTCGATGCAACGCGGGCGGCCTGTGTCGGTGCGGGCGGCGTATTCAGATCAACATTCGGCGACGGTGGCGGTGCCGCAGGTACGTCCAGCGTCTCGGGTGGCGTATCTTCTGCCTCGGTCACAAGAACCTCGGGTGCAGGTGGCGGCGGAAGCTCGTTATCGGGCGGATCAACCGGATCAGGCGGCGGGGTGTGCTCAGCAGGGTCTTCGACGGCAGGCGGTGGTGGCGGGGTGTCGTCGATTTCAGGCTGCACGGGAGCGGTCGGGTTCGCATCGGTAGGTTCTGGGGTGCGGGCAGCAATCAATTCTTCAAAGGCTTCGCCACTAATGACGGATACATCCATCGCGTCAAAATCCAGCGGGTCCGCATTGAACCCCCAGCCAAAGAACAGCCAGCCAATCAAAGCAACATGGCCTGTGGCAGAAATATACGTGCCCGGCGTACGCATGACCTACCCGTCCGACCCCGCAAAGGACGGACCGCCAACATCAGTCACAAGGCCAATGTTGGAAAACCCACCTGCGTTCAACGCGCCCATGATTTCAGCCACAGCGTTCCACTGATTTGCACCATCGGCGCGCAAGAAAATGCGGTCAGACGTGCGTTCTGCAGCGATAGCCTGCAATTTCGCGACCAGTTCATCGGGCGATGTTTCTGTCTCTTGGATCATCACGATACCTTCGGCGGTGATCGTCACCGTTAGCGGTTCTTCGTCATCACCGGGCAGTGCATCAGCGGCAGTTTTTGGCAGATCCACTGGCACACCCACCGTCATCAACGGGGCTGCCACCATAAAGATAATCAAAAGCACCAGCATCACGTCCACAAACGGCGTGATGTTGATTTCGGCCATCGGCTGCGTGCCGCCGCCACTACGCCGCCGTCTACGCCGTCCGCCGCCGCCACCTGATTTGGTTACACCTGCGCCCATAATTAGCTATCCAGCTGGCGACTAAGGATGGTCGCGAATTCGTCCGCAAATGCTTCGTAGCCTGCGATGATACGATCACTATCTGCAGACAGTTTGTTATAGAATATCACCGCAGGAATCGCGGCCAAAAGGCCCAAACCTGTCGCCAAAAGTGCTTCGGCGATCCCCGGGGCGACAACAGCAAGGTTGGTATTTTGGGCTTCAGCGATTTCAATAAACGCGTTCATGATACCCCAAACGGTCCCGAACAGGCCGACAAACGGTGCCGTCGATCCGACGGTGGCCAAAACAGGCAATCCCTTTTGCAGACGCGCGGCCTCTTTGGCGATGGCGACGTCCATAGATCGGTCAATGCGCGCGGTAGCACCCGCGATCAGGCCACCATCTTGGCGGTGCGATCTGCGCCACTCCAACATACCTGCCGCAAATATCTTTTGGCTGGCGCCCTGCGGGTCCGCTCCGATTTGGTCAAACAACGCATCCAGCGGCTCGCCAGACCAAAACTGTTGATCAAATATATCTGCCTCTGTCCGGGCATTTCGGTATTGCACGATTTTGTCCACGATCACGGCCCAGCACCAAACGGATGCGGCCATAAGTAAGATCATGACAAGTTTTACGGTAATTGTTGCGCGCGCGAATAGCGCCCACATCGTGAAGTCGGTTGCTGCTTCCATTGTGCCTGCTCTGCCTGTAGGCCCGGTTTTGGGCTCTGATTAAGGCGTTACATAACGCATTCGAAATCGAAAAGCCAATCAAACCCGTATTACAAGGCTGAAACCCACACAAACTAACACGTGGATTGGCGGATCTGCGCCGGAAGTCGGCCCACAGCCCCCGTTTCATCCATGCAAATAATCGTCACTATCGCACGAAAAATAAGTGTTTCATCGCGCTTGATGGCTTGCGCCACGCTCAGACGCACGCCGGTGCTATTGCTGACAGAGGTTTCAACAATCAACTTATCGTCAAACCGGGCCGGCGATAGGTAGTCAGCCTCGACCCGGCGCACAGCAAAAACCAAACCTGCGGCCTTCATCGCGACCTGATCAATACCCATCTCGCGGACCCATTCCGATCGGGCACGCTCAATGAATTTTAGGTAATTGGCATAGTAGACGATCCCGGCAAGATCGGTATCTTCGTAATAGACGCGGACGGGGAACTGATGGGTCATGGCATGCGCGCGCCGATACGCATGGCGTGGCTTGCATCACGCGCGGCAACAGGCATCACCGGATCATAGGCCGCGCGTATAACGTCACCAATCTCGGGGCGCAGGGCAACAACCCCGTCGATCATCGCAAGCGGTGGCATGTCATCAAAGGCAGTGTCAGACCACAAAAGGACAATCTGCACCGCTTGCGACAGGGCCAGAGTATCGGCTGGGGCCTGCGACATTTGGTCATCCATCCGCATAAACACGAATGCCGCTTGAATTGCGCCCGCGTCATCGAAACGGAAAATACGATACTGGTTGGCGTCCACGCCTTTCAATCGCGCCACCAAAGGGTCAAGCTCGGGCAACATCTTATCCAAGTGCGGCACCTCCAACAGCTCATCCCAATCTTTGCAGAAAAACATCATCAGGTTTGCACCTAATTCCATGTCAGTCTCGTCCATTTTGTGACCGGCCAATGTCACGACGGCTTCAATCGCGCCCTTAAAAACCGCCAGCGTCGCATCATCGACACCAAACACCACTGGTACAATCGGGCGCCCCCAACGTGCGAACACATAGTCACCGTCAGACCGCGTGAACAAAGGCGCGACATCATACATCATCTTGCTCCAAATACTCCCGCCGGAGGCGATCAAATTTCTTGAAATTTGATCTGCACCTTCAGCCAAATAAATCCGTCTGCGATTTCGGTTTTTCTAGTCCCAAATGTGCCCAAGCCGCCTGTGCAAGCATCCGCCCGCGTGGGGTGCGTTGAATAAGCCCCTTTTGCAGCAAATAGGGCTCAATCACATCTTCCAAGCTGTCACGGCTTTCGGACAGGGCCGCTGACATCGTTTCAATCCCAACGGGGCCGCCACCATAGCTTTCTGCAATCAACCGCAAATAGCGCCGGTCGGCATTGTCCAAACCCAGATGATCAACACCAAGCCGGGTCAACGCGCGATCAGCAATTTGCTGTGTGACTGTGCCATCGCCTTCAACAATCGCAAAATCTACAACACGGCGCAGCAATCGGCCCGCAATTCGTGGCGTACCGCGCGCACGACGCGCGATTTCACGCGCCCCCCCGTCGGATGCCGGCGTCCCCATCAATCGCGCACCGCGCGTCACGATCTGATGCAGCTCGTCTTCGGTATAAAACTCAAGCCGTGTTGGAATTCCAAACCGGTCGCGCAAAGGCGTCGTCAGCAACCCCATTCGCGTGGTCGCCCCAACAAGTGTAAAGGGCTGCAGTTCAATACGCACAGTACGGGCCGCCGGGCCTTCGCCGATCACCAGATCCAGCTCAAAATCTTCGAGCGCAGGATAAAGAACCTCTTCAACAGCCGGGTTCAGCCGATGGATTTCGTCGATAAACAAAACATCGCGTGCTTCTAGGTTGGTCAAGATTGCAGCCAGATCACCTGCTTTGGCCAGCACAGGGCCAGATGTCATGCGGAAATTCACCCCCAACTCGCGGGCCATGATCTGTGCAAGCGTCGTTTTCCCCAATCCCGGCGGGCCATGAAACAACGTGTGATCCATCGCTTCGCCTCGACGGCGCGCGCTTTCGATAAAGATTTTTAGATTTGCACGCGCATCCGCTTGCCCAATAAATTCATCCAGCACCTGCGGACGCAGCGCGCGATCCGCATCTTCGGGCTGGGGGGCTGCGCGCAATGTCGGGTCTGGCTCATTCATAGGCCATCTCTACTCTTTTGGGGCCAAGAGCTTCAAGGCCGCGCGGATCAGACGCGAT
>CALLAF010000037.1 GCA_938002605.1 uncultured Paracoccaceae bacterium | reverse complement strand
GGCAGGTCGCAGAGATCCAGATCCGCGCTGCCATTCTCAATGGCTTCACCGCACTGGGCATCCCGAAAACCGTCGCCGCAGCATAAATCCGTCTGAGGTAAGGGGTACTCAACCCAAGGCTCCATTTGTGCAACAAAGCCGAGCGGCACCGCAAAACTGTCGCGGTAAAGCTGGCGCTGATGCAGGACACATTGGCACTTATGGACCGCAAGGTCGCCGCATATCACGACATGGAACGCAAAGCGAAAGGGCACTGAAATGACTATTACTGCACTTGAAAAGGGGCGGGCGCATGTGGCCCAGATGAACCCAACTTTGGAAGAAACGCTTGCTGCGCGCTATGATCATCTGGTGCCGGGTATGGCCGAAAGCCTGATCGAATGGGCTTACGGTCGTCACTATGTTCGCGAGGGATTGGATGTGAAAACGCGGCAATTATGTACGGTGGCCGCGCTGACTGCGATGGGCGGGCAGACCAGCCCACAGTTGAAGGTCAATATCGCACACGCCTTGTCAGTTGGGGCTACTTTACAGGAAATGGCTGAGGTAATTTGGCAGATGTCCGTTTATGGCGGGATGCCTGCGGCGATTAACGGGCTGAATGCTCTGCTTGAAGTCCAAGCAGAGCAAGTGGCTTAATGTCCGCGGATACGCGGGTCGAGCGCATCGCGCAGCCCGTCACCGATGTAGTTCACAGCCAAGACTGTCAATGAAATCGCAAGCCCCGGCCAGATCACCCGTTCGGGGAACGCGGTCATCCGGTCGACGCTATCAAACAGGATTTTGCCCCATGTCGGGAAATCCGACGGGAAGCCGAGGCCAAGGAAAGACAGCGCGCTTTCAGTGATGATCGCTGTCGCAAGCCCAAGCGTGGCAGAGACCATAATCGGGGACATTACATTTGGCAGCAGGTGCCGCGTGATCATGCGTCGCGCAGGTGTCCCGATAGATCGGGCAGCCAGCACAAACTCACGTTCTTTGAGCGCCATAACATCGCCGCGCACAATCCGCGCAGTCTGCATCCAAGATGTAATGCCGATGCCTGTAACAATCAGGATAAAGATGCCGTTTTCAGGCCCGAACGTCGCACGCAGCGGGTCGCGGAACAGCAGCATCATCACTAGCAAAAGCGGCAACAATGGCAGCGCCAATACTAGATCGGTAAAGCGCATCAGCAGCCCATCCAAACGTTTAAAGTACCCCGCAAACACCCCAATCAACGTGCCGATAAATACGGCCAAGATCATCGCGGTCCAGCCCACCGCCAACGAGACGCGCCCCCCAGCCATGATATTCGCCATGATATCGCGCCCAAGGTTGTCGGTGCCCATCGGGTTACCCCAGCTGACTTTGGCGTCGCCATCAAAGATCACCATATAGATGGGGCGCACATCTTTGTTGCGGATATTGAGTTTTCCCGGATCCACGTCCCAAAGCACAGGGCCCACAGTAACGAAGAGCGTGATGAAAACAAGAAAGGCAAGCCCGGCGACAGCACCTTTGTGTGTGCGAAATTGCGCCCAGACATCCCACCATTTGTTGCGGGGTTTTTCGACGGCGGTGGCGGTCATGGTCGTATCAGTCATAGCGGATCCTCGGGTCCAGAATGCCGTAAAGCACATCAGCAATCAGGTTCATCATGACGATCAGCACCGCCAGTAGGAATGTAATGGTCATGACCATTGGAATATCGCTGCCTTGTAGGGCAATGATCAGCAATTGGCCAAGGCCGTTCACCTTAAATATCTGTTCCGTGATGATAGCCCCGCCAAAAATCGTTGGGATGCCAAGCGCAATCACTGTCACAACGGGGATCATTGAATTGCGCAAAACGTGTTTCATAACGATGCTGCTTTCAGATACGCCTTTGGCGCGGGCCGTGCGAACATAATCTTGGCCGAGGTTATCAAGCATCGATGCTCGCATGTAGCGGCTGACTTGGGCCGTGGTTTGCAGTGCGAGCACCATGACCGGCATAATCATTTGGCGTAGTTGGAATACAAAACTGTCCCAATCACCGACAACATGGGTCGTGTCGTAGATTGATGGGAGCCATTTGAGCTGTACCGAGAAGATTACGATCAACAGCACACCCGAAAAGAATGGTGGCACCGAAAAGCCAATCATCGACACGAATGTGCCCGCCTGATCGAAGACCGAATATTGACGGTAGGCGCTGATAATCCCGATTGGCAAGGCGATCAGCACGCCAACCACATAGGACATGCCCACCACCCAAAGGGTTTGTGGCATACGCTGCGCGATGGTTTCAAACACTGGGCTGCGGGATTGGAAACTGATGATCCGCTGTGCCCCATCTGCAAAATTGGTGCCAAAGGTGCCATCAATCCAATACTGCGGCTCTACGATAAAGAACTGCTTGAGCCAAAGCGGGAAGCGCACGTACCACGGCTCTCCGAGGCCAAGTGCAAGCCGCATCTTTTCTTTGACTTCGGGTGGAATTGTCAGGGGCATTTGCGCCATCGGATCCCCCGGCGCAAGTTCGAGCAGCATGAAAATCACAAAAGCGATGAACAAAAGCGTCGGGATAGAAATGAGCAATCTGCGAATGGTATAGATCAGCACGGGTGGCAACGCCTTTGGTCAGAGCTTTCAAATGGCGGGGCGCACATATTTGCTGCCCCGCCGGATAGGGTAAGTAGGGTGGATCAAGATCCACCTTACGCCGCTTTTAGCGGTTGTCGCCGATACGGTACCAGTCGGCTGCGTTCCACAGCTCTGAATCCCAAGTGTTCAGAACAACGCCACCGAGGGTGTTTGCATGTGCTGACACACGACCACGGTCAACCAGTGGCACGATGGTCATCGTGTCTTTGGTCAGCATGTCGTTCAGCTCAATTGCAATGCGGCTACGCTCTGCCTGATCGGCAGTTGCACCCAATTCAGCAACCAGCGCGTCATAGGCAGGGTCACAGAAACGGTTGATGTTTTCACCCTGCCATTGGCTTTCAGGCTTTGGCGCTTTGTCACATGTGTATGCAGACAGATAGGCCTGCGGGTCTGTGCCATCAAAGTTGTTGGCGTACATTTCAACATCTGCGTAGAAACGCTGGAATGTGTCAGGCGAACCTGGATCACCACCAAAGAACACGGACGCATCGATGTTGCGCAGTTCGGTTTCAACACCGATTTCGCCCCACCATTCTTTGATCAGCGCTTGGAAATCCTGACGGACAGCGTTTGTGGAAGTTTGGTAAAGGATACGCAGTTCAACACCATCTTTTTCACGGATGCCGTCGCCATTGCTGTCAACCCAGCCCGCACCTTCAAGAAGCGCTTTTGCGCCTTCAATGTCTTGGACCAAGCAACCTGTGTTTTCAGTTGAAGCGTAAACTTCTGGACCGGGAACAAGGTTACATGTTGGACGACCAGCTTGGCCGTAGCCAACTTCGACCAGAAGGTCGCGATCGATGGCCATAGATAGCGCGCGGCGCACGGCTTCGTCGCTCAGGAATGGGTGCGGTGCTGCAGCTGTTGAACGCACGCCTTCTTCCAACGATGGGGAAGGATCGGTCAGGTTCATTTCCAGACGTTCGACCAACGTACCAAACGCAGATACGGGTGTGCCAACGCCAGCTTCGGCCATGGATGCAATCACATCGGGTGCCAGTTGCAAGTTCCAAGCATAGTCAAATTCGCCAGTTTCGAGAACCGAACGACCAGCCGCAGTTGCGTCGCCGCCACCTTTGAAGGTTACAGTTGCAAAGGCGGGTTTGTTTGGATCACGGTAGTTTTCGTTCGCGACCAGCTGGATAACGTCGTTTGTGCGGAAGTCAGTGACAACAAACGGGCCTGTGCCGATTGGGCCAAAGTTCGCATCGGTACATTCTGGGGCTTTCGCGCCCATGCACTCAGCAAATTGTGCGGCTTGAATGATTGGAGATTGGCCGCCCATGAAGGGGCCATATGGGTTCGGTTGCGGTGCACCGAATGTGACTTTTACAGTCAGTTCGTCGATGGCTTCGACAGATTCAACGCCTTCGAACTTAGACAGTTGGGCACAGCCGCCTTCTGGGTCCATGCAGTATTCGGCTGTGAATACAACGTCAGCAGATGTTAGCGGTGTGCCATCAGACCAAAGCAGACCTTCTGTCAGTTTCCAGGTAATGGAGGTCAAATCTTCTGACACGCCGCCATTTGCCACTGTTGGGATTTCGTCGACCAAGTATGGAACCATAGCACCGGTCGAATCGTAGCGACCAAGCGGTTCAATGACCAAGCTGGCGGATTCCAAATCCTTTGTCCCACCTGAAAGATATGGGTTCAGGATGGACGGCGCCTGCCAATAAATGATGTTGAGCTGACCGTCGCGACCACGTTCGCCCTCGTGCGCGTCAGCAAATGCCGCCGGCGCTAGGGAAACGGTCGCAACAGCGCCAAGCAGTGCTGTCTTGAGTTTCATATTGTCTTCTCCTTGTTGGTTACATCAGCCATTTCGTTTCGATAAACGTATCGTTTGATGGCTTTCAAGCGTGTAAGAATACAAACCGCAATTTTTTGTGATTGCAAGCCCCATCTCAGCTACCCCAACGTGCAATGTGATTGTTTTTCAGGCGCTTGGCGATCAAAACAACGTTTGACACCATCGCTAAGGATTGCCAGCTTAGCGCAAAGAAGTGGAAGTGTTATGCAAAACCTAAAACCAATCGTGGATATTCAGAACCTGCGTGTCGAATTTCCGACTAAAGGCGGCAACGTTGTCGCTGTGAAAGATATCTCAATCGATATCAAGCCGGGCGAAACCGTTTGTGTCGTTGGCGAAAGTGGGTCAGGGAAATCGGTTACATCCATGTCGTTGATGCGCTTGATTGGCTACGGTGGCGGAAAAATAACAAGCGGAACTTTGAACTTTGAACATCGCGACGGCGCAGTTGAGGATCTTGCCTTGCGTTCCGAAGGCGCGATGCGCGATGTGCGTGGCAATGAAATAGGAATGATTTTTCAAGAACCTATGACGTCATTGAACCCGGTATTTACGCTTGGGGCGCAGTTGACTGAAGGGTTGATCATACACAAAAAGATGTCCAAGTCCGAGGCTCGCGCCGCGGCGATTGAGTTGCTCCGGCAGGTGCGTATCCCTGAACCCGAAAAGCGGTTGGATCAATATCCACACGAATTATCTGGCGGGATGCGGCAACGTGTGGTGATCGCGATGGCCCTAGCTTGTGAACCGCGCCTTTTGATCGCAGATGAGCCGACGACAGCACTTGATGTGACGATTCAGGCCGAAATTTTGGCGCTGATTGACCGTCTCAAACGTGAAACTGGAACTGCGGTATTGTTTATCACGCATGATATGGCCGTGGTCGCACAGATCGCAGACCGGGTCGTTGTGATGTTTCGAGGAGAAAAAGTCGAAGAAGGCACCGCCGCAGAGATTTTTGAAAACCCGCAACACCCTTATACCAAATCACTTTTGGCGGCGGTGCCGCGCTTGGGGGAAATGACAGGTACGGATTACCCTGCGCCGTTGCGTTTGGTGGATGGCAGTACAACACAAGTGGATCCCATCAAAGGTTCGGATGAAACGTTGTTAGAGGTCAAAGGGTTAACGACGCGATTCGCGGTGAAAGGCGGGTTGATGCGGCGCACGGTTGCGCAAGTGCACGCGGTCGAAGATGTGTCATTTAAGATCAAGAAGGGCCAAACGCTTTCTTTGGTCGGGGAATCAGGATGCGGAAAATCGTCTTGTGGGCGCTCTATCTTGCGGCTTACTGAACCGACTTCGGGTGAGATTTGGATTGACGGGAAAGATGTTCGTGCATTGGGGGCACGTGAATTACGCGATGCGCGCCGTGATATGCAGATGGTGTTCCAAGACCCGTTTGCATCGCTTAACCCGCAAATTGTGCTTGGTGATCAGGTCGCAGAGCCATTGGTAAATTACCAAGTTGTCTCAGGGGAAGAGCTAGACGAACGTGTCGCAAAACTGTTCGATCGCGTCGAACTTCCCCGCAGTTTTCTAAAACGATATCCGCATGAGCTTTCGGGTGGGCAACGCCAACGGGTTGCGATTGCGCGTGCGTTGGCGTTGAACCCGAAATTAATCGTGTCGGATGAAGCCGTCAGCGCGTTGGACGTCAGTGTCCAAGCCCAAGTTCTCAATCTCATGATGGAACTACAAGCTGAAATGGGTATTTCGTACTTGTTTATCAGCCATGATATGGCCGTTGTAGAACGTGTCAGCCATACTGTTGGGGTGATGTATTTGGGGCGTATCGTTGAGATCGGGCCACGGCGGATGATTTTTGAAAATCCGCAGCATCCATATACAAAACGATTGCTGTCTGCGGTCCCCGTGGCCGACCCACACAATCGGAAATTGGTCGGTGATCTCGACTTTTCTCCGATCCCATCACCGATACATCCCGTAGGCTATACGCCTGCGCCGTCACGATATCTCGAAGTAGGCCCAGAGCACTTTGTCATTCAAGAAGGTCAACAATGACATCCCTGAATGCCCGCGAACTGATGGATCAGTTAGTATCGTTTCCGACAGTGAGTACGGAAAGCAATCTTAATCTTATTGATTTTATTGATAAGTATTTGACCGATTTAGGCGTTCTTACACAACGTCTTCCAAACGAAGACGGTACGAAAGCCGCGATTTATGCCCATGTTGGCCCACAAATCGATGGTGGCGTGGTATTGTCTGGGCATACGGATGTTGTCCCGGTTGTCGGGCAAGATTGGGATAGTGATCCCTTCACGGTCGTTGAACGTCAAGGCAAACTCTATGGTCGTGGGACATGCGACATGAAAGGGTTTGATGCGCTGGCATTGTGGGCCGTGACGCTCGCGTGCAAGGCAGATCTGAAACGTCCGCTACAAATCGCGTTGAGCTACGACGAAGAAATTGGCTGCACCGGAGCGCCGCCGATGATTGATCATATGGTCAGCATGGGCATGCCGCGTGCAGACACGGTGATTGTTGGGGAACCTTCAATGATGTCTGTGGTCACGGGGCACAAAGGTGGCATTGGCTACAAGATGCATTTTCATGGCTTCGAAGTACATTCATCGTTGCTGCACACTGGCGTGAGCGCGATCATGATGGGGGCAAAGCTGATTGAATGGGCGAATCAAGTGAACGCGGAAAATGCGGCCAAGGCGCCCGCTGCGATGGATGCGGATTTTGTGCCCCCCTATACGACCCTACACGTCGGCATGATCAATGGCGGCACAGCCCATAACATCACCGCAAAAGACTGTACCTTTGATGTGACTTTCCGTGTCGTGCCGGGGGAAAGCAATGCCGCGTGGCGGGACCGTTTCTTGGCGAAAGTTGCTGAACTCGAAGCCGAAATGAAGGCAATTCACCCAGATGCGGGAATCACTGCTGAGCAGTTTTTTGAACTCCCGGGACTGGCCCCCGAGACTGACGGCAGTGCCGAACGCCTTTCGCGTCAACTGACGGGAGCGAATACAACCGAAGTCGTCAGCTATGGCACCGAAGCAGGGCATTTTCAGGCGAAAGGGTATTCGGTTGTTGTTTGCGGCCCCGGCAATATCGCGCAGGCGCACCAACCCAATGAATATATTTCTGTCGCCCAGTTTGAAAAAGGTCAGGCCTTTATGATTGACCTGATTGAAAGCCTATCCCGATGAAGCCTTTTCCCATCTCAATAAGCGATCCCGTCAAATATCCCGGGCCACCACCGGCACAAGCCGATGCGGTTGTTATTGGGGGGGGGATCATTGGGGTCATGACGGGATGGGAAATTGCTAAACAAGGGCTTAAGGTCGTTGTGCTCGAAAAGGGCCGCATCGCAGCAGAGCAATCATCGCGAAACTGGGGCTGGGTGCGGGTGCAAGGGCGCGATGCCGCTGAAATCCCGATCATGCAAGAATCGGCGACGATGTGGCGCGAGATGAACGATTCTATCGGCGCTGATATTGGGCTGCGTCAAGGTGGTGTGTCGTTTTTGGCAAAAACCAAAGACGATCTTGACCGCTACGCTTCTTGGATACCTGATGCCGAAGCCAATGGGGTTGATACGCGTGTTGTTTCCAAAGAAAATCTGACGGATGTGTTGCCGGGGGCGCATGGCGATTGGGCAGGGGCCTTGTGGACCCCTAATGATCTGCGCGCCGAACCTTGGACCGCGGTGCCTGCAATAGCGCGTGCCGCTGCGGCCGATGGTGTCACCTTTGTTGAAAACTGCGCGGCGCGTTTGCTTGACCTCGAAGGCGGGCGGGTTACCGGCGTTGTGACCGAAAGCGGGCTGATCAAAACCAAGTCCGTGGTTGTCGCAGGGGGCGCGTGGTCGGCCTTGTTTTTGCGCAATCACGGCATTTCTATTCCGCAGCTTTCTGTGCGGGCGACTGTCGCGGCCACAGCGCCTGTCGATAATGTGCACAATGGCGCCGCCGTTGATCATCACCTTGCGTTCCGGCGGCGTCTTGATGGCGGCTATACGCTTGCCCCTGCAGGTTTTCACGAGCTCTTTGTCGGGCCAGATGCCTTCCGTGCGCTGATTAAATTTGCACCGCAGCTGGTCAAAGACCCTTTGGGCACCCGGCTCAAGCCTTTCGCGCCGAAAGGGTTCCCAGATGCCTGGGGGACTGCGCGGCGTTGGTCTGCAAATGATATCTCCCCGTTTGAAAAGATGCGCGTGCTTGATCCGAAACCAAACGCGGCCAAAGTTCGGTTTATGGAGCGTACGTTTCAAGAAACCTATCCGGCGTTAGACAACATTAAGATTGAGACCGCATGGGCGGGAATGATCGACGCGACGCCCGATATTGTGCCAATCGTTGATACCGTCGAAACGATTCCCGGTCTGACGATCTCGACCGGGATGTGTGGACACGGATTTGGGATTGGCCCGGCTTTTGGGCGCATCACCGCACAGCTTGCAACTGGGAAAACCCCGACGCATGATATCAGCAGGTTCAGACTGTCCCGTTTTTCTGACGGCTCCAAGCTGGTGCTTGGTCCGAACCTCTAACAAAACAACTAACTATCCGACTGGAGAGACGACATGCCCGTCAAGAATCGCTTTGCAGAGCTTCTGCCTGAAATCACTGCCTGGCGCCGCGATCTACATGAAAACCCTGAAATCCTATTTGAGACGCATCGGACATCTGCCGTTGTCGCTGAAAAGCTTAAGGAATTTGGCTGCGACGAGATCGTAACCGGCATCGGGCGCACTGGTGTTGTTGGGGTGATCAAGGGTAAGAACGATACATCTGGCAAGGTGATCGGCCTGCGCGCAGATATGGATGCGTTGCCAATTCACGAGCAAACCGGGCTTGAATATAAATCCAAAGTGGATGGCGCGATGCACGCCTGCGGCCATGATGGGCACACGGCCATGTTGCTTGGCGCTGCAAAATACCTATCAGAAACCCGTAATTTTGACGGCACAGTCGTCGTGATCTTCCAGCCTGCCGAAGAAGGCGGCGGTGGCGGCCGCGAGATGTGCGAGGATGGCATGATGGACAAGTGGAATATCCAAGAAGTCTATGGCATGCACAATTGGCCGGGCCATGAGGTCGGAGCGTTTTCGATCCGCCCGGGCGCGTTTTTTGCAGCGACTGATCAGTTTGATGTCACCATCGAAGGGCAGGGCGGTCACGCTGCCAAGCCGCATCAAACCGTCGATTCCGTGGTGGTCGCGGCACAAGTTGTCACCGCATTGCAAACCATCGCTAGCCGCAACGCCGACCCTGTCGATCAGATCGTTGTGTCTGTGACGTCCATTGAATCGTCCTCCACAGCATTCAACGTGATCGCACAACGTGTGCAGATCAAAGGCACCGTGCGCACGATGTCCAAAGAAATGCGTGCCTTGGCCGAAGAACGCCTAACTGCGATCTGCGAGGGCACCGCAGCGACGCTGGGCGCAAAGGCTGACGTGACCTATTACCATGGCTACCCCTGCATGGTGAACCATGACGATCAAACCGCATTTGCTGCGGATGTGGCAAAATCCATCTCGGGCGATTGCAGCGAGGCGCCATTGGTCATGGGCGGCGAAGATTTCGCCTATATGCTCGAAGAGCGTCCGGGCGCGTATATCTTGGTCGGAAACGGCGATAGCGCCGACGTGCACAACCCGCATTATAACTTCAACGACGATGCGATCCCTGCAGGCTGTAGCTGGTGGGCCGAAATCGTTGAAAAGCGGATGCCTGCCGCATAATTAACAGGGGTGGATCAAGATCCACCCTACGATTACCCGCCTGTGTGTGACATATGGCGGCTGACCTGCCCATCGGCTTTTTGGCGCGAATAGTCAAAGTCGTGGCCCTTGGGCTTTTGGGCGATGGCTGCGCGAATGGCGGCGTCGAGGTCTGCGTCCGCTTCTGAGGCACGTAGCGGCCCGCGTAGATCAGAATGCCCTTCTTGTCCCAAACAGGTATAAATTTCTCCCGTACAGGTGATACGCACCCGGTTGCAGCTTTCGCAGAAATTATGCGACAGTGGGGTGATAAACCCGATTTTTTGGCCTGTATTTTCAAGTCGGACATAGCGCGCTGGTCCGCCGGTTTTCTCTGGCAAATCGGTAATTTCAGTCCGCGTTGCAAGCTGCCTACGTAAATCCTTGAGCGACCAATATTGCCCAAAACGGTCTTCGTTCCCGATATCGCCCATGGGCATGACTTCGATGAATGTCAGGTCCAGATCACGTGATGCGCACCAATCAGTCAGGGTAAATAATTCGTCTTCGTTAAACCCTTTGAGGGCGACGGTATTGATCTTGACCCGCAGCCCGGCCTTTTGCGCCGCATCGATACCGCGCAGCACTTGGGGCAGGCGGCCCCAGCGGGTGATATCCGCAAACTTTTGGTCGTCGAGCGTATCGAGCGAGACATTCACCCGCCGTACCCCAGCGGCGTATAGGTCGTCCGCAAAGCGCTCTAATTGACTGCCGTTGGTGGTGATCGTCAGCTCGTGCAGGGACCCTGCATCAAGGTGCCGCGACATAGCCCGAAAAAATGTCATGATATCGCGGCGCACCAACGGTTCGCCACCGGTGATCCGCAGTTTGCGCACCCCAAGCCGGATGAACGCCGAGCAAAGCCGGTCCAATTCTTCGAGCGTCAAAAGTTCCTTTTTGGGCAGGAAGGTCATGTTTTCAGACATGCAATAAACACAGCGAAAATCGCAACGGTCTGTCACAGACACACGCAGGTATTCAATCGCGCGGGCAAAAGGGTCAATTAGGGGCTGGTTCATCGTGCTAACCTAGGGCTGCGCGCCGCCTTGCGCAAGCGTTGCACGCGATGTTGTAACATCATCATCCGCACCATATGTTGAAGGAATGGATATTAAACTTCTTCTCCCGTTCGTGGCATTGGCCGGATGTGCAACACCTTCGTTTCAAGGGGGGGGTGCCCCTGAGGTTCCGACCACTGAAACAGCGGTGGTCGCGGTTGTACCCCCGGAAAATGCTGTCACCGTTGAAGATTTTGACACGACTAGCGCCGAAGACCGCACCGCAGCGACGGCTCCGGATGCGAGCATAGATGTTGCCTTGGGGGTCACAATTGCATCACTTGGGCCGCCAACAGAGCCGGGGATATGGCTGAAAACCCCGCTTGTTGATGCCGTGATGCAAGGACGCGTGGATTACAACGGCGCGTCGGTGAACCTAGAGCTACGCCCATCGGGGGGTGAAGCTGGCGCGGGCAGCCAAATCAGCCTTGCGGCAATGCGCCTGCTTGGGGTGCCGCTCACGAGCCTGCCTGAGCTGACCGTCTACCATCAGTAGGTAGGGTGGATCTTGATCCACCTTACGTGGGCAACATCCGCCCAGCTTCTTTGACAGCGGATGGTTTCATATCGGCGCTGTGGTGGCTGATAAATACCTGTACGCGCTCAGCGTCGTGTTTTGACAGTTCGCGCAGCCACCACGCGATCGCTTTTTGAATAAATTTGTCGTGATCCGTGGTATATCCGGCCGCCCAACCCAGCACACGGTCGCGTGCAACCAATTCCGCAGGTTTCGGATTGTTCTGCTTGGTCCACGGCAGGGTCATCACGAGTGCGGCGCGACGCGTCCACATATGATCAGAACCTGTCCAGCTTTCAACGGTATCTAGCCGTGACGGGTCGGCGACCAGCCGTTTTTGTCCGGCAATGCAAACGTGATCCGCGATTGCCCAGGCGTCAAAATCAGGCACCCATGACACGATCAATTCCCAGGCTGCCGTGTCATCAGGGCGCAGGCGTGCTTGGGTGAGCAGCTTTGCTGCGGCGATGCGGGCCTCGTGGATATTGCTGTTCCACAGGCTGTTTGCCAGCACCAGTCGTGCATCCAAATCAATATCTGCGCGCCAAGCCTTGACCAGGTCATCAATCACCGGGTTCGCGACGCCCAGATAGGGGCGATCCACCTTGTGATAGCGGTGCATATCTTTGGCTTTTTCAGGATCGCCAGCGGCGCGCAATGCGTCCAAGGCTTCGCGTTTTGAGGTCATTCGACAGTCACCGATTTGGCTAGGTTGCGGGGTTGGTCCACATCTGTACCCTTTGCAACGGCGGTATGGTAGGCCAATAATTGCGCCGGCACTGCATAAAGGATGGGCGCGAGGAACGGATCAATTTCAGGCATGATAATCGTGTCCCATACTCCGTCGCCAGCCTCGGCCGCGCCTTTTTGATCTGTGATCAGAAGGACCTTACCGCCACGGGCCATAACCTCTTGCATGTTCGATATGGTCTTATCAAACAGCGCGTCGCGTGGTGCCATGACGATAACGGGTACATGCTGATCGACCAAGGCGATGGGCCCATGTTTCAGCTCGCCCGAGGCATAGGCTTCGGCGTGAATATAGCTGATTTCTTTAAGCTTGAGCGCCCCTTCGAGGGCCAGCGGGTACATCGCGCCGCGCCCCAAGAACAAGATATCACGGGTCTCGGCCAATTTGGCAGCAACGCTGGCGCATTTGTCCTCAATCGCCAATGCGGTGTTCATAATGCCTGGAAGGGCGCGCAGTTGCGTCAGATGTGTGGCCAAGCTGGCATCACCTATGCGCTCGCGTGCATGCGCCGCATTCAGGGCCAAAATCGCTAACGTGGTCAATTGGCAGGTAAAGGCTTTGGTCGAGGCCACCCCGATTTCCGTACCTGCAAGGATTGGCAGGGGCAGGTCGCTTTCGCGCGCGATTGAGCTTTCCGGGACATTCACGACGGATACGATTTTGGCCGCCTTGCCCTCCATGTAGCGTAGCGCAGCCAAGGTATCGGCAGTTTCGCCGGATTGGCTCACGAATAGCGCGACAGTGCCGGGCGTCACCGGGGGTTCGCGGTAACGAAACTCCGAAGCGACATCGACTTCAACCGGGATACCTGCGATCTGTTCGAACCAGTATTTCGCGACTAGACAGGCATAAAATGCGGTGCCGCAGGCGACCATGGTCATGCGTTCGACTTTTGTGAAATCAAGGCCGGGCGCGGGCAGGGTGACCGCACTTGCGTCGCCGTTGATGTAATGCGCCAGTGCGCCTTGTAATACGGTGGGCTGTTCGGCGATTTCTTTGGCCATGAAATGTTTGTAGCCGCTTTTATCGACCGTTGCGGTGTCCAGCTGCACGGTGCGAATTTCACGCTGCGCTAGATTGCCTGCATGGTCACGGATTTCGACAGTGTCACGGGTAATGACAGCCCAGTCGCCTTCTTCAAGATAGCTGATCCGATCCGTCATCGGGGCCAGCGCAATGGCATCTGAGCCCACGAACATTTCACCCACGCCATAGCCGACCGCCAATGGCGACCCTTTACGCGCGGCGATCAGCAAATCCTCTTCGCCATCAAATAGGAAACACAGCGCGTAGGCCCCTTCAAGTCGGGCAATCGTTTGCGCGGCAGCATCGGCGGGTGACAGCCCTTGGTCGCGGTAATATTGCGCAAGAAGAGCAACGGTTTCTGTATCCGTATCGGTTTCAAACCCGATGCCTTCGGCCCCTAAAAAATCGCGCAATTCGCGGAAGTTTTCAATGATCCCATTGTGCACGACCGCGACACCACCCGCGCGGTGCGGATGTGCGTTGCCAACATTGGGCGCGCCGTGTGTGGCCCAACGGGTGTGGCCGATCCCGGCTTTGCCAGCGAGTGGCGTATGTACCAAAACATCGGACAGGTTCACCAGTTTGCCAACCGCGCGGCGACGGTCCAGCTGTTGGTTATTCACCGTGGCGATGCCCGCGCTGTCATAACCGCGATATTCCAACCGCTTGAGCGCCTCGACCAAAATCGGGGCGGCTTCGTGATTGCCTAATACGCCAATGATACCACACATATTATTTGCCTTTCGCCTTCAGCGCAAGCAGCTTGTCGAATAGTTTGACTGCCAGTCCAGATTTGTTTTCTTGTCGTGCGCGCCCGAGTGCTAGATCTCCAGCAGGCACATCACGGGTGATGACCGATCCTGAGGCGGTCATCGCCTCAGCGCCAAGGCGCACGGGGGCCACGAGCATCGTGTTCGATCCGATAAACGCATCCGGCCCAATCGTGGTTTTATGTTTGAAGACACCGTCATAATTGCAGGTGATTGTGCCTGCACCAATATTTGTGCGCGCGCCCACATCGGCATCACCGATATAGCTCAGGTGATTGATCTTGGCGCCTTCTTGTACGGTCGCGTTTTTGATTTCGACAAAGTTGCCAACCTTCACGCCTTCGGACAGTTCTGCACCGGGGCGCAAACGGGCATAGGGGCCAATCACGGCGCCACGTGATACATGGCAGCCTTCGAGATGCGAAAATGCGCGAATTGTTGTGCCAGATTCAATCGTGACGCCGGGGCCGAACACCACGTTGGGTTCAATTGCCGTGTCGCGCCCAATCACCGTGTCATGGGCAAAAAACACTGTGTCAGGCGCGACCAATGTGACGCCGTCATTGGTCGCTTGCGCACGGGCTTTGGCCTGAAACAACGCCTCTGCACTGGCCAGCTCAGCGCGCGAATTGATGCCCAATGTCTCGGCCTCGGGGCAGCGCACAACGGTTGCGGACAGCCCGCGCGCGCGTGCAATGCCAATAATATCGGTAAGATAGTATTCGCCTGCGGCATTGTCGTTGTCGACGGCGTCTATGAGGTCAAATAAGGCATTGGAATTAGCAGCTATAACGCCACTATTACAAAGCGTTACGGCGCGTTCTTGATCGTTTGCATCTTTGAATTCAACGATGCGATCCAGCTGATCATCTTGCAAAATCAACCGCCCGTAGCGGCCCGGATCAACAGCGTCAAACCCAAGCACAACGATGTCATGTGTTAACCGCGCAGCCGACATCGCGGCAAGCGTTTCCGCGCTGATAAACGGCGTGTCACCATAAAGCACAATCGCGTCGCCTGTAAAACCTGACAGCGCGTCGCGGGCTTGGGCGACGGCGTGGCCTGTGCCCAATTGTTCTGATTGCAACGCGATCTGCACATCGGGTGCGTAAGCTTTTGCGGCCTTTTCCACCGCAGCGGCCCCATGGCCTGCAACAACGACGGTGTGTTCTGGTCCCAGCGCGCCGCCTGCTTTCATCGCATGGACTAGCATCGGCGCAAAGCCGATTTCATGCAGCACTTTGGGTTGGTCGGAATTCATCCGTGTGCCCATGCCTGCGGCTAGAATGATCAGTGCTGTGCTCATGCGCGCCTCTTTTTGGTTTTCCCGAACTTCTAACGGTGTTTTCGATTATCACAAGGTCCGAGGGCTTCACATCAGTTTTCAGCGCGTTACAGATCAATACAGCAAAGTTTTAGGGGATTCTGTATGCGCACCGTGATTTTCGACCTTGATGGCACGCTGGCTGATACCAGCGGTGATTTGATCGCAGCAGCGAATACATGTTTTCGTGGGCTAGGCTTGGGCGATCTTTTGGACCCGGCGCAAGACGCGGCTACTGCGTTGCGCGGTGGGCGCGCGATGCTGAACCTTGGGTTTTCGCGGGTCGATGGTTTCGGCGATGCGGAGGTACAGCAGCAATATCCGATCTTGCTTGAAGCCTATGCAAAAGACATCGACCGTCATACGGTCATGTACCCCGGCGCGATGGAGGCCGTCGCCGCATTATCAGCAGATGGTTATGCCGTGGGGATTGCGACAAATAAACCAGAAGCGCTGGCCGAAACCCTACTGACCCGGCTGGGTGTGCGTGATGCGTTTGCCTCGCTCGTCGGGGCCGATACATTGCCCGTACGAAAGCCAGACCCCGCACATCATATTGAGGCCGTCCGACGTGCAGGGGGTGATCCCAAACGCTCGCTTTTGGTGGGGGATACCGCCACAGACCGCGATACATCGCGCAATGCGGGTGTACCGTCGATCTTGGTTGATTTCGGTCCCGGCGGTGATGTGGCCGCCTTAGACCCCGAGGCGATTATCAGCGATTATGGTCAACTTTCACAAACTGTATCGCGGCTTATCGGCTGAACGCCCTTGCGCGCATAACTTAGGATATCGTTTGCTATGACAGAGAAATTCACCGGCAGTTTCACCCAGCAAGAACCAATTCCAGCGGCAGGGATCGCTGCCGCCAATGCGGTGATGCAGCACGGGCGCTTGCACCGGTACAATACCGTCGACGGGGAAATTGCCGAAGCGGCACTGCTTGAAGAGGAATTTGCAGCAAGCACGGGCGCGCAGTTTTGTTTGGCTGTGGCCTCTGGTGGGTATGCGATGACAACGGCGTTGCGCGCGAGCGGTGTGCAACATGGCGATCAGGTGTTGACCAACGCCTTTACTTTGGCCCCTGTGCCCGGTGCGATTGCGGCTGTTGGGGGCGTGCCAATCTATGTTGGCGTGACCGAAGATTTGGTGATCGATCTGGATGATCTTGCGCGCAAATTGGATCAGGCCAAGGTGCTTCTGCTGAGCCATATGCGCGGGCATATTTGCGATATGCGGCGGCTGATGGCGATGTGCGATGCGGCGGGTGTGACGGTAATCGAAGATTGCGCCCATACGATGGGGGCGCATTGGGATGGCGTGCCAAGCGGGCGTTGGGGCAAGTTTGGCTGCTATTCAACACAGACCTACAAGCATATCAACTCGGGCGAGGGTGGTTTGCTCATTTCGGATGACGCCGAAGGCATGGCGCGGGCGATTATGCTGTCAGGTAGCTATATGTTGTTTGAACGCCACCGCGCTGCGCCACCAGCCGAGATATTCGCGCAGATCAAATATGAAACGCCAAATATATCGGGACGGATGGATAATCTGCGCGCGGCGATCTTGCGGCCACAATTGCAGGATTTGGCGACGCAAGCCGAAAGGTGGAACGCGCGCTATGCCGCGGTTGAGGCCGGGTTGGTTGACACGCCCGGCTTGCGCTTAATCACGCGACCCAGCGCCGAAGGTTTTGTCGCGTCTTCCTATCAATTCTTGTTGCTTGATTGGTCCGCGCCTGCAGTGGCCGAGGTGATTGCGCGCTGTGCGCAGCGCGGGGTTGAACTCAAATGGTTCGGCGGGGCAGAGCCCGCTGGGTTCACGTCGCGCTATGACAGCTGGCGGTATGCCCCAAGCACGCCCATGCCTGCAACTGACCGTATCTTGGCCGGGATCATTGACATGCGTTTGCCTCTGACCTTTGATCTAGACGATTGCGCGCAAATCGCTCGGATTATCCGGGCCGAGGTTAGCGCCGTATTTCAGGCGCAAACCTAGCAAATTTGCAAATCAAATATCGTGTTTCGCCGCGCAAGTTCTGCGCTGCTGGTTGACGCGGTTTGACGGCTCAAGACCAAGCAAAGAGATCCGGCGCAAGCGTGAGGTGCCGGTCAAGAAAATTCTCCATGTGGACCACAACGCTGTCATCGTTGCACAAAACAACGGCGAGCTGGCCGGGGCCTTCGCGCCGGGGCACTGGGCTGACATAGCCAGCGTATTCTTCCGGTACAGGGCCAGAACGTGCAGTCGCCATCGGTTCGATATTATAGTGTGCGCCCGCAAAGGTACAAAACGGCACGCCCTTATAATTGCCCGCAGTTGTCATGTGTACATGCCCAGAAATGACTTGGCGGACATGTGCATGGCTTAGAACGGCATCAGCAAAAACGGCGTTGTCTTCTAGAATGATATAGTCGGTCTGCACGTTAAACGGTGTGATGTTGTGGTGAAGAACAATGACAACAGGGGTGTCAGGGGCTTCATCAAGGCGCGCCTTGAGCCAATCAATCTGTGATGGTTCCAAACGTCCAGCCCCGCGTAGTTCAGGGTCAGATGTATCAAGAACAATTACCCGGTGCCCGCCTGCATCGATGACATGATCGATACAGCCCGTGTTGGGATGTGCGTGATCTTTACCCATGACGTCAAGAAATGTTGGCCGGTGATCGTGATTGCCAAGCGTTAAGTGCACAGGCGGAGTAAGCGGTGCGATTGCGGTCTTGAAACGCTCATAAGCCGCGGGTTCGCCATGATCCGCAAGATCGCCAGCGAAGATAACAAAGTCAGCGTCAGCATGAACAGTGTTTACGTAGGCCACGGCCTGTTCCAAACGATCCAACGTATCAAGCCCGTGGCTTAGCTTGCTTTCTGGGACGATATGAATATCAGCGAGAACAACGAATTTTAGCATTAGCCTTTTACTCCAGTCATAGTGATGCCGCGGATGAACAACCTGCGGGCAAATAGAAACGCAATGACCATCGGCGCTGTCACAACGGTCGCAGAGGCATATGTGCGCCCATAGTCCGTGTCGAACATCGATTGGTATTGCATCATCGACAGCGTGGCTGTCATTTTGTCTTGGCTTTGAACGACGATAAGCGGCCAATAAAGATCGTTCCAATGGGCCACAAAGCTGAACACGCTGAACGCAGCGATGGCGGGCACAGCGGCTGGCAAGATCAGACGTAAAATGATCTCAATCTCAGAAAAACCATCCACGCGTGCGGCCCGAATGATGCTGTCTGGAAAGCTGCGAAAGAATTGGCGAAACAGAAAAATTGCAAAGACCGACACGATGAATGGGAACATCATCGCGAAATATGTATCCAGCAGCCCAACACGCACAAGCCCGATATAAAGTGGGATCGAGGTCACATTGATAGGAATGGTAATCGCCGCAATAACGGTGCCAAACAGAATGGTGGATCCACGAAATTTTAGCTTTGCCAGCGCGTAAGCGGCTGGGATCGCCGTTAGAAGCTGGATGACCAGAATGCCCGTGCAAACGATCATGCTGTTCATCAAAAAAATCAGATAGGGCTGATCAAAGATCACCGCATAGTAGTTTTCAAACCCTTTGAAGGTTCGCGGAATGAGCGAGAAATCCGCGTCGTAAACTTCGTCTGTTGGTTTCAGGCTGGATGAGATCATCCAGATGAACGGAAACACCATGATCCAAGCGCCAAGAAAAAGTAGCACGGTCGTCACGAAACGTCCGACGGATTTGGGTTTGATCCGATCAAACCATGTTGGAACTGCGGGAGGGGATGAGATATCTGCCATGGCTCAATACTGTACGTTGCGGTCGGAAAATAGCGCTTGGACCAGCGCGAAAAGGAAGATGATCCCAAGAAAAAAGAGCGAAAGCGCTGCCGAATACCCCATGTTGAAATATTCAAACCCCTCAAGAAACGCGAGATAGAGGAACACTTCAGAGGCACGGTCCGGTCCGCCTTGTGTGAGGATCGCGACGGTATCAAATAGCTTGAAAGCGGTGATCGAACTGGTCACCGCAACGAACATTGCCGTCGGCCCCAGCATCGGCCAAGTGACCCGAAAAAATTTGTCGAGCGGATGGTCCGCACCATCAATCGCCGCCGCCTCGTAGAGGTTTTTGGGAATGGCGGTCAGCCCTGCAAGAAACAGCACCATATTAAACCCGATGACCGACCATAGTGAAATGATCGCCAGCGAAACCAACACGATATCTTCATTGCCAAACCAATTCACCCGCGCAAGTCCAATGGTTTGCAGGGTGTTGTTGATCACCCCTTGGCCACTATCCATCAATGCTGACCAGACCAATGCCATCGCGGCAAGCGTTGAGGTAACTGGCAGGAAATAAAGCACCTCCAAAACCGATCGGAATTGCTTTTGTTCTTGGATCGCAATTGCGATGACAAGGCTGATGATGAAAGCGCCGGGCAAGAACAGTAGGGCGTAAAAAAAGGTGTTGTTCAAAGCGTTGCTAAAGGCCTCGTCCTCGAACATCTTTTGGTAGTTCTCAAAACCGACAAACGCGTAATGATCGCTAACCAGCGTATAGTCGGTGAGACTGCCCAGAAAAACAAAGATGATGGGAACGATATAAATCGCAAGGATTAACAATGTCGCGGGCAATACCAAAAGGTAGGCAAGCCGCGTTTGCGCGCGCTGAAGTTTGGAAACCGCCACTATACCGTCTCCGCCCGCTTGGCCGTGGAAAAATCAGGGCGCAGGCGTTTTCCATCTGGCCCAAAAAACAAAAGCTGGTTCGGATTTAACATCACATCCAGCGCGTTGCTTTGCGCAAATGTGCCCGCGCCGCCGTATGTGTCGCTTTTTTGTGCGCGAATACGCACGATGTTTTCGGGCGCATGGGCAAATGCACCATGAATAAGAATTTCGGGGCCGAGATCCTCGACCAGTCGTTTTTCAAACTTCAACATATGGCCCTGCGTAGCTGTATGCGCGGCAACCAAGCCGGAAACATTGGGGATGCAGATCGTCTCAGGCCGAATGCCGATTTGGATGGGGCCGGTGGTATCTAGGGCAATTGGGATCGCTGTTTCGCCGATGATCACTTGGCCGTTTTGGCTTTCGCCGACTGTGATGTTGATCTCTGGGCTGCCAATGAACTGGGCGACGTCTAAGGTTTCAGGATCGGCAAACAGATCATTTGGCGTCCCAACTTGCAGCAAACGGCCCGTTTGCAAAAGCGCGACGCGGCTGGACATTGTCATCGCTTCGACTTGGTCATGGGTCACGTAAATAAAGGTAAGGCCAGAGCTTGCGTGCAATTCAGTGATTTCAGTACGGACCTGCACCCGAAGCTTGGCGTCAAGGTTCGATAAAGGTTCGTCCATAAGAAACGTCTGCGGGTCGCGCACCAACGCGCGGCCAAGGGCCACCCGCTGACGTTGGCCACCCGAAAGCTGGGCAGGTTTACGGTCTAACAGATGATCAATACGCAATTGTTTGGCGACTTTTTCAACACCGGCCCTAATTTCGGGCTGGGCGTTACGACCGGCAGGGGTAATCCTGCGCATCACTGGCAAACGCGCATAGAGCGGCAGTTTTGCCATCACCAGTGGCATCGCCATGTTTTCGCCAACGCTCATATGCGGATAAAGCGCGTAATCTTGGAACACCATCGCGATGTTGCGATCTTTTGGCGCGGCATCCAGCATCGATTTTCCATCGATCAGCACATCCCCGCTATCGGGCTGTTCGAGACCTGCAATGATGCGCAGCAAGGTCGATTTTCCGCACCCTGATTGCCCAACAAGCGAGATGAATTCCCCATCCATCACATCCAGTGAGATACCGTGAAGAACCGAGGTGTCACCGAAAGATTTCTTGATGTTTTTTAAGCTGAGCTGCGCCATTTTTATACCATTCGACAAGAGAAGCCCCGCGCCATCGTGCGGCGCGGGGCAAAGGGATGGGCGCTTAGCGCGTCATCAGTTCCTCAGCGATATCTTTGAGCTGAGTGGCACCTTCTTCTGGTGTTATCTCACCTTCCATCACTGCGCGGATTGTCGAAGCTTGTTCGCGCCAGATCTTTTCTGATTGCGTCCCTGGGTAACCAGACCAAGGGCCCGCGCGATCATACTGTAGGACTGGCGTCGCGTAATATGGGTTGGCTGCGTAGAAATCACCCATATAGTCTGTGCCCAGCACCTGACGGTTGGTTGGCAAGTAGCCTGTGATTTCAGCCGTGATCTGTTGACCGCGTGGACCTGTCACGAACTTGATATATTCCCAAACAGCTGCAATTTTTTCAGGATCTTGCGTTGTTATGATCGCAGCGTTGCCGCCTGTTGGCAGCTTGCCGTCCTCATCGTTCCAGACTGTGAACGGGTGCGAGCGCAGATCGAACTGTTCGCCCACACGTTCTTGCATGTTGCGGGCACCCGCGGGGGAAAGGCCCCACATGCCCATGCGCCCCTCTGTGAATGCGGCAAACTGTGTTTCGCGGTCCAAATCGGTGCGCAGGCCGCCTTCTTCATGCAAACGCAGCGCCATGCGCATGGCTTCAAGCGCGTGGTCGTTTTCGTCAAAAGCAATGGATTGACCATCGGCGGACATCATGCGCCCACCTTGTTGCAGGATCAGCGTCTGGAAGCCCCAGTCGTCGCCGTTAATCAGCCACATGAACATTGGCAAGATATCTTCGTCCAACGCGTCGATTTTCTGGGCCGCATCAAACAGGCCGTCCCAATCGGTTGGGAAATTGTCTGGGTCAAGGCCAGCTTGCACGAACAGATCAGCATTATAGTACCATTGAATGACCGACGCGTTGAACGGCATCCCGTATTGCGCACCGTCCACGCGGCCCAAATCAAGCATCGCTTCAGTATAGTTTTCGTCTGTCCAACCGGCGCCTTCAGCTTCCATCAGCGGGGTCATGTCTACGATTTGGCCACGATCAGTCAAAGCGCGCGCCAGCGATGGCAACTGGTTGTAAGCTTGGAACGCGCAATCTGGCAGGGTGTTGGTCGCGGACCCGCGAAACAGCTTGAGGTGGGTATCGCCATAGTTCTGGGCCGGCGCTGCGTATTCGACGATAATATCATCTTGCATCGCGTTGAATTCAGCCATCAGTGGTTCGTGTTGGCGTGTCAAATGGCCCGCATTTGTCAGGCAAGTGATTGTGACCTGGGCGTCGGCCACGGTGGCAAACGCCAGCGTTGCTGCAGCCGCTGCAAATGTAGTGCGTAGCATGTTTCAGTCTCCGAGTGTTGACGTGTCAAGGTTTGCGCCGTTCCACAGCGCTTGCCCGCGTCCAAACCAACCGGGTGTTACAGATATTTGACGGCAGATCGTATTGGCGGCATCGTCACGAAGGTTTCACACCAAGTGGCCATCTTGGTTGGTCTCGATCCGCAATTTCACCGTATCTGTGCGCACCACTGCCTCGGTTACTTCGATGGTGGTGTTTCGAGCATCCACATTTTGCCCCAATAGCTCGAGCACAGGCTGTGTCGGCGGAATTTCAAGCGTAAGCGCCTCATAGGCGGTCGGCTGGCGTACTTCGACAATGGTGGAACGCCGCGCATAATCGTTGACGCCAATGCGGCGGAAGGCTTCGGGTACAGAGGGGGAGGTGGCCGAGATTGCGGCGATGATATCGGGGAACATGTGGGTGTTGAAATAATGCCGACCGAGCGTTGTGGGGACCCCGTTCACATGATGTAAAAGCTCAGCAAACCCGACTTTATCGCGGGGGGTAAGATCAAGCATTTTTGCGATCCGCGGATTGATGCCTTTCGTGGTAAGCAGGCGGAGAGCTGCGACGTGCACGTCAAAGCCAGCCTCTCTTAACCGAGATGCGAAACGGGTTTTCGCGTCGATTTGATAGGTAATCGGCTGGCCAACCACAACCGCCGCTTTCCCTTGCCGCGATGAGATAACCCCTTCGTCACTCAAGCGTTCAAGCGCGCGTCGTATTGCATGGCGCCCCGTTTGATACCGCATCGCAAGAACCGTTTGCGACGGAAGTTTTTTGCCAACGTCAAATTGACCTGCGGATACGTCTCCAGCAAGCTTGTGGTAGACGTCTTTCCAGCATTGTGAATTTCCCATGACGAACATCTCCTTTTGCAGGGATTTACCCTTGGAAATGTAACAGTTGAGTGCGTCATCAATCGCTTGATACGTGATCCATCGGTGTCGGGCTGATCAATTAGGTGGGAAAGTTAATTCTCTAGCTCACAACAGGTATACTTACATCAACCCAACGGGAATTCGGGTTTCGTTGCCCCATTGGCGCGGTGATTGGCCGTACATACGTTTGAAATCGCGGCTGAACTGCGACGCGCTTTGATAGCCGACGTCCCAGGCGGCCTCTGACACATTCATGCCTCCCGCAATTTTCATCGCAGCATTGTTCAGCCGCATCGATTTTACGAACTGGATAGGCGACATTGTCGTTGCCTGCTTGAAACGTCGATGAAACACCGCGCGGCTCATGCCAACCTGTGCGGCCATATCGTCGATTGTAACCGGCGTGTTCAAACGGGTGGACACATAGTCGATGGTTTGGGCGATTTCGCGTCCCACTCCGAAGGCGCGGCGCGCGGCGAACATCGCATCACCTTGTAGCACTGCATAGTAAAGCTCGCGCAGCCTTCCAGGGCCAAGCACTGCCATGTCGACTGGGTTCTCCAGCAGTTCAACAAGCTGCAGCAATGCGCGCGTGAAGCCCTGATCCCAACCGGCAAGCGACAGCCCTTGCGGTGCCGATTTTTCTGGACGTCGGATGGCACCGGCGGTGCTTTCTAGCGCGATGGTCAGTTTGGTCATCACGCGTGCGTCGAGGGTGATTTTCACACCTAGCAACGGGGCATCGGCCGAGGCGTGCGGCGCGCCAGCCTCGACTGGCATTGTCATCGGGCTTAGCAAATATTTGCTTGCATCATAGATATGTCTTTCGCCACCAAGTACGGCCTCCTTGGCCCCGCTCAGGATGGCAATAATAGTCGGATCGTAGACTGCTGGCACACAGGGCACCGGCGCGTCCACGTGGAAAAGTTCCACTCCTTGAATTTGGGTTTTAAGAAGTCCAGCCTGCGGAAGGTGACGTGCAATCAGCGCCTTGACGTGTTCTTTGTCCATGTCGCTCAGCTTGCACTGATATTGCGGTGTTGCAATAGGATTGAGACGATCAGGCAAGTATTGGAGATGAATTTACCTATTTTTGTAAAGATCAGAGAGTTATCTACTTCTTATTGGTGGTGCATAACCCCGCTAACCACAAACGCCGCCACGAGGAGACCTAAATATGGCAGATACAACTTTTGGACCAAATGGCTGGACCCCAGAACGCCTGAGCTCGCTCAAGGGGAAGACCTATCTTATCACTGGTGCCAATGGGGGCGCGGGCTTTCAGGCGGCACGCACCTTACTGAAAAAAGACGCGTCAGTTGTGATGCTCAATCGCTCGCCAGAAAAATCGCAAGCGGCAATCGCCGCGCTGAAGCAAGAACTCGGCGCAAACGTCGATGTAAGCTTTATCCGCATGGATCTTGCCTCTTTGGCGAGCGTGCGCGAAGCCGCAGCAGAAATCCTCAAGACGGTTCCCCGAATAGATGCGCTCATGTGCAATGCTGCCATCGCGCAAGTGCCGACCCAGAAGCTGACCGTTGATGGGTTTGAAAGCATGCTTGGCACCAACCACTACGGCCACTTTCTACTGGCTGGGTTGATTTTTGAGCGTATCGAGGCAACCAAAGGCCGCATCGTGGTTGTTAGCAGCCTCGGCTACAATATGGGGATCAAGACGATCCAGTTTGACGATATGAACTGGGATAAGAATTATCACCAAAACAAAACCTACTCGCAAAGCAAGCTGGCGCAGATGATGTTTGCGTATGAACTGCAGGACAAACTCGCAGCAGCCGGCAAGACAGACGTCAAAGTCTATGTCTGTCATCCAGGATCTTCGCGAACTTCGCTTATTGCCACCAGTGGCAACCGTCTGACGCGGATCATGTTCTGGATCATGTCCAAGTTGCCGATTACCCAATCCGCTGAGAAAGGGGCGTGGCCTGAAGTCATGTGCGCGACGGAAGAAGGGTTAGAACAGCGGGCGCTCTACGGTCCGACAGGCACTGCGGGATTTGTTGGGCCAGTTGGCAAGGGCAGGCTGCACCCCCATGCCTATGAGAAATCTGTGATGTCTCGGCTTTGGGAAGTTTCTCAGACGGCAACCGGCTGCGTTTGGAGTCTGTAACTGAGTTTTGGCCGTAGAAAAAGTAATCTGAGCTGCCAAAGATAGCATTGGAGCCGGAGTCTTCAGAGCCAAAATGTCAGATTTCGGTCTCAATTCTGACCGAATCGACGGGCCTTTTGGAGGCAAGGAGATTCCGATGTCGTTTTCATGGCCAACATTGACACAAGCTACTTACCGGATCGCGCGCTTGCGCCGTCTGATTGTCGCTGCCTTCGTGTTGGTCGTTGTTGTTTTGGGTTTTGCGGCATTGGTGTCTCCGGAATTGCTGCCCGCGACGCGCGCTGTCAGTATTTTTACGACGATGGCGGTTTTGGTTTTGGGCCATGTCGTATTGTTCCCCAATGTGGCGCTTGAAACGCTTAGCCTGTCGGTTGTGGGCGCTGTATTTATTGTTGTTTTACCAGTGTTGCCCGAAATTGCAGGCTACGCCGCTATAGCGCATTATCAGGCAGCGCTGACGCTTTCGGTGGTCTTTGTCGTGCTTGTCGCGCTTGCGTTGGTGACCGTGCTTCACAGATTTCTAGAAATCTGTGTCTATGCGGGACCTATTGCGGAGTTGCGCATTACAACACATCTTGATGTGCCGATTGCAACCACATTCGCCTCTCAGCAATTTGGGCTGCGCCCAGAAACACGGCGCGGGCGTGTGATGGCTGGCCCCGCGGACGCGCAAGGTTTCTTTGATGTCGCGGTTGTTTCGGAACATGTGACAGACCCAGACGACCCTAGCCGTCCTTTGGTCGTGAAGCTTGACGCCAAGGTTCTATCATCTGATCCACAAAACCACGAAACGATGTTGGTCCTGCCCAATGGCGCGGTCACAGTGACATCACATCGGTTTATGCCAAAGGCCGACGGATGCCGCGTAAGCGTGACAGAAATGCCCGGCGATTTCACCTATGGCATGCATGCGATGTTCTGGTTGACGGATCAGCAGACGGATAATCTGGTCGAAGTTGCTGAACTGACAGAAAATGGACCATCGCGCGCGAATGGTCTGGCGCATGCGGTGTCGCTCTTGTCGATTGCGGGCGTTGTATTGTCGCCGCGCCTGCCCGTGCTGGACTAGTTTCCATTTCCCATCGCCATTTTCGAAACGCAGCTTGTTGACCCGCGCTTGGGGCAGGGGTATGCAACGAACAGCTATTATTGCGCGCTGATCAGCGCGCCGTGCCACAAAGGACCCGCCATGCAGGAAATGCTTGTTGAATATCTGCCGATCTTGATTTTTCTCGGGCTGGCAATTGGGCTTGGGCTGATTTTGATTCTCGCGGCCGCGATCGTTGCGGTGCGCAACCCGGACCCGGAAAAAGTATCTGCCTATGAATGTGGGTTTAACGCATTTGATGACGCACGGATGAAATTTGACGTGCGCTTCTATTTGGTGTCGATCCTGTTCATTATTTTTGATCTCGAAGTCGCATTTTTGTTCCCTTGGGCTGTGGCCTTTAAGGATATTAGCATGGTCGGCTTTTGGTCGATGATGGTGTTCTTGGGTGTTTTGACCGCTGGCTTTGCCTATGAGTGGAAAAAAGGTGCGCTTGAGTGGGAATAACCCACCTTGGAATTTGATTTTTAGGGATGCCGGTTGCCCATGCAGCCGGCATTTTTGTTGGCGGCCCCGGTGTAATTGTAGGAAATTTGCGGCGAAGGTGCGAAACACCTCTGATTGGCTGCCACTGAGGCATAGTGCCGACTTGACCTTAGAGGGCACCGCGCGTAGTTCCTAACTAGCAAAAGGTAGGCCCTTGGTCTGCATGGTAACTGATAAGGAAAGACGCACTTATGGGGATCGCCACCGGCCTGAATGATGCGGGCGCCGACAAGGAAGCTGCCACCCAGACCCTTAATCGCGAATTGCAGGACAAGGGTTTCCTTGTGACCAGCACCGCCGATATGATTAATTGGGCGCGCACAGGATCGTTGCACTGGATGACCTTTGGTCTGGCCTGCTGCGCGGTTGAAATGATGCACACCTCAATGCCGCGTTATGACCTTGAACGGTTCGGCACTGCGCCACGTGCGTCCCCACGTCAGTCTGACTTGATGATCGTGGCGGGTACGCTGACCAATAAAATGGCCCCAGCGCTGCGCAAGGTTTACGACCAGATGCCGGAACCGCGCTATGTGATCTCAATGGGATCATGTGCGAATGGTGGGGGCTATTACCACTACAGCTATTCTGTTGTGCGTGGCTGTGACCGTGTTGTGCCTGTCGATATTTACGTCCCTGGGTGCCCCCCAACCGCGGAAGCCCTGCTATACGGCATTTTGCAGCTGCAGCGTAAGATTCGCCGCACCGGGACCATCGTGCGCTAAGCCGCGTGCCGAAAGGAAGTACTATGACTGAAGCATTGAACGAACTTGGCACCCACCTTGAGCTTAAGCGCAACGATTGCGTCCTGTCTTGGGAAGTCACGCATGATGAGCTGACAGTGACGGTTGCGCCGTCCTCGCTTGTCTCCTTTGTCGAGTTTTTGAAAACCGATCAGGCCTGCAAATTCTCAAGCCTTGTGGATATCACCGCCGTTGATTACCCAAGCCGGGCAAAACGGTTTGACGTGATCTACCATTTCCTGAGCATGTATCAGAACCAGCGCATCCGTTTGCGCGTTCAGATCAACGAAGACGAAATGATGCCGTCGATCCTGCCTGTGCACCCCAGCGCAAACTGGTTTGAACGTGAAATCTTTGACATGTTTGGCATCTTGTTTACAGGTCACCCAGATTTGCGCCGCATTTTGACCGACTACGGTTTCCGTGGTTATCCGCTGCGCAAGGATTTCCCGACAACCGGCTATACCGAAGTGCGCTATGACGAAGTGCAAAAGCGCGTTGTCTATGAACCGGTAAAACTGGTTCAAGAATATCGCCAGTTCGACTTTATGTCGCCATGGGAAGGGGCCCAATACATCCTGCCCGGCGACGAGAAAAAAGAGGAGGCGCAGTAAGATGATGGACGGTACTATTCGCACAAACGCGTATGACGATGGTTCAACTGACGCGGCCACCGACGAACAGCAAATCCGTAATTTTAACATCAACTTTGGTCCGCAGCACCCGGCGGCACACGGTGTTTTGCGTCTGGTGCTAGAGCTGGACGGCGAGATCGTGGAACGCTGCGATCCGCATATTGGCCTGCTGCACCGTGGCACAGAAAAGCTGATGGAAAGCCGCACCTATCTGCAAAACCTGCCGTATTTCGACCGGTTGGATTATGTGGCCCCGATGAACCAAGAACACGCTTGGTGTCTGGCGATTGAAAAGCTGACAGGCACCGAAGTGCCGCGTCGCGCGTCGCTGATCCGCGTGCTTTATTCTGAAATCGGCCGTGTGCTGAACCACCTGCTGAACGTCACCACGCAAGCGATGGACGTTGGCGCGCTGACCCCGCCGCTGTGGGGGTTTGAAGAACGTGAAAAGCTGATGGTTTTCTATGAACGTGCCTGTGGCGCGCGTTTGCACGCCGCCTATTTCCGCCCCGGTGGTGTGCATCAGGACCTGCCTGATCAACTGATCGAAGACATTGACACTTGGGCTGTTGAGTTCCCCAAGGTCCTTGCCGACATCGACGGCCTGCTGACCGAAAACCGGATTTTCAAACAGCGTAACGCCGACATCGGTATTGTCACCGAAGAAGACATCCAGGAATGGGGTTTCTCTGGCGTTATGGTGCGTGGTTCCGGCCTCGCATGGGATTTGCGCCGCGCAGAACCCTATGAATGCTACGACGAATTTGAATTCCAAATTCCAGTTGGCAAAAACGGTGACTGCTACGACCGCTACCTGTGCCGCATGGAAGAAATGCGTCAGTCGACATCAATCATCCGTCAGGCCTGCGAAAAGCTACGCCACGAAAAAGGCGACGTGATGGCGCGCGGTAAGATGACCCCGCCGACACGCGGCGAGATGAAAACATCTATGGAATCGCTGATCCATCACTTCAAACTTTACACCGAAGGGTTTCATGTTCCCGCTGGCGAAGTCTACGCCGCCGTCGAAGCCCCAAAAGGCGAATTTGGCGTGTTCTTGGTCGCTGACGGGTCCAACAAACCGTATCGCGCAAAACTGCGCGCGCCGGGTTTCTTGCACCTGCAAGCGATGGATCACGTCGCGGGCGGCCACCAATTGGCTGACGTCGCGGCGATCATCGGGACGATGGATGTTGTGTTTGGTGAGATCGACCGCTGATGGGGTCGATCACGCTTGATATTTGGCTGCTCATTCTGGGTGCCGTTGGCGGCATCGCGGGTGGTCTTGTTGCTAAGGGGCGGAGCCGCGTTTTGAAATCTGCATTGGCAGGTGCGGTGGCCGTATTTTTGGCGACGCTAATACGCGGTATGCTTTAGGAACACAGGAGAAAAGAAAACATGAAACGTTCTTTGATCGGTCTTTCGTTTGTGACGCTTTCTGCCTGTTCGGGCGGGATGTTTCAAATTCCTGACTTTCGTCCCAATATGGCGCCTGCACCCGCACCTGTTCCCGTCGCTGCACCTATTGTGAATCCGCTTTCTGCGAAGGAAAGGTTTGTGACGACGGTTGAACAAAACGGCTGTGTCGTGAACCAAAGCAACTCGGCCACCATTCTGACTGACGCAACGCTGTCGCGCGAGGATTTGGCGCGCATCATGACCGAACTTAGGGCTGAAGGGCGCGGGCAGATCGCTGCCGACCAGCAGTCGTTTGAACTCATTTCCGCGAACTGTCTTTGATGGGTCGTATTAATCATGGCGGGTCTGTTCCCGCTACCTTGTTTTCGCTGATGACTTCAGCCGCCGTAATGACTGGGATACACTAATGCTACGCCGCCTATATCACGACCAGCCTGAAACATTTGCATTCACGCCAGACAACCAGAAATGGGCTGAAGCGCAGATGAAAAAATTCCCCGAAGGCCGCCAGGCCTCGGCTGTGATTCCGCTGCTTTGGCGCGCGCAAGAGCAACATGGCTGGCTGACACGCCCGGCGATTGAATATGTCGCACAGATGCTGGACATGGCCTATATCCGCGTGCTCGAGGTGGCTTCTTTCTACTTTATGTTCCAGCTGCAGCCTGTTGGATCTATTGCCCATATTCAGGTTTGCGGCACGTTGTCATGCATGATTTGTGGCGCCGAAGATTTGATCGGCGTGTGTAAAAATAAGATCGCTGAGAAAGCGCATGAAGTATCGGCCGACGGCAAGTTCTCTTGGGAAGAAGTGGAATGCCTTGGATCTTGCGCGAACGCGCCTATGGCGCAGATCGGCAAAGATTATTACGAAGACCTGACCGCCGCCCGCCTGAGCGAAATTATCGATGAATTGGCCGCAGGGCAGGTGCCTGTTCCGGGCCCGCAAAATGGGCGTTTCGCTGCAGAGCCGCTTAAGGGGCTGACTAGCCTTCGCGACTATGACAGCGGTAAAACCAAATATAACGCCAGCGTTCAAGCGGCCGTCGAAATCGGCGACACTGTAAAACGCATCGACGGCACGGAAGTGCCGTTGTTGACCCCTTGGGTCAAAGATGCTGCCGCCAAACCAAAGGCTGCCATGAAACCAAAAGCAGCAAAGCCTGCCGCAAAGCCCAAGGCTGCTGTGGCCGAAGCCGCTGATGCTGTGGCCGAAGAACAGCCGCTCACCTTGGATGCCGCGCGCGAAACAGGTGCGGATGATTTGAAAAAAATCAGCGGCGTTGGCCCAAAGCTGGAAGGCGTTTTGAACGACCTCGGTTTCTGGCACTTTGATCAGATCGCTGATTGGACAGATGCGCAGGTTGCTTGGGTTGATAGCCGCCTGAAATTCAAAGGTCGGATCATCCGCGACAATTGGATGGCACAGGCCAAAGAACTGGCAGAAAAGTAACGATTGCGCGGGAAATGGGCGATTTGCTGAGATAAATCGCCCTTTGCGCAAAAATCCCTAGGTGAATCCGCTGACGCGGGTAATTGTTTGGTGAATTGATCACCCAAGGGAGTCTGCACCATGAATGAACTCAAACCAATTACGCAGCGAATGCTGTTTATTGCCGGCGGCATTGGTGCCGTTTTTGCGATTCTTCTACTGATTTTTAGTAAGCTTGGTTTTTTCGGCGCGTTTTTTATTGGCTTGATTGTTGCTGCCGCGATTTTGTTTGCGATGATGATGGGGGTGCTTGATGCGCTTGTTGGAGAAGACGCACCCGCCGCCACAAGCCCCAAGTCTGATGCGCCACCAACCACACCAGCCCCTGAAACAACTTCGCAAATCGCGCCTGATCCAGCGCCAGAGCCAGAAGCCGTAGCTGAGCCAGAAGTGTCTCCGGAACCAGAAATAGTACCGGAGCCAGAGGTCAAAACGGAACCCGAACCCGAACCGGCGCCAGCAGAGGTGCCGGAAGCTGCGGAAAAAAACGCGCCAGAAGTCGCAGATGAAAAACCCGCAGGTTTGGATGCCGCCCGCGAAGGTGGGGCCGATGATCTGAAGAAGATCAAAGGCGTGGGTCCAAAGCTTGAAAAGATGCTGAACGGCATGGGTTTTTATCATTTTGATCAGATCGCGGCTTGGGGTCCAGCGGAACAAAAATGGGTTGATGAGAATTTGCCCGGATTTAAGGGTCGTGCAACGCGTGACAAATGGGTAGAACAGGCAAAGACCCTAGCGGCGGGATAAACCACCGTGTAAACCACGCGAAAGGCGGCGCCGCAGGGCGCCGTTCCACAGATGAGCAACGATTTAGACATCAAACGAGCCAAGTCAGGACAACGCGCCGCGTTGATTCTTGCCGGAACAGGTGTTTTATGGATCGTAGCGACATGGGCAGGGTCATATTTCGGTTGGACCCAGCGCACGCGCGGGTTATTTGACCTTGCGGCGCTTGCTGGTTTCGGCTTTGCGCTGTGGCAGACATTTCAACTCTGGCGGACACGCCAGAACGACAAGGGCGAAAGCTGATGCTCAAAGACGAAGACCGTATTTTCACCAACCTATATGGTATGCACGACCGTACCTTGGCAGGCGCACAAGCACGTGGTCATTGGGATGGTACCGCCGATATCATCAAAAAAGGGCGCGATTGGATCGTGAACGAGATGAAAGCCTCTGGCCTGCGTGGCCGGGGTGGTGCGGGCTTCCCGACGGGTCTGAAATGGTCGTTCATGCCCAAAGAAAGCGACGGGCGTCCGTCTTACCTTGTTGTGAATGCCGATGAATCTGAGCCCGGCACATGCAAAGACCGCGAAATTATGCGCCACGATCCGCACACGCTGGTCGAAGGGTGCTTGATCGCCTCTTTTGCGATGAATGCGAACGCCTGCTACATCTATATTCGCGGTGAGTACATCCGCGAGAAGGAAGCGTTGCAAGCCGCAATTGACGAAGCCTATGACGCAGGGCTCGTGGGCAAGAACGCTGCCGGGTCCGGCTGGGATTTCGAGATTTACCTGCACCACGGGGCAGGGGCCTATATCTGCGGCGAAGAAACGGCACTGCTGGAATCGCTTGAGGGCAAAAAAGGCATGCCGCGCATGAAGCCGCCATTCCCTGCCGGTGCGGGCCTGTATGGCTGTCCGACCACTGTGAACAACGTGGAATCCATCGCCGTTGTGCCGACGATCCTGCGGCGCGGGGCGTCGTGGTTCTCGGGCTTTGGCCGTCCGAACAATGCGGGCACCAAACTGTTTGCGATCTCGGGCCATGTGAACCACCCCTGTGTCGTGGAAGAGGCGATGTCGATCAGCTTTGAAGAACTGATCGAAAAGCATTGCGGCGGTATTCGCGGCGGCTGGGACAACCTCAAGGCCGTAATCCCCGGTGGCTCGTCCGTTCCCTGTGTGCGCGGGGAGAAGATGAAAGACGCCATCATGGACTTCGACTATCTGCGGAATGATCTGCAGTCGGGTCTGGGCACGGCGGCGGTGATCGTGATGGATCAGAGCACGGATATCATCAAGGCGATCTGGCGGCTGTCCAAGTTCTACAAGCACGAGTCCTGTGGTCAGTGCACGCCGTGCCGCGAAGGCACGGGCTGGATGATGCGCGTGATGGACCGTCTGGTACGCGGCGAGGCGGAGGTCGAGGAGATCGACATGCTGCTGGACGTGACCAAGCAGGTCGAGGGCCACACGATCTGTGCGCTTGGCGATGCGGCCGCGTGGCCGATCCAGGGGCTTATTCGGAATTTCCGGGATGAGATTGAGGATC
>CALLAF010000036.1 GCA_938002605.1 uncultured Paracoccaceae bacterium | reverse complement strand
TTTGCCAAAGCCTTCGCGTCCGAAGTCGCGACCTACACCAAATTGCCGTTCAAAACCGCGCCGAATAAGTTTGAAGCCCTTGCCGCGCACGATGCATTCGTGTCTGCCCACGGCGCGCTCAATACCGTCGCGGCGAGCCTGTTCAAGATCGCCAATGACATTCGTTTTCTCGGCTCCGGCCCGCGCTCGGGTCTGGGCGAAATTTCTCTGCCGGAAAATGAGCCGGGCAGTTCTATCATGCCGGGCAAAGTCAACCCGACCCAGTGCGAGGCGTTGACCATGGTCTGCACACAAGTCATGGGCAATAACACCGCCATGACCGTCGCCGGCAGCCAAGGCCATTTTGAGCTGAACGTCTATAAACCCGTCATGGTCTATAACATGATCCAGTCTATCCGCCTGCTGTCTGACAGCGCCAAAGCGTTTACGGAAAAATGCGTTGTCGGCATTACGGCCAATGAAGATCGCATCGCCGATTTAATGGCCCGCTCGCTTATGCTCGTTACCGCTTTGGCTCCGACCATCGGTTATGACAATGCCACCAAAGTCGCCAAAACCGCGCATAAAAACGGCACCACATTACGCGAAGAGGCGGTCCGCCTCGGCTTTGTGACTGAAAAAGAATTCGACAAAGTCGTTCGCCCGGAATTGATGATTAAGCCGCGCTAAGAAAGCAATTCCAAGTGCCTGATAATATTATAAACTTCCGCAAAGCGAAAAAGTCAGTCACGCGCGCAAACAAAGAAAGACGCGCAGAGCAAAATCGCGCAAAATTCGGCCGCACCAAGGCCGAAAGGTTAAAAGACGAGTCGGAAAAATCAAAACTCGCCCGTCACGTCGACGGCCATAAACTCGATAGTTCCGGCGATAATCCGGAATGAAAAAACGTTCCGTCTCCCTCTACGGTCACCAAACCTCCATCGCCCTCGAGCCGGAATTTTGGGCCGTCATCGACGCGCACATCACCCGCGAAACCATCCCGCTGGCAAGGTTCATCGCCGCCATGGATGACGCGCGCATGGCGGACAATCCGGAGCAAGGCTTGGCGAGTTATCTGCGGGTTTGGTGTTTGGGGGTGGCTAACGAGTCATATTGAACATTCGCACGAATTAACCTTTACTTCAGCGTATCCCGTGGTTTTACCCAATGCTGAGTGCTCGAACTGAACATTAACAAGGCCATCCCAATTAGTATGTCGCTTTGATAATAACAGTTTGGCGTCAAAATACTTGTGATCGGGAGAAGTGATTCTTCCGGACCATTCAGAATTTGAAACAAATTTACCGATTGCTATAAATGTCTCAGGCACATCTAACAATTCCCTACCGGAGTCAAACCAGCCCCAACCGTATATCGGCTTAACTTCTATTTTATCACTCAATTCCATCTCAAAGTCCAATTGGTCACCCAAGCCCGTCATAATCCAAGGGCCTGCGCTTCGGGTGATAGACCCGCAAAATATAGAGCGTATCACCATTTGCGTAATACGGTATCAAATACCCATATTTCGGCGTCAATATTTCGCGGATATCGTCACGAGGTGTTTTTCGGCCGGCGAGCAGATTGCCCGGAATAGCGTCAATCGCCGTTTCGATGTCAATTAAAACGCTGCGCAAGCCAGAGCGCGAGCGGCCTTCTAAATAGGTTCTGATTTCTTCAAAATCGCGCGCGGCGGCGCTCGTTATCCTGATGCGCATCAGTCAGAAGCGCCCGACAAATCCGTGTCGGCCAGAGCAGTTTCATCCTCCGTGCCCCAAGTTTTCGTCCACTTTTTAACGGTGTCAAAATCGTAGGTCGGCTCTGTTTCTATCGAGTCCACAGCTGCGTTAAGTTCTTTGATATAAGCCCCGCGCTCATCGAGATAAGCCGCTATCGCCTCTTTGACGATGAAGGAGCGTGAGCGGCGGGTTTCCGTGGCGTAGGCGTCAATTTCGCGCTTGAGATCATCGGGCAAGCGAACAGAAAACGTAGAATCAGGCATGTCATATCCTTAGAAACACAAGTGAACACAGTGTATTACGGCGATGCCGGCTAAGTCAAATCGGCTTAAAGCTTCGCCCGATGCTTGCTTGCCCGGCCCGACACCCTTTTGCGCCACATGCGAAAGCTGCTCGGTTGCATGTGGCTGCGCATGATGCGGATGACGTCGGGCTCTGACAGGCCCGATTGGGCGAGAATATCGTCGAAACTCGGATCATCATCCCACGCCATGGCGACAATTTCGGATGTGGTAAGCCGGCCCGCGTCAATGCGGGGCGCGGCGGGGATAAAATCATCAGGAAATTTGCGTGTTTTCATACAGTAGATACGTGCGGCGGCGCGAGAAGTTCAGCGCTGTCCGGCGAATACTGCGACACGCGCGTCAGCATAGGGCGCGCCTTCAAAAGTCTCTTGGGTCAAACTTTGCGGCGATTTCGGTTGGGATTGTGAGTAACAAACCCTTCGCCGGGAGCCGGTTTGGCTGCGTCGGGCGTAAAGTTTGCGCCGATTTTACAAAGCTC
>CALLAF010000035.1 GCA_938002605.1 uncultured Paracoccaceae bacterium | reverse complement strand
GTCAAGCCGGTGCCGTAGAGCGCGTGCTTGCAGCAAACCCCGACATTGCCGAGGTCGCGCATCGTTTGCCCGCAGGGCTGGAAATAACTTTGCCGGATATCGTGGATAGCGCGGGTCAGCAGGCAGTGAAGCTGTGGGATTGAGGGGGAGGTTTGGATAAGGAGGATGATTGATGTTCGCACATGCAGCGGATGTCAGTTTCGAGCTCATTTTACCGAATGCTACAACATGCATGATTGTTTGCTCTTCAGTGTGCAGCCAAAGCCGTGACAAAACCAAAGTTGTTTGTACCAACGTAATATGAAGGAAGATTTTCAATGGTTTTGGTATTATATTCCGGAGCGGATTGGCTAAGAATTCAGCGAACGCAGATGGTCGGTCGATTTTTATCTCGGACGCTAGCACGTCGCCGTTGAATATTGCGGTCTTATCCAGAGTATAATACAGTAAGAGACGTTTTTCTGTCTGTATGGAGTTTCTCATGCCCGATTTCTTGAACGGTTTGTTCTTTAGCGAAATCCTAGCTGACAACGCGGGTCAGGGCGCTCTCAACGTCAATGGTGAGGGCGGGGCCAATAAGCAGGACGAATTCATAGAGATCCAGAACAACAGCGGCTTTACAATAGACTTGGCGGGTTATCAAATTTGGTCAGACCGGAACGGTCTGCTGCATTCATTTGGCACCGGCGATCAGATTGCGGCGAACGGGACTGCAACAGTTGTCGGAACATACACGACCCCTCCGGCAGGTTTCTATGGCGCGAACGGAAATAATAACTCGGCTAGTTCAAATGGTGGATTTCTTGAGGATGGGGAAGGCAACAAGTCTGACACTGTCTATCTTGTCGCGCCGGATGGAAACTATATCCGATTGTCTTATGGTGCGACGCCACAAGACCCAGGCGCTTTGCCGCCGGGATTTCCGACCGGCGGCACATTGCAGGGCAGCGGTGAAACACTCGTCAGCGCAGCGCCAAATGCGACGTCAGTCCTACGAGATGCTGATGGCAATCTTGTCGAGGGTACGCCAACACCCGGGACGCCAGGAACGGTTTGCTTTGCCGAAGGGACCCGGATCCTGACTGAAGATGGCGAGGTTGCGGTCCAAGATCTGAAAGTTGGCGACAGCGTCAAGACGTTGGATCAGGGTTCACAGCCCATCCGCTTAATCGTCAAGCGCCATCTTGATTTCAGCCGCGAAGACCCGCGCCACAAACCGATCGAATTCAAACCGGGCAGTCTGGGCCCCGACTTGCCTGCGTCACATCTCTGCGTGTCACCACAACATCGGATTTTTCTGCGTCTTGGCGAGGAAGAATATCTTGTCACGGCCAAAGGCTTGACCCACCGCAAAGGGATAAGGGTGAAGGAAGGCTGCAAGGCGGTGACCTACTATCACATCATCTTTGATCGCCATCAGATCGTGTTCTCTGAGGGAGCCGCGACAGAGGCGTTCTATCCCGGGCCGCAGGCCGTTGGTGCTGTTGATCACGAAGTATTTAAGGAACTTGTGAACCTGTTTCCTAGTCTTGATGATCCAACTTCTGCCGAAGCTGCGATTTTGTCGCGGCCCACCATCAGGCCGTCACAAGCGAAACGTGTGATTTCCAGAAGCGCTGAGGTTTCGTCCGTCGGAGTCGATCCATAAAGCTTCGGAAGTAAACTCCAACGTAGGTCGAACCCGGCGTGCCTTGCGAATATGACCGATGTATCCAAAAGGCAGCCAGGCTATCGGCGTCGTGCCAAAGTATGTCTATCAGACGGTCACATCCCATCTACGAAGATACTATCAAAAGCATCTGCCTATTCCCAAGCGTTTCTAGCAAAGCAGTCATTTGGCCGAAAGAGCCGGATATCCGTTTTGTCCTGCATAGCAGACCCTCAATAACATAAGTTTGGCAACACGCCGTCAAAATTCGCCATGCCCACGCTGCATGGCGTTCAATGCGTGTGGCTACCCCAAACCCATAATCTCAGGTGAGCATCATGCATCCCCAAATCTATGTCGATATCGACGGCATTCCTGTGTCTGGCGTATTCTTTGAACGCCTTGTTAGTCTGAACATTGTTGATCGCGAGGGTATTCAGGCGGACACTTTGGAGCTTGTGTTCAATGATGCGGTCCCGCATTTCGCCAGCCCGCGCCGTGGTGCGGTCGCAAACGTGACGATCTTGTCAGGCATTGGGGCAGGGTTCGTAGGTTCCTATGTCATCGACCGCGTTGATCACAGTTGCCTGCCTTACACGATCACCGTCGGCGGGCATTCTGCGGATCTGCGATCCAATATGAAAACCAATAAATCACGGCACTGGGATGATCTGTCGGTCTCGGAGATCGTCACGCAAATTGCTGGGGAATACGGGTTGGAGCCCAAGATTGCGGCTGCGGTGTCGGGGCACATCTATGCGTGGATTGGCCAGCAAGATGAATCCGATCTGAATTTTTTGGGGCGACTGGCGAAGCGGCATGGCGCGTTATTCACCATTAAGAACGGTGCTTTGCTGTGGTTAGAGCGCGGCGCTGGCAAGACGGCTGATGGCACGACTGTTCCGCCTGCAATCATTGTCCCATCTGAAATCGTTTTGGGAAGCTGTCGCGTTTCTGAAAATGATGTTGATCGTTACGGCGTCGTGAAGGCGCATTATCATGACAGTGCAAGTGCTAAGCGCCATGAGGTCACTGTGATTGGTGATGCGGATGCCGAGGGCGAACACGTCATTCGCGATCCTTTTAGCTCTGAGGCTGAGGCGCTGACGGCGGCGCAGGCCTACGCGCGTGAAATGCTGCGCGGGTTGGTCAAAACATCCTGCGCGATTGTTGGGCGTCCCGGTCTCATGGCGGGGCAGCCCATTACCTACCTTGGCGTGCGGCCGGGCGTGGACGGGACAGTCTTCCTCGCTGAAATGGTCAAACACTCATTCACAAAATCTGGCGGTCTTCGAACATCGTTTGAAGCCAAATTAAAGGTATCGGAATAATGCAAAATCATCACTTCTCTGAAACCCGCCTTATCGGCTTTTGGAACGTCCTTGTGCTCTTGCTAATGGGGCCGATCATTGCGCCGGTCTACGCGCTTTATGCGTTCGGATATTGGTTGGGTGACACAAAGTTCGGGTTTCTCGTTTACCCATATTCGATTGCCTTTGCTGTCGTGAATACGCTGCACAATTGGACCGTGTGCACGGTATTGTTTCGGGAATTCCCACGCGAGTTCTTCACAACGACCCGGCTCAAACGCCACAAGACATCACCGGATCTTTGGCGGCGCGAATTAGCCGACATGATGGGCGGCTTTCTCAATTCTCAAGATGGTGGGCACTACTGATGGATGTCTACTTCAAGGATGTCCTTGCGTGGTGCGTGACCGCTGTATCTGTCGCAGGTGCGTTCTTCCATCTTCGGGGCCGAGTTTCTGTGATCGAAGCGCTGCAAAAGCGTGACCGCGAAGCTGTCAGAGATGGCTTCAAGGATATAAAAGATGGCCTTCAACGGATCGAGGACAAGCTTGATCACAAGGCCGACAAATAGCGCTTTTTATCTAAAACTGGAGTGATCTAATGATCTACGGCTTGAAAGGACACGGTTGTTAGCCCCACCACATTGGCGGGGCCAGTATTGCATGACCCTGGAGCGATACGTTGGTCTCACGAAACGTAAGTAGCGATCGTTAGTTAGTGATTGCTAGCGTGCCAACAAGCGCCCTGTCTTCGGTTACCTCTTCTGCAAGTATGCCATCAAAGTAGTCCTCGCCTCGATAAAAAGTCTCTTCATAGGTTGCTTCGAATGTGGCGCCGACACCTTCGGCAGCATGGCCTAGGAACATGCCATCCACAGCTTGGCTGTTTATAGTGACCACAGATGCTACCGTCGGCCCTTGTGGTCCGACGCCACCGTTGACGACTTCGCGCGGATTGCTGCTTGCCGTCGTTTCCAAAGAAACATCACCGGTGAATCCGGATCCCGAAACTACGCCATTTTCGATTACTACAGTCAAGTCATGGGTAACAAAATTGCTGCCACCTTGCCGATCGTCGGTCGTAGAGTATGAACCGTCAAACAATGTACCGGAGACTGTTCCATTGTTGAAGTCGACTGCGAGACGTGTGTTTCCGGATGTGATTTCTTTTACTTCGTTGACACGCGTAAAAGTGGTGTCATCGCCGTTCTCGTCGACCCAGCTAGTAGTAGTCACGAAGAGGTTTGTGTTTGAGCTGCTGCTGTAGGTCGCAGAGCCTGTCAGGTTATTTTCAGGTGTAGAAAATCCAAAAAAACCGGCTCCTGAGGCTAGCTGAGCGTCAGGAAAGAACGAGTTCCCGATGGTGACACCACGAACTTCGTCTGTAGGGCGGTCTAGGATGAGATCACTAATGAGGTTGCCGTTGCTATCAGTCACACCGCTGGTCCAGTTTTCGTTGCCAAATGCGCTTCGAAAATTGAATTCTGTTGTTTTGCCATTGTAGGTCAGCCGGGCAGTGTCGGCATCGATGTATTCCAACGTGCCCGTTTGGCGAGTAGGGATTTCGCTTCCATTGGGGGCTTCAACAATAAGAGAAACGGGAAAGGTCTTCCCAACATAGCTGTCTCGGGTCACAGGCTGACCGTCAGCATAAACAAGATCAGGATCTGGTGTGATATCCGGACCGCCCTGGTCCACGGGATTATCTCCACCGCTTCCTCCGCATGCGACGAGTGAGAGAAGGCAAGTGCCGAGCAACAGTTTTGTTGAAACAGAAAGAGTCATGGGTGATCCAGTTTGTTGAAATTGCTTTAAAATGGCTACCAGCAAGGCTGATTACGTATTTGCGCATACACTAACAAATTCGTTGTGCCACCTCTATATTTTTGCGGCCGACCTTTTTGTTTCCAAATCTCAAATTATTGAGTGCGAAGTGCGAATTTTGTTTCTATAGTTAATGGCAATATGCGCTGTTCTCCGCCGCATCTATTTTGTGATTTGAAACGGTGGCCAGCAAACGCTGCGTCGTCGAGTTTGCGGTGCATACGACCGGGAGACCAGTACCCAACCCAAATTCTAATCTCCTTTACAAAGAAGTGCTGATGGCTGGGCAGCCAAAGACGTCTGCAGAAATACCAAGGGAGCCTTCGGCGGATCGAGGGCAAGCTCGATCACAAGGCTGACAAATAGAAACTTTTACCTAAAACTGGAGTGATCAAATGATCCATAATTGGAAGGCCACCGCCCTAGGCGCGTGGTCTATGTGGGCGTTCTACGTCCTGATTTTACTTGAGGCCGTGCCGGAAGTCATTGGTTCCTTGGCACCGGAAATGCAGCCCAGCGATGGCGTTATGACCAGCCTTTCTATTGTTGCTGTCGCATGTGGTGCGGTTGCACGGTTGCTGGCGCAGCCCAAATTGGACGGTCAACAATGAGCGCCCGTCGCAAGGCCGCAGGTGGCATCGCGGGATCAGCTGCTGCGCTGGCATTGGCCGTGCAGTTCATCGGCGGATGGGAGGGCAGTGAAACCACTGCCTACTGGGATCACTTTGGTGAAGTCTGGACCGTCTGCAGCGGCGAAACCCGTGGGGTCGGGCAGGGTGATACCTACACCCAAGCACAATGTGACGCGATGCTGGCTGAAGGAATCTTAGATTTTGAACGCCAGCTTGATGATTGCCTGACAAACGAAGATGCCATTCCAATCAATGCCAAGGTCGCCTTTGTGTCTTGGACATACAACGTAGGCGTCGGGGCTGCATGCGGATCCACACTGGTGCGCAAAGCGAACGCTGGGGATCTCGACGGTGCTTGCCGTGAGCTGCCGCGCTGGAACCGCGCAGGCGGGCAGGTCATTCGCGGGCTGTCCAATCGCCGGGGTGCAGAGCGGGCAATGTGCCTCGATGCGTTGGAGCCGTCCTGATGCTGTCATATTTGACGGGTGGCCTCGCTGCCGTGGCTGTGGCCTCGGTCGGCTATGCTGGCGTGCTACGCGCTGACCGGGTCGCTCTACAGCAGGACGTTGCCAACCTACAGCTCCAGCTATCCGCATGCGGCGGGCGGCTGCAAACCGTTCTTGATGATAAGGGGTCTGACCATGCCGTTGACCAAATACCTGATGCTGAGCTTGTCGATGTTCCTGATCACTGGCTGCGCCCCTGATCCAATCGTGATGCCCGATGACGCGGCAAATTTCTGCGACATCGAAGAACCGCGCCGGTTCACCCAAGCGGAGCTGAACTGGCGCGCCGAAAACGCCCCTTGGAACCTGCGTCGGGACTTCAAAACAAACACTAGCTGGGACCGAGAATGTGCGGATCAAGATGTTTGAATTTCTGACGCTGATTGGTCATTGGCTACACTTCGCGATCTGCACGCTTGGCTATGTCACGATTGCAATTGTTGTGTTTGCCCTGATCGATGAGTGGATTGAATGGCTGACGCGGGGCATGTCTGCGCGAGCGATCCCAAAAGGGCAGGGCGACGTGCCCCGTTAGCGACTTTCCCAAAGCAACATCAGAGAATGCCAGATCCGTTCTTGGGCGGGGGTGGCAGTTTATTACCACCACGCAGCCTGTTTTGAAGCCAGCTGCGCCGACATCCCTTACAGAATATGCCGCCCGACTCTCGCGAGAGTGCGGCCCTGATATTCTGGAATCTACAACTATGACAATGACAAAAGTGTCACCCGCTGCACCTGTGGCTGCATGGCTTGGGGGAAAGAAGGCCCTTAATCAAAAGATCATCGAAGTGATCGATGCAATCCCGCACCAAACCTATGTTGAGCCATTCGTGGGCATGGGTGGGGTGTTTCTGCGCCGCCAATGGCGACCGCGCCTTGAGGTCATGAATGATCTGAATGGCGAAATCACAAATCTGTTTCGGATCCTGCAGCG
>CALLAF010000034.1 GCA_938002605.1 uncultured Paracoccaceae bacterium | reverse complement strand
GAAATACGAATGCGTCTATCTCAACGCTTTTGAGACCGGCTCAGAAATGCGGGCAAGTATCGGCAAATGGCTGACCTACTACAACGCTGAGTGCCCGCATTCGACCCAAGGCATATTGACCCCCGATGAGGCCTATGTAAGTAAAACAGAACCAATGAGAGTAGAAGCCTAAATCAAACCCTGATCCATCTTAACAAGGCTGCAAACTGGCCCAAAATCTAGGAGCTCCTCTGTTGCCATTAGTTTACAAGAATATAGTTGGGATAACCGTTCTAAAGCGCGAACCCTCAAGGTTAACTGATCAAAAAGTCCCGATTAACCTCGGGACTTTTTTAGTTCTAATGCATCTTCAAGAACCGACAGAACAGCATCTGATGGTACATCTGATGTCATAAACGCGTCGCCAATGCCGCGTGCCAACACAAAGCGCAATTTGCCGTTCAGCACTTTTTTATCTTGCCCCATCAGCGCCAATAGCCCTGCGGCATCGGGTAGTTCACCCGCGATATCTGCGATATCAACCTTCATCCGCATGTCACGCAGATGGGCGCGCACGCGGCTGGGGTCTTCTTGGCTACACAGCCCCATACGCGCAGAAAGTTCAAACGCGAGCGCGCAGCCGATTGCCACGCCTTCGCCGTGCAGCAGACGGTCAGAATAGCCAGTAGCGGCCTCAAGCGCGTGCCCAAACGTATGCCCAAGGTTCAACAGCGCCCGGTCACCGTTTTCTTTTTCGTCACGGCGCACAATATCGGCCTTCATTTCACATGACCGGGTGACGGCGCGCACGCGGGCGCCCATGTCACCAGCAGCAAGCGCCGGACCTTGTTTTTCAAGCCAATCAAAAAACGCTGAATCGCCCAACATGCCGTATTTGACGACCTCGCCATATCCGGCCAGAAAATCGCGCGCGGTTAATGTCCCAAGAAGGGCTGTATCCGCGAGAACCAGACTTGGTTGATGGAACGCGCCGATTAGGTTTTTGCCCATTGGCGAGTTGATCCCGGTCTTGCCCCCGACAGAGCTATCGACCTGAGCCAGCAACGTCGTTGGGATCTGCACAAACCGCACGCCCCGGCGCATGATCGCTGCTGCAAACCCGGCCAAATCACCGATCACACCACCGCCGAATGCGATCACGACATCGCCGCGTTCAACCTTTTGAGCAAGCAACCATTCGACACTTTTTTCTAGTTGCGCCCAACATTTCGTCGCCTCACCCGCAGGAAGCGCCAGCGCCTCTGACGTGAGCCCAGCGGCGGTCAATCCCGCCTGCAACTGCGCCAAATGCAATCCGGCAACGGTTTCATCAGTAATGATACAGATATGCTTGCGCCCACCGAACGCCGCGACATAGGGCCCTGCCTGATCCAACAATCCGGGGCCGATATGTATGTCATACTCGCGACCGGGCAGGTCAACATGCACCGTGGCAGTCATCTAGTTTCTCTCCAGTATTGTTGGGTCGGCAGCAAGCGCGTCAATCGCGGCTTGTGTGGTATCTTCGATAGTTGCATCCGCGCCAATCGCAAGCTGCAAACCAGCTTTGGCATAGATGGGGCGGCGCGTGTGAAAAATCTCGGTCAAGGTCGCCTTGGGATCAGCGGTGCGCAACAAGGGACGGGTATCTTTGTACCGTACCCGTTCCCAAAGGGTCTCGAGATCGGCATCAAGCCAAAGCGCTACGCCCATTTCGGCGATTGATGCGCGGTTGCGCGCCGCCATATACGCCCCGCCGCCCGTAGATACGATCCTGGGAGAGCCAGATAGGATACGCCGCAGCACCTCGGCTTCGCGTTCGCGAAAAAATGCCTCGCCGTCGCGGGCAAAAATCTCGGCGATTGAAAGGGCAGCGGCCGCTTCGATTGCGGCGTCACTATCGACAAAGGGCACGTCCAATTGCTCTGCCAAATTGCGTCCAATCGCAGACTTCCCACAGCCCATCATCCCCACCAACACAACGGTGCGGTGCAAGTGAAACCCCTGTCCCTGCGTCATTACTTTTGCCCCCCGGCCTTTGGCATTTTGCCGCCTCACGTAAATTTAATGAATGAATGCCGTGATATTGCGCAAAAGGCCAGTTATAATGACTTCAAATGTTGGCATTAAGACCACATATTGAGGCAAATCAGTAGGAATGGGGCAGATAATGTTGCGGCTCATTAAGGTACTTTTATTTTTGGTTGCCCTCGCGGGCATTGGTTTGGTCGCATTTGCCTATATCGGGCCGATTTTCTTTCCAAATGATTTTGCAGCCCCGATAAGCGAGGTAACACACCCTGTTACGCTTGACACAGATTAGCGCAGTCGCGTTGGCGTGCGCCCTGATTGCCGCGCCGCTGACCGCACAACAACAAGAACCGCTTTCTGCGATTGATTGGCTCTCGCGCAGCGTCGAACCCAATGTGCGCGTCTTTGAGCCGCCGGTCAGCGATAGTGCAATTGCGCCGCAAATCACGGTTACACCGCTCGACCGCCCTTCAAAGGACCTGTTTGGTCTACTTCCGCAATCGGTGACCGGCCTGCCCCGCACGCTCTGGGCGGGCAGCGACGAAGAAATATTAGTGACCTTATTGCAGGCCGAGCGGGTCGAAACCCTGCCCGCGATCCAAGATTTTCTGAAGGTCATGATCCTTGCCGAAACCGATCCGCCACGCAATGCCAGCCCCAGTGGTACATTGTTTTTGGCACGGGTTGATAAGCTATTGGATCTTGGCGCGATTGAACCCGCCCAAGCGCTGATCGAACAAGCTGATCCCGATACAGCCGCACTATTTCGGCGTTGGTTTGACGTGGCGTTGCTGACAGGTACCGAAAACCCCGCTTGCGAAGTGATGGGACAAAAACCCTCGATTGCGCCGACCTATGCGGCGCGTATTTTCTGCCTTGCGCGCAACGGTGACTGGGCCACAGCGGCGTTGACATTGAACACCCACCGCGTTTTGGGCGATGTGACCGAGGCAGAAGAACTGTTAATGACCCGGTTCTTGGACCCTGAGATTTTTGAAGGTGCGCCACCGCTCGCGGCACCCGACCGGATCAGCCCGCTGATATTTCGGATGCATGAAGCCATCGGCGAAGGGCTGATCACCGCCAATTTGCCGCTCGCTTTTGCCCATGCTGATTTGCGGTCAACCGTCGGATGGAAATCACAGCTTGAAGCGGCAGAACGGCTGGCCCGCTATGGGGCGGTGTCTGAAAACATCTTACAAGGTTTTTATACCGCACACACGCCAGCCGCATCTGGCGGCGTTTGGGACCGCGCGCGCGCGGTTCAACGGTTTGACCGCGCCATTACTGGACAGGACATTGATGCAATTGCCGCGACCCTACCCGCAGCCTGGGAAGCCATGCAACAAGCACGCACCGAAGTACAATTTGCAAAGCTTTACGGGCCAGCCCTGTTTGACGTTCCCCTGACAGGTATCGCGCAAGACCTGAAAATCACAATCGGCCTGCTTTCACCGGATTACGAAACATTTGCGCTGAACGCCCAAGACACATCCTATGATCCGTTTTTGATCGCGCTTGCACGCGGTCTACCACAAGAAGTGCCCGCAACATCGCCCAAAGCACTGGCCATCCAAGCTGCGTTTAACGGCGCGCAGCCACCAGCTGTGCTACAAGCATTGGTCCAAGACGGCAAATTGGGTGAGGCATTGCTGCGTGCAACCGCCCTGTTCAACGAAGGGTTCGTTGGCGATTACAGATTGGTCACCGACGCGTTGGCATTGATGCGCGCGGTCGGGCTTGAAGATGTGGCACGCCGCGCGGCCTTGCAACTGATGCTGTTGGAACGGGTGACGTGACCACGCAATCGCCCCCTATGGCGCGTTGGATCCAAGTGCTTCTTGAGGCCCAAGCCGCCGAACTTGACGCAGCAACAAACACGCAATTGGCCTATGCGCGCGATCTGACAAAATTTGCAGAGTGGCTTTCTGATCGGGGCTTGCACTTTGCCACCGCCAGCCGCGACCAGGTGGAAAGCTATCTGATTGATTGCGAAAACGAAGGCCTGTCAAAGGCCACGCGCGCGCGCAGGCTTTCCGCGATTAAACAACTATACCGATTTGCCTTTGAAGAAGGCTGGCGTACGGATAACCCCGCCATTCAAATCAAAGGACCGGGACGCGCCAAACGGCTGCCCAAAACGCTTGATATCGCCGAGGTCGATCGCCTGCTGGCTGCTGCGCGCAATACCAAGCGCGACAAACGCCGCAATGCCTGCCTGATGGAATTGCTTTACGCGACAGGCATGCGCGTGACCGAACTTGTGAGCCTGCCCGTTTCTGCTGCACGCGGCGATCCGCGGATGCTGCTTGTCCGCGGGAAAGGCGGCAAGGAACGTCTGGTCCCGCTCTCACCTCCGGCACGTGATGCGCTGGCGGATTATCTTGTTGAACGTGACGCGAGTGAAGATGCCGCACGCAAATCCGGCGTGCCCGCATCCGCATTCCTCTTCCCATCGCGCGGCAAATTGGGGCATATCACGCGGCACCGGTTTTTTGGGTTGATCAAAGAATTTGCCGTTGCGGGTGGGGTCAGCCCTGCCAAAGTGACCCCGCATACGCTACGACACGCCTTTGCCACACATCTTTTGGCAGGTGGTGCAGATTTACGGTCGATTCAAACAATGTTGGGCCACGCAGATGTTGCCACAACAGAAATCTATACACATGTGTTGGACGAGCGGCTAAAAGAGCTGGTGCTAGAACATCATCCGCTTGCCAAGAATAATTAAACCGAAAGAGAGTAATGGACACCCTGACTTCTGACGCTGCATTTTGGATCACGGCGGGCGCGATTTTGATCCTTTTGATCTTGTCCGGTTTTTTCTCTGGCTCGGAAACGGCATTGACTGCCGCTTCGCGCGGAAAGTTACGCACTGCCGCTGATAAAGGATCGAAAGGCGCGCAAGCCGCGCTTGATGTGACCGAAGATAGCGAACGGCTGATCGGCTCTGTTTTGCTGGGCAATAACGTCGTGAATATTCTTGCGACATCATTGGCCACCGCACTTTTGACCAAAATATTTGGCCAAAATGGCGTCGCTCTTGCAACCTTGGTGATGACGCTTTTGGTCCTGATCTTTGCCGAGGTGCTGCCGAAAACCTTTGCGATCACCCACCCCGAAACATTCGCAGCCAAGGTTGCGCGCCCAATCGCGCTGATCGTGCTTGTGTTTTCGCCGATGGTGTCGGCAGTGCGCTATTTGGTGCGTGGTGTGCTGTATCTATTTGGGGTGCGCACCGACCCGGATAGTAACATTTTGGCTGTGCGCGAAGAAATCGCCGGTGCCCTGCAAATCGGCCATTCCGAAGGAATCGTCGAAAAAGAAGACCGCGACCGAATTTTGGGCGCACTTGATTTGAATGAACGCGCTGTCGAAGAAATCATGTTGCACCGATCCTCCATCCAGATGGTCGATGCAGACCAATCGCCGCAAGATATGCTGGCGCAAATTCTTGATAGCCCACATACACGGCTGCCGCTTTTTCGCGGCGACCAAGAAAACATTATTGGCGTGATCCACGCCAAAGACTTGCTGCGCGCGATGCACAAATTGCTGGCGGGCGCCGATGCCAAGGGCTTGGCCGCATTTGACGTCATGAAGGTCGCAATGCCCCCCTATTTTGTGCCCGAAACCACAACGCTTGACGACCAGATGCGTAATTTTCTAAAGCGCCAAACGCATTTTGCGCTGGTGGTTGATGAATATGGCGGGCTGCAAGGGTTGATCACGCTCGAAGATATCTTGGAAGAAATCGTCGGCGAAATTGCCGATGAGTTTGACGACCACGAAGAAGATCAAATCGAAGCCATGGCCGATGGAGCCTATATGGTTGATGGGGGCATGACCATTCGTGATTTGAACCGTGCGCATGATTGGAACCTGCCCGACGATGAGGCCAATACCGTCGCCGGCTTGGTGATCCATGAGGCGCAGATGATCCCGGTTGAGGGCCAGGTGTTTTCATTCCACGGGTTCCGGTTTGAAGTGCTGCAAAAATCAGAAAACCGGATCGCCACCCTAAAAATTCGCCAACTTTGATAAGAAGGTGGATCAAGATCCACACTACGAAACCACCTAAATGTAGGGTGGATCTTGATCCACCTTTGCTTAACGCCCCTTGAACAAGCCACCAAAGATGCCCCGCACGATGCGGCGTCCGGTTGTGCCTTTCAACTCTTTGACAACGGCACTTGCAAAAGCATCTTTGATGTCGCCGCCAGTGGTTTTACTTGAAAGCCGCTGGCTACGCCCTGACCGCGCGCCACCGTCGTAGCGCCGCGCATGATTTAGCCCGTCGTCATCTTTGCTCGCCTCTTCAGCCTCGGCCGCGCCTTTGGCTGCAGTTTCCGCCTTCTGTGACAGCATTTCATAGGCGCTATCGCGGTCGACGGGTGTCGTGTATTTTGTTGCCATGTCAGAGGCATCCATGATCGCCTTGCGTGCCGCGTCTTCCAGCGGGCCCAGCTGCGAGGATGGCGGCCGGATCAATGTCCGCTCGACAATCTGCGGGCTGCCTTTACGGTCGAGGAATGATGTGACAGCCTCGCCCGTGCCGACCTCTTGGATCGCTTGGGCGGTATTAAACGCCGGGTTGTCGCGATAGGTTTCAGCGGCTGTCTTGAGCTCTTTGCGGTCCTTGGCTGTAAAAGCGCGCAGCGCATGTTGTACCCGGTTGCCAAGCTGGCCAAGCACATCATCAGGAATGTCTCCGGGATTTTGCGTCACGAAATAGACGCCCACCCCTTTTGATCGGATCAACCGGGCCACCTGTTCGACTTTATCCACAAGCGCCTTGGGAGCGTCATCAAACAGCAAATGCGCCTCGTCAAAAAAGAACACGAGCTTTGGCTTCTCGGGGTTCCCGACTTCGGGCAGTTCTTCAAACAGTTCGGACAAAAGCCACAAAAGGAACGTCGCGTACAGACGTGGGCTGCCCATCAGTTGGTCCGCCGCCAAGATGTTGATCTCGCCGCGCCCATCGCGCAACCGCATCATATCCGCCAAATCCAGTGCCGGTTCACCAAAGAGCGCAGCGCCCCCTTGGTTTTCAAGCACCAAAAGCGCCCGTTGGATCGCCCCCACGGATGAGGCCCCGACATTCCCATAGCGCAACGAAAGGTCCTTGGCGTTTTGGCCCACCCAGACCAATAACGCCTGCAGGTCTTTGAGGTCTAAAAGCGCGAGCCCGTCTTCGTCGGCCACCCGAAACGCGACATTCAAGACGCCTTCTTGCACATCAGTCAAATCCAGCAGCCGTGCGAGCAATAGCGGCCCCATTTCCGCAACAGTGGCACGCACCGGGTGACCCTTTTGGCCAAACAGATCCCAAAACGTGACCGGGAAACTGTCGTAAGTCAGATCGAGCCCGATTGCGCGCGCGCGCGCCATAAACGCATCATGCAGTTTGAAATCAGCGCGGCCTGCCGCGGCAAGTCCCGACAGATCACCTTTTACGTCAGATAGAAAAACCGGCACCCCTGCGGCAGAGAAGGCTTCAGCCATGATTTGCAGCGTAACCGTTTTCCCAGTGCCTGTGGCCCCTGCGATCAACCCGTGCCGATTGGCCATATCAAGCCGCATTTCTTGCGCGACGCCGTAGTCTTTTGCCCCGCCACCAATAAAAATGTGATCTGTCATATGGGTGCCCTTCGTTTTCTATCGCTCTCAAAATACATTCTTAACCATTTGATGCCAGCTTAAAGCATGTTCGGTGGCACCTACGTCACCGGATAACCTTCCTCCCTGTTTGACTTGCCGTGCCTGCGGGTACGGCATTTTTTTGCGTGACATAATTTTCATGATTTCCTGTTGACGGCTTTCCACGCTTTGCGTAACTTTCGTGACAAATAGTCGGCCAAGTTCGACAGGGAGAAAGAAAAAGGGGTCCTTCGGGAGCCCTTTTTTAATGCCCCGCGCAAATGTGATCATATCTCTGCCGACGCAATGCATTCCCCGCTGACAGCCTGTGCAACCCATGTTAAGCAAGGAAAAAATTTGAAAAGGAGCAGGCATATGCGCCGCGCAGTCACATCCATTTTTATCGCCGCCATGCTGATGCAAGGCAGCACTGCTTTTGCCCAAGACACCGAGGAAACGCCACCCGTAGAAGGTTCTGAAGTGGTGACTGATCTTGACCTTGGTCAACCTGCTGGCCCTGTGGTTGGGCAACCCTATATTCTTGAAGAGTTTGGCGATTGGGCCATGCGCTGCGTGCGTGCTCCCGAAGGCGAGGCTGACCCCTGCAATCTCTATCAACTGCTCAGCGATGATCAGGGCAATGCGATTGCAGAGTTCAATTTCTTTCGCCTACCCGAGGGCGCAAACGCAGCGGCAGGCGCGACTGTTGTCGTCCCACTTGAGACATTGTTGACCCAACAGTTGACCATTGCTGTTGATGGACAAAATGCGCGCAGCTACCCGTTCCGCTTTTGTAACGCTGGCGGCTGCGTTGCCCGGCTTGGCTTTACAGCGCCAGAAGTCGAACAGTTCAAGCGCGGCGCGGCTGCGACTGTCCGGCTCGTGCATGCTGCCAACCCCGGTCAAGAAATCGTCCTTGATCTATCGTTGAACGGCTTCACTGCTGGGTACGAAGGCACAGTAACCCCGGGCGAATAATCCCTTTTGCGCCCGGTCACGTGATCGGGCGCAAAACTAGCTAAATTTGCGCAGAGCAATCACAGCGTTCAGCCCGCCAAAGGCAAACGCGTTCGATAGGACCACATCGACATCTGCATCGCGCGCCTCATTTGGCACCACATCCAACGCACATTCGGGATCGGCCTCTTGATAGCCAATTGTGGGCGCGATCACCCCATCGCGCAGCGCCATTATACAGGCAAGCAGTTCGACGGCTCCGGTTCCACCGATCAAATGTCCATGCATGGATTTTGTCGAAGAAATCATCAACTGATCTGCATGGTGCCCAAAGACATCAGCGACGGCCGCGCATTCTGTTTTGTCATTTGCTGCCGTGCCTGTGCCATGCGCGTTGATATAGCCGACGCTGTCAAAAGGAAGCTTGGCATCACGCACGGCCCCAGCGATGGCACGCGCGGCCCCTTGTTTTGAAGGGGTCACAATATCAGAAGCATCCGACGACATCGCAAATCCCGCAACCTCGCACAAGATTTCGGCACCCCGTGCCTTGGCATGTTCATAGTCTTCAAACACATAGACCGCGGCGCCTTCGCCTTGGACCATGCCGTTACGGGTGGCCGAAAACGGGCGGCATGCGTCTTTGGACATCACGCGCAGCCCTTCCCAGGCTTTGATGCCGCCAAAACATAACATCGCCTCAGAGCCGCCGGTGATCATCACCTTCGACATGCCCGAACGCACCATATTAAACGCCTGCCCCATCGCGTGATTGGACGATGCGCAGGCAGTCGCCACTGTAAATGTCGGCCCGCGCAAATTCCATTCAATCGACACATGGCTTGCGGCGGCGTTGTTCATCAGCCGTGGGACGATAAACGGATGCACCCGGTTTTTGCCTTCTTCATAGACCGCGCGGTAGTTTTCATCTTGGGTGGTCAGCCCGCCACCAGAGGTGCCTAAGACGACCCCGGAATGATCCGCCAATTCACCTGAAAATGTCAGCCCCGATTGCACAATTGCCTGACGCGCAGAAAGCAATGCAAACTGCGTAAAGCGATCATAGAGAGCCAATTGTTGACGGTTGAAATGATCGGATTCGGCGTAGCCCTTGATTTGTCCGCCAATCTGGATCGACAGCCGATCAACATCACGAATTTCAAGCGGGCCGATGCCGCAGCGCCCTTCGCGCATGGCCGCAGATGTTGCGGTAACATCTTCACCCAGCGGGTTGATCGTTCCCGCGCCCGTGACCACGACGCGACGCATTATTTACTTTGCTCTTGTTTCAGCTTCTCGACGGCGGTGATGATCGCAGCGACAGAGGAAATATCAAAATCGCTCTCGGACGGATCATTCGCATTAAACGGGACAGAGATGTCAAAGGATTCTTCGATCGCGAAAATGCTTTCAACCAGCCCAAGGCTATCAATCCCCAAATCCGCAAGCGTATGATCCATTTTCACATCTGACGGATCAACCATTGCTTGATCTGCAATTATCGCAACTACCTGTTCTTTGATGCTCATCTTTCGAGACCTATTATTGTTTCATCGGGACTTAGGTCGTTTTGCCTAAGAATGAAACAGTTTCTTAACGCTTCGCAAGCTTGTTCAGCAATCGCGGCAGCCGGCGCAGGGCTTTGTAGCTTTCAAGATGTGTTGTCATCTTGGTGGCCGGATAGCCCATCATCACGCGCCCAGCAGGTACATTTGACAAGACAACAGATCCGCCGCCCATAACGACATCAGCCCCAATTGTGAGGTTGTCGGCGACGCCAACCTTGCCCCCTACAACAACCCGGTCACCCAGTTGTGTGGAGCCAGCAACGCCCGCTTGTGCGCACAAAAGACAATGTTCCCCGACGATCACGTTATGGCCGACTTGCACCAGATTATCGATTTTGGTGCCTTTGCCCACGCGCGTGGCCCGGATAGTCCCCGCATCAACGGTCGAGCCTGCCCCAACCTCGACATCATCGCCGATCTCAACTCCGCCAAGCGAATGAATACGGTGCCATGTCGGGTCTTCTGGCGCGGTCATCGGTTCGACACCCAAGGTTTCGCGCGCACGTTCGACATTTGATGGCTCAGTGCTTACAAATGAAAACCCGTCGCCCCCAATCACCACATTGGGTTGCAGGATCACCCGCGCACCAAGCGAAACTCCGCGTTGCAAGCGAACACCGGCGTGAATTTGACATTGAGGGCCAATTTGAACACCCGTTGCGATGCTCACATGATCTGCAATCCAGCACCCGTCACCGATCACAGCACCCGGACCAACAACCGTAAACGCGCCAATCACCACATCGGTCCCGATCTGTGCCGTCGGGTCAATCACCGCGTGGGGGCTAATACCTGCGCCCGGCAATGCGGCATCCAGCATCTGCGTCAGCCCCGCCATCGCCAACCGCGCGCGCGGCGCGTATATTGCCGCGTCCAGCCCCAGCGCCTGCCAATCCGCACCAGGCCAAACAACCGCGGAGCGGGCTTGGCCCTTGGCCAATGCATCGCCATAGGCTGGCGTCATCGCAAGTGCCAGATCGCGCGGCCCTGCGGCACCCGGCTCTGACGCGCTGTCCACCAAAAGGTCAACGGCGCCAAAGGACTGAGCCCCAAGCGCCGTTGCGATATCTTTGATTGAATGTGCCATGCGAACCCTCGGAAATATCCCGAGGTTAGATTTACCCGCGAACGGCGCGGATCGCCACCCCTTCGCGTGCAAGCGCATTCCAAATCCGCGCATCACGCCCATAGACGTCACGGCGGAATTGCATCCGCCCGTCTGCTTGGGTGAAGGCAGTGCGGTAAACAAGGTGAACTGGCACCGGATCTTCTAGATCAACACGCTGCTCTCTGCCTGTTGCCAATTGGCTTTGAAAGAACTCTTCAGGGTTCCCGATCTGGCGCGCAAGCAATGCGTAAGCAAAGTCGAACGGATCCGCGAGCCGGATACAGCCATGGCTAAACGCACGGGTTTCGCGGCCAAAAAGGCTCTTGGCGGGGGTATCGTGCAGATAGATATTGTGGCGGTTCGGGAACATGAACTTAACCAAGCCCAACGCATTACCGCGGCTTGGCGGTTGGCGCATAGAGAACGGGAAGTTATTGGCCGAATATTGCGTAAAGTCGACGTTAGACCGGTTTACCGTCCGCCCGCTCGAATCTGTAATCACGAGTTGACGTACAGAGTTTGGATTCGCCTGAAGCTGCGGCAGATATTCTTTAGTGATGATTGAACGCGGCACATACCAACTTGGGTTAATGACCATGAATTCCATCACGTCTGAAAATTCCGGGCTAACGCGGTCGTGACGATTGGCCCCAATCACAGAACGCGTTTCAAAAGTAACCACATCATTATCGACAATCTTTGCCGTAAAATCAGTGAGGTTTACCCAGACATGCCGTGTGCCACGTGGGCGGTTGTTCCAGCGTTCACGCTCCATCGCGACGATGATTGATTGCAGGCGGCTTTCAGGTGCGACATTGATTTCGCGCAATGTGCCCTGCCCGGCCGTACCGTCAATCGCCAACCCGTGCGCCTGCTGAAAACGCTGCACAGCATTCACAATCGCCGCGTCATAGGTCTGTGTGTTCGTCCGTTCAAGGAAACCCATGGAGATCAGACGGTTGCGCAGCGCCACAACGCGGTTACCGCTATCGCCCGCTTCAAGCTTGCCACCCGGCACAGTCGGGCCCCAGCCACCATCAGCCAGCAGCCGTTCCATCGTCAGCTTTTCGCGCATCAACCGCGTATATTCAGGTGAGCTTGGCGGCAGTGCGCGCAAGAAAGATTCCGGGTTTGACTGCACAAAGGCCCGCACAGTTGAAAGCCGTGAACGATACGGCACTTGGCGGTGAATGTTACTGTCAACGCGCGACGGGACCAGCATCCCTGTTTGCACATCGCGCGCGTACTGCATGAACAACCGGGTCAATTCGACCTCAATCGCGGCCTGCTCAGTTGCTGTTGTCGCCGCCTGCATCCGCGCGCGCAAAGGCTCCGGGTCATAGCGCGACATCGACAACCCGTGATCACCCGCAGACGCAAAGGCTGCTAGCAACGCATTGCGACGCCGCCGGTCAGCGCTTGCGCTCCAGATTCCTTCGTAATTACGTTCACGGTAAAACGCCGCAATGTCATCGTCAGATGCAGCCGCTTGCGCGACGGCCTGCCGAAAATCAGTAACCTGCGCTTGGGCCGCAGGTGCGACCAATAGCAGCGGCGTCACCGCCGCACATCCAAGCCAAACGCGCACCATCGTCGCCCGTAGTGCAGTACTCATGATCGTCATAACTGATCCCCCGAAATTCTTTTGTCGCATTTAGTATACTAGGCACAAAACATAAAGAAGAGTATGAATATCCTTACTTTACCCATGTCCATTCATATTCCCGCGAGCTGCGAAACCTCCTTCAGAAGTGTTGCCTCGATGCCGATGCACCCACAGGCAACGGTCCACAAAATTGCACAATTTCTGCGCAGGAGTCTGCCGACTTACATATTATTTAATAAAAACATCCTAATCAGGCCTTGGTGTACGAATCAAAATGTGCCATAAAATGGGCACATCTGGGGACAAGGTGTAACAGCCGCAAAGCGGCAAATTCGAGCGACGGGACAGGCGCAACAATATGAGCAATAAAAACTCCTCTGGGATTACACGTCGCGGCTTGCTTGGTGCATTTGCAGCAACAGCCGTTTCCGCAGCACCAACATTCGCGAATGCCGCAGGGTTCCTGCGTGGTGCCGGCGATATTCGTCGCATTGCTATGCACTCGGGCCGGACAGGTGAACGCATCGACACGATTTACTGGATCGAAGGCGAATATATCGCCGAAGCTGTTCGCGAAATTAACATCCACATGCGCGATTGGCGCACGGGCGAAGCGGTTCAGATGGACCTGCGGACGATCGACATCATGGCTGCTGCCGCAAATCTGATGGATGCGAACGAACCTTATATGTTGCTTTCAGGCTACCGTTCCCCGCAAACGAACAACATGCTGCGCAGCCAATCTTCTGCCGTCGCACGCAACTCTCTGCATATGCGGGGCCAAGCCGCCGATTTGCGCCTGCAAAGCCGCTCACCCGGACAAATGGCAAGCGCAGCTGTGGCCTGTCGCGCTGGTGGCGTTGGCCGGTATAACGGATCAAATTTTGTCCATATGGATTGCGGTCCAATCCGAACTTGGCGCGGATAAAACTCCCCCTGTTTGACTGACAAAAATGCGTGCTGCCCTGCTGGGCTGCGCGCTTTTTTATGCAAAGTACAAATAGTTTTCTGTGATCTGTGCCAACTTAAGCAGATTTTAATAGCCCGCGTGCAGAAGACATGGTGAACCAATGAATCTGCGCGAGGCCATGCATGAAATTCTTGAACGCGATCCGTATCTCGACCAAGCTGCCACTTCTGGTCGCAACTTTGTGCCTTTTGGCATCGGCCTCCGTTGCCCTTCTGGGCTACTATGATCTGCAACGCAACATCCTAGATAACCAGCGCAAAACCTATGAACTACTTGCAGAAGAACGTATTGCCGCGCTTGATACTTGGCTAGGAAAGGTCACTGACGACGTCGCCAATTTGGGAAATGATCCAACAGTTATTTCCGCTGTTAACTCCTTTAGCGCCTCTCACAATCTGATGATCGACACAGCAGGATTGCAGGCGGCTTACATTACCAACAACCCCCATCCAGCTGGTGAAAAAGAATTGCTTGATCAAGCAACTGAATCGCTTCCCTATCACTTTCAGCATGGCAGCTTTCATCCGTTTTTCCGGCAAACCAAGAATGTAGATGGCTATTATGACATCTTTCTCTTCAATCGTGACGGGGACATGCTGTATTCGGTCGTCAAGGAAACCGATTTCGCAACAAATTTTGAAACCGGCCCGTATCGCGATAGCGGGCTCGCTGACGTCTTTCGGGCTGCGCGCGATGGCGCAGCCGGTGATGTCCACTTTGCCGATTTCACATCCTACACGCCAAGCGGCGGTGCGGCGGCCTTGTTTCTTGCAACGCCCGTTGTCGATATGCAAGGCACCACTATTGGCGTAGTGGCAGCACAACTTCCGCCTCACCGTATTGACCACATTATCAATAACCCAACCGGGCTGGGTGAAACCGGCGAGCTATACGCGGTCGGTCAAGATGGGCGCGCAAGAAGCGACTCGCGGTTCGATGGTGGGTTTAGCGCTTTGAACGCACTCGACAATATTACGCACCTGCGGGGCGATACCGGCAGCTATCACATCAATGTGCCCGGCGTTGCAGGAAGCCAAGTTGTCGCTGTCGTATCAAAGCTCGATGTGTTTGACGGCCATTGGGACATCATTGCAGAAATGGATATGGACGAAGTTTTGGCACCTGTAGTGGCTGCGCGTAATAAAATGCTCATTGTCAGCGCTATTGTCGCCGCATTGGCCGCCGTTCTGGGCTGGTTTACCGCACAATCTGTCGTTGTTCCGCTCAACAGGCTGGAAGAATCCATGCATGCCGTGGCTTACCACAAATACGACGACCCGGTTGATGATCAATACCGTGAAGATGAAATTGGACAGCTCAGTAAATCGCTTGTCGCCTTGCGAGACAAACTTTGCGTCGCCGAAGCCGCAGACCAAGCACAAAAAGAAATACAACAAGAACAAACGCTTGTAGTCGATCAGCTCAGCACTGCGCTGACCAACCTAGCCGATGGCGATCTCACCCAGAAACTCAACACCCCCTTTTCAGAGACCTACGAAAAACTGCGCTTGGATTACAACCGAACTGTTGAAACCCTGCACGCGACGATTGGTGCAGTGGTACATGGGACACAGGGTATACAGACGCGCTCTGATGAAATGAGCAAATCATCTGACGAATTATCACGCCGTACCGAAAACCAGGCCGCAACACTCGAAGAAACCGCTGCCGCCTTGGACGAACTCACGGCCAGTGTCAGCGCCGCAGCAAGTGGTGCCAAAGAAGTTGAAAGCATTGTTGTTGACGCCCAAGCCGACGCCGACGCCAGTGAAACCGTCGTCCACAATGCGGTCACGGCGATGAATGAGATCTCAGGTTCTTCCACCGAGATCTCACAAATTATTGGAGTCATCGATGATATTGCATTCCAAACTAACTTACTCGCATTAAATGCAGGCGTTGAAGCGGCGCGCGCGGGTGAAGCCGGACGGGGGTTTGCAGTCGTCGCCTCCGAAGTACGTGCGCTCGCTCAGCGGTCTTCAGAAGCAGCGCGTCAAATCAAGGAACTGATCAGCGGAAGCAGTGAACAGGTCGACCGTGGTGTAACACTTGTTGGGCAGGCCGGCGATGTACTGACCCGTATCGCAAATCATATTGGACATATCTCAAGCCTGATGAGCGACATCGCTGCAGGTGCGGCCGAACAATCGACGGGATTGGGTGAAATCAATATCGGCGTCACGCAACTTGACAAGGTCACCCAGCAGAACGCAGCAATGGTCGAAGAGGCGACGGCAGGGAGCCACGCATTGACGACACAAGCAACGCAGCTTGCTGCACTTGTGGAAAAGTTCAAAATTGGCGCAGGGAACGCTGCCAGCAAGCGCCCCCAACCTGCCACTACGAGCAACGTCACCCCCTTAACACCAAGACGCAAACCCGCGCCCCAGCCCGCAGCTAAGACGCCGCACAGCCCAGCACCAAAACAAGTAGTTAACGCCCCAACTGCACCCGTTCCAAACGACCCAGACGTCGGTTGGGAGGATTTCTAAATCACCTATGATGGGGAGAAGACCAAAACTTGGCGCACCCGAGAGGATTCGAACCTCTGGCAGAGGAGCTCCTAGATTTTGGGCCAGTTTGCAGCCTTGTTAAGATGGATCAGGGTTTGATTTAGGCTTCTACTCTCATTGGTTCTGTTTTGCTTACATAGGCCTCATCGGGGGTCAATATGCCTTGGG
>CALLAF010000033.1 GCA_938002605.1 uncultured Paracoccaceae bacterium | reverse complement strand
CACGATGCTTCAGGGCCGTGTTATAATCTGACCAGTTCGTGGTCTTATATGTCGTCGGTGTCCAACTGCTCATCCACGCCAGCTAGCACACTCGATTCATACAGTGAATCCTAGAAGCCGATTTGTGCAACAAAGCCCCTGTTTGACAAAAATCAATCGCAAGGGGGCATATACTGCTGATGCCCCACGCCAAGCAACCTAACGTCATGCTTGATCGGACTCGTGGATCGCAGGCATGATCCTGGAAGTTCTAGGGAGGAATGAACATGAAAACTCGGATTATCGCGATTATCGCGGCGATGACGTTTGGTGCGCAAGCACATGCCCAAGATGCGGCCGTTGGGACTTGGCAGACAGAGGTTGATGACGGCGCGTTTGCATATGTTACGGTTGCCGAATGTGGCGCGGCTATTTGCGGCACGATTGCCCGCACGTTTAATAGCGACGGTGAATATCAGTCGGAAAACATCGGCCGCCAAATCGTGATCGACATGGTGCCCCAAGGGGGCGGCGCATATGAGGGCCAAGTCTGGCGCCCCTCAAACAACAAAATCTATATCGGTAAAATGGAAGTTTCAGGCGATGCGCTGCGTTTGCGCGGATGTGTGGCGGGCGGGTTGATTTGCGCCAGCCAAAACTGGGTGCGCGTGCAATAATTCAAAATATGAGATTGAAAGCCCTCGCATCGGCGGGGGCTTTTTGTGTTTAGCCGTCGCGCAGCCCGGTTTCGACCAGCATACCACGATCGCGCGCTTCGTAATAATAGCCGCGCGCGTACCAGCTGACGGCGGTGGCTTCGTCGCCGTAGGACAGCAGCCAAGCCCCCCGCAGGTATTTGCCAGCGTACATTAGGTTGGTTTCCGCATCTAGCAGGCTTTCGGGTGAGCCTCGGTGCCCCATCGTGCGTGCAGTTTGCGGCAGGATTTGCATCAGCCCGTAATAGGGCCCATTGCGGGCGGCGGGGTTATGGGTGCTTTCACGGACGATCACACGGTGGAGCAAGGTGACCGGAATATCGTGAATATCGGCGTATTTGTTGATCAGGGCGCGCAGTTCAGGGGTTTCATTCGGATAAAGCGGAATATCACGTGCCGTTTGCGCCGTTTCCCGGCGGTTTCGGCGTCCGCAGCCCGCCAATGTACTGGCGGTTGCGATGATCATTGTGCGGCGTGTTGGCATCACAGTCTCCAATCGGTTATGGCGCCCAGGTTAGGAAGTTTCCGATCATGCGCAAACCCGCTTCTTGGCTTTTTTCAGGGTGGAATTGCATCCCGATCACATTGTCTTTTCCAATAATCGCAGTGACATCGCCCCCGTAATCCACATGGGCCAGCCGCTCAGCGGGGTTTGTCACCTGCATTGCATAGGAATGCACAAAATAGGCGTGATCACCTGTCGCGATCCCGTCAAGTACTGGGTGCGGGGTATCGATCACCAGATCGTTCCAGCCCATATGCGGTACCTTCAGTGTCGGATCAGTCGGCGTGATTTTGCGAATGTCACCCGCGATCCAGTCAAAGCCGGGGGTTTCTTCATATTCGTGCCCCGTGCTGGCCATGAGCTGCATTCCCACGCAAATCCCCAGAAAGGGCCGTGCTTTGATGGTGACGGCTTCGATGACCGCCTCGGCCAATGCAGAGCGCGCAAATAGCTCTTCGCGGCAATGTGGGAATGCGCCGTCGCCGGGCAGCACGATGCGGTCCGCACGCGCCACAACATCAGGGTCCGAGGTAACGGTGATTTTGCCGCCATCGACCTCGCGGGCCATACGTTCAAACGCCTTTTCCGCTGAATGCAGGTTTCCGCTGTCATAATCTATCAATGCGGTCAGCATGGCCGGTCCTTTTCGTACAAATTCTTGCCTGCGTGAGTAGGGGCTTTTGCGCGTATTGCCAAGACTTAGCGCGTCACCATCCGATCAAGGGCCGTCATCACCTGTTCAAAGGCCTCTTGTTGCGGCAGCGCATGCAGTTCACGCAGAAAGTTACCAGAGAGATACAGCGTCGCATAACCGTGGATCAGTGACCAAACCTGCGCCTCAAGGATTGGCGCGGGCAGGTCATCACGTACGAAAGGTGCGCAAGCCTCACGTAAGATTTCGTAGGCAAGATCATCATCCAATTCGACCGATACTTTGCGGTGTTCGTGTTTTTCGAAGCCAAACATCAGTCGAAACAGGGCGGGCTGAGCCGCAGCAAAATCTAGATACCCACGGCAGATGCCTTTGAGCTGCGCAAGGTCGTCGCCGGCATCTGCTGACGCGGCAAGCATCGCCTCGCGAAACAGCGAAAGCCCATGATGTGCGATCGCGCCCTTCAACCCAACCAGCCCGTCGAAATGATGGGCGGGCGCTGCGTGCGACACACCAGCGCGCGCTGCACATTTGCGCAGGGTCAGCCCGTGTAATCCGTCGGTTTGTAAAATGTCGATCCCCGCCTGAATAAGTGCCACGCGTAGGGCGCCATGATGATGCGGTTTGGTTGGGGAGTGGTTCATCCGGATTATTTGCACTTGCAATTTGACGCTGTCAAGTTATGTAATATTGACACTGTCAAGTTTTATATAGGAAGTGATATGCCTAAATTTATTACGAAGGCCGGGGTCGGTTTGTTTTGGTTCTTTTGTTTGACGGTTGGGGTAGTGTCCACGCGTTTGCTCTGGCCAGGTGTTGCCAGTGGTATGCCCCATATTGCTTACCACTATGACGCGCGGGCGGTCGCGCTGATCGGGCATATTGGGTTCGCAGTGGCAGCGCTTATGCTGATGCCGTTTCAATTTAACGCGCGACTGCGTGGCTCGCACCCTAAGTTGCACCGCAATATGGGGCGCAGTTATGTGGTTGCCTGTGTGATCGGCGGTATTTGTGGGCTTTGGTTGGCGATTGGGACCCAGGCGGGGCTTGTCGCGATGTTTGGGTTTGGGCTGTTGGCCGTGATCTGGGTCTACGCAACCCTACAAGCATATCAGACAGCGCGTGCGCGCGATATCGTGCGCCATCGCCAATGGATGATCAGATCCGGCGCGCTGACGTTCGCGGCGGTGACCCTGCGTTTATACCTTGGCATTGGGTTTGCGACCGGTGCCGATTTCGCAGAGTTTTATCCGTTGGTCGCTTGGGCCTGTTGGGTGCCCAACCTGATCATCACCGAATGGTGGTTGTTGGATGATACCGCACGCAGCCGCGCGGTATCTTGAACTTTACAGTGCGCCCTTGGTCGATGGGATTGCATCGGTTTTGCGTGGGTCGGTTTCCACGGCTTCGCGCAGGGCGCGGGCGACGGCTTTGAACGCGGCCTCGGCGATGTGGTGGGCGTTGAACCCGTGCAGCTTGTCGATGTGCAGGGTGATCCCGCCGTGCGTCGATAGGGCTTGGAAAAATTCGCGCACCAGTTCGGTATCAAACGCACCGATTTTGCCAAATGGCAAATCAAGATTACAAATCAGATAGGGGCGCGCAGATAGGTCAAGCGCGCAGCGCACCTGTGCGTCATCCATCGCAAGGTGACAGCTGCCATAGCGGTTGATCCCGCGCTTATCGCCCAATGCATCCGATAGGGCTTGACCCAGTGCGATTCCCACATCCTCGACGGTGTGGTGGTCGTCAATGTGCAGGTCACCGGACGCACGGATTGTCATGTCAATCAACGCATGGCGTGACAGTTGGTCCAGCATATGGTCAAAAAAGCCAACGCCGGTCTGATTGTCATAGATCCCGGTCCCATCAAGATTCACCGTGACCGAGATATCCGTTTCGGCGGTTTTGCGTGTGATTGTGGCTGTCCGCATGCTGCGCGTCCTTTTGTGGTGGTGCATATTCTATAGGGGCAACTGGGGCAGGGGCCAAGCCTGTGACAGAAATCTTACGAGTTTTCAGCAAAATTTAAGAAATCGATTCTTAGAGTGGTCGCAATCATTCATTTATCAGGAGAATCCGATGAAGGCCTTAATCTTACGCAGCAACGCTGATGCTGCTGTCGCCACCGCCCGTGTATTGATCGAAAAAGGATTTCAAGTTCTTTGTGTCGAAAGCCATAAAGTCGCCTATGCGTTGGTACGGCTTGATACGATTGATCTTTTGGTCATGGATGAAACGATTGAAGGTCAACTGACCCATTCGCTGGCTTTATCGGGTGAACGCCGCAACCCTTATATCAGCACAATTCTACTGACAGAACGGATCGGGTCGCAGACAGATGATCTTTACGATCTTATTCCTTGCCTGCATGCATTGGTTGGGCAACGCACGCCCGCTGCTTTGCTAGGGCAACTGGCTGTGGCTTCGGTTAGCAACAAAGATGCCATCGCTGCACGCGTGGCACGCAATGAAATGCAGGACGCTGCCGAAGAAGCACCCGCTGATCTTACTTGGGACGGGTTAGATGTAAGCGAGCAACCGATTGCCGCGGCTGCCATTGACCAAGTTGTAGACCACGAAATTGACGATGTTGCGGCCATTGCGCCGTCTTTGGATGATTTTGCTGAAGAAGCTGTCGATATGCTGGAAGATATGCCAAAATTTGGTCCCGTCTATCCGCTTAAGCGGGCGCCAACGCATATCGCAAAGGTCAGCATTATTGGCGAAGGTGGCCCAGCTGTCGCGGCCAGCCTGCAATAGCGCTTTCAGTCAAAGTTTCCAGAACGACGAAAGGCCACCCAATCGGGTGGCCTTTTGCGTCTGACTAACTGGAGCGGGCGAAGAGATTCGAACTCTCGACCCTAACCTTGGCAAGGTTATGCTCTACCCCTGAGCTACGCCCGCATCCGTTAGTGGCTGTGATTTACAAACAGTTTAGGCGCGGCGCAAGGGTTGAATGCAGAAAAGTTTCTCAGATTGCGTCAAGGGGGATGGGTAAAAAACAAACAAGGCCCCTCGTTGCCGAGAGGCCTTGTTTTGTTGGAGCGGGCGAAGAGATTCGAACTCTCGACCCTAACCTTGGCAAGGTTATGCTCTACCCCTGAGCTACGCCCGCACTCCGTTAGTGGGCGTGATCTATAAAGCAATTCACCAAGGCGCAAGGGAAAAAGACACCACGCATCGAATTTTTGACGAATTGGCGTGGTGTTGCTTGGTTAATCAAGCGGCAGTTCAAACGAAGCTTTGATTCTGTCCATAACGACGGTGGTCTTAAACCCTTTAATGTCAGCGTTGTTATAAAGAAAATCACGGGTGAAGGATTCGTAGTCTTCCATGTCTTTTGCGGTCACGATCAAGACAAAGTCGGTTTCGCCGGTGACATAATATGCGCTTTGCACGGTCGCGCAGGTGCGCACAGATTTTTTGAAACGGTCAATGATATCAGAACGCTCTCGCTCAAGTTCGACCGAGACGAGCATCGTCAGCGGGCGTCCAGCGGCGGCGGTAGAGATCACGGCAATATCTTTTTCAATCACTTTCTGGTCACGCATTCGGTTCAAACGCCGCTGCACCGAAGTGGGGGAGAGGCCGACCCGTTCAGATAGCGCGGCGCTGGTAAGTTGGTTATCACGTTGCACGAGGTGCAGTATTTTTTTGTCGATGCTGTCAATCATGGTGTATTTCTTAGCAATATTAAGAAATGAGCGCAAATCATGCGCAATTTACACAAAATTGCAGAAAAAATGCGAAGCGCAAAGCTAAAATTGCGTATCGAATCTGGAGATATCTATGAACACTTTGCCCTTTGGTGCGGACGAATATGCCGCACGATTGCAGAAGGTGCGTCGCGAAATGGCCGCGCGTGGTCTGGACGCGCTATTTGTGACTGACCCGTCCAACATGGCATGGCTGATTGGGTATGATGGTTGGTCGTTTTATGTGCATCAGGGGGTTTTGCTGCTGCTTGAGGGCGATCCGGTTTGGTGGGGGCGCGCAATGGATGCGGCAGGGGCCCTGCGCACAACCTATCTTAAGCCCGACGATATAGTCGGATACGACGATACATATGTACAAAACCCTGAAAAACACCCGATGTCAGCGCTCGCCCAAGTGCTGGTTGCGCGCGGTCTTTCTGCGGCTCGGATCGGCATTGAAATGGATAATTACTATTTCAGCGCGGCTGCTTTTCAAGCTTTGCAAACCGGGTTGGGGCAGGCCAGCTTTTCCGATGCAACTGCGCTGGTGAATTGGCAGCGCGCGGTGAAATCCGAGACTGAAATCAACTATATGCGCGCAGCGGCCCGGATTGTCGAAAAGATGCACGCGGTGATCCGTGAAAAGGCGGAACCGGGGATGCGCAAAAATGATTTGATTGCAGATATTTACCACACGGCCATCACCGGGGTGGATGATTATTGGGGCGACTATCCGGCGATTGTGCCCATGGCCCCGTCAGGGGCAGATGCGACCGCCCCACATCTGACGTGGGATAACAGCCCGTTAAAATCAGGCGAAAGCACGTTTTTCGAAATTTCTGGCACCTACCGGCGCTACCACTGCCCGCAGTCGCGGACATTATTTTTGGGCAAAGTGCCGCAAAAATACCTAGATGCCCAAGCCGCCGTGCAAGAAGCCACCGCTGTCGGGCTTGAGGCCGCGCACCCCGGCGCATTATGCGAGGATGTAGCAAATGCGTTTAACAGCCGCCTTCAAAAGCTTGGCTATGAAAAAGACAGCCGCTGTGGATATCCGATTGGCCTGTCATATCCCCCCGATTGGGGAGAGCGCACAATGTCATTCCGAGCTGGTGACAAAACCCTGCTCGAACCGGGGATGACGTTCCACTTTATGCCTGCGCTTTGGCTTGATGATGGCGGGCTAGAAACCACGGAATCGATTTTAATCACGCCCGGTGGCGCGGAATGTCTTTGTACAACGCCAAGCGAACTTGTGGTCAAAGGGTAGCCTATGCGCAATAATCCAATCACCCCGACCGTCGATTTTGCAGCCGATGGTGTTCAACACGGATTTCTACGCCTCCCCTATAGCCGCAATGAAAGCGCGTGGGGATCTATTCAAATCCCCATAAGCGTGATCAAAAACGGTGACGGGCCTTGCGCGCTTTTGACGGGCGGCAATCACGGCGATGAATACGAGGGACCAATTGCCCTGTTGGGCTTGGCGCAAACCCTGCGTGCCGAAGATGTGACAGGCACTGTGATCATCATCCCCTTCATGAATCACCCCGCATTTTTGGCGGGTACACGGGTGTCACCCATTGACGATGTCAATCTCAACCGGGCCTTCCCCGGAGCCCCCGACGGCACGCCCACGGCCAAGATCGCGGATTATTTTCAACGCACGCTGTTGCCAATGGCCGACATTGTGTTGGATTTTCATTCTGGCGGTAAGACGTTGGATTTCTTGCCATTTGCGGCCTCACATATCTTGGACGATGCCGCACAAATGGCCCGCTGCCGCGCTGCGCGAGACGCGTTTAATGCGCCGTTTAGCGTTGAAATGCGCGAGATTGATGGGCTGGGCATGTATGATGACGCGGCTGAAACACTGGGCAAAACATTTGTGACCACAGAATTGGGTGGCGGCGGGACTGCGACCCCTGAAACGGTTGGTATCGCGCGCAAAGGAATCCGTAATTTGCTGATCCACGCAGGTATTTTGCAAGGCGACATGGATCTTTCGCCGTCGCGTATTCTTACGCAGCCGAGCGATGATTGCTTTCATTTTGCGGATACGGGCGGGTTGATCGAATTTAACGCGACGCTTGGCGAAACAGTGTCCAAGCACGATGACATCGCTAATATTTGGCCCGCGCATTATACCGGGCATCCCCCACGTACAATCAAGGCGCAGATGGATGGCATCCTGACCGCGCGCCACCACCCCGGATTGGTCTTGCCCGGCGATTGCATCGCTGTGCTTGCCATTGAAACGACAGCCCCCACAAAGGAAATCCAATGTTAAAGAACGACCCGCTCGATCAATGGGACCGCGAGAATTTTTTTCATCCTTCGACCCATTTGGCCATGCATGCGCGCGGTGAGACGCCAACGCGGGTGATCACAGGCGCCAAGGGTGTGCATATTCAAGACCGCGACGGCAACAAGTTGTTGGATGCGTTTGCCGGGCTTTACTGTGTGAATGTGGGCTACGGGCATACCGAAATCGCTGACGCGATCGCCAAACAAGCACAAGAATTGGCTTATTATCATTCCTATGTAGGACATGGGACTGAGGCGTCGATCACATTGTCGAAAATGATCATGGACCGCGCGCCGGATCATATGTCGAAAGTCTACTTTGGCCAATCCGGGTCTGATGCGAATGAAACCAACATCAAGTTAATCTGGTATTACAACAACATCCTTGGGCGCCCCGAGAAGAAAAAGATCATTTCGCGTTGGCGCGGCTATCATGGGTCTGGCCTGATGACTGGGTCGTTGACTGGGTTAGAGCTGTTTCACAAGAAATTCGATTTGCCGCTCGCGCAGGTGATCCACACGGATGCGCCTTATTACTTTCGTCGGGCAGATCAATCCATGTCCGAAGAACAGTTTTCGGCCCATTGCGCAGCGCAGCTCGAGGCGCAGATTTTGCGTGAGGGCGCAGATACAATTGCGGCCTTTATCGGAGAGCCCGTTTTGGGCACTGGTGGAATCGTACCGCCGCCCGCTGGTTATTGGGCAGCTATTCAGGCCGTGTTGGACAAATACGATATCTTGTTGGTGGCGGATGAAGTTGTCACTGGCTTTGGCCGCTTAGGCACGATGTTCGGATCAGATCACTATGGTTTGAAACCTGATTTGATTACCATCGCCAAAGGGCTGACATCAGCCTATGCGCCGCTGTCGGGATCGATCGTGTCTGACAAAATGTGGAAAGTGCTGGAACAAGGCACCGATGAAAACGGTCCGATCGGTCATGGCTGGACCTATTCAGCACATCCAATCTGCGCGGCTGCAGGTGTTGCCAATCTTAAACTGCTTGATGATTTGGATTTGGTGGCAAATGCGGGCCGCATGGGCGCCTATTTGAACGACGCCATGAAAGACGCGTTGTCAGGCCATGCTAGTCTGGGCGAGGTGCGCGGCGAAGGTCTGCTTTGCGCGGTCGAGCTGGTCAAAGACCAAGACACCAAACAAGGCTTTGATACGGATGATAAAATTTGCCCGCAGATTGCGGCTGCTATGTTAGATCAAGGCGTGATTGCACGCGCGATGCCCCAAGGTGACATCATCGGGTTTGCACCGCCGTTTTGCATCACACAAGCAGAGGTCGACAAGGTTGTTGATGCCACGAAAAAAGCGGTCACGCAGGTTTTGGGCTAAACTGGATCAAATCCCATCGGTTTCCGAAGGGATCACAAAACACAGCCACGCGGCCATAGGGTTCGTCGCGTGGTTGCTCTTCGAACTGCACACCATTGGCCAGCATTGCAGCGCGGTCACGGTCAAAATCATCGGTTTGCAAGAACAGCCAAACGCGCCCGCCGCCTTGGTTTCCAATGGCCGCAACTTGTTTTTCCCCAACCGCACGCGCCAGCAAAAACGCAGTTTCGGCACCTTCCGGCGCAACCCGTACCCAGCGTTTATCACTGCCTAGGTCGGTGTCTTCTAATAGGTCAAACTCCATTTTTCCGACATAGAAAGCGATACCCGCATCATAGTCGGGCACTAGCAATGAAATTAGCGCAAGCTTTTGGACCAAATTAAGAGCCCCTTATTGCCAATTGGAAGGAAGGGGCGTTTGGCTAAGATCATACCCCAAAGCGGCCGCTGAATTGCCGTCCTTCCTCATCGCAAAATTCCCATAGCGTGGTGCGGTTTGCGATGTGGCATAGCTCCAGTCGATTATCATCGCAGGATCAATGGTGATCCGGTCAAAGAAAAACGCGGGATAATCGCGGTTCGTTGGTTGAATTTCGGCAGTGAGTTCGCCGGCGGCTGAAAGTTGAAATTTCTTTACTAAGTAGTCGGCAAGGCAAGGCGCCGCCCCGTCGCGTTCAACCGAAATAAGAACCGAAGCCTCCAATCCGGGATAGCCTTCGCCATCGCCAGAAAACGCGTTGCGCATAACAACTTGCCAACTATCGCGGACGGCATCGGGGCTTACGATCCTATGAACTGTCCCAGAACAGATATCAGTCGCTGCATGTGCCGCTGGGGCCGCCAAAATGGCCGCCCCGACCGATAATCCAAGCGCAAGGTTACTCAAGTTCAACAAGCAGGTCTTTCGCATCAATCTGACTGCCGGGCTGCACGTTGACCGCTTTGATCACTGCGTCGCGTTCGGCATGGATGCCTGTTTCCATTTTCATCGCTTCGATGGTGAGCAATAGATCGCCTTCTTTCACTGCATTGCCCGCGACAGCGGCCACGCTTGCAATGACACCGGGCATCGGTGCGCCGATGTGGTTCGCGTTGCCTGCTTCGGCTTTGGGCCGGGTGACCTTATCAGCCGCAGCAAGGCGGTTCATCACACGGATCGCACGGGGCTGACCGTTGAGTTCAAAGAACACTTTGACCTCGCCGTCTTCGTTCATCTCGGATACGGCCTGCATACGAATTTCAAGCGTTTTGCCAGGGTCGATTTCCGCCGCGATTTCTTCGCCGGGTTCCATGCCATAGAAGAATGTGCGCGTCGGTAGGGTGCGCACAGGGCCATAAATTTCATGGCGCGTCGTGTAATCGGTAAAGACCTTTGGATACATCAGGTAACCGTTCAAGTCTTCGTCGTCGATGATCACATCCTCAAATGTGGCCTGTAATTCGGCTTTTGTTGCGGCAAGATCAACAGGTGGCAGCGATTTGCCCGGACGATCGGTGATGGGTGTTTCCCCCTTAAGCACCTTTTCTTGGATCGCTTTGGGCCAGCCACCAGGCGGTTGCCCAAGACTGCCGCGCATCATGTCAACGACGCTGTCGGGGAAGACCACATCGGTTTTGGGGTCTTCGACTTGGGCGCGCGTCAGGTTTTGGGAAACCATCATCAGGGCCATATCGCCCACAACTTTGGACGACGGTGTCACCTTGACGATATCGCCGAACATTTGGTTCACATCCGCATATGTCTGCGCGACCTCGTGCCAGCGTTCCTCTAGACCTAGGCTGCGGGCCTGAGCCTTAAGGTTCGTGAACTGACCGCCGGGCATTTCGTGCAGGTATACTTCGGAGGCTGGGGCCTGAAGCCCAGATTCAAACGCGGTGTAATGCTCGCGGACCTGCTCAAAGTAGTTGCTGATCTCACGGATCGCTTTGATATCAAGACCGGTGTCACGCGCGTCGCCGCGCAGGGCTTCGACGATTGAGCCCAGTGTTGGCTGTGATGTGTTGCCCGAGAATGAATCCATCGCCGCATCAACGCAGTCCACACCGGCGGCGGTGGCTGCAAGCACTGTCGCGATTGACGCGCCAGAAGTGTCATGCGTGTGGAAGTGGATCGGCAGGCCGACCTCTTCTTTCAACGCCGTAATCAGGGTTTTTGCTGCGGCAGGCTTCATCAACCCGGCCATGTCTTTCAGGCCAAGCACATGTGCGCCTGCGGCCTCCAATTCACGGGCCATGCCAACATAGTATTTCAGGTCATATTTGGCGCGGTCTGGGTCGCGAACATCGCCTGTATAGCAAATTGTACCTTCGATGACCTTGCCGGATTTTCCCACGGCGTCCATCGCGACGCGCATGTTTTCAACCCAGTTCAGGCTGTCAAAGACGCGGAAGACGTCGACGCCAGATGCGGCGGCTTGGCTGACAAAAGATTGCACCACGTTGTCGGGATAATTGGTGTACCCAACACCGTTGGAGGCACGCAAAAGCATCTGCGTCATGATGTTTGGCATGACCGCGCGGATGTCGCGCAGACGCTGCCATGGGCATTCCTGCAAGAACCGGTAGGCCACATCAAATGTCGCGCCCCCCCAGCATTCAACGCTGAACAGTTGGTTCATGTTGGCCGCATAGGCGGGGGCTGCATTGATCATATCGATTGAGCGCATCCGCGTCGCCAGCAATGACTGGTGCCCGTCACGCATTGTCGTGTCAGTGATCAGCAATTGCTTTTGGTCACGCATCCAATCGGCGACCGCCTCGGGGCCGAAATCGTCAAGGATATTGCGTGTCCCCGGAGTAACATCTGTTGTTGGTTTTACTGGAGGCTTTGGTGGTTTGACGTCAGCAGCAGGGCGCGGGCGTCCGGCCGTTTCAGGATGCCCGTTCACGGTAATGTCCGCGATATAGGTCAGAATTTTTGTGGCCCGGTCGCGGCGTTTGGTGAAGTTGAACAGGTCCGGCGTCTCATCAATGAACTTCGTGTGGTATTCATTGCTAAGGAACGTCGGGTGCTTCAGCAGGTTTTCAACAAAGGCGATATTGGTCGATACGCCGCGAATACGGAATTCACGCAGTGCGCGGTCCATGCGGGCAATTGCCATTTCAGGGGTGGGCGCGCGTGCAGTTACTTTCGTCAGTAGGCTGTCATAATAGCGGGTGATCACGGCGCCAGAATAGGCGGTTCCACCGTCAAGCCGGATACCCGGGCCTGTCGCCGAACGGTACATCTGAATGCGGCCATAATCGGGGATAAAGTTGTTTTGCGGGTCTTCGGTGGTGACACGGCACTGCAAAGCGTGGCCATCTAGTTTGACGTCGTATTGCGACGCGCAGCCTGTGGCCTCAACCAGTGATTTGCCTTCGGCAATCAGGACTTGCGCGCGCACGATGTCGATTCCTGTGACCTCTTCAGTCACAGTATGTTCGACCTGAACACGTGGGTTCACTTCGATAAAGTAGAATTCGCCATTGTCCATATCCATCAAAAATTCAACGGTGCCGGCGCATTCGTAATTCACGTGTTGGCAGATTTTCTTGCCCAAATTACAAAGTAATTCGCGTTGTGCGCCTGATAGATATGGGGCGGGGGCACGTTCAACCACTTTTTGGTTGCGGCGCTGCACCGAACAGTCGCGCTCCCAAAGGTGATAAATTTGACCGTGGCTGTCGCCCAAAATTTGGACTTCGACGTGGCGGGCCTTGATGATCATCTTTTCAAGATAACCTTCGCCGTTGCCAAAGGCGGCTTCGGCTTCGCGACGCCCTTCGAGGACCTTCTCCTCCAGCTCGCCTTCGTTCATGATCGGCCGCATGCCGCGACCACCGCCACCCCAAGATGCCTTGAGCATCAACGGATAACCGACTTCGGCGGCTTGTTTTTTGATTTTGTCCATATCATCGCCAAGAACGTCAGTCGCTGGGATGACGGGTACGCCCGCCTCAATTGCGACGTCACGCGCGCTGGCTTTATCGCCAAGCTGACGCATGGTGGCGGCTTTGGGGCCGATGAATGTGATACCGTTTTCGGTACAGGCATCTACAAAGTCGGGGTTTTCCGACAAAAGCCCGTAACCTGGGTGGATCGCGTCAGCGCCTGACATTTTGGCAACGCGAATGATCTCTTCGATGGAAAGATAGGCGGCGACCGGGCCCATGCCCTCACCGATCCGGTAGGCCTCGTCGGCTTTAAAACGGTGCAGGCCAAGTTTGTCTTCTTCGGCATAGACCGCGACGGTCTTTTTGCCCATTTCATTTGCAGCCCGCATGATACGGATCGCGATTTCACCGCGGTTTGCGATTAAAATCTTGTTAAACTCGGCCATTTCTCTTCCCTTCGCAGTTGCAGCATTGTCGGGTGCTGGTGCAGAATTGTCCAGCCCGCATGTGCGCAATCGCCGCAGCCTATAGCGCGGTCTGGCGTACTTCGGCAAGGCTGCGGGCACCAATTTGGCCCATGTTGCTGATCATGTCTTGGCGCAAAATGTCCAATACATGCGCAGCACCGGCTTCACCAAGCGCCGCCAAGCCATAGTGAAAGGCCCGTCCGAGCATGACAAAATCGGCCCCCAAAGCGATGGCGCGCAACACATCCAGCCCACCTTCGATGCCACTATCAAAGATCAAGGGCAGGGTGGTCGCCGAGCGAATGCCGGGCAGGACGTCAATGGTAGCTGCACAGCCGTCAAACTGGCGTCCAGCATGATTGCTAACCCAAAGTGCATCAACACCTTCGTCCGACAGGCGTGCTGCGTCATCAGGGTTTGTAACCCCTTTGACGATCAAATCCCCATCCCAATGATCGCGCAGCCAGGTCAGATAGTCCCAATCGGGCGAGGTCCGCAGTAGATAGCCAATATGCTGGGTCGAGGGCAGGGCGGTTTTAATGTTCGAATAGCTTTCCATCAACCGCAGCCGGGGCATGCCGGTTTTACGGATACCATTGAGCCAAACCGGGCATTGCGCCGCCTGCCACGCAAGCCGCGGTGTAAGCTTGGGCGGATTGGTCATGCCGCCACGGGTTTGCCGTTCGCGCCGCGACGCAACAGGCACGTCAACGGTCAGCACAAGCGTATGAAAACCCGATGCTTTTGCGCGGTTCAGGATGTCTTTGCGAATTTCAGGATCGCGCGGGGGATAAAGCTGAAACCAGCCTTGATCACCAGCTTGGGGGCCGACGTCCTCGGGCAATTGGCTGGCGACGGTCGACAGCGTGTAGGGGATGTTTTCCTTGGCCGCCGTGCGGGCAAGCATCTGTTCCGCCCCCGGCCAAACCAGCCCCGACATACCCACAGGGGCAATGCCAATCGGCAGCGGATAGGATTTTCCCAAGAACGTTGTGCTGAGGTCCGGATCAAATTCGCCGTGCAAAATCGACGGCTTTAACAAAACCTGATCAAGTGCCGTGCGGTTGCGTAGTTTTGTCGCCTCAACCCCGGTGGCGCTGTCTAAATACTCCCATACAAAATGCGGGATACGTTTACGCGCGCGTGTCTTGAGGTCTGAAATCGCGGGGTATTTTGTGTGTAAGCTCATGCGAATAGGCTATCGTAGCTTTCGACAACTTGAAAGATGGTTTCGCACGTTGGGCTGTCACCACAGCTTTGTCTTTCGGCGCCAAGATTCAAATGTAACGGGTTATACGAATTGATGGGAACATTATAAGAACAAGGCTTTTCCTGCGCGCTATTTCCCGATATGAAAAAACAATGAATGATTTTTCCGAAGAAGACGCCTTTGAGGCCGCGGTCCCGTTAAGCCAACAGGCGATGGCGCGGCGGCGCACCGAAGAAGGCGATATGCATCTTGAGGGGTTGAACCCAGCCCAACGTGAGGCCGCAGAAAAGATCCAAGGACCTGTCCTGATTCTGGCCGGGGCGGGGACAGGCAAGACCAAGACGCTGATGTCCCGATTGGGGAATCTGGTATTGTCCGGTCATGCCCAACCTAACGAGATATTGGCGGTAACCTTCACGAACAAGGCCGCGCTGGAAATGAAACACCGGCTAACGATTGAGCCATTTGGGATTCAAGCGCCGCTGCGTTGGATGGGTACCTTCCATTCTGTCTGTGTAAAATTGCTGCGGCGGCATGCGGAATTGGTTGGGTTGAAATCCAATTTCACGATCCTAGACACTGATGACCAAAAAAGACTGATCAGAAAGCTTGCAGTAGTGACGGGCGTTAAGGTGAAGTCTTCTACAGATCGCTGGCTCGCTGGCATTATAGACAGTTATAAGAATAGGGCGTGGGCACCTGACAAGGTTCCAGCAAGCGAAGAACGCTGGATCGATATGGAAACAGGATTGGACTATTCTTCAAGAAAGGACGCACCTCGAACAAAGAGTGTGTTCTCCAGCATTGACTTCTATAGGTTGTATCAGTCGCGACTAGCGGACCTAAACGCCGTCGATTTTGGCGACATCCTGTTGCATATGGTCACGATCTTTCAGACCCACCCAGACATTTTGCAGCAATATCAACGCTGGTTCCGCTATATCTTGGTGGACGAATACCAAGATACCAATGTGGCCCAATATCTGTGGCTGCGCTTGCTCGCGCAGGGGCATAAGAATATTTGCTGCGTGGGCGATGATGACCAGTCAATCTATGGCTGGCGCGGCGCCGAAGTGGGCAATATCCTGCGGTTTGAAACTGATTTCCCTGGGGCTCATGTTGTGCGGCTTGAGGAGAATTACCGCTCTACCCCGCATATTCTGGCGGCTGCCTCTGGCGTGATTGCGGGCAATAGGGACCGGCTTGGTAAGACGTTGTTCACGTCGCGCGAGGATGGCGAAAAGGTCCGCCTGACCGGATATTGGGACGGCGACGAAGAGGCGCGCTGTGTCGGTGAAGAGATCGAAGCGATGCAGCGTGGCACGCGTGGGAATGCGCCGGTTGGGCTTGATGGTATGGCGATTCTTGTCCGTGCTTCGCACCAGATGCGCGCGTTCGAGGATCGGTTTTTATCGATTGGATTGCCTTACCGCGTGATTGGTGGCCTGCGTTTTTACGAGCGGATGGAGATCAGGGATGCGATGGCCTATTTCCGCCTTGCCGTGAGCCACGATGATGATCTGGCGTTTGAACGGGTTGTGAATACGCCTAAACGCGGGCTTGGCGAAAAGGCCGTGCAGACGATCCAACGCACCGCGCGCGAAAATAACGTGTCGCTTGTCGAAGGCGCGCGCATTGTCTGTCAAAATCGGCTGCTGGGCGGTAAGGGGCTGAAAGAGCTATCGAAATTTGTCGCTGACTTAGATCGCTGGCGAGACATCGTTGCAGGTAATCGAGTTATTCGGGCCACAAAAGCTTCGCCGCGGGCTCTTCTTGGAGAAGAATACGATGCGTCGTACCGTCAGGATGAAGGCGTCGAAGACGTTATTGATGAACAGGATGACCCAAGCTTTCAGAGATCTGTCGATGATGGTGATTATGAATATGATCACATCGCATTGGCCGAGATGATTTTGGACGAAAGCGGATACACGGGCTATTGGCAAAACGACAAAACGCCCGAAGCGCCCGGTCGGCTTGAAAACCTGAAAGAATTGGTCAAAGCGCTTGAGAATTTTGATAACCTGCAAGGGTTCTTGGAACACGTCAGCTTGATCATGGAAAATGAGACCGAAGAGCAGGGCGAGAAAGTCAGCATCATGACGCTGCACGCGGCTAAGGGTCTTGAGTTTCCGGTCGTTTTCTTGCCCGGCTGGGAGGAGGGGTTGTTCCCTTCGCAGCGTTCAATGGATGAAAGCGGGCTCAAGGGGCTCGAGGAGGAGCGCCGGCTTGCCTATGTGGGCATCACACGGGCCGAGGAGATTTGCGCAATTTCATTTGCGTCGAACCGGCGGGTTTACGGCCAATGGCAGTCGCAATTGCCGTCGCGTTTTGTCGATGAATTGCCGCCCAAGCACGTGGATGTACTGACGCCATCGGGACTGAGCAGCGGGGCGGGTATGGTTGCTTCTGACCTGCATGAAAAAGCCCATTCCGCGGATGTCTATAATTCACCGGGCTGGAAACGATTGCAGGCGCGCGGGCAAAAGCCGAACACGCCACGCGCACAGAACGTCACGATTGATGCAACTGCCGAAAGCGCCTTTACCCAAGGGGATCGGGTGTTTCATCAAAAGTTTGGCTATGGCCATGTGGACGGAATCGAGGGTGATAAACTGGTGATCGCCTTTGATAAAGCGGGCACAAAACATGTCGTGGCGCGGTTTATCGTCAGCGCTGATGCGGCGGATGATGTGCCGTTTTAGTGCAAAAGAATCGGATAAAGCGACGCGACGAGTAACAGCGCCATGGTCACGTTGAAAACTCGCAACCGTCGCGCAGTTCCCAACCAGCGCCGGACCTGTACGCCGGTCCAAGCCCAAATTGACACGGACGGCAGGTTTACCGCAGCAAAAACACAAGCAACGATTGCTGTTCCGTAAAGTACGCCACTATCTTGCGGTGCGTATCCGCTGATCGCGGTGATCGCCATCGACCATGCTTTGGGGTTCACCCATTGGAACGCCGCGGCCTGTAGAAACGTAAAGGGTTTGCCACCGGCGGCCGTTTCATTTGGCGGGGCCGCATTTGCGATTTTCCATGCCAACCATAGCATATAGCCGACGCTCAGCACCTTAAGCACGATGTTGAGTGCCGGGAAACGGTCGAAAAGCTGCAAAAGAACCAAACCAACGATCAAAACCATAAAAGCGTGGCCTAGTGATATCCCAAACATATGCGGCAATGTCCGGCGCAGCCCATAGTTTGCGCCCGATGCCATCAGCATCAGATTATTGGGGCCGGGGGTGACAGAAGTCACGAAAGCAAAGCCGATCAGCGCTGTCAGTATGTCCATTTCCATAGCGCAATGATATAGTGCGACTTGAGCAATGAAATTTCTTATTGTGCAAATGAACGTACTTATGGACAACAATTTATGGATTTAGATGAAATTAGCCGTAAGATATTGCGTGTCTTATCTGACGATGGCCGGATCAGTAATTTACAGCTTGCTGATCAGGTGGGGCTATCGCCGTCTGCTTGTTTGCGTCGCGTGCAGGATATGGAGCGTCGCGGGGTCATTCAGGGCTACCGCGCGCGGCTAGATCCGGCACAAACCGGGCGCGCCTATGTCGTATATGTCGCTGTCGGATTGGCCGAGCATACGAAAGCCGCGCAAGTCGGGTTTGAACGGGCGATGGCGCTGGCTGATCAAGTGGTCGAATGTCACAATATAGCTGGGGTGTTTGAATATATGCTGCGCGTCGAGGTTGCTGATTTGCCCGCCTACAAGGCGTTTCATACCGATATTTTGGGCACTGTTCCGCATGTTCGCGCGATCACGAGTTATATGGTCATGGGGTCGCCAAAAGATTTGCGCGCTTAAGTCAGGTTCGGCGGCCCATTCGTTGGCATAACTCCGTAGCGCAACCCGCGTCCAATTCTGTGGGCCAATGCCGACCATGCGGAAGCGGTCTCGGCCGGGAGCAATTGGGCCAAGGTCGCGTCGAAATGCCCAAGCCATATGTCAAAGTGAACAGGCATGACGTTGCCAGCGTTGCTATGCGCGGCCATTGGATTGCCTTCATAGCTGCGTTCAAACAGAATCGCGTTGCGCCAAAAACGGACAATCTTTTCTTCGTGGCTTGGCCAGTCGGTCACATGTTTCGCAAAGATCGGCCCAAGTTCGGGGTCGGCGCGCACGGCCGCATAAAACGCGGCAACAACCTGTGCGATTTGTTCTACAGAAATGGGAAACCGGGGTGGCATGCTCATGGCGCATATCTAGCGGCCAATTGAACGGTCCCGCAATTGTGAAATTTGTCGTGCCCATAAAAAAGTCGGCCCATAAAAAAACGGTCATGCCCGGGAGGAGGTGGGCATGACCGTCTCTATGATCAGCGCCTGCTTACTCTGGGAGGAGAAGAGCGAGGCGCTTCCTCGCAGGGGTTGCTCGGGAGGAGGTGAGCGCGACCTGCGGTATGATCGGTTCCGCCGGGAGGAGGTGGCGGTTCCGAAACTGGTGTAAAGTGGCGACATCCGGGAGGAGGTGAATGTCGCCACCTTAAATGTGACCCAAACTCAGGGAGGAGGAGAGAGCGTGGGTCTTACAGAGCTACCTTTTCAGGGAGGAAGCGGTAGCTCCGATCCTTATTGATTGCCGTATGCGGCCTCGAGGGCGATACGTTTGATTTCAGAGCGGTTGATGGCCAAGTCTGCCAGTTCGCGATTTGAAAGCGCTTGCAGTTCGTTCACTGTGGATGTGTATACTTTGTGAGCTGCGAATTTCTGCGCGATGTCGTTGCGGAATGCGTTGAAGCGCGCACCAAATGAGGCGCCTGCGAACTGTGTTTGTACTTGATAAGCCATTACTTCGTCTCGTCTATCTTGTTTGCGTCGTTGCGACCCGTGTCGCTTTGTTGACCCCTTTATGGAGGAATATGCTGCGGTTGCACAATGGACGAATGAGCAATGCCGCTATGCAGAAAATGCATAAGCATTGCTGACCTAGCGTCATTTTTCTGTCACATATTCAAGGCGCTGCCCACTTGGGCTTGTGGTTTGCTTAAAACGTGCCAGAAGTTGTCTATAAAGTGGACGGTTTGAAAAGGTGGGGTCAGACATGGCGATTACGCGTGATGAAATTTTGGGCGAATTGACGCGACTGGTTTTACCTGATGGTAAGAATCTTGTGTCGCGTGACATGGTCCGCGCATTAAACGTCGAATCGGGCGCTGTGCGTTTTGTGATCGAAGCACCGACGCCGGAAGATGCGGCCAAGATGGAGCCAATCCGCAAGGCAGCAGAGGAACTGGTGGGTGCGTTGGATGGGGTGCAGTCTGTCTCTGTTATCTTAACGGCGCATGGTCCGGCCCCCAAAGCACCAGAGGCCCCAACGCTAAAGGTCGGTCGCCACCCGACCCCGCAGGCGGGCCCTGCGTCCGTGCCGGGTGTGAGCCGCATTCTTGCGATTGGGTCAGGGAAGGGGGGCGTTGGCAAATCAACCGTGTCATCGAACCTTGCTGTCGCCTTGGCTCGTGAGGGGCGCCGTGTCGGCCTATTGGATGCTGATATCTATGGCCCCAGCCAGCCGCGCATGATGGGTGTGACCAAGCGCCCTGCCAGTCCCGATGGTAAAACCATCATTCCTTTGCAGGCGCATGGCGTCACCGTGATGTCGATTGGCTTGATGGTTGATCCTGATAAGGCGGTCGTCTGGCGTGGGTCGATGTTGATGGGCGCGCTCCAGCAGATGCTGGGGCAGGTTGAATGGGGGGAATTGGATGTGCTTCTTGTCGATCTTCCGCCGGGCACGGGTGATGTGCAGCTCACGCTATGCCAGAAAACCAACCTGACGGGGGCTGTTGTTGTTTCGACGCCCCAGGATGTGGCTTTGATCGATGCGCGCAAGGCGATCGACATGTTTAACACGTTAAAGACACCTGTTCTGGGCTTGATCGAAAACATGTCGACCTTCCATTGCCCGAGTTGCGGCCATGAATCCCATATTTTTGGGCATGGTGGTGTGGCTGCTGAGGCGGATAAGATGGGCGTGCCATTGCTAGGTGCGCTGCCGATTGATCTTGATACGCGTCTCGCGGGTGACGCAGGGATCCCAATTGCTGCGGGAGATACGCCTATGGCGGAGGCTTACCGGACATTGGCACGCCGTTTTATCGATGGCGGTATGGCATGATCAAACTGCGTCTTGCAACGTGTGATGATTGGGGGGCGATCTGGCCATTGCTACGCGATGTGTTTCGCGCGGGCACGACCTACGCGGTTGATCCCGAGATTTCCCAAGAGGCGGCGCGCAGCTATTGGATGGGGGCGGCGGCAACCTATGTCGCGGAAACCTCCGAAGGTATCGTTGGTACCTACTATATAAAAACCAACCACCAAGGTGGTGGCGCGCATATCTGTAATTGCGGTTACATTGTCGGCGAAGCTGCGCGCGGGCAGGGGCTTGCCCGAAAGATGTGTGCGCATAGTCAAGATGCTGCCCGCGAAATGGGCTACACGGCGATGCAATTTAACTTTGTGCTCGACAGTAATACTTACGCGCTCAAGCTTTGGCGCGATATGGGGTTTGCCACCCTTGGGACTATTCCAGATGCGTTTGCGCACCCCGACAGCGGTATGGTTTCAGCCCACATCATGTATAAGTCGCTGATCTAGCCATCGGCGCTGTGGCGGGGGTGTCACAGGTAAATGGCCTTTATGTGGGATCTCTGGGATTATCTGGAATCTAACTAAGATTCGGTTCGGATATAGCGGTGTTCGGCCGAATTTATCCCGAATTGGGTTGTTCGCGAAGAAAAATCAAAAAAAATTTCGGAATTTAGTGGCGGGCATTACCTTGTAATCGTCTACCATATCTGGTGCCCGTTGTTGCGTATTCCGCTACAATTTCCAAGATTATTGAGGATTCTTTGTGTGTGCCAAAATTTGCAATAGGCGGATTTCCCCATCTAGTTCCATGAATTCCCAGAAAACTATTGATCGGACTGCAATGACCTGTCAAAACAGATGTACGGAAACGACGGACACATAATTAATCGGGGCAAAAGAACCCCAACCGGCACAAGCAGGTTTCATACAGGCTTCGTCTTTTTCGAAAACAGATCCGGCGCGTGAGCGAGCAGACATCCCCCAGGTGGCACGCGCAGTCGGACTTTTCCCCCAACGAGGGGAGGACGGCGGATCGCGCAGTGGCAGTTGCACGATCCGCCGTTTCTACATCCAAGGCCGCAGATTGCGGCGCGCGTAACAGGTTAAAGGGACCAAGGGACAGTGGGTCTAAGTTTCACAGGCGAACACACCCAAAAGGTGGACAGTAAGGGGCGCATGTCGATCCCTGCTGATTTTCGTCGTGTGCTTGAATCTGGCGACCCTGAATGGACCACGGGCCTATGTCCGCGCATGTATCTTTTGTATGGCGATCACCTGAAGAATCAATTGCATGGCTACACCGTTGCCGAATTCACAGCGCTTGTGGATCAAATCAACGCGTTGCCGCGCGGGTCTGCGAATAAGAAAAAGCTGTCCCGCTTGATCATCGGTCAGTCGATTAAGCTCGACGTTGATAAAGACGGGCGCACGGTCATGCCGATCAAACAGCGCCAAAAGCTGGGCCTGACAGATGGCGAGTTGAAGTTCAGCGGTCTTGGCGATCATTTTGAAATCTGGAAAGCCGAAACATATGCGGCCGAGATTGCAGATGATATGACCGATTGGTTGGACGCGCAGGGCGACGATTTTGATCCGCTGAGCTTGCTGGATGAATAGGGATGTATGATGTCTGATCCCGCAAACGGCAAGCCGCACATTCCAGTCCTTATCCGACCGCTCATCGCAGCGGTTTCGCCCGTTTCTGGCGTCTGGCTAGACGGCACATTTGGGGCGGGGGGGTATACCCGTGAACTGTTGGCCGCTGGTGCGGATCAAGTGATTGGCGTTGATCGCGATCCGCTTGCGTTTGAGATGGCCGCTGACTGGGCGGGGGCTTATGGCGACCGGATCAAGATGCAGCTTGGCACGTTTTCTAAGCTTGATGACTATGCATCTGATCTTGACGGCGTTGTGCTGGACCTTGGGGTCAGCTCTATGCAGCTTGATTTGGCTGAGCGGGGGTTTTCGTTCATGCGCGACGGGCCGCTTGATATGCGCATGTCGCAAGATGGGCCGTCAGCCGCGGATCTGTGCAACACAGCGGACGAATCTGAACTTGCTGATATCATTTATCTTTATGGTGAAGAACGCGCGTCGCGTCGCATCGCGCGCGCGATTGTTGCCGCGCGCCCGCTAACGTCGACTTTGCAGCTAGCCAAGGTTGTTGAAAGCTGTTTGCCGCGCGCAAAGCCGAAACAATCCCATCCCGCCACCCGCACGTTTCAAGCGCTGCGGATTGCCGTGAACAATGAATATGGCGAATTGGCCGAAGGGCTGATGGCCGCTGAACGTGCGCTGAAACCCGGTGGTCAACTGGCCGTCGTGACCTTTCATTCTGTCGAGGACCGCATGGTCAAACGGTTCTTGCAGGCCCGATCAGGCAATACGGCCAACGCAAACCGTTATGCGCCCGAAGTGGCCCAAATCACGCCAGCGTTCCGGATTGAAAAGCGCAAGGCGATCGGCCCCGATGTGCAAGAGCTAGAAGAAAATCCACGGTCGCGGTCAGCCAAGTTGCGTGTCGCATTCCGCACGGATGCGCCCGCGCAAGATATTGACCCGGCTGATTTGGGCATGCCGATGAAAAAACAAAGAGGGGGGCGGTAGATGCGCGGATTCCTTTTTATTATGGCAGCTTTCGCAGTGATGGGGCTGGCGTTTTGGGCTTATCAGGAAAACTATAAAACGCAGGCCACCATGCGCGAAACCCGTGATCTGCACGCACAGATTGGTGCAGCACATGAACGCTTGGGCATGTTGCGTGCGGAATGGGCTTATCTGAACCGTCCTGACAGGCTCGCGGATTTGGCCGAGCTGAATTTTGACCGCTTGGGCCTTTTGCCGATCATGCCAGAGGCCTTTGGTCGCGTGGATCAGATCATCTATCCGCTGCCGCCTATCGCGCCGATCACGAATTCAGTGACGCTTTCAAGTGGCGTCTTTGTGCCAGAGGATGGCGCGCTATGACCCGTACACCGCTGCGTCCACTTGCACGTATCCTCAAAGCCCGTGCTTCTGGTGAAAACCCCGACGCGATCGAGGCCGAAATTCGCGCAAAACGTCACGCAGAAATGCACGACAAAGCCCGCCAACGCGCTGAAGGGCGGTTGCTGGTGTTAGGGCTTGCGTTTTTTTGCGCCTTTGTGACCATCGGCGCGCGGATGGGAACGCTTGCATCCTCTGTCCCGATGGAGCCGCGAGCGGCCACTGTCGGCAATCCGATTATTGGCCAACGTTCTGATATTGTGGACCGCAATGGGCGGATGCTGGCGACGAACCTCGCGACCCATTCGCTTTATGCACATCCGCGCGATATGATTGATCCGGAACATGCCGCAACCGGGCTTGCCGCAATTTTTCCAGAACTTGACGCCGATGAACTGCTTGAGGATTTCACGGGCGAGCGCCGTTTTTTGTGGATCAGACGCCAGATCAGCCCTGAACAGATGCAAGCCGTGCATGACATCGGCAGCCCCGGTCTGTTGTTTGGGCCGCGTGAAATGCGGCTTTACCCGAACGGGCCGATTGCGGCGCACATCCTTGGCGGTGCCAGCTACGGCCGTGAAGGTGTGGCTAGCGCCGAGGTTATCGGTGTTGCAGGTGTTGAACGCCAGTTCGACGGGTTCTTGCGTGATCCCGCGAACGAAGGCGCGCCACTGGAATTGTCGATTGATCTGACGGTGCAAGCTGCATCCGAAGAGGTGCTTGCCGGCGGCATGTCGATCATGAGCGCAAAGGGCGCGACCTCTATCTTGATGGATGCGCACACCGGCGAAATCATTTCTATGGTCTCGCTTCCTGATTTTGATCCCAACAACCGTCCGCGTGTGCTGACCACGGGCGACCAATCTGACAGCCCGTTGTTTAACCGCGCGGTGCAGGGGGTCTACGAGCTGGGATCCACGTTTAAGATTTTTGCTGTCGCACAGGCGATGGAGCTGGGATTGGTCAACGCCAACACGATGATCGACACGCAAGGGCCGCTCACTTGGGGGCGGTTCCGAATCCGTGATTTCCACGACTACGGGCCAGAGCTGTCGACCACGGATGTGATCGTCGAATCCTCGAATGTGGGGACGGCGCGGATTGCCATGCAAATCGGCGCAGATCGTCAGCGCGCATTCTTAAATACTTTGGGTTTCTTGCAGCCTACGCCGATTGAGATGGTCGAAGCTCCGACAGGCAAACCTTTGCTGCCCGCCAATTGGTCAGAGCTATCGGCGATGACAATTTCTTATGGGCATGGGTTGTCAACGTCGCCGCTGCATTTGGCGACGGCTTATGCGTCAATCGCAAACGGCGGGCTGCGGGTCGAACCGACATTGCTACGCGTCGATAACCCAGAACCTGGCCCACGTGTGATGTCGGATGCCGTCGCGCAATCGGCTGTCCATATGCTGCGTCAGGTCGTTGTGCGCGGCACCGCATCATTTGGTGAGGTCGCAGGCTATGAGGTCGCCGGGAAAACCGGAACCGCTGATAAAGCGCGCGAAAACGGCGGCGGCTATTACGATGATAAGGTTATCGCGACCTTTGCATCCGTGTTCCCGGCAAGTGATCCGCAATATGTATTGATTGTGACCTTGGACGAGCCGACAATCTACACTCTGGGCGAAGACCGCCGCACTGCTGGGTGGACCGCTGTGCCTGTTGCTGCTGAAATGATCCGCCGTGTCGCACCGCTTTTGGGTCTGCGCCCACACGTGGACAGCGCACAGCCTGTCGGTGTAACACTCACCTCAAATTAATCGAGGCAAACAATGAAAACACTGGCGGAACTGGGGCTGACAGCGCAAGGCGGTCGCGAGGCCCAGATCAAAGGGCTGACCGTGGACAGCCGCAACGTATCCCCCGGTGATCTTTTTGCGGCCTTGCCCGGCGCCACTGTGCATGGTGGCAATTTCATCGCTAAAGCATTGGATATGGGCGCAGCCGCGGTTTTGACAGGTGCCAAAGGCGCGCAGATTGCTGCTGACGTGCTGATGGATGCTGGCGTTGCTGTCATTGTCGCACAAGATCCGCGCCAAGCGCTGGCGCAAACCGCGTCACTTTGGTTTGGCCCGCATCCGCAAACGGTTGTGGCGGTGACCGGGACGAATGGCAAAACGTCCGTTTCGACATTTTGCCGCCAAATCTGGGAGGAAATGGACCTCGCAGGCGTAAATATCGGCACCACTGGCGTCGAAGGGGCGTGGACCCATCCGCTGCGCCATACCACGCCTGAACCGATCACCTTGCACCGTGTTATGGCGCAGGCCACGCAAAACGGGGTGACCCATGTCGCGATGGAAGCATCTTCGCACGGGCTGGATCAGCGCCGCCTTGATGGCGTGGTCTTGGCCGCTGCCGGGTTCACGAATTTCACCCAAGACCATCTAGATTATCACGAAACCTTTGATGCGTATTTTGACGCGAAGATGGGCCTGTTTACCCGTGTTTTGGCCGATGACGGTGTGGCCGTCGTCAATCTTGATGACCCAAAAGGCACGCTGGTTGCGCAGATTTGCGCGGAGCGTGGCCAAGAAGTCATTGGCGTTGGCCGTGATGACGCCGCGCGTTTGCGGCTGATGGGGCAGCGTTTTGATGCGACAGGGCAAGACGTGCTGTTTGAATGGCAAGGCAAGCCGCATCATCTGCGGCTTGCGCTGATTGGCGGGTTTCAGGCAGATAATGTGTTGCTGGCTGCTGGGCTGGTTATCGCGACGGGGGCGCAGCCTCAGGATGTTTTTGACGCGCTGCCGCATCTGGGCACTGTACATGGCCGGATGGAGCTTGCCGCGACCCGCGAAAATGGCGCTGCAGTCTTTGTTGACTACGCGCATACGCCTGATGCAGTGAAAACGGCCCTGACCGCGATGCGCCCACATGTGATGGGGCGGATTATCGCGATTGTCGGCGCAGGCGGGGACCGGGATACGGGGAAGCGGCCGCTGATGGGCGCGGCTGCCGCACAGAATGCAGACATCGTGATCGTTTCAGATGATAACCCGCGTTCTGAAGACCCCGCAACCATTCGTGCCGCTGTGATGACGGGCGCTGTCGCCGAAAACACGGCCAACGTGATCGAGGTTGGTGACCGCGCCGAAGCGATTTTGCGGGCAGTTGATATGTTGCGTCCCGGCGATGCGCTGCTGATCGCGGGCAAGGGGCATGAAACTGGCCAGACAATCGTTGACACGGTGCTGCCCTTTGATGATGTCGAACAGGCCAGCATGGCAGTTGCCGTGTTGGATGGCCGGATATGACAGCGCTTTGGGCTGGCGAAGATGTGGTCGCGGCGACTGGCAGCCAAGGGCCAGATGATTGGAATGCGTTTGGCGTCAGCATTGATGCTGATACAACCAAACCGGGTGATCTGTTTGTCGCGGTGCGCGGTGCGGTCAAAACGGCCTTTGCGAACGGGGCAGTTGCGGCAATTGTCAACGAAATTGATGATGACATTCCCCAGCCGCAGCTAAAGGTCGCTGATCCGCGCGCTGCGCTGAACGATCTGGCGCGCGCGGCCCGGTTTCGCAGCCGCGCAAAAATTGTCGCTGTGACCGGATCTGCAGGAAAAACGGCGACGGTTGGGATGTTAGACATGATGCTGGCGGGGCAGGGGTATTGCCATACGTCGTTTGCACTTGGGTCGAACGTCGCGCTTGCCCTTGCAACATTGCCGCAAGAGGCGGATTTTGCAGTATTCAAAATCGCGGATAATCAACCAGAAATGGTCGCACAATGCGCACGGTTACTACAGCCGCACGCCGTGCTATTCACAAGCGCAGACAGGTCTCTTGCTGAAACTGAGGCGATGGCTGACGGGCTCGGCGCAGGCGGTTTTGCGATATGTTACGCAGGTGACGCATCCCTTGAAAAGCGGCCCAACAAAATGGGACTGGCGCAGGTGATCAGCTTTGGGTCTTCAGGGCATGATTGGGCGCTTGGGCAGGTGAGGATCGGGGCGGATGTCACGGTTGTATTGGCCCGTGGCATGGGGCAGGATTATCTATTCAAACTTGGTGTGCCGGGGCGGCAATTTGCGCTCTATGCGCTTGGGGCTTTGGCTACGGTGACGGCCATCGGGGTCGATCCGGTGACTGCCACGCTTGACCTTGCGCGATGGGTGCCACCCGCGGGGCGCGGCAGTATCGAAAATATCGTGCTTGACCCGGCCCGCGACGGCGAAACGCTCCGCCTGATCAACGATGCGGCCAATGCAAGCCCGGCCTCAATGGAAACAGCGCTCGAAGTCATCGCGACATGCGTGCCCAGCGATAACGTCGGCCGCATTGTCAAAGGGCGACGGGTCGCAATTTTAGGTGACATGGGCGGCGTAAATACGCAATCTGTCGTGGTTCAGCGCGATTTAGCGGCCAATGAACATTTACAAAAACTTGACCAAATTCACTGCATTGGTCCGCAGGTCTACCCGCTTTGGCGTGCATTGCCACAGCATCAACGTGGTCAATGGGCGCAAACGGCGTCAGACCTTGCCCCGCAAGTGTCAAAGCTGGTCGATGCAGGCGATGTTGTCTTGGTGAAAGGCACGGCGCGTAGTAAAACGACGCTAGTCGTTGACGCCATCCGCAAACTCGGGCATCGCCGCCCGCAAGAAGAATAGGATATTTCATGCTTTATTGGCTTACGTCACTGTCAGATGGCGGCGATTTTTTTAACTTGTTCCGCTATATCACGTTTCGCGCGGGCGGTGCATTGATGACGGCTTTGCTGTTTGGGTTCATCTTTGGGCCGCCATTGATCAATGTGCTGCGACGCAAGCAGGGCAAAGGCCAACCTATTCGCGATGATGGCCCCGAAGGGCATTTTGTCAAAGCGGGCACGCCAACCATGGGCGGGCTGCTTATTGTGGGGGCATTGACTTTTTCAACGCTGCTATGGGCGCGGCTGGATAACCCGTTTGTCTGGATGGTGCTTTTTGTAACCCTTTCGTTTGCGGCGATTGGGTTCGCGGATGACTATGCCAAAGTGTCCAAGCAAAATACGGCTGGTGTTTCAGGCAAGGTGCGGATTTTGTTAGGTGTTTTGATTGCCGCCATCGCGGGTTACTGGGCAGCGGCCTATCACCCTGACGATTTGACCAATCAACTTGCGCTGCCTGTGTTCAAAGACACTTTGATCAATTTGGGTATCCTATTTGTGCCATTTTGTGTGGTCGTGATTGTGGGTGCCGCGAATGCAGTGAACCTAACGGACGGGCTAGATGGGCTTGCGATTATGCCAGTGATGATCGCCGCCGCGACATTTGGGATCATCGCCTATGCGGTGGGTCGGACAGATTTCACTGAATATCTGGATGTACACTACGTGCCACAAACCGGCGAAATCCTCGTGTTTTCTGCGGGGTTGATCGGGGGCGGGCTTGGGTTCTTGTGGTATAACGCCCCGCCAGCCGCCGTGTTTATGGGCGACACCGGGTCACTGGCCTTGGGCGGCGCGTTGGGTGCGATTGCGGTCGCGACAAAGCACGAGATCGTTCTTGCCATCGTTGGCGGATTGTTCGTCGCTGAAGCGCTCAGTGTGATTATCCAAGTGCTATATTTTAAGCGCACCGGAAAACGCGTGTTCCTGATGGCGCCGATCCACCATCACTACGAGAAAAAAGGCTGGGCCGAGCCGCAAATCGTGATCCGTTTCTGGATCATCTCACTGATCCTCGCGATGATCGGGCTGGCGACGCTGAAAGTACGGTAGTGGAAACGGGGATGAAGGTCAGATGGTTTGACCTTCATCTTCGCCGCCGCCGCGAAATCCGAAAAAGATGGAAGAACTGACATTCGCGCAAACCGCAGCGAAAGTCTGCAAAGAGCCCGAAGTGCCCGATGCTGCACATTGTTTGAAGGGCACCTTTGTGGAATATGTATATTTAAACATCGGTCGCTGATGCACAGACTGAACTACCGGATTTTTGCGAAAAGGCACGTTTTAGACAGTTGGCACGAAGTACTAGCAACCCACCCAAAGTAAGCAAACCGCCCCTCGGAGAGCTTCCAACTTGGTGGTCCGAAATTATCGGCATTCGTTGCCCCGAATGTGGTCGTCCCCAATCCCCCACAAAGATGGGTTCAACCAACCCACATCGGGGGCACAATCGAACTGATTTCCATATGTGCGGCGGTTGTGGGAAATTTCTCTATCTGACTGGCACGCGGCGTCTTCGGCGGATTTTCCTTCTAGTTTTGCCAGTGTTTTTCGGAGTTGGAATTGTTGGATTTTTATTGCTTAGAAGTATTGATGGTTTGAACGAATACCACGAAGTTAAGGAAGCATATGAACCTAATTTCTTGGGCTTTTTTTTGATATGCGCTGCTATCTACCTTGCCGTGAATCTGCTGTCGCGATTTGAAATTGTCGGGGTTGTGAGTCCATCTGAAGTTGATGACGAACAAGCGGGTTCCGATCCCTGAATGCTGACATACTACAGGCCAGCTAGCCCCAGCAAACTATCAATTATTGATCAAATGTCTGAACGCTATGCTGACCTTCGCACATCTGCAGCGAATTCACGCTTTGTCCGCGAAGCTGAAATTGAATCTCTCTAACAGGAGTGTCCGCTCTTGGTCAGCGGGCGGCACAGTTTCATGCGCCGCCCTTTTGCTTACTCTTCCATCGCTTCGAGTTCATCAATGAAGCCTTCGATCATTGACAGGCCTTTGTCCCAGAATTTCGGGTCCGATGCGTCGAGGCCGAAGGGGGCCAACAGGTCTTTGTGGTGTTTGGAGCCGCCTGCGCGCAGCATGTCGAAATATTTGGTTTGGAAGTCCGGGTCGCCTTCGGCGTAGACCGCATATAGCGCGTTCACCAGCCCGTCGCCGAACGCATAGGCGTAGACGTAGAAGGGCGAATGCACGAAATGCGGGATGTAGGACCAGAAGGTTTCATAGCCGGGTGCAAAATCGAATACCTCGCCAAGCGATTCCGCCTGCACCGACATCCACAGCGCGTTGATGTCGTCGGGTGTGAGTTCACCCTCGGCGCGGGCCGCGTGCAGTTTATATTCGAAGTCATAAAACGCGATCTGGCGCACGACCGTGTTGATCATATCCTCGACCTTACCGGCCAGCAGGACTTTGCGTTCTTCTTTGGTCTTGGCCCCGTCCAGTAGTTTTTGGAATGTCAGCATCTCGCCAAAGACAGAGGCCGTTTCGGCCAATGTCAACGGGGTAGATGACAGCAGTTCACCCTGCTCAGCGGCGAGAACCTGATGCACGCCGTGGCCCAATTCATGCGCCAATGTCATCACGTCGCGCGGTTTGCCCAGATAGTTGAGCATCACATAAGGGTGCACGGGTGTCACGGTTGGGTGGGCAAATGCGCCGGGGGCTTTGCCGGGTTTCACGGCCGCGTCAATCCAGCCTTTGTCAAAGAACGGCTGTGCGATTTCTGCCATTTTGGGATCAAAATCGGCATAGGCGGTCATCACGGTTTCGCGGGCCTCGTCCCAATCGACGGTGCGCGTCGTTTCCATTGGCAGTGGCGCGTTGCGGTCCCATGTTTGCATGCGGTCAAGCCCAAGCCATTTGGCCTTAAGCGCATAATAGCGGTGCGACAGGCGCGGGTAGGCGGCAACGACGGCGTTGCGCAGGGCCTCGACCACCTCGGGTTCTACGTGGTTGGACAGATGCCGCCCGGCTTGCGGGCTGGGCATTTTGCGCCAGCGGTCTTCGATCTCTTTCTCTTTGGCAAGCGTGTTGTGAACGCGCGCAAAGGTCTTGATGTTGTCTTGGAACACGGCGGCCAGCGCATGGGTGGCGGCTTCGCGTTTTGCGCGGTCTTGTTCGGTCAACAGGTTCAGCGTGGCCTCAAGGTTGAGCGTCTCGCCGTCTACGTCAAATTCAAGCCCGGCCATGGTTTCATCAAACAGGCGGTTCCAAGCGGCGGCCCCAACGGTGGACTGGTCATGCAAGAACTGTTCCAGCTCGTCCGATAATTGATGCGGTTTCATTGCACGCATGCGGTCAAACACCGGTTTATAGCGCGCCAAATCAGCGTTGCCGGCCAAGAGCCCTGCCAAATGTTCATCATCAAGGCGATTGAATTCTAGCCCGTAGAACACCAAAGGCGTGGTCGCATTGGTGATCTTATCTTGGCAATCGGCCATGAATTTAGCGCGGTCGCTATCAGTGGTGATTTGGTAATAGCGCAGCCCTGCAAAGGACATGATCCGCCCTGCGATCACGTCAATTTGTTCATAGCGTTGGACGGCTTTTAGCAACTCTGCCGCATCAAGCGTCGCTAGTTTGCCCGCGTAATCCGCCGCAAATGCCGCGCATTCCGTATCTAGCCAGGCCAAATCGCGGATCAATTCCGGTGCATCGGGGCTGGCATAAAGGTCGGTCAGGTCCCATTCGGGCAGATCGCCGAAACCTTGGCCGCCATGGGCGTTTGCATCAAATACGGGGGTGGGGGTGTTCATGTTATACCTCATTGTTTGGGCATAACATAAGTGCGCCGAGGGGCAGTTGAAAGCCCCCCGCGCAGGACTTGTCTAGGCGATCACTTCAGCGTTTGCGGTAGCTTTGAAATGGGCTGCGGCTGCGTCAAACATTTCTGTCTGCACTGCACGATCCATCAGCATCTCATGTTGACCGCCTGCGATCAGTCGCAGTTCGCCTTTTGGCCAGCGGGCCATGCGTGCGCGAATACGGGTTGGGTCAACGATGGCCTCGTTACTGCCGAGAAATGTCAGACAGGGGATGTTTTGCGGAGACGGCAATTGGTTCAATCGGTGCATTTCGCGCAGTGATGTATTCAACCATCGCAACGATGGCCCGCCAAGGGCAAGGTCAGGATAGCTGCGTAATTGATCGCCCAATGTTTCAAACATTGCCCGATCATTGGTCAACGCGTTGCCTTCAAAGGCGGCGCGCAGCACGTAAGGCTGTTCAAACTGGCCCGGCGCCAGTGTTTCATCAAAGCCAAGCTGACGGCTCACTGCGGAAAGCCCCCAAGCAATTGGCCGCAGCGCGACAGACATCTGAATGCCCCACATTGGCGCAGAGAACATCGCCGCTTTGACATCGAGCCCTTCGTTCAAGGCGCGCAATCCAATGCAGCCGCCCATCGAATGGCCGATCAAGAAATAGGGTTTGGGCAGGTTTTGCGCCTTTGCATAGGCAACGACCGCCGCGACATCATACTGAAAGTCGCGAAAACTGCCAACATGGCCAATTGCGCGGTTTGGAGTCATCCGGTCCGAAATGCCTTGCCCGCGCCAATCGACAACAACAGAGGCAAAGCCACGATCATGCAGCGCTTTGGCGGTTGCGCCGTATTTTTCGATAAACTCTGTGCGCCCGGGAAAGATAAGAACCGTTCCTTGCGCATGTGATTTGTTCCAATGGCCTACGCGAATGCGCAGCCCATCAGCAGTTTTTAACCAATGGGCGGCACCACCTGCGGGTCCATGTGCAATGTCGTCAAAAAGCGGTGCCGTTTCCATGTTTATCCTAATACGCTTGCAAGCTTCATTGCTTGGCCCATGTCGCCGTCAACCGCCAGTTTACCTGTCATAAAGGCGGTTGTTGGGTTCAGTTCACCATCAAGGATTGCTTTAAATGTTTCGGTGTCTGCGGTCAGTGACACATCTGCATCGTCGTCGCTGGCACGTGCGCCATCAGCGTCGATGACAATCGCGCCTTCGCCTTCGATCACAAACTTTGCAGCGCCATCAAAGCCCGCGCCGTCCATTTTTGCGTTCAGGGCGGCTACGGCCTCGGTCACAACATCGCTCATTTTTTTCGTCCTTCTTGGTTGATGTGGCGGCCTCCCTCTGGTGTTGGCCGCGTTCTGCGTTACATTAGTCTTTATGGTTACGCTGACACATCGCATCAAACGTATCGTTACGGCACTTTCTTTGGCAGTCGGGTTTTCCTTACCTGCGCTGGCCCAAGAAACGACGTTGGACGAATTATATCAAGACCTGCTCGCCGCGGATGCAGGCGCATATGCAGCGATTGAAGATGAAATTTTCGCGACCTGGGATAAAAGCCGCTCACCCGCTATCGATTTATTGTTAGAACGCGGGGCAGAGGCGCTTTTGGACGGCAATCCGCAGGCGGCTGTAGAACACTACACCGCTGTGACCGACCATGCGCCACATTTTGCCGGCGGCTATTTTGGACGCGCATCTGCCTTTTATCTGTTGGGGCTTACTGGGCCTGCGTTGAACGATATTGCGCGGGTTTTGCAAATTGACCCGCGTCAGTTCCGCGCAATCGACGGATTGGCCGTGATTATGGAAGATCTGCAGCGCCCCAAGGATGCGTTAGAGCTATACAAAATGATTCTCGAAATTAACCCGCAGTCGATTCCAACCCAGGACGCAGTCGCGCGTTTGCAACTGCAACTCGAAGGTCAGGCGCTGTAAAGCGCTTAGCACGATTTAGGGCCTCTCATGACACGCGCGCGCATCACGGCTGTTTTAGGCCCAACGAACACTGGCAAAACCCATTATGCGATCCAACGGATGTTGTCGCATCGCACGGGCGTTATTGGCTTGCCGCTGCGTCTGCTTGCACGCGAGGTTTATGACCGGATCGTCGCTGCGCGCGGCCCCGGTGTTGTCGCGCTGATTACGGGTGAAGAACGAATCGTTCCGCCGCGCGCTGCCTATTGGGTTTGTACTGTGGAGGCGATGCCGGAAGGCATGGGTGCCGATTTTCTGGCCATCGACGAAATCCAGCTTTGCGCCGACCCCGAACGTGGGCACGTGTTCACCGATAGATTGCTGCATGCGCGTGGGCTGCATGAAACCCTGTTTCTAGGGGCCGATACGATGCGCGGCGCGATTGCTGCGATGGTGCCAGAGGCGCAGTTTATGTACCGCGATCGCATGTCTCAGCTGACCTACACAGGTTCGAAAAAGATAAGCCGTATGCCTGCACGCGCGGCAATTGTTGGGTTTTCGGTTGAAAATGTCTATGCGATTGCTGAACTCTTGCGCCGTACCAAAGGTGGGGCAGCAGTTGTGATGGGGGCGCTTAGCCCGCGCACACGCAATGCGCAGGTCGAAATGTACCAAAATGGGGATGTCGATTATCTTGTGGCGACAGATGCCATCGGGATGGGGCTGAACCTTGATATTACGCATGTCGCGTTTTCGTCGCTGATCAAATTTGACGGGCACCGCATGCGGCATTTGCAGCCGCAAGAGCTCGCTCAGATTGCGGGTCGGGCTGGACGGCACATTGAAAACGGCACCTTTGGGGTCACAGGCGAAGCCCCACCCCTAGACGACGAAATCGCCGAAGCCATCACCGAACACCAATTTACCGCCGTAAATAAATTACATTGGCGAAACAGCCGGTTACAGTTTGGTTCTGTCAAGCGATTGATCGCGACGCTTGAAGAACGCACCGATGATCGTTGGCTGACCCGCGTGCGTGAAAGCGATGACCTGAAGGCGCTAAAAGCGCTTAGCGGCGATACCGAAGTCGCGGCTCGCGCCAGCGATGGCCCGTCCGTCAAACTCCTATGGGAAGTCTGTCGCGTGCCTGATTTTCGCGGCATTTCTGCAGGCGAACACGCCAGCCTTTTGACCCATATCTACAATGATTTGCATCAGCTAGGGCATGTATCCGCCAATTGGTTTGGGCTGCAAGTGCGCCGCATTGACCGCGTGGACGGGGATATTGATACTTTGTCGAAACGGCTGGCTTACATCCGTACTTGGACTTATGTTGCGCAGCGCAACGGTTGGTTGCGTGACGAAAACCATTGGCGCGAAGAGACGCGCGCTGTAGAAGACCGACTATCAGACGCGCTGCATGGCGCGCTCACACAAAGATTTGTGGACCGGCGGACAAGCATTTTGCTTCGGCGGCTCAAACAGAAGGAGAGCCTTTTGGCTGACGTAAACGACAAAGGTGAAGTAACCGTAGAAGGCGAATTCGTCGGACGGTTAGAAGGTTTCCAGTTCCGCATGGACAAAGCCGGAAGCCCCGATGAGGCCAAGACATTGCGTCAGGCATCTGTGCAGGCGCTGGTGCCGCAGTTCCATCTGCTGGCCGATCGGTTCTACAACGCGCCCGATCCTGAAATTGATTTCACCGAACAAGGTGGGTTGATGTGGGGCGATCAGGCCGTTGGGAAATTGGTCGCGGGGCCTGATCCGTTTAAGCCGGGTGTCGCGGCCTTCGTTGATGATGAAGCGGGCGAAGACGTAGCCGCAAAGGTGCAGCGCCGCTTGCAACATTTCATTGACCGCAAGGTTGCGGCTGGCTTTGAGGGTCTGCTTGCGCTGAAAAACGACGAGACATTAACCGGTGCAGCCAAAGGGTTTGCCTACCGGATGGCCGAAGGGTTCGGCATCATTCCGCGTGGTGAAGTTGCTGAAGAAGTCAAAGCATTGGATCAGGACGCGCGCGGCGCGTTGCGCAAGCATGGTGTGCGTTTTGGTCAGTTCACGATCTTCCAACCGCTTTTGCTGAAACCCGCCGCAACCCGGTTGCGTTTGGTGCTTTGGTCGCTGTCCAAGGGTCTTCAGGAATTCCCCGAAGCCCCACCACCCGGTTTGGTCACAGTGCCAGCAGCAAAAGACGCGGTGCCGGGTTTCTATGCGATGTCGGGCTACCGTGCCGCAGGCGAACGCGCGATTCGGATCGACATGCTTGAACGACTGGCCGATATGCTGCGAGACAAAGACAGCCGCGGTGGTTTCGAAGCCAACCCCGATATGCTGTCGATCACGGGTATGACGCTTGAGCAATTTGCCGATTTGATGGCCGGGCTTGGCTATAAGGCCGAAAAAGGCGAGCGCGAAAAAATAAAAGCGACATCAGTTACTACTGATGACGCGTCACAAGCCGACGCCGTACCGACAGAAACAGAAGCCCCTCAGGCAGAAACCACTGCCGAAGCAGAAGCGGCCCCTGCCGAAGACGCGGCGCCTGAAATGGAAGTGTTCTATACGTTTACTTGGGGCGGCCGCGCTGCACGGGCTGCACGTCCGCAAGGTGATCGGCCGCGCGGCAAACCAAAAGGTAAGCCAAAGGGCAAAGGCAAACCGCAAGGCGGTGGCAATAAGCCTCAAACATTTGCGGCAAAGCCCAAGCGCGAAAAACAGATCGATCCCGATAACCCGTTTGCCGCCGCATTGGCCGGGTTTAAAAAGGATTGACCGAAGCACCCCGGCAAACGATCCGGCTGGATAAATGGCTTTGGCAGGCGCGGTTTTTTAAATCGCGCAGCCTTGCTGCCGGGGTGATCACATTTGGCAAAGTACGTATCGATGGAAACCCCGTGAGCAAACCCGCGCGCGGCGTTGGGGCAGGGGATGTGCTGACCTTTACGCAAGCGGATGCGACGAAAGTCGTGCGAATCCTTGATCTTGGCACGCGCCGGGGGCCAGCGCCCGAAGCGCAGGCACTATATGAAGATATGTCGCCCGCGGTAGAACGCCGTCCCTATAATCCGGGCGCTGATAGGAAAGGTCGCCCAACAAAGAAGCAACGCCGGGATATGATGACGCATCGTGGTGTTGATACATCTTTCGACCTTGAATGACCGCGCAGTCTATTCTAGCAAGTCCTTTGTTAGATAATCGGAAGCCCCTATGACCTATATCGTCACTGAAAATTGCATCGCGTGTAAATTCACAGACTGTGTCGAAGTTTGCCCCGTGGATTGTTTCTATGAAGGCGAAAACACACTCGTTATTCACCCTGACGAATGCATTGATTGTGGCGTGTGTGAACCTGAATGCCCCGCTGATGCAATCCGGCCCGACACAGAGCCGGACATGGAAAAATGGGTTGAGCTGAACCGCAAATACGCTGAAATGTGGCCGGTGATCATCACGAAGAAAGATCCGCTGCCTGAAGCCGAAGAGATGGACGGCAAGCCAGGCAAGCTTGAGCTACTGTCCGAAGCCCCCGGCGAGGGTGGTTGATTCGGCTAGCTCGTGCTGTGACTGCCCTGTTTTTAAAGGCGGAATATATGCTGCATCGCGGCGCTTTTAGAGACGGCATTTTTGTGATATACTGTGCGCAATGCTAAGAACACGTTGATCCAAAGTGAAACAGGCAATACCCGACGGTGACCTTTGTCGCCGCCGGATTTTTTGTTGTCTATCGGTTCGTTGGATCGTCTTGAAAGGACAACCATGAGTAAGAAAAAAAGCGAATTTAGCCCCGAACAATTTGTTGTTTACCCGGCGCACGGCGTTGGCAAAATTGTGTCTATTGAAACCCAAGAAGTTGCGGGTTTTGAGCTAGAGATGTTTGTGATTGCATTTGAAAAAGACAAGATGACGCTGCGGGTGCCTACCCATAAAGCCACTGACGTCGGTATGCGTGCGCTTGCTACACCTGATGTCGTGGCCCAAGCGATCAAAACGCTAAAGGGCAAAGCCAAGGTCAAAAAAGCCATGTGGTCCCGCCGGGCGCAAGAATATGAGCAAAAAATCAACTCGGGCGATTTGATCGCGATTGCCGAAGTGGTCCGCGATTTGCACCGCCAAGATGACCAGCGAGAACAAAGCTATTCAGAACGCCAGCTTTATGAAGCCGCGCTTGAGCGTCTGACACGCGAGTTTGCAGTTGTTGCGGGTAGCGAAGAATCTGTTGCCGGTGAGGAAATCACATCCGTGTTGGTTGGCCGCGCGGCCTAGCCAAGCCCCGCTTTAATATCTTTTAAAGCCGTGCCCAGACAATGGGCGCGGCTTTTTTCTTTGTTATGAAGTGTTTGCAAGTATCGGCAACAGTGCGCTTATCTTTGTGCTATAAGTCTTGATCGCGAAACAATTTCCGTGTCAGAATCTACGTATCACCAACATTTTATTATGGAGATACGATATGAAGATTTTTATGCCAGTATTATTCGCAGGTTCCTTTGTTGCGCAGAACGCCTTTGCCGGTGGGCTATCTGACCCAATTATTCCTGTCGTCCCCCCGGCGCCCCCTGTCGTGGTGCCACTTGATTGGTATGCAGGTGTGCAGGCCGGGAACCTTTCAGGGGATTTGGCGAATGAATTTGTAACAACAAACACGCCTAGTTTTGATATAGACGGCCCGATTTACGGTGTGCACGCAGGTGTGCAGCGCGCGTTTGGTGGCATGACCCTTGGTGCTGAAATTGATTATAACACGTCCGGCAGCGATATTGCCGACGGAGAGGAATTTATAGAAACTGAACTGTCCACATTGGCGCATCTTAAGCTGCGCGCAGGCGCAAACATTGGCAACGCCCTTGTCTATGGAACCGCTGGCTTGGCCTATGCTGATATGAGCATTACCGCCTTTGGCCTGACCACTGAAATGGCCGATACAGCCCCGTTTTACGGTGTTGGGGCTGATATGATGGTATCTGATAGCATCTCAATTGGCGCCGAGTATTTAATCCACAGTTTTGAAGATATGGATGGCACCGGGTACGATGTTGAGTTCAACACAGCGATGGTGCGCGCATCGTTCCACTTTTAACGATCACGCATGGCCGCCAGTTTTTGCGGTGGCCATGCGCAAACTTAGAGCGCGCGCCAGCCGATATCCGACCGATAAAACCCTTGATCCCAGTCAATTGATTGCGCCATCGCATAGGCGTTCTTATGGGCTTCGGCTAGGGTTGCACCGCGTGCCGTGATGTTCAAGACCCGCCCGCCGATCGCGGTGATTTGCCCGTCCTTTTCGGCGGTGCCTGCGTGGAACACCATGTTGAAACTATCTTCGGGCAGCGTATCCAACCCTTTGATCACGGTTCCTTTTTCGTAGGATCCCGGGTACCCTTTGGCCGCCATGACCACAGACAATGCATGATCATCGGCCCAGTTCACTGCAACCTCTGATAGCCGACCCTTTGCGCAGGCCTCTAGCAGATCAAGGATCTGCCCGCCAAGCCGCATCATCAGGCATTGGCATTCTGGATCACCAAAGCGCACGTTATATTCGACCAGCCGCGGCTGCCCGTCTTGGATCATCAGCCCAACAAACAGCACGCCCTGAAACGGTGTGCCGCGTTTCGCCATTTCATCCATCGTTGGTTTAATGATTTCATCAAGCGCTTTTTGGGTGACGACATCGGTCATCACCGGGGCAGGGGAATAGGCGCCCATCCCGCCTGTGTTCGGGCCCGTATCACCATCAAAGGCGCGTTTATGGTCTTGGGCGGTGCCAACTGGCAGGATGGTTTCCCCGTCACATAGCACAAAGAAAGACGCTTCTTCGCCTTCCATAAATTCTTCGACTACAACCTCTGCGCCGGCGTCACCAAAGCTGCCATCAAACATGTCGTCGATGGCTGCCAGTGCTTCATCCTCGGTCATGGCAACGATCACGCCTTTGCCTGCGGCCAGGCCATCTGCCTTCACTACGATGGGTGCCCCTTGGGCGCGGATGTAGTCGCGGGCGGCATCGCCATCAGTGAAATGTGCATAGGCGGCGGTGGGGGCACCCGCCGCGTCGCAGATAGCTTTGGTAAATGATTTTGACGCCTCAAGCTGCGCGGCAGCTTGGCTTGGGCCGAACACCAGAATTCCGGCCGCGCGCAAACGATCTGCAACACCCGCCGCAAGCGGGGCTTCGGGGCCGACGATGACAAAACTGATGGCGTTTTCTTCGGCAAATGTCGCGACATCACCGCCGTCAAGAATGTTGATATCGGCGCATTCGGCGATCTGTGCGATCCCGGCGTTGCCGGGCGCGACGATCAGGCGGTCACATTTCGGGTTTTGCTTAACAGCCCATGCCAAACTATGTTCGCGTCCGCCGCTACCCAAGATCAGAATATTCATTTGCTGCCCCATATGCCATGTTTGCGCTGGTTTTAGGGCTGCATGCGTCTGATCACAAGTGCGCAGCGATTTGGGCTTGGCCTTTTGCGTTGATCCGCGCTAATTTTGACCGCAAGACGTGCGAAGGGCGATACATGAACAGGGAAAAACGTGATCGCAGGCTTTGGCACCGGCTTGAGGGCTATAGTTTTCATGAACGTCCTCTGACCCGGTCTCTCGTTGAACAGCTGCGCGATGCGACAGGCTATGACGTTGATGTGTGTTATACCGTTGTCGAGGAATATCGGCGGTTTATGTATTTGATCGGATCGACGGGCGAAGATCTGACGCCTTCGCCAATTGTTGATCAGGTCTGGCAGCTGCATATCGCTGATGAAAAAGCGTATTTTCGTGATTTTTGTCCACGGATCATCGGCCGCACGATCCACCGCGCCGAAGATCTCCCGCCATTGGCAGATGATCCGGCGTATGAACGCACGCTTGACTATTACGCCCAAGAATTTGGCCGTGCGCAGGTGCAATATTGGCCCGATCCCGATGATGGAATGATGCGGTTTTCGCAATTCTTGATGTGGGTGATTGGGTTTGCCGCCTTTGCCCTGGCGATGATATTTTCTTCATATGTTTTCGCGTTTTTTGGTGCGATGGTCATTTCGATTAGCGGGTTTTTACAATGGAAATATTCGTCGCTGCCTGTGCAATTACCAACCTCCAAGGATGACTAATGGATCTGTTTGATGATGGCCCGGCGGATAATACGCCTGAATTTTCGGTGTCCGAACTTTCGGGTGCCGTTAAAAAGGCAATTGAGGGCGGGTTTTCGCATGTGCGTGTACGTGGCGAGGTAGGGCGTGTATCACTTCCGCGTTCGGGGCATATTTATCTTGATCTCAAAGATGACCGATCTGTGCTTTCTAGCGTCATCTGGAAAGGCCGCGCGCAAGGGTTGGCGCATCGCCCAGAAGAGGGAATGGAAGTTGTCGCCACAGGTAAGCTGACCACTTTTCCCGGCCAGTCCAAATACCAGATGATCATCGAAGACATCGCGCCTGCGGGTGCCGGTGCGTTGATGGCGATGCTCGAAAAGCGCAAGGCAGCCTTGGCAGCCGAAGGATTGTTTGCACCTGAGCGCAAGCAGCCACTGCCATATTTGCCCGGCATCATTGGCGTTGTCACATCACCGTCCGGTGCAGTTATTCGCGATATTCTTCATCGTTTGCGCGACCGGTTTCCGCGCAAGGTGCTGGTTTGGCCTGTCGCGGTGCAAGGGCAGCGCTGCGCACCCGATGTTGCTGCGGCAATTGAAGGGTTCAACCGGTTAACGCCGGGTGGCGCATTGCCGCGCCCAGAATTGCTGATTGTGGCCCGTGGGGGCGGTTCGCTCGAAGACCTATGGGGGTTTAACGAAGAAATCGTCGCGCGTGCGGCGGCGGCTTCTGACATCCCGCTGATTTCGGCAGTTGGCCATGAAACCGATACGACACTGATCGATTTTGTCTCAGATATGCGCGCACCCACCCCAACAGCGGCAGCGGAACTAGCGGTGCCTGTGCGGATGGAGCTGTTAGCATGGGCCGATCAACAAGCCGCGCGGTTGAACCGGGCGCTGACCACTGGCGTTTCGCAACGCCAGCAGCGCGTCCGTGATTTGGGGCGCGCACTGCCGCGCAAGGACAGCTTGCTGAATGTGCCGACGCAACGGTTGGATCACTTGGCAGATCGGCTGCCTGCCGCGCTCAAATCGGCGGCGGCCAAGAAGCGCCTACAATTGTCCGAAGCCGCGTTGCGCCCGGCAATTTTGAGCCGCCGCATCGCAGAGGATCGCCGCCGCCTGTCAACGCTTTGTGCACGGCTTACGCCTGAGTTGCTCGAAGACCGGATCACACGGCAATCTGAACGGCTCGCTATGACGATGACCCGCCTGTCTGACCGCGCAACGCGCCAGCAGACAGAACGAACCGCACGTCTGGCAACGCTAGACCGGATGCACGAGACGCTGGGCTATAAGGCAACCTTGACGCGGGGCTATGCGGTTGTGCATGGCACGGATGGGCTTGTCACGCGCGCGGCTGATGCCAAAGGCCCCCTAGACATTGAATTCACCGATGGCAGTATCAGCACCATCGCAAAGTAGACGTGCCCGCATGAGGGTGCTCAGCATGGTCACATCGGGCAGGGCTGCATTCTCCCACGCGAGGGTAAGCGCGCAATGAGCGATGGCCCAATCAAGTAGGTAATGCGCCGGGGTATTTACTGGCCCAGCCAAAGTGTTGGCCATGCGGACTGCCCGCGCGCAATCGGCGACAAGATCATCCGCGCCAACGGGGTTCAAAAATGCATTTGCCAGATCATAAGCGCGGTCCCCTATCAGCCCTTTGGCATCAAGTGCCAGATACCCACGGGGACCTTTGCGGATGTTGTCGTGGTGAAGGTCGCCATGTAACGGTCCGATATTACGCATTTTTTTAATAAGCTGACTGGCTAAGTATTGCGCTGCGGTGATGGTTTGGGAAACAGCAGACGGCCAATGTGGCTGATGTTTAAACATCAGCAACGTCGCGATGCGGTCGTCCAAAAACGGGAGATTCCGCGCTGTCGTGTTGCTGTGGATTTGTGCCGCCGTAACCCCAAGGATCGCGCTTGCCCGCGCATCGTCTCCGGCGTGCACCATATCGCCAAGCGACGGCCCATCGAGCCATTCCATTACGATTGCCCCATCGGCATGATCAAAGATTTCGACTGCGCCGATACCCGCGCAGCTTTGGACAAACGCGACGCCGGGCCATTCATCCTGGGTATCGCCATCATGGTAGATTTTGAGCGCGGCAGCCGCGCCTGCGCGCTTCACTTTCCAGACGGTTGCGATTTTGCTTTGATCGACAAGAACCGCTTCGCATAAGCCAAAGCGGGTCATGATCTTGGGCGCGGGTATCACGATGATAGATCGTTGCAGATCAACGGATCATCGCGGCCTTCCATTTCGCGGATCACAGTAAACGGTGCGCGCGTCGTATAGACTCCGCGTATCCCACCGGGTTCATCATAAACAGTCCAGCACTTGGGTTCAGGGTCGTGGTCATAGCGAAAACAAATATCTCCTTTGCTTTCATACCAGACACCGTGCTGGCAAATGCCCGCGGTCGATGACCACATCACGCGACGCCCTGACAGATAGCGTTCGATTCCAGTGCTACCATCATGGACATAAAGATAGGTGATCGTCCGCCCTGTAACATGTGCGTCAAAACGGGCGGCATCCATGGTGCTTTGCGCTTGTACAGAACTGCCAAAAACGCAGCAAAAAAGAAGTAATCTAAGCATTTTCATATCTTTCAACCAACGGGTCCATCATACGCCGCCAAAGCGGTGGGATCAGCGCAATTGCACCCATAATGGGCAGGGGTTTAGGAAGCATGGGGGCGTCCCCGGGCACGGTTAATGCGGGGAAATGGCGTGATGGGTGTGCGTGGTGGTCCGAATGATGTGTCGCGTTAAGCATCATCGCAGAGGTAAACCAACGCGGGCTGTTCCAACTGTGTTGGGGTCCAACGGGCTCTGGCTTGCCATTGTTTTGGGTGGCGCGCATTAATCCGTAGTGCTGCACATAGTCTGACATCAGTAGCTGCATCTGCGCATAGGCACATAGCCCGATATAAAGCAGCAGCGCTTTGGGGCCGATCGCGAGCGCGAGCATCATAAACCCAAACGCGCCAAGCATATAAGTGACATAGGGATTACGCCATGCAGGACGCGGGCGGGCTGCTTCGGCCTTGTATCCCATCATGAATGACCCGACCCATGCGCGCCGCGCAAAGCGGTAGAAATCTTCGCCAAGGCGTGATGTGTTCGGATCATCCACCGTCGCCACATGGCGGTGATGTACCAAGACATGCGCCGAGGTATGATGCCCAAATAGCATAGAGATATAGACCCACATGCCCAAAAGGTGCAGGGCGCGTCTGCTGCGGTGGATCAGTTCATGTGCATTCGCGTTACTGATTTGCCCCATGAACAGGCCGGTTGCCAGAAACAACCCGATATCTTCGAACGTGCCATGCAGGCCATTTGTAAGGACAAGAACAGTCGCTGCCAAAAGTAGAAAATGCAGCCCGGCAAGGGTAACAGAAAGCTCCGCGCCCGCCGGAAATTCGCTGGCGACCCGATCAAATTTTACTGCGGCATCAACCAATCGCGCAAATCCGGTCAGATAGATCAGGGCGACAAGAACCCAGAAGCCCCCGAAACCCAGCGCGACCACAATTAGCGCCGCAGGCAGCAAAGAAATGATCGTGAATTGGCGCATTTGCGGGGTCATTTCCAATCGGTAGCACGCAGATTGCATTGCGTCACGCCGAAAACTATTGGCTCCGAAATTGTCCGCGAAACGTCGCTTTTGCATGGTCGTTGGGGCTGCTGCCGGATATGGTTGCCACATCTATCAGGGGCAGTGACATGACGCAGACCACGCAAAGCGGCGTTTGGAAATCGGGCAAAGGCAAGGGACGCCACACCCCCAAGGGTCGGCAGTTGGATGATCTGGCGTGGACACAAGTGCAAGACCTGCTGGGCGATCGGCCGCGTCGCCGTGATCTGCTGATCGAATTTTTGCACCTGATCCAAGATGCCTATGGCCATTTGTCCGCCGCCCATATGCGTGCCTTGGCCGAAGATCTGCGGATAGCGCAGGCCGAAGTTTATGAGGTTGCTAGTTTTTACGCGCATTTTGATCTGGTCAAAGAAGGTGAAGCCCCTCCGCCCGCGCTGACTATTCGCGTTTGCGATAGCCTGTCGTGTGAACTGGCTGGCGCACAGCAATTACAAACTGCCCTGACAGAAGGGATGGACCCTGCCCAAGTGCGTGTGGTGCGCGCACCCTGCATGGGGCGCTGCGATACAGCGCCAGTGTTGGAAATCGGTCATCACCATATTGATCACGCCACCGTCGCTAAGGTGGCCCAAGCGATCAAGGATGATAACACCCACGCCCACATGCCCGCGTATGAAACCTATGCCGATTATGTGTCTGCGGGGGGGTATGACACGCTCAAAACCTTGCGCGCGGATGGGAACTGGGAGGACGTGCAAGAAAAGGTGCTAACCTCAGGCCTGCGTGGATTGGGCGGTGCTGGTTTCCCGTCAGGTAAGAAATGGGGCTTTGTGCGCGCCAATGCTGGGCCGCGTTATTTGGCCGTGAACGGGGATGAGGGCGAGCCGGGGACGCTCAAGGATCGGTATCATCTGGAACGGACCCCGCATCTGATGCTTGAGGGGATGTTAATCGCCGCATGGGCCGTCGAAGCTGAAACCTGTTTTATCTATATGCGTGATGAATATCCGGCGGTGCTTGAAATTCTGCGCCGCGAGATTGCGGCATTGGAGAAAGCCGGTATCGTAGAACCGGGGTATATCGATCTGCGCCGCGGGGCGGGGGCCTATATCTGCGGCGAAGAAAGCGCGATGATCGAAAGCATCGAAGGCAAGCGCGGCATACCACGCCACCGCCCGCCATTTGTGGCGCAGGTCGGCATCTTTGGGCGGCCAACGCTGGTACATAATATTGAAACCTTGCATTGGGTGGCACGTATCTGCCGCGAAGGTCCGCAAGTGCTCAGCAAAGTTTCAAAGAATGGGCGCACTGGGCTGCGGTCCTATTCTGTGTCTGGCCGGGTGGCTTCGCCGGGGGTGCATCTTTTGCCCGCCGGATCAACGATCACGGATGTGATCGAAGCGGCTGGGGGGATGCTTGAGGGGCATGTTTTTAAAGCCTATCAACCGGGTGGACCGTCATCAGGTCTTTTGCCCGCGTCGTTAAATGATGTGCCGCTTGATTTTGATACCTTGCAGCCGCACGGAACATTTATCGGATCAGCGGCTGTTGTTGTCTTGTCGGATCAAGATAGCGCACGCGATGCGGCGCTAAACATGCTGCGGTTTTTTGAGGATGAAAGCTGCGGTCAATGTACGCCCTGCAGGGCGGGGTGTGAAAAGGCAGTCAAATTGATGCAAGCGGATCAGTGGGATCAGGGATTGTTAGGCGCACTTTGTACGACAATGGCGGATGCGTCTATCTGCGGTCTGGGGCAGGCGGCCCCAAATCCGATCAAACTGGTAATGCAGCATTTTAGCGACGAAATCTGACCGGGCCTTTTCAATCAGCCGCCAAGCGATTAGGTCATAACAATAGGTTACTAAAGGCACGGGCGTATGTCGTTCTTCAAAAAGCTCAAAAACCGACTGACGGGTTCTTCGTCAAAGATTGACGAAGGCCTAGACGCCATCGTGAGCGAGGGCAGTGAAACCACCACTCGCCAAATACCAGAGCCAACGATCCCTGCGCCCTCCGCTGAACCAACCACCCAAGAGCCTAAGAAATCAGGTATTTTGGGCCGTATGTTCGGGGGCGAAGAAGCCGTCGCACGGCGCACGCTTGATGATGACATGCTTGAACAGCTCGAAGAGCTGCTGATCACTGCCGATATGGGTGTTGATACTGCCCTGCGGGTCACAGCGAATATGGCCGAGGGGCGGTTGGGTAAGAAACTATCAGTGCCAGAGATCAAGCAATTGATGGCGGATGAAATTACCCGGATCATGGAGCCCGTGGCGCGGCCAATGCCGCTATATGCCAAAAAACCGCAGGTGGTTCTGGTTGTTGGGGTGAATGGCGCGGGGAAAACCACGACCATTGGGAAACTCGCCAGCCAGTTCCAAGCCGCCGGCAAAAAAGTTGTGATTGCGGCGGGGGATACTTTCCGGGCTGCGGCTGTTGAACAGCTGCAAGTTTGGGGTGACCGCGCGGGCGTGCCCGTGCTGACAGCACCTGAAGGCTCTGACCCTGCAAGTCTTGCCTTTGACGCGATGACACAGGCCGAGGCTGATGGCGCGGACCTGTTGATGATCGACACGGCGGGTCGGCTACAAAACCGTGCGGACTTGATGGAAGAATTGGCGAAAATCGTCCGGGTGATCCGCAAGAAAGACCCCGATGCGCCGCATAATACGCTTTTGGTGCTGGATGCGACGACTGGGCAAAATGCCGTTCAACAGGTCAAAGTCTTTCAGCAGCTCGCTGATGTGTCCGGTTTGGTCATGACGAAACTAGACGGCACCGCCAAAGGCGGGGTGTTGGTTGCATTGGCGGATCAATTCGGCCTGCCTATTCATGCGATTGGCGTAGGCGAACAAATCGATGATCTTGCACCATTTGATCCTCAAGAATTCTCAGCAGCATTGGTAGGAACAGAACTATGAAATATCTGATTACAGCAGTTTGCTTATCCGCTTCGCCCGCATTTGCATATGACACGATGACGACGCAGGCCTGCCAAGATAGTTGGGATATGTTTGTGGACGTAATGGCCCCGTTCGAGGTAAACGGCGAAGCCCCATTGCCAAGCGATGTGCGCATCGGGACTGGCGGCTGGTGTACGATTGACACCTCTGACGACGGTTGGGACAGCACCGATGTGTCAATGGTCGGATTTCAGATTGAGGGGGCAGAGGCATATCTAGAGGGTTCAGGTATCCCAACAGCAATCGCACTGCGGTTTGAAGGTTTGATGCTGGGCGCGCGGCGCTATGATGCCGAAGCGCATGTGCGCCATTTGTCCGAATCAGGCATGTTGGTGGTCGAAGATGTGACCCTGCGCCATGCGGACGGCAGCGGCATTTCCGTCAGCTATGTGTTGCAAGGCGCGTATTTCAGCGATGTTGCGGGCATGCAGACAAGCCTTGCGGGGCTGCGTATGACTGAATTGCACGGGCAGGCCGCAATCAACCAGTCCCTATTGGATGATCTTGATGTTGACCTATCCGAAGTGAACCGTGTGAGCTTGGGCGAAGCCTTGCGTGATGTATCGCGGTTTCAGGTTGATACGGCGACCCGGCAGGCGTTTTTGCGGATGGTTTCGGACCGTGAAGGTGATCTGCAGGTCGATATCACATCTGAACGCGGGTTTGGCTGGATACAGGCCGTTGTGCCTTTCTTAGACATTTCAGGAGATGCTGACCTTGCATCGGCGCTGGGCATCGCAATGTCGGGTGTATCGATTGCGCTTGAATGGAAACAGGGCGACATTTGAACCCTTTATCCGAATGGTTGGTCGCTATCGCTGGCACGCCCGAGGGCGCGCGGTTAGCCACCATTCTTGCCTTGGTGTCAGCGCTCGCACATGCGGTGTTTGGCGCGTTGCAAAAGGGGCGGTTTGATCCTTGGCTAACACGCGGGGCGATTGACGGCTGGTTGGCGGTTCTTTCTGCACCGGTCGCGTTCTTCCTTGTGCCGCTGCCCAACATGAAAACGGCGATTATCCTTGTGGGCGCGGTGATTGTGCATTTCGCCTATAAGGTCACGATGGCCAAAGCCTATCAAAAAGCAGCATACACGGTGGTCTACCCGGTCGTGCGCGGCACGGGGCCGTTGGTTACAGTCTTTGCCGCGTCACTGTTTTTTGGTGAACATTTCAATGCGCTGCAATGGGTCGGTGTCGCCTGCCTGTCGGGCGGTATTCTGTTGCTTGCACTGCGCAACCTGTCCGAAGAAACCATCGATTTGGCGGCGTTGAAATCGGGGCTGGCTTGGGCGGTGTTATGTGGGGTTTTGGTGGCCGTTTACACCACCTATGACGCTTACGGCATTCGTCAATCGCCTGATCCGTTTACGTTTTTGGCATGGTTTTTTCTGGTCACATCGCTGGATATGCCAGTGCTTGCCCTGTTGCGGTACCGCGCGATGACAGACCGCATTGATTTGGCGCCATTGATGTGGCGCGGGTTCGCGGGTGCGGTGATTGCTTGGATCAGCTTTGGCGGGGTGATGATGGCGACGCGACTGGATAAGGTTGGCGAAGCCGCAGTGCTGCGCGAAACTTCAACGGTGTTTGCGGCGCTGATCGGTTGGTTCATTTTAGGCGAAAAAGTCGGGCCGCGCCGCTTGTTTTTGATGGCACTGGTTGCACTGGGCGCCGTGATCGTAGAAGTGGGAGCCTAAGGGAGACACCAATGGCCGAAAAACAGATCAACCCAATCCTCAAACAAGTGCTTGAGCTAGGACCGACGCTTGCGTTTTTTCTGATCTATGTGAAGATCAAGGACGAGACCTATGTTTTTGGTGGGACAGAATATTCTGGATTTATCATTGCCGCGTTGGTGTTTATTCCGATCCTTTTGGTGGCCATGGCCCTGCTTTGGCACCAAACCGGCAAGCTAAGCCGGATGCAGGTGTTCACGGCCTTTATGGTGATCTTCTTTGGCGGGCTGACTGCCTATTTCAATGATGAGCGTTTCTTTAAGATGAAAACGACCATTGTTTACGGGTTTATGGCTGGGATCTTGGGTGTTGGGTTGCTGCGTGGCCAAAGTTATTTGCAATATGTCATGGAAGAATTCCTGCCGATGGAACGCGAAGGTTGGATGATTTTTACCAAGCGCGTGACAGGCATGTTCATCGCGCTGGCCGTCGCAAACGAAGTCATCTGGCGCACCCAATCCACCGATCTTTGGGTGAAATTGGAAACATTTGCCTTCCCCATCGCGCTGTTTGTTTTCATCTGGGTGCAGATTATCGGGCTACAAAAGTACCTGATTGTTGACCCAGAAGACGCGCAAGACTAACGCATCTCGACAAATCCGACAGTGCTTCGGTGTGCGCCAACCCGCCCATCACGGCGATAGCGCATCGTATCCACGATATCGTCGTGCAGTCGTGGGCGAAAGATGATCCCAATCTGATCGCTTGTGGCCCAGATAACGACGGCATTCACTGGACGGCCCAGTACGCTAAACGATACCTTGCTGCCACGGTGCATCGGTCGCACATGTTCGATCCGCGCGCCATCATTGTTTACGTCCGCACCCTGCCGTGCACCGTGCCAACAGGTGTGCGCATCTCGACTGGAAATTCTGTGCGGTAGCGATGGGCGCGATGTTGCATTGAGGCACCTAAGACAGGAGGGTTTTCTCAATCTAGCCCAATGTACTTAAGGAATCGTTGCCTCGCCCACCTGATGGCGCGGAAGGCTGTGCGGCTTTGCATCAACCAATGCTTGTAAATAGGGAAGTGGCGTCGTTTTGGGTCGCTGCAAGAGCGCTTGATAGACGGCGCAAACGTCGTGACGCAGGTAACCTGACCAATGGCAGATACGCACGTTTGGGCGTGTCATTTCAAAACCGGCGGTTTCCAGCCCTTCCAATGTCGCGTCGTGATCGATGACCATATCGAGAAGATTTTTATAGCGTAGTCGCCCAAAGGACATCGTGCGCCCCCAGTGTGGCAGCGCGAGCCAGAGCAACAGATCGTAAAGGAAATTAGCCCGAGAACGCACATTGACGATCTCGGCTGTTTGACCTGCTGGGGCCTGTTGGGATTTGCGTAGCTCGCATTCGAAGGCGGCAGGTGTAATCAAAATCACCCGCCCAATATCGCCCTTGTTCAGGTGCTCCAGCGTACAAAGTGCCACGCGTGCGCCCAGCGAATGGGCGACAATATGGATTGGCCGTGTCGGCGCAATCTGTCTGATCTGGCGGATCAGCGCAGCGAGGTCATGTGCGGCACGCGCGGCATTGCGATGCGCGCGCCAAATAGAGCCGCGCGCGCGCCACGCAAATCCGATTGCCAATGTCCCTTCATGACAGAGGCCAAGCTGCCGCGGTAAAGATGTTGTGCGCTTACTGCTTGGTTGGGGAGTAAAGGAAAAGAGCAGCCGGTGCGGGTCAGCTTCCGGCAAATCGGGGTCGTATTTATAGCCATGCAGCATAATCACGACGGGGCCGTGTTTTGAAAGGCGATCAAGCGCGGATTTGACTGCACTGTCCGTTGGCCGCTGATCCTGTGTCACTGCGAAATGCATTCGACCCAAACCCATATGTTACATAGGTCTAGCTTTGCTGTGTAATTTTTACAGCTATATGACGGTGCGAATACGATTGTGTAACGATCCACTTCTTGACCTGAGGGCGTGCGCCGCCTATGCAGCGTTTGTGGCGATTTGTTACCGGATTGCGGGCCACGTTAAATATGCTGCTAAAAGGGGATTGCGGTTTTATGGCCTCGATACCTTTGCCGGTGTCGGGGTTTTTTAATGCGCAAATGCGCGAGGATATGATGATGACGACTTGGAGCAAACGGACCAAAGCAGTGCATGCAGGCACAAGGCGCAGCCAATATGGCGAGGTGAGCGAAGCCATTTTTATGACCCAAGGCTTTGTCTATGACACCGCTGAAGACGCCGAAGCGCGCTTTGTCGCCTTGGGGGATGATGAATTCATCTATGCCCGCTATGGCAACCCGACGGTTGCAATGTTCGAAGAACGGATCGCAGCGCTTGAAGGGGCTGAAGACGCCTTTGCGACCGCGTCAGGCATGGCGGCTGTGAACGGCGCGCTGATGTCGATGCTACGTGCGGGCGACCATGTGGTGTCTGCCAAGGCGCTGTTCGGGTCATGCCTTTATATTCTCGAAGAAATTTTGACACGCTACGGGGTTGAGGTCACATTTGTTGACGGCTGTGATTTGGCCGCTTGGGAAAGCGCGATCCGCCCGGATACAAAGGCTGTGTTCTTCGAAAGCGTATCCAACCCCACGCTCGAAGTCGTTGATATCAAAGGTGTCGCCGCGCTGGCCCATGCCGTCGGCGCTAAGGTCGTTATCGATAACGTCTTTGCAACCCCTGTGTTCTCTGATGCGATTGCCCAAGGCGCTGATGTGGTGGTCTATTCGGCGACCAAACATATCGACGGGCAGGGGCGTGCCTTGGGTGGTGTGATCCTCGGCACCAAAGAATTTATTCGCGGCACGCTTGAACCCTACATGAAACACACAGGCGGCTCAATGTCGCCGTTTACCGCGTGGCTGATGGTTAAGGGGCTGGAAACCTTGGAGCTGCGTGTGCGTGCGCAAGCGGATGCAGCACTAAAGATCGCAACCGCGCTTGAGGCTGACGGCAAATTGACCAATGTGATCTACCCCGGTCTGGCCAGCCACGCACAAAACGGGCTGGCGCAGGCACAGATGGGGTCTGGCAGCACGGTGCTGTCCATTGATGCGGGCAGCAAAGATGCGGCTTTTGCGCTGCTGAACAAGCTAGAGATATTCACGATTTCGAATAACCTTGGCGACGCAAAGTCGATCTCGACACATCCGGCAACCACAACCCATCAGCGGCTCACAGATGAGGTCAAAGCCGATCTGGGCATCACACCAGGCCTGATCCGGCTAAGCATCGGGCTTGAAGATGCAGATGACCTGTTGACGGACCTGCGCACGGCGATTGCAGACTGACCAGAGACCGCAGACAAGGATAGGGGAGCACTACGACCGTTGCGCCCCTTTGCCGGCATATGGCGTTAACCATGCCAGAGCGAACAGCTGCTGTTGTCACACGAATGCTGTGTTATGGTTGGTGCTGAGCACGCGATATGCGAATAGGACGAACCCATGACTGATCCGAATTTAGATGTGCTGCGTATCTTTCAAGAGATGGTCAACAAGAGTGGGGGCGCATCGGCACGTTCCGGCGCGACATCCGCACAAGGAGAGTCTGAAATGAATGTACATCTGCCTGATATGGCTGAGATGCCAACCCGCCACGATGCCGAAGCGGCACTGGCAGTGCTGCGCCGTTGGGCTGCGGATGTGACCGCCGAAGAGGTTGTTACGCTTGATCCGCTGGTATCGCGTCTGATTCCGGGGCAAGAGGTGTCGAATTACCCAGCCCTTGCACGCGCTTACCCAGATGCGTTTGAGGTGGATGAAAGTTACCGTGCGACAATGCCCGACCTGCAAAACGGACCGTCGAGCCTGATCAAAGGGGCAAAGCAGCAAATCCAACACGTCGGTATTTCGAATTTCCGCCTGCCGATCCGATTTCATATGCGTGACGGCGGTGATCTGACATTGGAAACCTCTGTTACAGGGACCGTGTCGCTGGACGCGGAAAAGAAGGGCATCAACATGTCCCGGATCATGCGCACCTTCTATAATCACGCTCAGGAAACCTTTAGTTTTGAGGTGATTGAACGTGCGCTAGACGCCTATAAGGCCGATCTCGAAAGCTTTGACGCGCGTATCCAAATGCGGTTTTCTTTTCCGATGCAGGTCGAAAGCCTGCGGTCTGGGCTGTCTGGCTATCAATATTACGACATTGCGCTTGAGTTGGTGGAAACGGGTGGGGTGCGCAAAAAGATCATGCATCTGGACTATGTCTATTCGTCGACATGCCCCTGTTCGCTTGAATTGTCCGAACACGCGCGCCAGTTCCGCGGGCAGCTTGCCACGCCGCATTCACAGCGATCCGTGGCGCGGATTTCGGTGCTGCTGGCCCCAGAAAGTGATTGCCTGTGGTTTGAGGATCTGATCGAGGCCGCCCGCGCCGCCGTGCCGACAGAGACACAAGTCATGGTTAAACGCGAGGACGAACAAGCTTTTGCCGAGCTGAACGCAGCCAATCCGATTTTTGTCGAAGATGCGGTGCGGCTGTTTACTGAAAGCCTGCAAGCGGACGCGCGGATCACAGATTTTCGGGTAATCGCCAGCCACCAAGAAAGCCTACACAGCCACGACGCGGTATCCGTGCTGACCGAAGGCGAAACATTTGCAAGCGAAAGCCTAGACCCGAAATTATTCGGGACGTTGTTTCATGTGGGGTAATGCTTTGACTGTGGGCATTCTACTATAATTTGGAACTGTCCGAAAGTTAAGCGAGAGCATTACCATGAAGTCACTGAGTATCGCGGAGACATTAACATATTTGGGTGAAGACAAGTATGCCGTCTCTATGGAGAATGCTTGGTATCGCAGGCTTTTATACAGGACCGACATTGGCTCAGGAGACATTCAACGGGCAGCACGTTTTCTTGATACGGGTCCGTCGATGCTTCCTCTGATATTCTTAGCGATAGCGAATTGGCTTCCGCGATCTTCGCATCTATTGCTTTGGATTGATCACTATAGCGATAGCTTTCCATCGACGATCCGACACTTTTTGGACATCGTAGGCGATGGATTGGCTGATAGTCATTTAGTTGAGAACCCAGGCATACTTTTGGGGCCGCTTTCGAGTGACCTTCTTGATCAAATGGCAGGAACATCGGAGCAAGATACAGAGGCGGAAGCTATTGTGTCCCTGTGCACATTACTCAGTTTAGGTGCATGGGACGCTAAACTTCTTGTAACTGATTCGACTGACTACGTTGAATTTTGGGAAGGTAACGTGCTATTTTATTCAGAGGATCAAAACTCTCTTGTCCGCGCTAACGAGATTTTCAATTATTGGGGGCTGAATACTCCAATGAAATGACAGGGGGGCAGATAGTATCTGTTGTAGACTTTAGCTTTGTTAAGAAATGCACCCATCATGTTTTGATTTCGCGCCTACAAAAGTAACTGAAGCCCCACAAAAACACCCCAGTACCAGATCCCAGCCTGTCACATAGCTTGTGCTGACCGCATCCGCGAGCGGGCCGAGGATGTCGAAGCCGCCGTGGGTGAGGTCGACTTGCGTGCCGTCTTTGGTGCATTTGAAGCTGACCGACACCACCGTGGCTTCGGCTTCGGTTTTGCCCGGATGCCAAGTGAACGACAGATACGCGCCTTGATCATAGGCGATCACTTCGCCCCAAATGTACTCCGTTCCATCCGGTGCCGTTTCAATGATTTTGCCGCCCTTGTGTGGCTCAATCCGTATGTTGCGGGGAATGTCCCCTTTGCCTGCGGTGACGGAATGGGTCGTGCCGGGCCACCAAGTATCGATACCATCTGTGAACAGTGTAAACGCGGCTTCGGGAGTTAGTGGTACATCGACAATTTTATGGATCGGATCGTTCATTTATTGTCCCTTTGCTTTTTCATGGGCCGCGCGGGCAAAGGCGCTGAGCGCATCATCCCACAGGCTATCAAGATATTTGCGCAAGTCATCGACGCCTTCAGGGGCAATCGCATACAGTCTGCGGTTTCCCGATGGGGTGACCGTCAAGAGCCCCGCATCTGATAGTACGCGCAGATGTTGGCTGACGGCGGGGCGGCTGATTTCCATGCCGTTTGCGATAGCGCCAACAGCCAACGGGCCGTCGCGCAGCCGGTCGATAATGACACGGCGGGTGGGGTCGGCGAGCGCGGTGATTGCATGTTGGTAGGTCATGACTTACGGTAAGTCATTACTTACGATTCGTCAAACGTTTCGTGCAACCCTTGAAGCCCCTGTCGCGTGTCACTAAGACTCTGTCAGGACTTTTGAATTAGGACATAGCTGTCCAAGAGTGAGGCACTACATATGCAAGACCCCGTCGAGACCTACATGAACCTTGTCCCAATGGTCGTTGAACAGACCGCCCGGGGTGAACGCGCCTATGATATTTTTTCGCGCCTGCTGAAAGAACGGATCATTTTTGTGAATGGCCCCGTGCATGACGGCATGAGCCAGCTGATCGTGGCGCAGCTACTGCACCTCGAATCAGAAAATCCGAAAAAAGAAATCAGCATGTATATCAACAGCCCTGGTGGCGTTGTGACATCTGGCCTGTCGATCTATGACACCATGCAATATATCAAGCCAAAGGTCAGCACGCTGGTGATCGGGCAGGCGGCGTCAATGGGGTCGCTTCTTTTGACTGCGGGTCATCACGGCATGCGATTCTCGTTGCCCAATAGCCGCGTGATGGTTCACCAGCCTTCTGGTGGGTATCAGGGGCAAGCAACGGACATCATGATCCACGCTGCCGAAACCCAAAAGCTGAAAACACGTTTGAACGAAATTTACGTCAAACACACTGGAAATACGCTGAAAAAAGTCGAAGCGGGCCTTGAGCGCGACAACTTTATGTCGCCAGAAGAGGCGAAAGATTGGGGCTTGATCGATGAGATCGTCGAGAACCGTGAAAAAGCTGAAGATTAAGCACGATGCAAACGTGACCCATTCCGGGGCATTTTGACATTGTGGACCTTGCCGGGCTGCCCTAAACTTGCGATAGGGCAGCCCGACTTTATGTTTGACGGGCCAATAGGCCAAGGGGTTTGAGATGGCGACAACGACCGGAAACGACAGCAAAAACACGCTTTACTGTAGCTTCTGTGGCAAAAGCCAACATGAGGTGCGCAAGCTGATTGCGGGCCCAACAGTATTCATCTGCGATGAATGTGTTGAATTATGTATGGATATTATCCGCGAGGAAACCAAAACTGCAGGCCTTAAGGCTGGCGATGGTGTTCCAACCCCAACCGAGATTTGTACGGTGTTGGATGATTATGTCATCGGTCAGATGCATGCCAAGCGCGTGCTGTCGGTGGCGGTGCATAACCACTACAAGCGTCTGAACCACGCCGATAAATCCGATATTGAATTGGCAAAATCCAACATCATGCTGATCGGCCCAACAGGTTGTGGTAAAACATTGCTGGCGCAAACTTTGGCGCGGATTTTGGATGTGCCGTTTACCATGGCTGACGCCACCACATTGACCGAAGCAGGTTATGTCGGTGAAGACGTTGAAAACATTATTCTAAAGCTGCTGCAGGCCTCTGAATATAACGTAGAACGTGCGCAGCGTGGCATCGTTTATATCGACGAAGTCGATAAGATTACCCGCAAGTCTGACAACCCATCGATCACCCGTGATGTCTCGGGCGAGGGGGTGCAGCAGGCGCTGTTGAAGATTATGGAGGGCACGGTTGCCTCTGTCCCACCGCAAGGTGGCCGTAAGCACCCGCAGCAGGAATTCTTGCAGGTCGATACGACCAATATCCTGTTCATCTGCGGCGGCGCGTTTGCGGGCCTTGATAAAATCATCGCGCAGCGCGGTAAAGGCACCAGCATGGGCTTTGGCGCGGACGTACAAGACAATGATGAACGCGGCGTCGGCGAGGTATTCCAAGACCTTGAACCCGAAGATCTGTTGAAATTTGGCCTGATCCCCGAATTTGTGGGGCGCCTGCCAGTGATTGCAACGCTGACTGATCTGGACGCCGACGCGCTGATCGTGATCTTGACCCAGCCTAAGAATGCTTTGGTAAAACAGTACCAACGCTTGTTTGATCTTGAAGACACTAAGCTGACCTTCACCGATGATGCGCTTGCCGCGATTGCTGCACGTGCGATTGAGCGCAAAACAGGTGCGCGTGGTCTGCGGTCTATCATGGAAGATATCTTGCTGGATACGATGTTTGACCTGCCGGGCATGGACACTGTGACCGAGGTTGTTGTGAACGAAGAAGCGGTCACATCCGATGTTGCCCCGCTGATGATCCACGACGAAGGCAAGAAAGCCAAAGAAACCGCATCGGCAAGCTAAGATGAAACGGATCAAATCGGGCGGCATTTTCGAAGACAAAGTCGGATATTGCCGCGCGGTTGTGGCCGATGGCTGGGTGCATGTCGCTGGCACTGTTGCGCCGGGTGATGATGTTTCTTCTGATATTGTTGACCAATGCCGTGCAGCGCTTGCTGTGATCGAAGATGCATTGGCCAAAGCGGGGGCCAGCTTCGCGGATGCCGTGCGCGTCAACTATGTGGTGCCAAATCCAGATGAATTCGAAGCTTGCTGGCCGGTCTTGGCAGAAACATTTGGCGCAAATCCACCTGCCGCAATGATGATTTCATGCGCGCTCGTGGACCCGAAATATAAGATCGAGATCGAGCTGACCGCATATCGCGCAGCGCTCAAAGCAGACTAGACCTTTGTGCCAAATTCGGGCATGGAGAGGCAACGCAAACGGAGACGTGACATGAGCCTTGGTCATAATATCAAACGCATCTTTACATGGTGGGACGGCCAATCTTTTGGCACGCAGCTATGGACCAATCGCAATGGGACCAAAGTCGGCGAAGATGCGCAAGGCAATATCTTCTATCGTAACGCTGACGATAGCCGCCGTTGGGTGATCTATAACGGCGAAAACGAAGCATCGCGGGTTGCCCCCGAGTGGCACGGCTGGTTGCATCACACATGGGATGATGCGCCGACAGAGGTGCAGATTGTGCATAAGCCATGGGAACAGCCGCATCAGGAAAACCTGACAGGCACCGCTGCGGCCTATGCGCCTGCTGGCTCTATCCGCAAAGCAGCCCCCGCTGATCGCAGCGATTACGAAGCATGGACGCCAGAATAGGGCGTTTACGTCATGTGGAAGCACCTTTCATTTGCATTGATGGCGGCGTTTTTGACGCCATCGGCTGTGCTTGCGCAGGATGATGGGCTCGATCTGTCTGGCCTTTTACAGGACGAAGACGCAGAGACCGAAACACTTGCACCCGTGCAAACGCAAAACAGTGAGGTCGCAGTCACGGCCAGCGCGGGCGTTGTCCGTGTGTTGGACAAGCTGACAGGCGAGCATATCGATCTGACATTGCAATCAGGTGAAATGGGGGGGCTTGGGTTCTTGCAGGTCACGCTCAACGAATGCCGCTACCCTGCTGAGAACCCGGCAGGTGATGCGTTTATCAGTCTCGAAATTCGCTACAACACAGATGCGGACCCTGTATTTTCGGGGTGGATGATTGCCTCGTCGCCTGCGCTAAACGCGATGGACCACCAGCGTTACGACGTCTGGGCGTTACGCTGTATCACGTCCTGAGCGGACGGAGCTTTAGCAGTTGCACCAAATGATGCCGGATGTGCCAGCGCATTAGCAAGCTGCGTGTGATATGCTGCGCGGCTGATCTCTATCGCGCCTAGGCTGGCAAGATGATCGGTGATGAACTGCGTATCACACAGCGTGAACCCACCCGTACGCAATCGGTCAACCAAATAGGCAAGCGCGACCTTTGATGCATCTGTGGCATGGCTGAACATGCTTTCGCCAAAGAACGCGGCACCAAGCGCCACGCCGTAAGCCCCGCCAACAAGCATGCTATCTTGCCAAACCTCAACCGAATGCGCATGGCCCTGTGCGTGCAGCGTCGCATAAAGATCAAAGATCGTATCATTGATCCATGTCTCGTCGCGGTCGGCACAACCTTGGACAACTTCTGTAAATGCGGTGTTAAAACTGATCTCGAACGTGCCGCGGCGCATTGTCTTGGCAAGGCTGCGCGAAATCCGAAACCCATCAAGTGGTAGCACCCCCCGCATTTTGGGATCGACCCAGAACAACGCCGGATCATCCCGGCTTTCTGACATGGGGAACACGCCTTGCGCATAAGCCGATAGCAATAATTATGCGGACAACTCTTGCATCAGTTTACCACGAAAAACGCGGCCCGCATTGCAGACCGCGTTTTCAATCTAGCCGTTAAGGTTTTCTTCAAGCCAATGCTCAAGCCAGTGAATGTTATAGTCCCCTGTCTGCACGGCCTCTTCGGCCAATAGCGCATGGAATAGAGGCACAGTAGTATCGACCCCATCAACGATTAATTCGCCCAAGGCACGGGCCAGCCGCGCCAAAGCTTCGGGGCGATCGCGGCCGTGTACGATCAGTTTGCCGATCAAGCTGTCGTAATAGGGCGGGATCCGGTAACCGTCATAGAGCGCGCTATCCATCCGCACACCCAGCCCACCAGGGGCGTGGTATTGCGTGATCGTGCCGGGGCAGGGCGCAAAGTTTGGCAGTTTTTCAGCGTTGATCCGCACCTCGATTGAGTGACCATTGATGTCTAGATCATCTTGGGTGAACGACATTGGCAGCCCCGCCGCCACTTGCAACTGTTCACGCACCAGATCGACACCAAAGATGGATTCTGTCACCGGGTGTTCGACTTGCAAACGCGTGTTCATCTCGATGAAGTAGAATTCATCGTTCTCAAAAAGAAATTCGATGGTGCCCGCGCCGATATAGTTAATCTTGGCGACAGCGTCAGCGCAAACCTTCCCGATCTTGGCGCGGAGTTCTGGGGTGATGCAGGGGCCGGGTGCTTCTTCGAACACCTTTTGGTGACGCCGTTGCAGTGAACAATCCCGTTCACCCAAATGCACGGCGTTGCCTTTGCCATCACCAAAGACTTGGATTTCGATGTGGCGCGGCGTGGTCAGGTATTTTTCAATATAGACTTCGTCATTGCCAAAGGCGGCTTTGCCTTCTGCGCGTGCGGAATGAAACGCCTGTTCCATGTCAGCGGCAGTTTGCGCCACTTTCATGCCGCGCCCGCCACCGCCGGCTGTCGCCTTGATAATCACCGGGTAACCGATTTCAGCGCCGATGCGCTGCGCGTCTTCCAGCGTTGGCACGCCGCCGTCTGATCCGGGGACGCAAGGCACGCCAAGCGCTTTCATCGTGTCTTTGGCGGTGATTTTATCACCCATCGTTCGGATATGTTCGGCTGTTGGGCCGATGAAGGTCAGCCCGTGGTCTTCAAGCGCCTGCACAAAGGCTGCGTTTTCAGACAGGAACCCGTATCCGGGGTGAATCGCCTGCGCGCCCGTAATTTCACAGGCGGAAATAATCGCCGGGAACGACAGGTAGCTTTGGGCGGATGATGGGGGGCCGATGCAGATTGCTTCGTCAGCCATGCGCACATGCATCGCGTCAGCGTCTGCCGTGGAATGCACTGCGACGGATTTCACACCCATTTCGCGGCACGCGCGCACGACGCGCAGTGCAATTTCACCGCGGTTGGCAATAAGGATTTTATCGAACATGGGCGGCCCCTATTCGATAATCACAAGAGGGGCGCCAAATTCGACGGCGCCGCCGTCTTCGACCAAGATACGCTTAATCGTGCCGGACCGTGGTGCAGGGATGTGGTTCATTGTTTTCATCGCTTCGATGATCAACAATGTATCGCCTTCGCTGACTGTTGCGCCGACAGCGGCAAATGGGGCTGCACCGGGTTCTGGGGCCATGTAGACGGTCCCAACCATAGGCGATGTCACTGCGCCGGGGTGGCTTGCTGGATCTGCTGATGTCTCTGGCGCTGCAACGGGGGCAGGGGCTGCGGGTGCACTGGCTGCTGGGACCGGTGCCGGCGCTGCGACTGCAGCCTGTACGACTGTTTGGGTCTGGCGGCTGACGCGCACATTCAAACTATCGTTTTCACCATAATCGCGTTTAACCTGCAATTCGGTCAAATCGTTTTCGCGTAATAGCTCTGCAAGAGCCTGAATAAAGCTGACATCGCTGTCGTGAGAGGTTTGTTTGCTCATCGTTTCCTCGGCCGTTGCCCTTAATTCGCTGGGTTTTGCGACGTTACGTCACAATGCGTAAGGGTTCTTATAGGGCAAGCCAGCCGGGGGGGGAAGCGTAGCAATTTGAAAATACTGCGTTACGTGGTTTTTGAAGGCTCTGGCGCGATCGCTGTTTCCTCTTGTGCTGCGAAATCGTGCGCGGCAGTTTCTGGCGCGGGTTTGGTCGGTGCGTCATCGTCATCATAGGGCAGCATGGGCACGCCATAAGGGCGCAGCACCCGTTCCGGCTCTTGCAGGGGGGATTCTTTTTCGAAAAAGCTTGCGCCCGCTAACTTGGCGTTCACAATTGGTGCGATAAACGGTTTCTGAGAGAGCGTGGTCGCCGACCGATCAAGCGCGGCTATCGTCGGAACTTTTGTATCGACAGGCTGCGGGATTGGTGTGACAGGGGCGACTGTCGCGACAGTTTTTGGGGTGGTGAGTGGGTTAATGTCCATGGTTGTGACCTCGCATTTGCCAAAACGGCTTGCGCATAGAATCGCGCTTGGAGATTACCAACCCCTTAACAAAGGCGCGCCAGATGCTTGTGAATTAGTTCAAACATCTGGCGAATTTTCTTAGATTGCGAGGTATTGTGCCCGCAATTCGTCGTTTTCAAGAACTTCTTCGGCTGAACCGTCAAAAACCACGGTGCCAGTGTCCAAGATAACCGCACGGTCCGCGAGCTTGAGCGCGGCGACTGCGTTTTGTTCGACAATCACGGTTGTGATGCCCTGATCACGAATGATGTCCAATGTCTTGGCAATTTCTTGCACGATGACGGGGGCCAGACCCTCGTATGGCTCGTCAAGCAGCAACACCTTAATGTCGCGGGCAAGGGCGCGGGCGATGGCCAGCATTTGCTGTTCACCACCGGAAAGCGTCACGCCTTCTTGCTTGCGGCGTTCGCCAAGGCGCGGGAACAATTCGTAAAGACGTTCCAGCGACCAACCGTGTGGCGGTGCGATTTGCGCAAGTTGCAGGTTTTCTTCCACGGTCAGGCCAGGGATGATGCGACGATCTTCGGGTACGAGCGAAATGCCTGCAGCCGCCGCCTGGTGGCTTTTCATTTCATGCAGTGGCTTATGGTCAAGCCATATTTCGCCGTGTGTGAGGGCAGGATCATCAAGCCGTGCGATGGTGCGCAGCGTTGATGTCTTGCCAGCGCCGTTACGCCCCAGCAGCGCAAGGATTTCACCTTCGTGGATGTTGAAGCTGACGTTTTGTACGATGTAACTTTCACCGTAGTAAGCTTCGATTTCCCAAACGCTGAGGAATGCTGGGTGCGTCGCGGCGTTGTTCGCATTTTTATTGAATGGTTTATTCATGGTATTCTCCGGGGTGCCAAGCTTTCGTGAAAGCCTGTGGCCAATTCCGGTGAACGAAATTGGCCGCTGGATGAAGGATTAGACCTGCGCTTCGCCAAGATAGGCTTCGCGCACTTTTGGGTGGCCTTTGATGTTTTCGGGCGTGTCTTCGACAAGGGGGGTGCCCTGCGCCAAAACAGTGATCCGTTCGGCCAAAGAGAACACAACGTTCATATCGTGTTCAATAATGGCCATGGTGATCCCACGTTTCGCCCGGATTTCTTTGAGCAAAGCGATCGTGTTTTCCGTATCGGCCCGCGCCATCCCCGCTGTTGGTTCATCAAGAAGCAACAGTTTGGGGTCTTGAACCAGACACATTGCCATTTCTAGACGCCGTTTATCACCACGTGACAAGCTGGATGTGACCATGTCGCGTTTTTCTAACATGTTCACATCTGCCAACATTTCTTCGGCTTGGGCACGAATACCTTTTTCCGCAAAAATGCTTTCAACCGCGTGCATCCGGAATGCGCCATCACGTTTGGCAAAACACGGGATCATCACGTTTTCAAATACGGTCAAATCGGTGAAGATTTCGGGTGTTTGGAACACCCGGCTGATCCCCATTTGGTTAATCTCGTGTGGCTTGCGCCCCAAGACTGACTGCCCGTCGAACATCACTGACCCACTGTCGGGGATCAATTTACCAACCAACACGTTCAGCAAGGTTGACTTGCCCGCCCCGTTTGGCCCGATGATCGCGTGCACCGTGTTTTCTTCAACGCTTAGGTTCACGTCACCCAGCGCTTGCAGGCCACCAAACCGTTTGTTGATGCCTTTGACTTCAAGGATTCCCATATCCGTTTCTCCTTATTCGGCAGGTTTGGTGGCGCCGGGATTGGCGTCATCGGTTTTCTTACGGCGCAAGGCAGCGGCAATTTTCTGTCCACCTTGGACAAGCCCACCAGGCAGGAAGATCACAACAAGCATGAACACGATCCCAAGGGTCAGGTGCCAGCCTTTGCCCACGAATGGGTAAATGATGGTGACCACAAAGTTTTCGAGCCCATCTGGCAAGAAGCCGAACCATTCGTGCAGAACTTGGCTGTTGATCTTTGAGAAGATGTTTTCAAAGTATTTGATCATCCCTGCGCCAAGAACTGGCCCAATCAACGTGCCCGCACCGCCAAGGATTGTCATCAAAACAACCTCACCAGACGCGGTCCATTGCATCCGTTCAGCACCAGCCAGCGGATCCATAGAGGCCATCAGACCACCCGCAAGCCCAGCATACATGCCCGAGATAACAAACGCTGCAAGCGTATAGGGCCGTGAGTTCAGGCCGGTATAGCTCATCCGGGTTTGGTTTGACTTAATCGCGCGCAGCATTAGCCCAAACGGTGACCGGAAGATCCGGATCGCCATGTAAAAGGACAAAACCATGATCAATGCAGCCAAATAGTAGCCAACGTTGAACGTGAATGCCCAAGCACCGACCGTCATCTCGTAGGAAGCGCGCATTTCAAGCCCGAACAAGGCAGGGACCGGGATGTTCCCGCTGGCTGTTTGTGCCGCACCCAAAATCCGTGGATCATCAAGCGCCAGTTGAAGCCCCGTTTCACCACCGGTGATTGGCGTCAGTACCGAATAGGCCAGCGCAAACGACATCTGTGCAAAGGCCAACGTCAGGATCGAGAAGTAGATCCCAGAGCGACGTAGCGAGATATATCCGATGACGAATGAAAACAGACCCGCGATGATGACGCTAAGGATGATCGCGGGCAACACGTTCATGCTGAGCAGCTTAAACATCCAGACCGCTGAATATGAACCCACACCCAAGAAAGCAGCGTGCCCAAATGAAAGGTATCCGGTCAGGCCGAACAGGATATTAAACCCGATCGCAAAGATACCAAAGATCACAAAGCGTTGCATCAGATCAGGATAGCCCGCGTTAAACTGGGCCATCTCTGACCCCGCAGGGAACGGGTTCAGGATGATGGGTGCAAATAGTGTCAGGCCAATGACAATAAGAAGCAGCCGAAAGTCTTTCTTTTCGAGACCAAGCATTGGCTTATTCCTCCATCACGCCTTTGCGACCCATCAGGCCACGCGGACGTGTTAATAGAATGATGATTGCGACCAGGTAGATGATAACCTGGTTGATTCCTGGCAGGTTGCTGACCGCCCAAGCAGTTGAAGCGAAGCTTTCGAGAATACCCAAAAGGAATCCAGCCGCGACCGCACCGGGGAGCGACCCCATACCGCCCACAACAACAACCACAAAGCTCAGCACGAGGAAGTCCATGCCCATGTGGTAGTTTGGTGGGTTAATCGGCACGTACATGACCCCAGCGAGGCCTGCGACGGCTGCCGCAATACCAAACATGATGGTAAACCGCTTATCGATGTCGATGCCCAACAGCCCAACTGTTTCACGGTCAGCCATGCCGGCCCGGACAACCATCCCGAAGGTGGTGAACCGCAAGAAGGCAAAGACGGCGCCGATGATCACAAGTGAGAAGAAGAAGTAAACGAGACGCCAGTAAGGATAGATGATCGCGTTTACGTCAAACCCGATAAGTACCCCAAAATCAAAGCTACCTTTGAATGCGCTTGGGGCAGGGGTTGGGATTGGGTTCGCACCGTAGTAATATTTGACGACCTCTTGGATCACGATGGCAAGGCCAAAGGTCACAAGGATCTGGTCCGCATGTGGACGCTTATAGAAGTGCTTAATCAGCCCGCGTTCCATGATAAAACCGATACCGATCATCACAGGTGTCGCAAAGAGAAGCGACAGCGGCACCGCCCAGTCAATGATCGCATCGCCTGTGGCGACACCGAACCAATCATGGACGTAGGGAACGTCGACTTGCAGGGGGTTCCCCAAGAAGTCGGTTCGCGTCTCATCCACAACTTTGTGGCTGAGGCTTAAGAGTTTGCTAAGAGTTACGGCGCAAAATGAGCCGAGCATGAAGAGCGCGCCATGCGCAAAGTTTACAACGCCAAGCGTCCCAAAAATAAGCGTAAGCCCCAGCGCAATAAGCGCGTAAGCTGACCCTTTATCGAGCCCGTTAAGGATTTGCAGTATGAACTGGTCCATGAGGTGACCTCTGATCGGTTAAGTGTTGGCGGGATACCAAAAGACATACCGCAGCCCTGAAGGGCGCAGTTTACTGTCGATGTGACAGGCCACCACGTGATGTGGTGACCTGAAATTTTTTGGTGGTTTATGCGCCTGGGTTACATGTACCCAATGCGCCGCCTTGGAACTGCGGGTGGTTCGGGTCATATGTGACCTGATCCGCAGGGGTGACTTCAACGATCTCGAGCAAATCGAATTCGTTTTCTGGGTTTTCTTTACCCTTCACGACCAGCACGTCTTTGAAGCACTGGTGATCGTCGCCACGATAAAGTGTCTTACCGTTGCCCAAACCATCGAATTCATAGTCTTCAAGAGCTTCTGCAACCGCACATGGGTTGAACGAGCCAGCCCGTGTAACCGCATCCGCATAAAGCAGCGTTTGCACGTAAGTTGTGTGTGCAGCCTGCGATGGTGGGAAGCCGTATTTTGTGCCGAATGACTGAACGAATGCTTTAGAGCCTTCGTCTTGCAGCGACCAGTGCCAGTTTGTTGAACCGAAGATGCCTTTCACGTTAGCACCCGCACCACGCGCCATAAGGCGAGAGTACAGTGGAACAACGATTTCAAAGTTCTGGCCGTTGGCTTGTGCTTCACGCAGGCCAAACTGAACAGCGTTGGTCAAAGAGTTCACCATGTTTCCGCCGTAGTGGTTCAGAACCAGAACGTCGGCACCAGAGTTCAGAACTGGCGCGATATAAGAGGAGAAGTCAGTCTGCGTCAGCGGTGTTTTCACAGCGTTCACAGTTTCCCAACCGATTGCTTCCGTTGAAGAGCGGATCGCTTCTTCAGTGGTGTAGCCCCAGTTATAGTCAGCTGTCAGGTGGTATGCTTTACGGTCATTGCCGTAGTTCGCAGCCAAAACAGGCGCAAGTGCCGCACCCGTCATATAAGAGTTAAAGAAGTGACGGAAACCGTTGGCCCGCTTATCTTTACCAGTTGTGTCGTTCGAGTGGGTCAGACCCGCCATGAAGATCACACCAGCTTCTTGGCATAGTGCTTGAACAGCAACAGCCACACCTGAAGAAGACCCACCAGTAATCATGATGGCGCCGTCTTTTTCGATCATCGAACGGGCAGATGCACGCGCAGCGTCAGACTTTGTCTGTGTGTCACCAGTGACGTACTTCACTTCGCGGCCCAAGATGCCTGTGCCGTCCAGAACTTGTGAAGAGAAGGTGCTCAGCATTCCGCCGTCACCGCCGCCGTTCAGGTGCTCAACAGCAAGCTCATACGCACGCAGTTCGTCTGCGCCCTCGTCCGCGTATGGGCCTGTTTGTGGCACGTTGAAGCCAAGGACGACTTCGCTATCGCCTGGCGCGTTTGTAAAACCAGCATGTGAATCCGCGCGTAGATACGTCGGAAGCGCAAGACCAGCACCGGCAATTGCACCGGTTTTCAGCACGCCGCGACGTGAGAAATTCGATTTTGTCATTAGTTTCCTCCCTAAAGGTTTGCGCTGTCTGATCCCAAAGGGGCCCTACAGCTTGTACGTGTACGTACCCTCCCATTGTTGGGGGTGGGGGGTGTTCAATCAACAAACCATTGGGGTAACTTGCCTAATTTGTAAAATTCTGTACAAGTATTTTCGCAAGAGTGTAAACCCGTTATCCCGCAGGTGCAGAAAGCACTTGAAAGCATTAAGGTAATTCGCCATGCCCACCCAACGTCTGACCGGAGCCCGCATTCGCGAAAAGCGGCTTGAGCAAGGCTTGCGTCAGGCCGCCGTCGCCGAGGCAGTTGGTATTTCTCCGTCGTATTTGAACCTTATTGAGCACAATCGCCGCAGAATCGGCGGTAAGCTGTTAGCGGATATCGCCCGGCTTTTGGGCGTCGAGGCATCATTGTTAACTGATGGGGCTGATCGGAACTTACTGGACCAGATGCGCAGTGCAGCCGCCTCATTTGATACCGAGGCAGAGATCGCGCGCACTGATGAATTTGCGGCCCGTTTTCCCGGGTGGAGCGCCCTGATAGCTGCGCAAGCCCGCCGGATCTCGGCACTTGACGAACATATCGCCGCGCTTACGGATCGCATCGCGCACGACCCACAGCTTGCTGATTCACTGCACGAAGTGATCTCAGCAGTCACCTCTATCCGGTCGTCGGCATCTATTTTGGTAACCCAAGAGGAACTCGATGCCGATTGGCAACGTCGTTTTCACGAAAACATCCATAAGGATAGTTTGCGTTTGGCGGCCAGCAGCGAAGCTTTGGTGGCCTATCTGGAAACCCCGAAGACAGAGCATGATGTCGCGCAATCGCCTTTTGAACAGGTCGAAAGTGCTTTAGCGCGGACGGGGTATCATCTCGCGGTTCTTGAGACTGGGACGGCTGAGGCAACAGAGGTCGCCCGTACCATGGGGTTGGTTGGCGCGGCAGGGCAGATTTTTGTCGATTACGCGGCGCAATATATGGCGGATGCGCGGGCTTTGCCCCTGACCGTTTTTACGGATGCTTGCCGCGCACTTGATTACGATCCGGCGCAGTTGGCCCGAAAGTTCGGTGTCGAATTTTCTATAGTTTTGCGTAGGTTGTCGTCCTTACCTGCCGATGTTGGGCACCCAGCGATGGGGCTTGCGATTGCGGATGTGTCTGGCGCGCTGACCTTTCTCAAGCCGGTGCCGGGGTTTAACTATTCACGCCGCAATGGGGCTTGCCCGCTGTGGCCGATTTTCGGCGCGCTAAGCCGCCCAACGCAGCCTGTGCGGGCCGAGGTATCGCTTCCTGATGCCGCGAAAACGCGGTTTATGTGCTATGCGATTGCCATGCCCCAAGGCGCGCAGCAATTTGATGTCACTCCCGTCTTGCAAAGCACGATGCTGGTCGTCGCCGACCCACCCGAAAGCAAGTCCGATCCAATCGCAGTTGGTGGTTCTTGTCGCATTTGCCCACGTCCTGATTGTCCGAGCCGCCGTGAGCCTGCGATAATTGGTATCAATGGGGCAGCGGGGCTTTGACTTCCCCCCGCATTCCCCTGATACTCTGCGCCAGGGAGGCTGCCTTTTCGGGGGGAGTAAGACAATTGGGGAGTTGATGAGATGGGCAAACGTGTCCTTCTGATCGAGGATGAGCCGAATATTCTTGAGGCGATCAGTTTTATTTTGTCCCGCGACGGCTGGACAGTACACACCCATGAAGATGGGGAAACCGCGATGCAAAAGGTCATTGGGTTTCCGCCCGATATGATCATTCTTGATGTGATGCTGCCGGGACGCAGCGGATTTGATATTTTGCGTGAGCTGCGCGAGACCGAAACCACAAAAGACATTCCTGTCATGATGTTGACGGCACGTGGCCAAGAAAAGGATCGCGATTTGGCAATGCGCCTTGGCGCCAATCATTTCATGACCAAACCGTTTTCAAACGCAGATGTGCGCGACCATGTGCGCAGTTTGATTGACGCATGAACAACGGCCTCAAGTCCAAGATATTTCTTGAACAAGCGGGCTACCGTCAACGAAGATTGCGCGATGCGCTGCGGTTTTGGCCGATATTTGGCTGTATTTTGTTGGTCATTCCCTTGTTATGGAGGCCTGACGCAGCTGATCATACGCTTGACGCGCGCGCGCTGATCTATGTTTTTGGGGTTTGGGGCCTACTGATTGCAGTGACCGCGATCATGGCACGCGGGTTGCGCGTTGACGATGCGCCTGATACCGCCCCGAAACCCTGAGCGCGCTGATGTTAGGGTTTAACAGCGTCATCGCAATTTCACTGTGCTACGTGGCAATGTTGTTTGTGGTTGCCTTCCTGGCCGAACGGCGGGCGACGCGGGGCAACGCAACTTGGCTCCATTCGCCGTTGATCTACACGCTTTCGCTCAGCGTTTATTGTACGGCGTGGACCTTTTATGGTGCGGTCGGCTATGCGGCACGGTCTGGATTGGAATTCGTAACGATCTATCTTGGGCCCACGCTGATGATGATTGGCTGGTGGTGGATATTACGCAAGCTCGTGCGTATCGGGCGCGCGCAGCGGATCACGTCAATTGCGGACCTTGTGTCGTCGCGCTTTGGCAAATCTACCAGTCTTGGAGTAATTGTTACTGTCATTTCTGTTGTTGCAGCAACGCCTTACATTGCACTTCAGTTGCAATCGGTGACCCTTGCATTCGCCGTTTTTGCCCAGACAGGCGGGCAGCTTTGGCAAGATGCTGATCTAAATGCGACAGCGATGTGGGTGGCCGTGGGCCTGTTTATATTCACGGTGATCTTCGGCACGCGTAACCTTGATGCGAACGAACGCCACCACGGGATTGTCATGGCAATCGCGGTCGAGGCCGTGGTGAAACTCATCGCGCTTTTGGCGGTTGGGGTCTTTGTTGTTTGGGGGGTCGCGGGCGGCCCGGCTGAAATGATGACACGGATCGATCACTCTGATGTTGTGCTCTGGGATCAGAACGGGGGGCGTTGGGTCAGCCTGTTGTTCTTGTCAGGCGCAGCACTATTGTGTTTGCCGCGCATGTTCCAAGTCTTGGTCGTTGAAAACGCCGACGAACGTCATCTTGCCATCGCAAGCTGGGCCTTTCCGACCTACCTGCTGTTAATGAGCCTGTTTGTCGTCCCAATCGCAGTGGTCGGATTGGACCTTCTGCCCGCTGGAAGCAATCCCGATCTTTTTGTGCTGACGGTGCCTCTGTATGAAGGCAAGCAAGGCCTCGCAATGCTTTCGTTTTTGGGTGGGTTTTCCTCGGCAACATCGATGGTGATGGTCGCAACAATTGCGCTCGCCACTATGGTATCTAACCACATCGTTGTGCCGATCTGGCTTTCGATGCGCCCGAACCAACAGGCGGTGATGTCGGGGGATATTCGCCATGTGATTTTGCTCGCGCGGCGGCTGTCGATCGCGGGCGTACTGTTCTTGGGCTTGGTCTATTACCGCGTGTCAGGAGGCGGCACAGCGCTTGCCGCTATCGGTTTGGTTTCCTTTTCGGGGGCGGTGCAAATCCTGCCCGCCATGCTGGGAGGCGTATTTTGGCGTGGGGCCAGTCGGCTAGGGGCCGCGGCGGGGCTTTTGACGGGGCTACTCTTTTGGCTCTGGACGCTGTTTCTACCAAGTTTCGGGGTTGATTCATTCATCGGTCAGACGGTGATGGAGCAGGGGCCTTACGGGCTGTCATGGTTGCGCCCGCAGGCGATGTTTGGGATCGTGGGGCTCGATCCTCTTGTGCATGGTTTGCTCTGGTCGATGCTGTTGAATACGGGCATGTTTATCCTTGTTTCGCTTGTGACATTTCCAACCCCGCTAGAGCGTTTGCAGGGCGCGCAATTCGTGAATGTCTTTGAACATTCAGCGGCCGCGCCCGCATGGACGACCGCTGCCGCTGGTGCCGAAGACCTGCTGATAATGGCGCAGCGTATTATGGGCAGTGAACAAGCGCAGGCGATATTTGAGCGCGAAGCCGCGCGGCAAGGAAAAAACGGTTTTTTGCCAGAGGTGACCCCCAATTTCGTTGAATTGCTCGAACGTGAGCTTGCAGGTAGCGTTGGCGCAGCAACCGCCCATGCGATGGTCGGCCAACTTATCGGTGGCAGTGGCGTATCTGTCGAAGACTTGATCGCTGTCGCTGACGAAGCCGCGCAGATTTTGGAATATTCCAACCGACTTGAAGCCAAATCCGCCGAACAAGAACGGACCGCCCGCGCGTTGCGCGATGCCAACGATAAATTGACGGCGCTGTCTATCCAAAAGGACGCGTTTCTTAGCCAAATCAGCCATGAATTGCGCACCCCAATGACATCGATCCGGTCATTCTCAGATATCTTGCGTGATGGTGATATCCCGATATCCGACCAGAAACGATATTCTGGGATTATCCATGATGAGGCGATCCGTTTGACAGGGTTGCTCGATGATCTGCTGGACCTGTCGGTGCTTGAGAACGGGCAGGTCATGCTGCATTTGAATACGGGTAATCTTGGCGTGCTTATCGAACGTGCGATCGGCGCGGCAGGTGGGCTAGAAGATACGCTTGAGATTTCTTGCGCACCGGAACTGGCCCATATTGCAGTCACCACGGATCTTGACCGTTTGGTGCAAGTCTTCATTAACCTGATCGCAAATGCGCGCAAATATTGCGATGCCCATAAGCAGCGGCTAAAGATATCTGTGCTCGTGCGCGATGGGGTGTATCTTATTGATTTTGTTGACAATGGCAGCGGAATTGCACCGGAAAACCAACAGCTTATCTTTGAAAAATTTTCGCGTGTCGCAGATGGATCAAAGGCCGGCGGGGCGGGGTTGGGGCTCGCGATTTGTCGCGAAATTATGCGCCGCTTGGGGGGGGATATCGCCTATTTGCCTGGGAAATATGGCACTGCATTTCGGGTGACCCTGCCTAAGTAGAAACCTGCAGTTTGTTAGGGTTACCGTAACCAATGGTTGGTTAATCTGGCACCGGGCATTCTGTGGCTGGCATATGACTGAAAGCACACATTCATCTATTTTGCGGCGCATGGCGGGGCAAAATGAACAGGCAAGGGGGAACAGCCCTGTCACCTCGTCGCGCGCGGTGCGATTGGCGTTGACAAAGGCGGCGAATGATACCGTCGGATTGGTGCTGACGGTTGGTGGGGTCGCGGATCAAATTCTGCCGCTTGATGAAATGTTGGCTGATATGGAAGATGGGCTGCTGCTCATCGGGTTAACGCGTGCTGACCAGCTTGTTGGTTTGGCTGCGCTGGATATGGAATTGCGCGCCGCCGTGGTTGAAATGCAAACGATGGGGCGGCTTAGCGCGCAAAAACCGGAAGACCGCGCGGCAACTGGCACAGATAAAGCCATGTGTGACCCGATGTTGGCAGCTCTGCTTGCGGCTTTGCCGCAAGCGTTGGCAGGGACATCTTTTGGTGGTTGGGTGGATGATATTCAACTGGATGAACAGATTGACAGTAAACGCTGGGCGGGGTTGAATCTGCGCGATTGTCCCTACCGCGTGGTGCGCATGACCACTGATCTAGGTGTTGCTGAACGCAAGGCGGATCTGGTCATCGCGCTGCCCGTCATTACCGTAACCCAAGAACCAGAGCAGGCACCGCCGGCTTGCGTCAATTGGTCCACGACGTTCCAGGCCAGTATTAGCGCCGCACCCGCATGTTTAGATGCGCATCTGCATCGGTTTCAGATGCCTATTGGTGCCGCACAATCGCTGACCGTCGGGCAAGTTGTGCCTTTACCGGGGTGCACTGTGAACTCTGTGCGCTTGCTTGCACCCGACGGCAAGACGGTTGCGCAAGCCAAGTTGGGCCAAGTCGGCGGGATGTGTGCACTGCGGATCGAGGAAGAAATGACACCTGAACTAGCAGAGCTTGACGGGGCACCGATGGCCCCTCCGCCAGCCTTGGGCGTAGGGGATATGATGGACGCGGCACCCGAAGATGTCGCAGTGGACCCGTTGTTGCCAATGTCAGATGAAACAACAGACATCGATTTGGATTTCCCGATGGCCCCAGCCGAAGGGTTTCCAGCGCTCGAGGATAATTAGCCAGCCGCGAGGGTGTTCAGTTGCGCGCGCATCCCGGCCAAATCATAGCCAGCGGCAGCGGTAGCCGCGATGATATCATCGGTCGTCATTGTCCCTGCTTGACCCAATGACCAAACGATCGACGACCGGGTGCCAGAGGCGCAATATGCCAGTGTCGGCCCGTCAGAGGCCGCCATTGCCGCATTTTGGCTTTGCACCATATCCATGTTCAACCCTTGATGGGTGACGGGATTGACAACAAATGTCAGCCCGGCCGCAAGCGCTGCTGCTTCGATTGCGTTTGCCTGATGGCTGGGCGGCACTTCGGCGTCGGGGCGGTTGCAAATGATGGTTGTGAACCCGGCCGCCGCAATGGCCGGGATGTCCGCGACATCAATTTGTGGCGAAACCGCGTAGGTCGGGCTGATCTGTCTAATATCCATAGGATGTCTTTTAGCTTGCCGTTGCCAGTTGGTCCAGACGCGTCCGCACACGCGGTGCGATCAACATGCCCATCAACATCGCGACCATGAACGTCAACCCACCGACACCGCCAAAGCTGAGCGAAGCAACCGCAGGGCCGGGGCAAAGGCCTGCCAGGCCCCAGCCTGCGCCAAACAACGTTGACCCGATTACCAAATTGCGACCGATCTTTGGGTCGGGTGGGGAAGGAAAGCTATCTGCGTAGATAGGTTTGCGCGTTTTTGTGAGTTGCCATGCGATAGCCATTGGCACAATCGCCCCCCCCATAACAAAGGCCAGCGTTGGATCCCAAGCGCCAAAAATATCAAGCCAGCCCTGCGCCTTATTTGTGTTTGTCATGCCAGAGATCAGCAATCCGACCCCAAAGGTCGCGCCGACAATAAATGAAACAAAAACCCGCATTAGATAACCCCCAAGACATGTTTAAAGATCACAACGCTAAGCCCGCCCGCGCCGATATAAAACCCGGTCGCAACGATCCCGCGCAGTGAGAGCCGTGAAATCCCGCAAACTCCGTGGCCGGATGTGCAGCCATTCGCCAAACGCGTCCCAACGCCGACAAGCAGACCAGCCGCGATAAGCACGACAAAGTTGCCTGTCACATTGGTTTGGGAACCGCCCATCAGCAGCGCGACAATGCCGGGCACGATGAACAATCCGGCCACCATGGCTGCGCGTTCTTGCCAATCGCTTTTGCCGCTGCCGTCAACAAGGCCCCCGATGATCCCCGAGGCCCCCATGATCCGCGCGTTAAACAAAAGAAGAATGGCGCCCGCAATCCCGATGATTGCGCCCCCAATCAGCCCATAAATCCAGTCAATATGCATATAGTTTTCCTGTCAGGTTAGCCCCAAGCGCACTGAACAGTGATTGACATCGGCTTGATTTTCACACGCCAATAACAAATATGTCTTTACATCAGGGGGTATTCACATTTTCTAGTCCTGGCCAATATATCGGCTTTCCAATGCATTTCAATATTGGAATGTAAAATTTTTTATGGTAGTACTGATTGCATGACTGAAGCGATTGAAATGATTGTAGATCAAATGGACGCGGCTGCAGCAGAAGCGGCCGATTTGCTCAAGGCGCTCTCAAACCCGGGGCGTTTGCGTATTCTTTGCGCGCTGGTTCCGGGTGAGCAAAGTGTCGGCGCGCTCGAAGAGCAATTGGGTGCAAGCCAATCCTATGTGTCCGGGCAGCTATTACGTTTGCGCGGTGAAGGGCTTGTGACGTGTGAACGTGACGGGCGCAGCATGCGTTACCGTCTGGCAGATCCACGTGTGCGACCGATTTTGGAACGTGTTTACGAGGTCTTCTGCCCGACCTAGCCGAGCATAACCCCGACCACGACCGCCATCAGACCAATCATCGATACGAACATCGCAACCAAATTGATTGGCAGGATTTTTGAAACGCGGGCGCGCAGGTCTTCGTCGGACAGGTTCGCGCGTTTTGCCTTGGCCACGGCGACGATGCTGTAAACGATCCCAACCAGCCCAATGACTGATAAGGCCGCCCCGATCCAAACGACGATTTCCATAACCTGCCTCCTTGCGTTTATGCCCGCCTAACGCGCGCAGCTGTGCCATGCAAGGGTTGCAGCGCTGCTGGGCAGGGGCTAGGACATGAAAAACCTTTCAGGAGAGCAGACATGAACGATCAAGTCACCGAGTCAGTGTCAAATGTCGCTGGCGACGAGCTGCGCCAATTTATCGAGCGTTACGAACGCCTTGAGGCGGAAAAAAAGGATATTGCCGAAGCCCAAAAAGAAGTCATGGCAGAAGCCAAAGGGCGCGGGTATGACACCAAGGTGCTACGCAAGATTGTCGCGATCCGCAAACGCGACGCAAATGACATCGCCGAAGAAGAAGCCGTGATGGACATGTATATGGCCGCGATGGGCATGTAGGCGCTAGGTGAATGGCAGAACAAATGTGACACCTGCCATCGCGGAAATTTCTGCGATATCGGCCTCATAGGTTTCTGTCATCGCCTGAACGAGCGCGGCGTCAAGTTCTGGCAGGTCGATTTCAACGTCATCTGCGCCGGGGATTGCATGGGCTTCCCAACAATCCGCGATCATGTTTTGACGTGCAAGTTCCGAGGCACCAGGGTCCGCGTTTAACTGGTCGCGCAGTTCACTAAACCCTTCGCGCTGCATCAACCCATCAAGCGCATCTAAGCCGCCGTGTATTGGCGCGGTCGCAGGGATGCCAGTATATCGCCGGATCAGCTGGGGCCAAAGTAGCGGCGTGTCTTCTTCGCACCAAACGGTGATCTGTGCGTCTGGCGCGCCGGCCTGAATGCGCCGCACGACATCAGCCCAGCGGATGTCTGCGGGGTGGGTGATGCCCAGAATGGACGCAAATGTTGTCGCCTTGGGCCGCCGCAGCAGGTCTTGCAAAAAAGTTGCCGGATGCCGGATCGCGAAAAACAGACTAAGATCATCACCGGGAAAAAGGCTGCGCAGGGCGCGTACCTTCGGCCCAGCCTGCGGATAAAACATCCCATGTTCAAAAACCCGGTTGGGCACGCAGATGAAATTGCCATTTGCCAAAAGCAGACGGCGCGCGCGATCGTCTTCGACGATACTATCAAGCAGCACGTCACGGGTGCCAGGCGCAGGTTGCACGCCGTCAAGCCCTTGAATCGTTGTGCGGATAAGGCTGCGGTATTTCCCCGGTCCGGGCACGGCAATGCCGTTTTTTACCAATACATCCGCATTGCGCAGGGTTGATTTTAGCAACCGATCCTCATCGATGCCATGCGCGCCGATGTGATATGCAATTTGCATGGGCTCACCCTTTTGGTCTGACTGCGGGTATCATAGGGGGATTTCTGGACAGTTAAACTGCTTTCGGATAGTGCAAATTTATGTCCGATCAAATACGTCAGTTACCCCTCGTACAGCCAACGCGTCTGCGCGTATCACCATGGTCAATTGGCGCGGTTTGCATCGCTGTGATGGTGCTGATCCCGATTGTCGCGGTGATTTGGTTTGCCTTGACCCCGACCGAAAATATCTGGCCCCATTTGTTGCGCACAACTTTGCCACGCTATCTGACAAACACGGCGGTGCTGATGTTTGCTGTCGGGGCGCTCACGGCGATGATCGGCACCGGGGCGGCCTGGATGGTTGTGATGTATCAATTTCCGGGGCGGCGGATTTTGCAATGGGCGTTGTTAATGCCACTGGCTGTCCCTGCCTATGTCGGGGCCTATGCGTTGGTCGATTTTTTGGAATACGCGGGCCCAGTACAAACCACATTGCGCGAGGTCATGGGCTGGCAAACCGCCCAAGATTATTGGTTCCCCGGCATTCGGACACGCGGTGCTGCCATCTTGGTGCTTAGCATGGCGCTGTACCCCTATGTCTATCTTTTGGCGCGGGCCGCATTTCGCGAACAATCTGGTGCGGCTTACGAGGTCGCCCAAGCGCTTGGGGCAGGGGCCTTTGGGCGCTTTTACCGGGTTGGCCTGCCGCTGGCGCGGCCTGCAATTGCGGCCGGGGTTGCGGTGGTGATGATGGAAACTGTGAATGATTTCGGTACTGTCGATTATTTCGCGGTGCAAACGCTCACCACCGGTATTTTTTCGGTCTGGTTGCAGGGCGGCAACCTTGGAGGTGCCGCGCAACTGGCGACCTGTGTTTTGGGGCTGATCATTCTTTTGGTGACACTGGAAAAACTGAGCCGCCGTAAAAGCAAGTTCTTTGGCTCCGCACGTGGGCAACGCCCCGTCACTGCGGTTGCGCTGCGCGGCTGGCGCGCTTGGGCGGTGACACTGTGCTGCCTGATCCCTGTTATGGGCGGTTTTCTCTTGCCCGTTGGTGTGCTGATGACCCACGCGTTTGATGCTGGGCAATGGGTTGCGCCGGGCCTGCGTCGCGCCCTGTTCCATACAGTTACCGTCGGTGGGATTGCCGCTGTTTTGACCGTATTAGGCGGGGTATTCATGGTCTACGGGGTGCGCTTGTCGCGCAAGCGCTTGCCCGCGCTGTTGATGCCCGTCACGGCGATTGGCTATGCCGCTCCGGGGGCGGTCTTGGGGCTTGGCATTCTCGTACCTTTGGCGACATTTGATAATGTCGTGGCCGACACATTTGTCCGTATGGGGTTTAGCGATCCGGGGCTGATCTTTACCGGGTCTGCGGCGGCGCTCGTGCTGGCTTATGTCGTGCGATTCTTTGCGATTGGGCAGGGCACGGCAGACGCCGCGTTGGGCCGCGTATCCCCCAGTTTGCCGATGGCCGCGCGCTCGCTTGGGCGAAGCGCAGGCGGGACGTTGAAGGCCGTGCATCTACCACTGGTCAAAGCCTCCATCGGATCGGCGCTGCTTTTGGTCTTTGTGGATTGCGTCAAAGAGCTGCCAGCAACCTTGCTTTTACGCCCGTTTAGCTATGAAACATTGGCCACTCGCGTGCACGCAAAAGCCTCGCTCGAAAATATTTCCCAAGCCGCACCCGCCGCGTTGATGATTACTTTGGTGGGGCTGGCAGCGGTCGCATTACTAGCGCGGACAAACCGGTAACAGGGTTGTAAAAATTTTTCTGCAAATGAGGCAAAAACCCCATTGCATTGCCAAGTTTCTCCCTGCTATATGCCGCTCAGTAGATAAGACGAAGCAGGAAACTGCACACCAGTGCCCCTATAGCTCAGCTGGTAGAGCAACTGATTTGTAATCAGTAGGTCCGCGGTTCGAGTCCGTGTGGGGGCACCATTTAAACCACTGAAAGCATTAAATAAAACACATCGCATTCAGTTGGTGCTAGCGTGATTTTCAAACATTTTTCAAACAAGCACGTTAAGCGCGTAGTTTTTCAATCGACTCGCCTCAATTCGCCTGATTGATGCCAAAGTACTGACACATAAAGAAAACACCCTCTCTTCAAAGGGGGCTTTGCTTTTGAACGACGTGGCACAAATCGAGAGAACAACAGCTAGCGGGCGTTCGTTTCGCCTGCCTCTTGAAATGTATCAAGGTCAGTTGGTCGAAGCCGAAATGCCACGTGTCGAGGTCAACTGGAGTGCGCTTCCAGATTGTTACCTAGACGGGATCGATTTTGCGTCACGATTCTTGGGCACTGGTAAGG
>CALLAF010000032.1 GCA_938002605.1 uncultured Paracoccaceae bacterium | reverse complement strand
CAGGTCGCAGAGATCCAGATCCGCGCTGCCATTCTCAATGGCTTCACCGCACTGGGCATCCCGAAAACCGTCGCCGCAGCATAAATCCGTCTGAGGTAAGGGGTACTCAACCCAAGGCTCCATTTGTGCAACAAAGCCGTGCCGATGCATAAAAAAGGCGAGCGTTCGATAAATGCCTGAGCGTGGCTGTCGACATGATCGAGACACTTCTTGATGGCAATGTCGTGCGTCGCAGTAAACTTGCTTCTTAGATCCTGCTCATTCTTGATCAGATATGCTGGGTTCAGTGCCTTGTGTGGTTGCATAGCGTTTCTGCCCTCCTCAAATGTATTGACGATAAAACAAATAATCGATGTCTCGCAAAACGCGTGCCCTCCGGTCGCGGGACATCGCCATTTTTAACTAAGGGAGGCACAGAGAATGTGATTCTTGGGTTTACTATTTAATCTTTTGCCCTGTTTTCGCCCAGTCATTCATAAAGGTCGCGAGGCCGTTCTTGGTAAGCGTGTGCTCAGCGAGGCTTTTGATAACGTTGGGCGGGATTGTCCCTACATCAGCACCAGCTAAAGCCGCACCTGAGACATGGTTGGCGTTACGCAGCGATGCTGCAAGGATCTGAGTGTTCAAATTATCGTAGTTGTCGAACATGGTTCGGATGTCGCGGATCAACTGCATTCCATCTAGATTGATGTCGTCAAGACGGCCCACGAAGGGCGACACATAGGTTGCTCCGCATTTGGCGGCCAGCAAGGCCTGATTGACCGAGAAGCAGAGCGTCACGTTGGTATCATGGCCGTCGGATGTGAGCGCCTTGCAGGCCTGCAATCCGTCCATCGTGAGCGGGAGTTTGATGCAGATGTTGTCAGCGACTTTTGCCAGTACTGCTGCTTCCTTCATCATGCCATCGTAGTCTAACGCGGTCACTTCGGCAGATACGGGTCCAGTGACCAAGGCACAGATCTCTTTTGTGACCTCCATAATGTCGCGCCCGCTTTTGGCGATGATGCTTGGATTGGTTGTCACGCCGTCGATCAACCCGATGTCGTTCAGGTTGCGGATTGCGGTGACGTCTGCTGTGTCTACAAAGAATTTCACGAGGAATATCCTGTTCTTGGGTTAGGAGGTGGAGACGCGCGATTTTGCCGTCGCCACAATGTTTTCACGGGTCAGGCCGAACTGCTCGTATAGGTGCTCGGCACTCGCTGAGGCGCCAAAGGTTGGCACTCCAATCAAGTTATCCTCACTGCCGACATAGCGTCCCCATCCAAACGGGCTCGCGGCTTCGATGGCCAAACGAGGCGCTTTGCCGAGCGTGGCATCACGGTAGGCTTGCGGCTGGGCATCAAACAGCTCCCAGCAAGGCATCGAGACCACCGCAGCGGACACGCCATCTTTGGCGAGAAGTTCAGCGCCTGCAAGTGCGAGGCTGACTTCAGAGCCGGTAGCGATCAGGGTCACGTCGCGGTTGTCCACATTCCGTAAGACGTAACCGCCCTTTGCGGTTAGGTTCTCAGAACTGGTTTTCAGCCTGACTTGCGGTACGCCTTGGCGCGAAAATGCAAACAGCGATGGCACAGAAGGACCAGAGAGAGCGACCTCATAGGCCTCCATTGTTTCAATCGCATCGGCGGGCCGGAACACGTTCAGCCCTGGGATCGCGCGTAGGCTGGCCAAATGTTCAACGGGCTGGTGGGTTGGACCGTCTTCGCCTAGGCCGATGCTATCATGGGTCATAATGTACAGAACCCGAGTACCCATAAGGGCAGACAGCCGGATCGCATTGCGCATGTAATCTGAGAACACGAGGAATGTGCCGCCATAAGGCACAAAGCCACCGTGCAATGCGAGGCCGTTCATCGCAGCTGCCATCGCGAACTCGCGTACGCCGTAGTTGATGTAGCGGCCTGAAGAAGCCGCTGTAAATGCGGTGTTTGTCGCTGTGGTCTTGGTCAGATTGGAGCCGGATAAATCTGCGGAACCGCCGATCAGTTCGGGCAACTGATCCGTCAATACTTCAAGTGCCATTTGGCTGGCTTGACGGGTTGCCTTAGATGTTGGCGCATCTATCCAGCCACCCTTTGCGGCATTCGTGGAGGATGGGAAGGTGCTTGGCCGACGTCCTTCGACACGGCGATAGAACTCCGTCAATTCAGATTCAGGTAGACGTTCGCTGCGCTTGATCCAATCCACGCGCTCATGGGCGCCCCGCGAACCGATGGCCAACCATGCGTCGCTTAACTCTTGAGGAATGTCGAACGGGGCAGACGGCAGGCCGAGGGCGTTCTTTGCGCCTGCCGCTTCTTCCGTGCCCAATTTGGAACCGTGGATACCCGAAGTTCCCGCCTTTGTTGGAGCGCCAAATCCAATCGTTGTACGGAACATGACAATGGTAGGTCGGTCCATTTCGCCTTTCGCGGCTGTCAAGGCGTCGTCGATTTCGCCATGCGTGTGGCCGCATGCTTCAAGGACATGCCAACCCATCGCTTTGAACTTTGCAGCTGTGTCATCAGTAAACGAGAGTTCAGTGCCGCCATCGATCGTGATTGAATTCATGTCGTATAAAACGTTCAGATGACCGAGCTTAAGGTGTCCGGCAAGCGAAGCGGCCTCCTGACCAACGCCTTCCATCAAGCACCCGTCGCCTGCAAACACCCACGTACGGTGACAGCAGAGATCCGCACCGACTTCGTCACGAAGACGGCGTTCCGCTAGGGCCATACCAACAGCGGTGGCAAAACCTTGGCCAAGCGGGCCGGTGGTGGTCTCAACGCCAGGCGTATGTCCAAACTCAGGATGACCAGGTGTTTTTGATCCAGCCTGTCGGAAGGCTTTGATATCATCCAGCTCAACACCGGGAACGCCCGTCAGATGCAGTAAGGAGTAAAGCAAGATCGAAGCGTGCCCGTTTGACAAAACTACTCGATCGCGATCAGGCCAGTCGGGATTAAGCGCATCAAACCGGAGGTGATTTGCGTACAAGACCGTTGCAAAATCAGCCATCCCCATCGCTGCACCAGGATGTCCATGTCCAGCTGTTTCAACGGCGTCAATCGCAAGACCGCGGATTACATTCGCAAGGGTTGATAGTTCTGTATTCTCAAGTTTCATATCTTCCTCGGGGTCAAGGTTTTTGATCGGGGTTCGAGAGCTTGGTCGTGTTTGGAGCAGTGCAACTTCATTGCCACCAGCACCGCGCGAGCGAGACTTTGTGATTTGCATAAGCTGCGCAATGAAATGCGATCAACAGCGATTGGTGCATCCCAAGGGCCGCTTTCAAAATCCTTCGCCGCTGGCGGAAAAAAGAAAGCCGGCCATTGGTGTGCGTATCTCGTGCGCCAACAACATTTAGCACCGGAACCGTTCAAGATACGTGACTTCCGCTGCTGCAGCGAAGGTCACGTTAGGCTTGGCACATCGACGGTCTTTTGGGCTTGGCCTCGCGGTACGAGAGCCGAAAAAAGAGACCGCTATCTCATGACGCTCGGCGCTACAGGTATCTGTTCACAAGGTTTTCAAGGCGCTCCTGTCGTCCGGATTTGGGCTTTGGATCGAGGTTGTCTTTCAACACGGCATCATGAATTGCCGTCAAGTTGCTGTCCATCAACTGCTGCCCCTCGTCCGTGTCCCAGCCCGCGTAGCGTGCATCACGTGCAGCCTCGAGCTTGCCATCGCCAAGCATCGCCGCTGCCGCTTTAAACCCGGCGGCACATGCGTCCATGCCGCCGACATGTGCAAGGATCAGATCCTCAGCATCTAGCGATTGACGGCGCAACTTGGCGTCAAAGTTTGTGCCACCCGTGGTGAACCCACCTGCGCGCAGAACCTCATAAAATGCCAACGCCATCTCAGGCACATTATTCGGGAATTGGTCGGTGTCCCAACCGGATTGGTAATCATTGCGGTTCATGTCGATTGATCCGAAGATGCCCAACTCGCGCGCCATGGCAAGTTCATGTTCAAACGAATGGCCCGCCAAAATCGCGTGGCCTTGTTCGATATTCATCTGAACTTCACCCTCAAGCCCGAAGTCCTTCAGGAAGCCATAAACCGTCGCGACATCGTAGTCATACTGATGTTTTGTCGGTTCTTGTGGCTTAGGTTCGATCAGGATCGCGCCTTTGTACCCCATCTTGTGCTTGTATTCGACGACCATTTCAAGCATTCGGCCCGCCTGCTGACGTTCTCTGCCCATGTCGGTGTTCAACAGGGTTTCATAGCCTTCACGCCCGCCCCAAAGAACGTAGTTTTCGCCGCCCAGCTTGATGGTCGCATCCATGCAGGTTTTGATTGTCGCTGCGGAATACGCAAACACATCGGGGTCAGGGTTCGTCGCGGCACCAGACATAAAGCGGCGGTGCGAAAACAGGTTTGCGGTGCCCCAAAGCAGCTTAACCCCGGTATCGTCCATCTTTTCAGCGAAGTAGTCGACGATCTCTTCGAGGTTCTTGGTCGTTTCGGCGAAAGTCGCACCCTGCGGGCGCACGTCTTCGTCGTGAAAAGCGAAATATGGGACGCCTAGGATTTGGAACATCTCAAACGCGACGTCGGCCTTTAATTTGGCATCGGCCATTGTGTCGCCGAACCACGGTCGTTCAAGCGTGGCAGCGCCGAATGGGTCACCGCCGGGCCATGCGAACGAGTGCCAATACGCCGCCGCAAACCGCAAATGATCCTTCATCGGTTTGCCCATGACGATCTCGTCGGGATTGTAATGACGGAATGCGAAGTCGTTGGTGCTGTCCGGACCCTCGTATTTGATCGCCGGAATGCCTTGGAAAAAATCGGTCATGTCTAAAGGTCCTTTAAGGTCGCGTAGGCCGCAAGGTAGCGGGCATATGTATCTGAAAAAGCGGATTGAAGTGTGATGTCTGGATCAACGGTCTTATCAATTGGTGGCATCGTTGCGATCTCGACCCCAGCGCCGTTCACGGCCATCTGGGCGAGTCGGGCAGCGCCCAAAGCAGCGCCAAAATCACCCGCCTTAGGCACCATCAAGGGAATGTTTAATGTGGTCGCAATTGCTTTAAGCCAATAGGTCGACTTTGCACCGCCACCCATCGCGAGGGCACGTTCGATTGTGGTGCCTGTAGATTTCAAAGCAGCGTGACAATCGGCAAAGGCAAACGTTACGCCCTCAACAACAGCGCGCGCGGCTTCTTTTGCGTCTGTGGCGTGGTCCAGATGCAAGAACTGACCGCGGATTGCGGTGTCATTGTGTGGCGTTCGTTCCCCGCCCAAGTATGGCAAGAACAGCGTACGCGAGGGGGATTGAAGATCGCCAAGATCGCCAGTCAGATCCGCCGCAGATTGACCCGTCAGGCGTGACAACCATTGCATCGCATCCGTCGCCGCCAAGATCACACCCATCTGATGCCATGTTTCAGGGACGGCATGGCAAAAGGTATGAACAGCACTCGCAGCATCGGGTTGATAAGCGTCAGACGCCGCAAACAAAACGCCGGACGTCCCAAGCGACACAAACGCGTCACCACGTGTCACGACGCCCGCGCCGATTGCGGAGGCCGCGTTATCGCCGCCCCCGCCCGCAACCACGACACCCTTGGGGAGTCCCCAATCGAGGGCAAGAGCATCGCGTAACTTTCCCGAACTTTCAGAACCTTCGACAAGGCGTGGCATATGGCTTCGGTCAAGGTCGGTCGCTGCCAGCAAATCATCAGACCAGTCGCGTTTCGCGACATCCAGCCAGCTTGTACCTGCCGCGTCTGACATTTCAGAGACGTGATCACCGATCAGCATCAGACGTAGGTAATCCTTAGGTAGTAAAACTTTGGCGATCTTAGCGAAGATGTCTGGTTCGTTGATCTTGACCCACGCAACTTTAGGCGCGGTGAAACCTGCGAAGACGATATTGCCGGACAGATCACGAAACTGTGGATCGTTGTCTAACGCCGTTGCTTCGGCCGAAGAGCGCGTGTCGTTCCACAACATGCAGGGGCGCAGAACCTTGTCGGATGCATCGATCAATGTCGCACCATGCATATGTCCGGACAGTCCGATCCCACGCACGCCGGATACATCCGCCTTAGCCGCAATCGCCTTGATCGCTTCACCAGTGGCTTCAAACCACTGGTTAGGGTCTTGTTCCGACCAACCTTCATGTGGACGCGTCACAGTCATAGCAACGACGTGTTCTGCAAGCACATTCTGGCTATCATCAATCAAGATAACCTTAAGGGACGACGTCCCAAGATCTAGACCTAGATAGGTCATGTTGCGGTATCATTCGGGTTTTTGCCGAGGATGATCATCGACAGAATGTCATCTTCGGTCACGTTCTCAACCCGCTCCGTGCCGACCATCTTACCGTTTTTCATGACGCTGACACGGTCACACAAGTCCATCATTTCGCGTGTATCGTGGCTGATCAGGAAGATGCCGAGCCCTTGCGCTTTCAATTCTTTGATCAGATCGGCGACCATCTCGGTTTCATGCACACCCAACGCTGCTGTTGGTTCGTCCATGATCAGAATTTTCGCGTTAAAATAGACCGCGCGTGCGATTGCAACTGACTGTCGCTGACCCCCGGACAATGCTGAAACTGGTTCCTTCAACTTTTTGAAGTTAGGGTTCAGGCGCGCCATGATCTTGCGGGTTTCAGCTTCCATCTTGTCGTCATTCACAAAGCCAAACCGCGTCGTCAGCTCCCGGCCCAGAAACAGGTTGCTTGCCGCATCCAGATTATCAGCAAGCGCAAGCGTCTGATAAATAGTTTCTATGTTATAGTCGCGGCTGTCGCGTGGTGAGTTGATCGTGGCTTTGTTGCCCTCGATATAAATTTCGCCAGAGTCCATTTTGTATGCACCCGACAGCATCTTGATCAGTGTCGATTTGCCGGCACCGTTGTGACCCAGAAGGCCGACAACTTCGCCTGCGTGCAGTTCAATGCTGACATCATCCACAGCCCGCACACCACCAAAGGCAATCGAGACGTTCTTCATTTCGACCAAAGGAGTTGTCATTATTTTGCTCCCACGCGCTTGCGATATTGAATGTCGATCCAAACTGCGAGCACGAGGACCGCACCGACAACGATGTTTTGATAGGGCGCATCGACCCCAACCATGGCCATGCCAGACTGTAGCGATTGCATGATCAACGCGCCGATGATCGCGCCGTAGATTGTGCCAATGCCGCCCGATAAAGCAGTGCCGCCAATTACCGCCGCAGCGATGACGCGCAATTCATCGAGTGTGCCAATGTCGTTGGTGTGATAGCCAAGGCGCGCAGAGGCAACGATGCCGGCCAGCGCTGACAAAACACCGACCATTGCGAAAATCTTGACCGTCAAGAGGCGCGTGTTGATCCCGGATAATTCCGCAGCATCAGGGTTACCACCGGTCGCAAAGATGTAGCGCCCAAGGCGGGTTTTCAGTGCGATAACAGTCATAACGATCGCGACGACGATCAGGACCAACACAGAATAGGGGATACCGTACGCTGCGACGCAGCCTTCGGCGACTTCACAGCCAAAAACAGACGGGTCACGTGCAACCACGCGTTCTGGAACAGTGTAGGCATTCAAAATTGCAACAAAACCAAGGATCGCGATTGTCACAATAGCCATGATCAGCCCTTCGGCCCACATCGGTTTGACGGGAAATCCATGACCCGTTTTTGCGCGCCGTGCCGACCACATCGCCAGTAAGGTGATGATCGTGGCAATGATCCCAACAATCCAACTTGGGCCAGCACCTAGGGTCCCAGTGATGCCACCAAAAAGAGTGTACGTTTTGTCGAGTGGACCAATCGTGGCACCGTCCGTCAGCCACCAGCCAACGTTACGCCAGGCCAGCAAGCCACCAAGAGTCACAATAAAGGCGGGGATACCTTGATAGCCGATCAGCCATCCCTGTGCGCCGCCGATCACGGCCCCAACAAAAAGCCCGACAGCAATAGTAATCCACGCAATCATCGGGTGGCCAAGCTCGAACCCGAACATTTCAGGCAACCATTGTGTTTGGGTCATGCCCATCACGGCCGTACAAGTGGCAAGTAGGGCACCGACAGATAAATCGATGTGCCGGGTGACAATCACGAACACCATACCCGTTGCCATGATGGCTACGGAAACAGTCTGAATTGTCAGATTGAAGATGTTGCGCGGAGTCAGGAAACGTCCGTCGGTCAGAGTGTTAAACACGAGGCAAACGGCTAAGAATGCACCGACCATCCCTAAGAGGCGCAAATCCACTTCGAGCGATTGCAAGAAGGTGCGCCTAGGCGCTGGCGCGGCGGTAGTATGGTCAGACATTTGCCTATCTCCATTCGAAATTCGACTGATCACATCCCGAAAATGTAACGGGGTAAGTCCAGTTTGATAAGATTTGAGGTGTAGTAACTGGGCCCCTCCCAAAAGGAGGGGCCCGAAAGGATCGGCGAACCGATCTTATCGTTTAGTTACAAGGAGCTGGACCGTCAGTCACGCCTTGGCAAAGGCTCTCAACCGTGATCCAGCCTGCATCTGTTACGACGGACAGGTTGTCAGCTGTGATAGGCACAGGTGCGAGGAACATAGAGTTCAACTCTGTGCCGCCTGGAGATGTCCACGTAGCGGATCCATCGACCTTCGCCATATTGTCGCCAGCCAATGCAACAGCGATTTCACCAGCAGCGCGACCCAGTTCACGTGCGTCTTTCCATACAGACACAGTCTGTGTGCCAAGCGCGACGCGGTTCAGCGCAGCATGGTCACCGTCTTGGCCGGAAACCGCGAGGCCTTCCATACCTTGGGCTGTCAGTGCTGCAACCACACCGCCAGCAGTACCGTCGTTGGATGCGACAACCGCGTCGACCATGTTGTCGTTTGCTGTCAGGATTTGCTCCATGTTGCGCTGTGCGTTCGCAGGCAACCAACCGTCTGTGTAGGCTTCGTCAACGATTATGATCGCGCCGGAATCGATGGCTTCCTGCAGAATCTCTTGCTGACCGCCGCGTAGGAAGTCTGCGTTTGGATCTGTTGGCGAACCTTTGATCATGACGTAATTACCGGTCGGTTGCGCTGCGAAAACAGCGCGTGCCTGCATGCGACCTACTTCAACGTTGTCGAAAGTCAGGTAAAATGCACGGCTGTCCTCGATGAGACGGTCGTAACCAACAACCGGGATGCCTTCCGCATCTGCTGCGTCAACTGCCGGCCCAATAGCTGCGGAGTCTTGCGCCAAGATGATCAGAGCGTCGGCGCCTTGAGCGATCAGGCTTTCAACGTCAGACAACTGCTTAGAAGAAGACGCCTGCGCGTCAGCCGAAATATATGTTGCACCGGCTGCTTCAAGTGCTGCAACGATAGCTGCTTCGTCTGTCTTCCAACGCTCTTCTTGAAAGTTGGACCAGCTCACGCCAACCGTGATCCCGTGACCATCGGCAAATGCTGCGGTGCTAAAGCCAGCCACTGCAACAGCTGCAGCAACAATATACTTGTTCATGATATTCCTCCCTGGAATGTTATCTCAGATCATACCTGAGGACGAGTCATACGACTCGCACGATCGGTACTTTGCCTCTATTAATTTTAGTTTGCAAACTAAAAAACTTCAAAAGATTGCGCTAATCGCGGATTAAGCGTCATATCTGTACGATGCTTTATCAATTAGTGCTTGATATGTGGCGATATATTGGTAATTTATTTGCATGATAAATTATATAGCTGACGGCCGAAACACCTCTGGGTGCGGCCCTTTTTTGGAGAGCGGTGATAAGAATGCTTCGCCAATTCCGATGCGCCAACAAGTTTTTCAACATGTCCGATCGCGCGGGCAGGCTGCGCGCGCGGATGTCACTCGCGGGCTAAGCATTAGTGCGGGCAGTGCCACGACGTTGACTGCAGACCTGATTGCGTCAGGTATTCTGCGTGAAGTTGCCGAGCCCAAAGAAGTGTCTTCGCGCGAATTGGGGCGTGGCCGCCCGCGTGTCGCGCTAGAGGTGGTGCCCGAAGCAGCTTTCGTCATCGGCATTAAGCTGTCTTTTAAAACCCACTCGGCTGTTCTGTGTGACTTCGCGGGCAATGTTGTCGCGACCGCTACGTTGAAAGCGATAGACAGGCGTCGCAGCCGAAACGAACTACTTGATGAGATTTGTGCATTGATTGGGCTCATTACAAAACAAGCAGAAAAATCGGATAAGGACATTGGCGCTATCGGGATTGGTTTACCTGGTATCGTAGATCAAGAGAGCGGTTTGATCCGATGGTGCTCCCTATTGCAAGATCGCAATGTTGATCTCAAATCAGACTTTTCGAAGCGCTGTGCAGCGCCATTGTTTCTGGACAATGACACCAACATGCTAACCTTAGCGGAGCTTTGGTTTGGAGTTGGACGTGACAAGACCGACTTTGCTGTTGTGACGATTGAAAATGGTGTTGGGATGGGCCTAGTTGTGAACAACAGGCTCTACCGAGGTACGCATGGTATCGGGTTGGAACTTGGACACACAAAAGTTCAGCTTGATGGCGCTTTGTGTCGGTGTGGACAACGAGGCTGTTTGGAAGCTTATTTGGGCGACTATGCCCTTATACGCGAAGCGGAAACCGCGTTGACACACGAAGATTTTGACCCGAACGATCCTGAGGGAATGCTTGATCTCCTTTTCAAGAAAGCCAAAACAGGCAACGCGATCTCCGAGACCATTTTCCGCCGTGCGGGGCGATTCTTATCAGTTGGGCTGGCCAACGTAGTCCAACTCTTCGATCCTCCGCTTATTATCTTGTCCGGTGACAGGATGCGCTATGACTACTTGTATGCGGATGAAGTTTTGGCAGAAATGCAAAAGCTGACGCTATCCCATGGGCGTCAACCATGTGCGATTGAGATCCATTCCTGGAACGATCTTGTCTGGGCACGTGGTGCAACAGTTCCGGCCCTGTCGGCTCTAACAGATATGATGGTTGGCGGACTTGAAGTTCAGGATCTATGAGGCGAACAAGTGCCATAGCAGTGGCCTTAGCTATTGGTTCAACCCACGCACAAGCGGATCCCAAGTTTGAGGACTTCTCCGAGAACTTGCCGAGCCACGTCTATGATGGTGGTTGGGAACACTTCGTTGGTGGCGGGATCGCTGTTTTCGATTGCAATGGCGATGCGCTGCCCGACATTTTCGCGGTTGGTGGTGAAAACACTGCGACGTTGATCCGCAATGACGGGGATTTCGCATTTTCGCCGATTGATGTGCCCGTGGTGACAGGGGCAACAGGGGCCTATCCTATTGATCTAGACGGCGACGGCCTGATGGACCTGTTCGTGCTGCGCGTTGGGCCGAACGTTGTACTTAAGGGCACGGGTGATTGTGGATTTGTTGATGCCACAGATTTGCTAGGAATTCCGACCAGCAACCAGTGGAGCACGGCATTTACTGCTTGGTGGGAAGCGGGTGATGCACGCCCAACGCTTGCGATTGGGAACTATGTGGATCGGAATGATCCCGATGGCCCATTCGAGGCTTGTGATGACAATGAAATTCTGCGCCCTAGTGCGATTGGCTATACCTCTGAAATTCTGACACCGGGCTTTTGTGCCTTGTCGATCCTTGCCGCGAATGATGCGCGGGGCCGTACCACGCTCCGGTTGTCTAATGACCGCCATTACTATGTACGCGGTGGGTATGAACAAATGTGGGACATCGTTGATCGTCGTTTTCTGGGGCCGGAAGATGGATGGGACACCGTGTCGCTTTGGGGGATGGGGATTGCTAGTCGGGACCTGAACGGCGACGGGCTGGATGATGTAATGCTCACGTCGATGGGGGATCAGCTTTTGCAATTTGCTGTTCCGGACGGGATGTATGTTGCGGCGAACTACAGCATCGGAACCTATGCCCAGCGCCCCCATGTGGGTGACGACGGTCGGCCATCGACGGGCTGGCATGCGCAGTTCGGTGACATCGATAATGACGGACGCGCGGATTTGTTCATCGCTAAGGGCAACGTCGATCAGATGCCGGGGATGGCGATGGACGACCCCAACAATTTATTGATGCAGATGGCGGACGGCACCTTTGAAGAGGTCGCCGCGGACGCAGGCGTTGCGGCGGTAGAACGGTCACGTGGTGCAGCGCTGGCAGATTTTGATCAAGATGGCCGTCTGGATTTGATCGTCACGAACCGGCGCGCGCCGCTTGAAATTTACCGCAATGTCACCGAGCGGACAGGCAATTGGGTGACGGTTAGTGTTCAGCAGTTGGGTGGGAACCGCGCGGCGATCGGCGCTGTTGTGACTGTCATCGCCAGCGACGGATCGCAAACTATTCAGCAAACCGTCGGTGGCGGGCATGCCGGCGGGCAAATGCTGCCGCTTCATTTTGGCTTGGGTCAGAGCGACACAGCACTGGTGCAGGTCACATGGACCGACGGACCCGTAACACAGGTGGATGCTCTCGCAGGTGAGCGTTTGGTTATCACCAAACCTTAGTCAGGATTTGGGATTGTCAGACCGCTTGGAACAGTGTCGGGGATCCCTAGGCGACCCGTCAGGCTGATCGGGTCGGTAAGAGTTTGTAAAAACGCGACGATTGCGGCGATGTCATTTTTAGAAAGCTCGATCGCGGGAGTTGTTATCGCGTCGCGGATCGCCTGAACTTGAACCGCGTCTTCCATGACAGCAAAGTCATTACCCTCGAATGGAGGCAACAGCGCCTGCGTGCTTTCATAGGTCAGCAGGCTTTCGCGTGGATCAACATGGGCTGTTATGTAAGCTGTGAGGTCTGTGTTTGCACCGGCATGCCCATAAGGCGCTGTCAGCGCGACATTGCGCAGGGACGGGGTGCGGAATGCAAAGCGATCTTCTTCGCGGCCCGTTACGCGAAATCGCCCGTCGTCGCGCGTGTGATCTTCAAACGTGGCTGATTTACCGGGACCTATTTGGGGCGCGCCCATGACATGAAACTGATGGTCCGTCAGGAATGGACCGGTGTGACAGGACACACATCCGCCGTTCCCGTAGAACAGATCAAGCCCGTCTTGTGCCAATCCGCTAAACTGCTGTTCCCCCCGCAAGACCGCATCGAACGGGCTCGTATCAGATCGCCATTCGTGCGCCATAAACACAGCGATGGCGTTGGACAAATCAGTGAATGCGATGTCTTTGGGCGCTTCGATGTGGGGGTAGGTGGCAATGAAAGCGTCGCTGTATTCGGGGATTTCAGCAACGCGACGCGCCAATACGTCCCACGCTCCGCCTTCGCCCGTAATAATGCCTTGTCGGATCAGGCGACCAATTTCGTTTTCGCCATACGACCCAGCCATCTCATCGCGACTGAGAACCGGAAACATGGTTTGTGCTGACAGGACAGAATTGAAGCCAACCGCCATGTCGTCTGCCATCGGAGTGCGGATACCAGCGGGGCGGGTTTCGTCGGCTTCAAGCCGGCCATCGTGAAACAGCACGCGAAATTCAGCGGCACCGAGATTGAATAGGGCTGGCGAATTTCGCGGGATTCGTTCTTCTGGAATGTTCTCAGGGTCGACCACACGAGCGGTGCCTAAACCGATGCCTCCGTCGCCAAACGATAAAGACACGCCGTCAGATGTTCCAAACGCCGGATGGTGGCACGTTGCACATGCCGTTTCGCGGTTGCCGGACAAAATCGGATCATAAAATAAGAGCTGCCCGAGCGTCGCTTCCTGCAGGTCAATCAGCCCATAAAAACTGTCATCTACTGGCGGTGGCAGTTGCTGCGCCAATGCTGGGGAGGCGGTCGCAATCAAGATTGCTATGGCGTTCTGCGGTTTCATAAATTGAACTTTACGGCCCTTCCGAACGCGGGGCAACGGTCTGCTCGTAGCGAGATGACGTATTGTTTGGTCTTCGCATTGTCGCGGGCGACTTGACGGGCGTCTTCATGTTCTTCCCACGTGATGGAGCGAAAGTCGGTATTAGGGCAACTGATCTCGACTTTGGTGACGAGTGGATGCCGGTTGGTCCTACGCCTTATGGATATGGATGCGCTTGTTTGGGGGGGCGATCAACAGAGAGGTTTTGCCAAACAAGTTACCTCAGCACAGCCACTTCCGCTTAAACAATGCCGTACGGACCCGAACCTGCCTTCGGAGCCGAGGCGATATGAACCGCCCCGGTTTTGCCGGAGACTGTTGAGTTCGTATTTCAAGCTGCAATTTTGTCTGACTTCAATGCTTGTTCGTATTTCTCCTCCGCTTCGATTGGTGTGATGTAGCCGAGAG
>CALLAF010000031.1 GCA_938002605.1 uncultured Paracoccaceae bacterium | reverse complement strand
CGGCGGTGAATACACCAGCGGCTAGGCCGAATTCAGTGGCATTGGCGCGAGTCAGCGCTTCTTCTTCGGTATCGAAGTCCAGTACAGACATCACCGGCCCAAAGATTTCATCGCGCGCGATAGTCATATCATCTGTGACATCCGCAAATACGGTGGCTTCTAGAAAGAACCCGTCGTCCGCGACGCGTTTGCCACCAGTGACAAGTGTCGCGCCTTCTTCAATGCCTTTGGCAATGAAACCTTCGACGATTTCGCGTTGGCGTTCCGACACCATTGGCCCGTAGTTCACATCTGGGTCTTGCGGGTCGCCCATTTTAATCCCGGAGAGCCGTTCTGTCAGGCGTTTGAGGAACGCATCTTTGATGCCTTTTTGGACAAAAACGCGTGTGCCGTTTGAACAGACTTGGCCTGTCGAGTAAAAGTTACCCAAGATCGCGCCAGAGACTGCGTTTTCAAGATCAGCGTCATCAAAGACAACCATCGGGGACTTGCCGCCCAATTCCATCGTCACATGGCGCAGCCCTTCAGCGGCGGCGGCGTAGACTTTTTGCCCTGTCGGCACTGACCCGGTGAGTGAGACCTTGTCGACCCGCGCATCTGTGATCAGCGAAGCCCCAACTGCGCCGTAGCCTTGGATGACGTTGTAAACACCGGCGGGCGCGCCTGCCTCATGCAAGATTTCAGCGACTTTTAGCGCGCACAGCGGCGTGGTCTCAGAAGGCTTAAACACCATAGTATTGCCACAAGCCAAAGCGGGCGCGGCTTTCCAGCAAGCGATTTGTGTTGGATAATTCCATGCGCCGATCCCAACGCACACACCCAAAGGTTCGCGACGAGTATAGACAAAATCTTCACCCAACTGGATATGTTCGCCCGTGATGCTCGCGGCCAATCCGCCAAAATACTCTAGCGCATCCGCACCGGATGTGGCGTCGGCCACAGATGTTTCTTGGTAGGGCTTGCCCGTGTCATAAGTCTCCAAAATCGACAAATCATGGTTGCGATCACGCATAATATCGGCGGCTTTGCGCAACACCCGCCCCCGATCCGTGGCGGTCCAATTGGCCCATTCTTTTTGCGCACGTTCTGCCGACGCAAGCGCACGGTCTACAATTGCGGGCGTGGCCGCGTGCAGGGTCGCAATGACCTTACCGGTATAGGGATAGATGACCTCAATCGCCTCTCCGGCGGTATCTTCGACATATTGGCCATCGATGAAATGGCTTGCTTTGGGTTGTGTGGTCATTACGGTGCCTCCGGCGGGCGTATTTTCGGAAAAAATAATGGGTTATTCGCCACGCGGAAAGCGTTGGCTATCTTCAAGAACGTTCAGATCCATGTGATTGCGCATGTAGCGTTCAGACGCTTTTTGGAGCGGTTGATAATCCCATGGATAGTAGTTTCCGTTGCGCAGGGCCTCGTAGACGACCCAGCGGCAGGCTTGGGAATGGCGCACATCGGCGTCAAACTTGGTCAGGTCCCAGCGCGCTTCGGATTTGGCACGCAGTTGCGTGATGGTGCCTTGATGTGCGGGAACCTCGGCGAGGTTTGTCAGCTCGTGGGGATCCGCTTCCATATCAAACAGTTGATCCGCATCCAGCGCGCAGCGGTTATATTTCCACTTGCCATAGCGCAAAGACACAAGCGGCGCATAGCTGCCTTCAGCGGCGTATTCCATCGCCACAGGCGTGTCGCGGCTGCCGCCCTGCCCCAGATGCACAAGGCTTTCACCGGATGTCCACGGCATGACGTCGGACATATCCACGCCTGCGATGTCACATAGCGTTGGCGTCACGTCGATACTGCTAACGGGTGCTTTGACCAGACCCGGTTCCATACAAGGACTAGCGATCATCAGCGGCACGCGGGCCGAGCCATCAAAGAACGACATCTTAAACCACATGCCGCGTTCGCCCAGCATATCGCCGTGATCTGACACGAACATGATCGTCGCCTCTTGGCGGCTGTCTTTCAGCGTTTGCAGGATTTCACCGATTTTGTCGTCGAGGTAGCTGATGTTGGCAAAATAGGCTTGCCGCGCGCGACGGATATGATCGGGTGTAATGTCGAAGTTTTTAGCGTCCATCGCATCATAAAGGCGTTTGGAATGCGGATCGAGATCGTCGTAGGCGATCTCACCGACCGTCGGATCAAGGTGCGCGCAATCATTGTGCAGATCCCAATATTTCTGACGCGCGACATAGGGATCATGCGGATGCGTAAAGCTGACGGTCAGGCACCAAGGGCGCGCATCATGACCGCGCGAGAGGTCGTAGATTTTGCGGGTCGCATTATACGCAACCTCGTCATCATATTCCATTTGATTGGAAATTTCGGCCACACCAGCGCCCGTCACCGACCCCATGTTATGATACCACCAGTCAATCCGCTCGCCGGGTTTTCGGTAGTCCGGGGTCCAACCGAAATCGGCGGGGTAAATATCCGTGGTCAACCGTTCTTCGAATCCGTGCAACTGGTCTGGACCGACGAAATGCATTTTACCGGATAGGCAGGTTTGATACCCTGCCCGGCGCAGATGATGCGCGTAGGTCGGGATGCTTGACGCGAATTCGGCGGCATTGTCATAGACGCCGTTGCGGCTGGGCAATTGGCCCGACATGAATGCCGCCCGTGCAGGTGCGCAAAGTGGCGAGGCTGTATAGCAGTTTTGAAACCGGGTGGACCGCGCCGCAAGCGCCTTAAGGTTCGGAGCATGGAGCCAATCAGCGGGACCATCAGGGAACAATGTGCCGTTCAATTGATCGACCATGATGATCAAAATATTAGGCTGGCTCATGATTGTCCCCGCAGTTCAGCGCGCAACAACGCCAGCACATGTTTCGTGGCATCATGCCCGGCGTCGTCGCTTTGATCCAATCCCCGCCGCAAGTAAAGCCCGTCGATCAGACCCGCGATTCGTTCGGCGGCACCAGCAGCACGATCCGCAATCAACGGACGCAAGTTATATATCAAATTGCTGCGCAAACGGCTTTGATACACGGTTAGCAAGCGGCGCGCCTGTGGGCTGGATTGCGCGAGCACATAGAAATTCAACCAAGCCGCAACGACCTCGCGTCGGAAGTTAGATATTGTAAAGCCCGCGCGAATAATCGCTTCTAGGCGCGATTCGGGATTGTCCGCCATGATCAGCGCGCCGCGTACCTCTGCCCCGTAAACCGTAAGCGTATGACGCATTGCAGCCAAAAAAATCTGATCCTTGCCACCAAAGTAATGATGCGCAAGCGCCGATGACATGCCCGCCCGCTTTGCTATCTTACTCACTGTGATATCCAACGTCCCTGATGCCCCGATTTCATCAATCGTCGCTTTCACCAGTGCCGCACGGCGGATAGGTTCCATCCCAAGTTTTGGCATCAAAATCTCACAGTAAGGTTGCCAAAACAGATTAGATCGTTCTTTATTGACTCGTCAATCAAGAAAAAACCACAACCGGGAGCCACAAAATGAAAATGAAATCTACTTTATCAGCCTTGGCGATTTGCGCCGCAATGCCTGCGCTTGCTGATTGCGACGCAGTCCGCTTTTCCGATGTCGGCTGGACAGACATCACCGCTACCACAGCCGCCACATCCATCGTGCTCGAAGCACTGGGTTATGAAACTTCGACAGACATCTTATCAGTCCCTGTCACATATGCATCAATGGCTGAAGGCGATATCGATGTATTCTTGGGCAACTGGATGCCCACCATGGAAGGCGACATCGCGACCTACCGCGAAGCCGGCACCGTCGACACCGTCCGCACCAACCTTGAAGGCGCAAAATACACGCTAGCAACAAACGCCGCTGGTGTCGCGGCTGGCATCACTGATTTTGCGTCTATCGCACAGGCGAAAGATGCGCTTGATGGCAACATCTATGGCATCGAAGCAGGAAACGACGGCAACCGCCTGATTATGGACATGATCGATGCTGACGCATTTGGTCTGGACGGCTTTGACGTTGTCGAAAGCTCTGAACAAGGCATGCTGGCACAGGTTGAACGCGCAAATGACCGCGATGAGCCTGTTGTATTCTTGGGCTGGGAACCACACCCAATGAACGCTAACTATGACATGACATACCTGCCCGGTGGCGATGATTACTTTGGCCCCGATCTTGGTGGCGCAATCGTTGCGACAAACACCCGCGCGGGCTATGTCGCCGAATGTCCAAACACAGGTAAACTACTGGAAAACCTTGTCTTCTCGTTGGAGATGGAAAATGAGATCATGGGTGCTATCCTGAATGATAATGTCGACCCGGAAGATGCAGCCAAGGCTTGGCTTGCTGGCAATGCTGACACATGGACACCATGGTTGGACGGCGTCACGACCAAAGACGGTGGCGACGCAGTTGCCGCAGTAACAGCTGCACTAGCTGAATAAGATCGGGTCAGGGGGATCGCATCACGCGGTCCCCTTTTCATTCGGACAAAGGGACAAAGATGAACTGGCTGACAGAACACAAGATACCGGTTGGTGACTGGGCCGAGGCTGCGGTGGATTGGTTAAAAACCTATGGGCGCGCGTTCTTTGATACGCTCAGCGACGGGTTAGATTGGATGATCGACGGGATCGTCTGGTGCCTGCAAACGCCACCGGTTTTTGTCATTATCGCTTTGTTTGTCGCCCTAACTTGGGTGCTCCAAAAATCTTGGAAAGTCTGCCTACTCGTCCTGTTTTGTTTGCTGTTTGTCGTCAACCAAGGATATTGGGAAGAAACCACCGATAGCCTCGCGCTAGTGCTATCGTCATGTGTCGTGTGCATGGGGATTGGCGTGCCGCTGGGTATATTTTTTGCCCACCGGCCAAAGCTGTACCAAGCCTGCAGCCCGGCATTGGACCTGATGCAAACGCTCCCCGCATTCGTTTATTTGATCCCAGCTATCGTCTTTTTCGGCCTCGGCATGGTGCCAGGCCTGTTCGCGACAGTGATTTTTGTACTGCCTGCACCCATTCGCCTGACATACCTTGGCGTGTCTAATACGCCAACGCCATTGCTTGAAGCAGCAGAATCGTTCGGCGCAACGGCTACACAACGGCTTTGGAAGGTTGAACTCCCCTATGCTGTACCGCAGATCATGGCGGGCTTGAACCAAGTCATCATGCTGTCGCTGTCGATGGTGGTGATCTCGGCCTATGTTGGCGCAAACGGATTGGGCAAACCTGTAGTACAGGCCTTAGGACGCAACGACTCTGGCCTTGGATTTGAATCAGGATTTGTCATCGTGGCTGTCGCCATCATGCTTGACCGGATGTTGCGGGTGAAAACACAATGAGCGCTGTAGAATTTGATAATGTTTCGATCGTCTTTGGCGATAAACCAGAGACTGCCCTGCCCCTAATGGACAAGGGCCAAGACCGCGCCGAGGTGCGCGCTGCAACCGATCAAATCCTAGGCGTGCACAATTGTTCGCTGAATGTTGAAGAAGGCGAGATTCTTGTCCTGATGGGCTTATCAGGGTCCGGGAAATCCACGCTTTTACGCGCGGTAAACGGGCTGAACCCGGTGGCGCGCGGTGATGTGCGCATAAAAACCTCAGAAGGCATGACATCTGTCACAAATGCCGACAAAAGCACCCTGCGCGCGCTGCGTCTGCACGATGTGGCGATGGTATTTCAGCAATTTGGTTTGCTGCCGTGGCGCACCGTGCGCGATAATGTTGGGCTGGGTTTGGAACTGGCTGGACAAGACAAAGCGACACGCAATCAACGCGTGACCGAAGAACTGGCGCTGGTCGGTCTTGATGACCGCGCTGACGCGCTTGTCGGCGAATTATCGGGCGGGATGCAGCAGCGCGTGGGGCTTGCTCGGGCCTTTGCCACGGATGCGCCCATCTTGCTGATGGACGAGCCGTTTTCGGCACTTGACCCGCTCATCCGCACAAAGCTGCAAGACGAACTGCTAGACCTGCAACGTGACCGCAATCGTACGATTGTCTTTGTCAGCCATGATCTTGATGAAGCCTTTAAGATCGGCAATCGCATTGCGATTATGGAAGGTGGGCGCATTGTGCAATGCGGCACGCCGCGCGATATTTTCACCAATCCGGTCAACGACTATGTCGCCGAATTTGTCGCCCATATGAACCCGCTTGGTGTGCTGACGGCGCGTGATGTGATGATCGACGGGGCCTGCGACGGCCCCGAGGTCGACATTGAGACACCGGTAAACAGCATTATCACGCAGATTGATGCAAGTGCATTGCAGGTCACGCAAAACGGGGCACCTGTTGGGCAGATCACGCAAGAATCACTGCTTGCGCGGCTCGCCCCTCAGACGACATAAATCACACTTTGGTCGCGTGTGGGGTTGGGGCGACCTGTCTGCGCGCGACGGCTTCGCGCCATGTGATAAAGCTAACGGAGGCCATAATCACAGAGCCACCAAAGACCACCCAGCCGTCTACGGCCTCTCCAAAAACCACGGCGCCTAAAAGGACGGCCCAAACCAGTTGGAGGAATGTCACAGGCTGTGTCACCGCCAGCGGGGCGGCTGCAAAGGCAAGTGTCATCGCATAATGCCCAGCCGTCGCAAAACAGGCGACCAAAAACAACCAACCAAGCTGCGCCAATGTTGGCGTTACCCAAACCGCCAATGCCGCTGGCGCAAGCCCTATGGCCACAGTAATTGATAGCATTCCTACAATCACAGCAGCAGATACTTCGCCCGATAGCTGTTTTGCGATCAAATGCCCAATTGCAAAAAAGACCGCCGTACCCAGCATCGCTAAATGTCCCGGCTCAATCTCCTTAATACCAGGGCGCAAGATGATCAGCGCACCGATCAGCGCCACGATGACCGCGGCCAAACGGCGCGGCGGGAGAGGTTCGCCTAAGAAAAGCGCCGCCCCAATCGACAAATAGACCGGCGACAAGTAATTCATCGCGGTCACTTCGGCGATGGAAATGCGTGCCATCGCATAAAACCACAGGATCGTCGCAATGGTATGGACTAGACCACGCAGAGCAAAAAATTTGATCTGACGGCGAGTCAAATGCGCGTCCAAAATCGGCTTGATCATCGGTATGACGAACACGGAACCTAGGAGAAACCGCAAAAATGCCGTTTGGGCCGCAGGTAAATCACTGCCTACATGTTTAACAACGGCCGTGACGCCGACAAACATCACCCCGGTAAAAATCATCCAGCTAACCCCGATCAACGGGCGTGATTGTGTTGGTTTTTCCATTACATCTGCGTCGCAGCTTGGTGGGGTAATGGCAATAAGGGACCGCAATGATTTTTAACAAAAAATTATCTGGTGGAACCGTCGCGATCCGCATAACAAAGAGTGCATGAAAATACTTTTCCTTGGCGACGTGATGGGCCGCGCAGGCCGCGCCGCAATTACCAACGACCTGCCGCGCTTGCGGACAGAATGGAATCTCGATTTCGTTATCGTGAACGGCGAAAACGCGACTGCGGGCATGGGGCTCTCGGGGGATCACGCCAAAATCATCTTTGATGCGGGGGCCGATGTGGTCACCCTGGGTGATCATGCGTTTGACCAAAAGGACATGCTGACGTTCATCGCAAATGAACCGCGCATCATCCGCCCGCTGAATTTCTCTAAATCAGCGCCGGGCGTGGGTGCGCGCGTGTTCAATGCACCGGGTGGGCGCAAAATTTTGGTCGCTCAAGTCTTGGGGCAAGTCTTTATGAAACGCCCTTTTGATGATCCGTTTTCAGCGCTTGATAGTGTTCTTAAACAATTCCCGATGGGTGGTCAGGTCAACGCAAGCCTAGTTGATATCCACTGCGAAGCTACATCAGAAAAAATGGCCACTGGGCATTTTTGTGATGGCCGCGCAAGCATTGTGGTCGGCACCCATACCCATGTCCCCACGGCTGATGCGATGATCTTGCCGGGTGGCACTGCTTATCTGTCTGATGCGGGCATGTGCGGCGATTATAATTCAGTGATCGGTATGGAAAAAGCAGAACCGATGCGCCGCTTTATTACCGGCATGCCTAAGACCCGGTTCACCCCAGCAGCGGGCGATGCGACCCTATCCGGACTGTACGTCGAAACCGATGATCGCACAGGCAAGGCAACCCGCGTAGAAATGGTGCGTCAGGGTGGGCGGCTCGCACAATCTGGCCCTGTCTAAATGCGCAAACGCTTGCGCCGCGCGCGTCAACCCGCAAGACTGTAATGCATGAGTAATTTTATTCTTCTTAGCCAAGGGCAATCTGCAGTTCTCACGATGGTTGTCGTCGTGGGCATGTTCATCATGTTCCTACGCGAGGCCTATCCGACCGAAGTTGTCGCGATGATCGGCGTCTCGATTTTGTTGATTTCAGGGGTACTTCCTTATGAAAGCGCGGTGGCCGTTCTAGCAAACCCCGCGCCTTGGACCATCGCGGCGATGTTTATCATCGTGGGCGCGCTCGTACGCACAGGTGCGCTGAATGCAATGACCCAAGTGGTTGAAAAACAGGCTAAGATCAGCCCAGCCCGCGCCATTGGCGGCAGCCTGATTTTCGTAGCCTTTGCCAGCGCGATCATGAACAATACCCCGCTTGTGGTCGTCATGATCCCGGTTTTTGTGCAGCTCGCGCGCACCTTGGGCACATCTGCGTCAAAATTGTTAATCCCGCTATCATATGCCGCGATTGTGGGCGGGACGATGACCCTTCTCGGGACCTCAACCAACCTTTTGGTCGATGGGGTCGCACGATCATCCGGGATGGAACCTTTTGGTATCATCGAAATCTTGCCTGTTGGTCTTGTGGTTGTTGCTTGGACGTTCGCCTATCTCTATTTTGCTGGCCCCCGGCTTTTGCCGGATCGCACCAGCATGGCAACGATGTTGTCAGACCGATCTAAAATGCGGTTCTTCTCCGAAGCTGTGATCCCGCCCGACAGTAACCTGATCGGACGCGATGTCACCGGGGTTCAGCTATTCAAGCGCGAAGGCGTGCGCCTGATTGACGTGGTGCGCGGCGATACATCGTTGCGCCGCAACCTCAAAGACGTATCGCTAAAGGTCGGTGACCGCGTTGTGTTGCGCACCGCGATGGCAGAACTTTTGTCCCTGCAAGCCACCAAAGACCTGCGCCGCGTCGATCAGCTTTCTGCGGTGGAAACCACCACGGTCGAGGTTTTGATTACCCCGAACTGTAAGATGGTTGGGCGTCGGTTGGGCACATTGCGGCTGCGCCGGCGCTATGCCGTCTATACGTTGGCGGTGCACCGGCGTGACACCAATCTTGGGCAGCAGCTTGAAGATATGATTGTGCGCGTCGGGGATACTTTGCTTTTGGAAGGGGCGCCCGAAGACATCCAGCGCCTCGCCGAAGATATGAACCTTGGCGATGTGTCTAAGCCGTCGCAGCGCGCCTATCGCCGCCGCCACGCACCGATTGCGATTGGGGTTTTATTGGCCGTTGTCGCGCTTGCGGCGATGGGTATCGCGCCGATCCTTATGCTCGCGATGATCGGTGTCACGCTTGTGCTTGCGACCGGCTGCATTGACGCCGACGAAGCGTTTTCAACCATTGACGGGCGGTTGCTTGCGTTGATTTTCGCAATGCTAGGGGTTGGGTCCGCGCTGCAAAGCTCTGGCGCGGTGGCAATGATCGCGGATACGCTTTCGCCGGTGATGTTGGTGCTTCCGCCGTTTTTCATCGTACTGGCGGTTTACCTGCTGTCGTCCACATTGACCGAGCTGGTGTCCAATAACGCGGTGGCGGTCGTGATGACGCCGATTGCAATTGGGCTGGCGGGGGCTTTGGGCGTTGATCCACGGCCCTTAGTTGTTGCCGTCATGGTCGCCGCCAGTGCGAGCTTTGCCACGCCGATCGGTTACCAAACCAATACGCTTGTCTATGGGCCGGGTGGGTATAAATTCGCGGATTTCCTTAAATTTGGCATCCCACTGAACCTGTCGCTGGCACCGATTGTTTCCTTTGTGATCCCCCATATCTGGCCGCTGTAGCCAAGGGTTGCGGGGCCCCGTCCCGATGCCGTATAGAGACCCAAATTCAGATCGATAAAGACGAGGTTTCCAATGGCTGGCCACTCCAAATGGGCGAATATTCAGCACCGCAAAGGGCGTCAGGATAAACTGCGCTCCAAGCTGTTTTCAAAGCTTGCCAAAGAAATCACCGTGGCCGCAAAAATGGGCGACCCAGACCCCGATAATAACCCGCGCCTACGGATGGCTGTCAAAGAAGCCAAATCTAATTCTGTGCCAAAGGATGTGATCGACCGCGCGATTAAGAAATCGCAGGCGGGCGAAGGCGAAAACTATGATGAAATCCGCTATGAGGGTTACGGCCCCGGCGGCATCGCCGTGATCGTCGAAGCGATGACCGACAACCGTAACCGCACCGCATCGACCGTGCGGTCCACCTTTTCGAAAAACGGTGGCAACTTGGGCGAAACCGGATCCGTTGGGTTCATGTTTGATCGCACCGGCGAAGTTGTTTACCCAGCATCTGTGGGCGATGCCGACACCGTCATGATGGCCGCGATTGAAGCGGGCGCGGACGATGTGCAAAGCGACGAAGAATCCCACGTGATCTATTGCGCCGATACGGATTTGAACGATGTCTCCAACGCGCTTGAAGCCGAATTGGGCGAATCTGAATCGACCAAATTGATCTGGAAACCCAACATGACCACCGAAGTGGACGTCGAAGGGCTGACAAAATTGATGAAACTGATCGACCTGCTTGAAGACGATGACGACATCCAACGCGTCACCGCCAATTTCGAAGCCTCTGACGAGGTGATGGCGGCCTTTGCAGAAGCGTAACCGTTAGCAAATCACCAGAACGGGTTCATAGTTCACAATGACGCCACGACCGCGCAGTTGTTCATATTGTGCGGTCAATTCATCTTGGATGTAAGGGGCAACCACGCCAACTTGGCGTAGCTTTCTGACATGCAACAATGGCGACAGATCCGTCACGGGCGCATATTCCATCGCCAATGTTTCAAGCGCGGGATGCCCGCGCAGCGGCGATAAATCGGCGACATCAGAATTTGAAATATCAAAGTTCTTGAGCTTCGGCAGGCTGCGCACAAAGCCGATATCCGTCAAGCTGTTGCCGCCAATCGCCAGTTCTTCAAGATTGCGTAACGATGTCAGGCTGCCGGCATCCGTGAAATCTGTGTTCTGGATATGCAGGAGCCGCAAGTTCGGAAAGTTAGAAAGCGGGGTTAAATCGTTCACGTTTGTTGATCCGATGTGCAATTCTTCAAGCCCTGTCAGCCCGGCGATATCATTCAAATCACTGAAATCCGTGTAGCTGATCATCAACACCTTGAGGTGGGTCATGTCGTTCAGCACTGTATAGTCAGGGATGCCCGTGCCGTCTAAATCCAACGTCGTACACTGCACGGCAGCGCATTCCGTAACCTTCGCCATCGCCTCTTCGGCGCGTTGTGCTGCGCGCATTTCGGCGGTCTCTTCTGGTTGGCAAGCGGCTAGAAATAGGACCGCGCCCAATAGGGTCAAATATCGCATATCAAATCCTCGCATCATAAATACGCTGCAATATTAGCGTGAACCCGGCGTAATGATACCTTTTTCAGTGACGATCAGGTCAAGCGGTTGGTCTGTGGGTTCTAGCGGCAATGCGCTATCCTCTTGCGCCGCATAGGCAAATCCGATGGCCATTGTCGGGCGTTGGGCGCGCAACTGCTCCAAAGTCCGGTCGTAAAACCCGCCGCCATACCCCAGCCGCCCACCATGCGTGTCAAAGGCGACAAGCGGCAAGATCACGATTTCGGGCTGCATCCACGCCCCTGTTTCAGGGATTTGCGCGCCAAAGGCCCCGTTGACCATCGCGCAGCCCGGTTCCCACAGCCGAAACTGCAATGGCTGGCCATCTGCAATGATCACGGGCACGCCAACAAGCCCATGTGCGGCGGCTTCGTCCATTGCGGGCAGCGGGTCTATTTCGGTGCGCATCGGCATGTAGCCCGCCAACGGCACACCGCGGTAGCCTGCCAGAACTTCGCTCAGATATCCTGCGCTGGCTTTTGCGTTTGCATGTGCGGCTTTGCGCCGTGCAAATGCGGCTTGGCGGGCGGCTGATTTATCCATCATAGCAACCACATCGCGGCAAGCCCAAGGAAGGCAAAGAACCCAACCACATCAGTGACAGTCGTGACAAAGGCACCAGAGGCCAAGGCAGGGTCAATGCGGAAGCGTTCCAGCAAAACAGGGATCACAGTACCCGCAAGCCCGGCGATCACCATATTGATCACCATCGCTACCCCAATCACCGCGCCAAGCATCGGCGAACCGAACCAAAGAACTCCGACGACACCCATCACGACAGCAAAGATCAGCCCGTTAATCAGCCCCACTAGCACCTCGCGCCTGATCACCCGCCAGACGTTGGCACCGGTCAAATCGCGAGTCGCAATCGCGCGCACTGCCACCGTCAAAGATTGCGTGCCTGCGTTCCCCCCCATCGATGCAACAATCGGCATCAGTACAGCCAAGGCAACAAGCCCGGCAATCGTATCTTCGAACAATGAAATCACCAACGACGCAAAAATAGCGGTCACGAGGTTGACGGCCAGCCAAGGAAACCGCTGTTTGGTCGTCTCAATAACCCGGTCAGACAGTGACCCTTCACCGACACCGGCAAGGCGTAAAATATCTTCTTCGGCTTCTTCTTCCAAGAAAGCCATCGCATCATCAATCGTAATCACACCGACGATCCGCCCATCATCATCGACAACGGGGGCCGTGATCATGTGGTAGTGATTGATGGCTTGGGCCACGTCTTCGACGTCTTGGGTGACATGAAAGGTGCGGAATGTATCTTCGACCAAATCGACCAAGGGTGTATCGCGCGCATGGCTTAGGATACGGCCAAGCGTGACATAGCCAACCGCCTTAAGCCGCGCATCAACCATAATCACATGGTAAAACTGATCCGGTAGCACAATATCCGAACGCATATAGTCAATCGTTTCACCGACTGACCAATGTTCAGGCACGCGCACCAATTCGGATTGCATATGCCGGCCGGCGGATTCTTCCGGGTAGGACAACGCCTGTTCGACCACCACCCGATCACCAGCGTCAAGCGCCTCAAGCACGGCCTCTTGCTGGTCATCGCCCAGATATTCGACAAGATCGACGACATCATCGCTTTCCAGATCGCGCACCGCGTCGGCCAATTCGGCGGGCGCAAGTTGTTCGATGACTTCTTCGCGCAGGCTTTCGTGCAGTTCTGATAGGGTATCCCCGTCAAGCCCGCCCTTCCAAACCGCAAGCAATTCGCGGCGATCTCGACCGTCGATCTGTTCAATCAGGTGGGCAATATCGGCTGGGTGTAGCGGGTCAAGCAGCGCATCAACACTCTGCGCGTCCTTAGCCTCAACCGCGGCAAGCACATCGACCAGCAGACGATCGGTGATACCAAAGGTTTCATCTTCGGAGATATCGGTTTGCTCTGCCATGATCTGCCCTCGCTACCGCGTTCAACATAGCCGATCACGACCGGTCCGCAATGTTATTTCACCGATTTACCCGGCTCTGGCGCACCCTTATGGTTGGGGCATGACAAAGCAACTTCTTCTTGGCCAAACGCTTGGCTTTAGCGGCAATCCGTTGATCGGCGATTGGCGCGAAGCTGTAAATTTCAACAGCGCGGGAGCCGTGCTGATCGAAGGCGACCGCATTGCGCAAACTGGCCCCGCCAGCACCTTGCGCGCAGCCCATCCTGATGCCGTCATCACCGATTATGGCGATGCGCTGATCAGCGCAGGCTTCGTTGACGCGCATATGCACTATCCGCAAACGGGCATGATCACGAGCTGGGGAAAACAGCTGATTGATTGGTTGAATACTTATACTTTCCCCGAGGAGGCCCGGTTTGCGGATCCGGCTTACGCCGATGAAATCGCTGGGCGCACGCTTGATCTGGCACTTGATCATGGAACCACCACGCTGACCAGCTTTTGCACCATCCACCCCGCCAGTGTGGATGCGTTTTTTCAGGCAGCAGCCGCGCGCAATATGGCCGTTGTGGCGGGCAAAACCTGTATGGACCGCAACGCCCCAGACAACCTGCAAGACACACCGCAATCGGCTTATGATGATAGCAAATCCCTGCTTGAAAAATGGCACGGCGTAGGGCGCGCGCAATATGCGATCACCCCGCGATTTTCGCCGACATCGACGCCCGATCAACTCGCGGCCTTGGGCGCGCTTTGGGCAGAGCATCCCGACTGCCTGATGCAAACGCACCTGAGCGAACAGCTCCCTGAAATTGAATGGGTTCAAGGGCTATTCCCTGATGCCCGCGATTATCTGGATACCTACGAATCCTTTGGACTACTGGGCGAAAGGGGGCTGTATGGGCACGCTATCCACCTCAAACAGCGCGAAATTGACCGCTTACGCGCAGTCGGTGCCGCTGTGGTGCATTGTCCAACGTCGAATACATTTATTGGGTCGGGCCTGTTTGATCTCATGGGGTTGGCAAAGGCCGGGCTATCAATTGGGCTGGCGACAGACACCGGTGGTGGGTCGTCATTTTCGATGCTGCGGACCATGGCAGCGGCCTATGAGATCGGGCAATTGCGCGGCATGGCGCTGCATCCTGCGCAGCTGATGTGGTTGGCAACCGAAGGATCAGCGCAATCGCTACATATGTCTGGGAAAATCGGCCATTTGGGTGCCGGGGCCATGGCTGATATTACCATGCTTGATCTTTCCTCGACGCCAGCAATCACCCAACGCCATGCACGCGCCACTGATATATGGGACGCCCTGTTCCCGACCATTATGATGGGCGACGACAGGGCGATCCTTGATGTCTACGTAGCTGGGAAACGGCGGGCTTAGCAGCCTGCTGCAAAAACGGTGACCCACGTATTGCCCGCGCGACCAAGACCGTAGCGTATGTAGCGGTTACCCAGCATGTTGGCGCGGTGACCTGCAGAATCCCGCCATGCAGCAAAGACGCTTGCATCAGTTTGTTGGCCTTGGGCAATGTTTTCAGCGGCGGCACCGGGGATACACCCGCCTGCACGCATCCGTTGCGACAAGGTTGCCCCATTGGGACCGCCAGGCGACGCATGCCCAAAGTAGTTACGGTTGACCATATCCTCGGCATGGGCTTGCGCGATCGCAGTGAGCATCGCGCTGGCATGGATTTCAGCAACGCCATTGGCCGCACGGAACTGGTTTAAATCACTATGAAATTGCCCTGATACAGGGGCTGACCGTGTCGACGCCGCTGTGGTTGGTGCGGAAACAGTACAGGCCGCAAGCGAAGCAACGGCACATGCCAACAACAATTTTTGAATAAGCAATGTGCTCTCCTAATCAATTAGCTGTCGCGCCAAATCGTTTTGGCGGCGGATCGTCGCGCCCAGATCAACGGTTGTCATTCGACCATCCGACACGACTTGTTTTCCTTCTACAAACAAATCGCGGGTTTTTTGTGGCCCTGCTAAGATAAGTGCGGCAGGGTCCCAAGACCCCGCATTTTCAACGGTTTGCGCATCCCAAAGTGCGATATCCGCGCGCATGCCGACCGCAATCTGGCCACAATCATCACGCCCCAAAACCTGCGCGCCGCCGCGCGTTGCAATTTCAAGCGCCTCGCGCGCTGACATCGCATCGGCCCCGTTTTGCACCCGTTGCAACAACATGGTTTGGCGGGCCTCGCCCATCAGATTTCCGATATCGTTGCTTGCCGACCCGTCAACACCCAACCCAACATTCACCCCCGCATCACGCATCGCGCGCACCGGCGCGATCCCAGACCCAAGCCGGCAGTTAGAGCACGGACAATGCGCGACACCCGTGCGACTACGCGCGAACAGATCAATCTCTTGCCCGTCAAGTTTGACGCAATGTGCGTGCCAGACATCATCCCCTGTCCAGCCAAGGTCTTCGGCATATTGACCGGGACGGCATCCAAATTTTTCAAGGGAATAAGCAATATCTTCGTCGTTTTCGGCCAGATGCGTATGCATCATCACGCCCTTATCGCGGGCCAAGATCGCCGCTTCGCGCATCAGGTCACGGCTGACGGAAAACGGGCTGCATGGGGCCACGCCCACGCGCACCATCGCACCGGGATTGGGGTCGTGAAACGCGTCTATGACGCGAATACTATCTTGGAGGATGGCGTTTTCATCTTCGACCAATGTATCGGGCGGCAACCCACCGTCGCTTTCGCCAATGCTCATCGCGCCGCGCGTCGCGTGGAACCGCAAACCGACCTCTTGGGCGGCGGCAATCGTGTCATCCAGCCGTGCGCCATTTGGATAAAGATACAGGTGATCGGACGTAAGCGTGCACCCTGATAGCGCCAATTCGGCAAGACCAACTTGGGCCGACACAAACATTTCTTCGGGCCCAAAACGCGCCCAGATCGGATAGAGCCGTTGCAGCCAGCCGAACAGCAACGCATCTTGTGCGCCGGGTACCGCGCGGGTCAGCGTTTGGTAAAGATGGTGATGCGTATTCACCAGCCCCGGCGTCGCGATCGTGCCACTGGCGTCAACAGTCCGGCCTTTCGATGATAAGCCCTGCCCAACTGCAGCGATCACACCGTTCTTGATCAAAATATCCGCGCCTTTTAATTCGCGGCGCGCATCATCCATCGTCAGAATGACGTCAGCATTTTTGATCAGCGTTTCAGGCATCGATTTCTTCTTGTAAAATTGCTAGCGCCTGTGCGTGGATTTCCGAATTCGCGGCGGCCAGCACCTGACCACCTTCGTGCGCTAGCCCGCCTGTCCAGTCAGTGACAATCCCGCCTGCAGCATGGATCACTGCAATCGGGGCCTGAATATCATAAGCGTTAAGCCCCGCTTCGATCACCAGATCAACCTGCCCTGCTGCTAACAGCGCATAGCCATAACAATCCATTCCGTATCGGGTCAGCTTGGCGCGTTTGGCAACGGCGTGAAAAGCTTTTGCTTCAGCCTCGGTGCCAACTTCGGGAAAAGTGGAAAGGATAATCGCGTCGGACAGATCGCGTGCTGGCAGGGTTGCAAGCGGTTGGTTGCCCATAGGACCCACAACTTCGGCCACACCAAAGCCACCAGCGAAACGTTCGCCAATAAACGGCTGGTCAATCAACCCAAACAAAGGGCCGTTTTCATCGGCAACTGAAATCAAGACCCCCCAAGTCGGGGTGCCACTGATATATCCACGCGTGCCATCGATTGGATCCAAGACCCATGTCAGCCCAGATGTACCAGAGGTTGCGCCAAATTCTTCGCCTAAGATCGCGTCATGCGGGCGCTCGACGCTCAGAACCGCGCGCATCGCTTGTTCAGCAGCACGATCCGCAACCGTAACGGGATCAAACCCTTGCACACCCTTATCTTGCGCAACCAAACCGGGCGTTCGAAAGTGCTTTAGCGTTTCAGGTCGCGCCGCGCCCGCAAGCAAATGTGCGACGCGGATAAGATCGGCTTGAAGGTTGCTATCAATCGTCATGTGATCTGTCCCGTCTGCAGCTTTTGTTACCAATGCGGTAACGCGCTGCAGATGGGCAGGTCAAGGCGGCTTTAGGCCGCTTCGCTAAGAACGCGCGCCAGATCAAACAGGCGACGACGCTGGTTTTCAGGAATTGCATAGTAAGAACGCAGCAATTCAAGCGCTTCTTTGTCTGTCAGAATATCGCCGGGCATGTTGCCGTTCGTCGTGTCAGCCTCAGATTCTTGATCAAGCCCTTCAAAAAAGAAGGAAACAGGCACGTCTAAGACATTTGCGATATCCCAAAGTCGAGACGCGCTGACCCGGTTCATACCGGTTTCATATTTTTGGATTTGCTGGAATTTGATCCCAACATTTTCAGCCAATTGTTGCTGCGTTGTTCCGTTCATCCAACGGCGATGGCGAATACGCTTGCCAACATGTACATCTACCGGGTGTTTCATCAATCGTTCCTTCGTGCGGGTTTCTGCGGCAAATCACGAGCCACGGTGTGAGTTTGGATCTCAATGCGGACGAAAGAACATCCACATTTTGTTCCCGATACCCTTGCAATGCACCTTCAAACAAGAACACGCAACGGTTGCAGCCCCGATCCTTACCTTAAGGACAGGTTCAACCAGAAGAATTAGTTATCAAATGGTAAAAAATTGAGCGAATTGAAGAAAGCGCGGCCCCTCTGCTAAGCAAGATTTGCTAAATTAGGGAGGTGATACGAATTCAAATGCGTGCTTTTCAGGTCAAATCACATCAACAACCGCCACAAATCGCCCAAATCTCCGCGCCAACACCGCAATCTGGTGAGGTTCTGATCGATATTGCAGCCTGCGGTTTGAATTTTGCCGATCTGTTGATGGCAAAAGGGACCTATCAAGACACACCCGCCCTGCCCTTTACCCTTGGGATGGAGGTTTGCGGCACCGTCGTCGCCCATGGCGCAGGCGTCACCAGCCCCGCCATCGGCACCCGTGTCGCCGTATTTGGTGGTGCGGGCGGACTGGCAGAACAGGGTGTTTTCCCGGCACATCTATGCACGCCGATCCCAGATGCCATGCCGTCCGAGGTCGCAGCTGGATTTATGGTTGCCTATGGCACATCCCACCTTGCGCTGACCCGGCGGGCACAATTGCAACCCGGAGAGACGCTTTTGGTGCTAGGCGCGGCGGGCGGCGTCGGGCTTACTGCGGTTGAAGTGGGCAAAGCAATGGGCGCGACGGTCATTGCGGTGGCGCGCGGCGCAGATAAATTGAACGCAGCGCGAAAGGCCGGGGCCGATCACCTGATCGACAGCACATCAGATGACATCAAAGAAACCGTCAAAGCGCTTGGCGGTGCGGATGTCGTCTATGATCCGGTTGGTGGCGACCTTTTCAAAGCAGCCCTTGGCGCCTGCAACCGCGAGGCTCGGATCCTGACCATCGGATTTGCGAGCGGAGAGGTCCCCCCTATCCCTGCCAATATTTTGCTTGTCAAAAACATCAGCGTTATTGGGTTTTACTGGGGCGGGTATCTGAAATTCAATCCAGATGCGCTGACCGACAGCCTGCGCACCCTTATGGATTGGCAAATCGCAGGGCGGCTAAATCCGCATATCAGCGATGTCCTGCCTTTGGCCCAAGCAGCGGATGCACTTGATTTGTTGCGCACGCGTAAATCCATTGGCAAGGTTGTGGTTACGCCATAACCGGCGCGCGCATCGTCGCAAACCCGTCGCGTATAAACCCCGCAAGGTCCCGGATGACCGGCCCATCATCAAGACGCGCCTGATACATATTGACGTTCATACTGCGTAGCGTCGGCAAGCTGCCTTGGTGATTGATCTGTTCAAAATGGCGCGGTTGTGTGCCTTCAAGCATCGTATGCACCGCCATATCCGCACTGACGGTTGCCTCAATCGTGCGGCTCGAATTGCTTTCAACAACCATATCCCAAGGGATTCCAGCTTCGTCCAAGCGGCGCTGTACGAACTTGCGGAAAATGCAGTGTTCTTCATACGCGAGCCTCAATGGGCGCTGTTTCCAAATCTGACCGCCGGGCGCGCCCACCCAAATCAACGGGATTTGCGTCAATGTTTCGCCTCCTGCATCCACTGTGTCTTCGGTCGTCAAAATCACATCGACCTTGCCTTGCTTAAAATTGGCCACCAATTCGCGGGTGAACGACGAGACAAGATGCACACGCACACGCGGGTAAGCGGCCGAAAACTGTTTCAGAACCGTGGGAATAACCGGGTAGACAATATCGTGCGGCACCCCAAGCGTGATTTCACATTCATACTGCGTGGCGGTCAGTTTTCCGTATATCTCGTCGTTGAGCGTGAGCATGCGCCGCGCGTAGCTGAGCAATAGTTCGCCCTGCGATGTCAACCCGATGGTACGCGCAGAACGATCCAACAGAGACGCATCAAGCGATTCTTCAAGCCGCTTAAGCTGCATTGAGACTGCCGATTGTGTCAGATTCAAAAGCCCTGCTGCCTTTGTCACCCCGCCCGTATCAGCCACAGCAACAAACGACCGCAGCGCCGTCAAGTCTAGATTTCGCGCCATATCAATTTCCTTGATGTGTCAAAACTCAAACATTCATTTTCATTATGAACCGGTGACAGGTATTCATCAAGCATAGAAATGCAAAAACCGATAAACATCACGAAAGGACATATGATGTCACACGCACTACACCGCACCGCCACATGCCAGCCACGCCGACGTGTTAGCCTTTTGACACATGTCATCACCGCCTTTGGGGTTGCCCGCCAACGCCACCAGTTGCGGAATCTAGACGATCGTCAATTGCGCGATGTCGGCATTACAAGGGCCCAAGCCATGAAAGAAGCAAGCAAAGCACCGTGGGACGCGCCGCAAAACTGGAAAAATGGCGACATTTAATCCTGTGTTCGCCCGGCATTGCCCTTGAAAAATTGTGGATAGCTGCCAATATTGCCAACAACGGCTCTATTTCTCAGAGCCTAGACATTATTTGGAGGCCACCATGGCAGAATACGATTGGGCAAATGCCGGCGCACAGACGCGCAGCAGCGCGATAGACGAAGGTCTGCGCGCGCATATGAACAAAGTTTACGCAACCATGTCCATCGGCATGGTAATTACAGCTTTGGCCGCTTGGGCGATTGCTGGGCTTGCGGTCACATCTGACCCAACCGGTGCACAGGTTGCATTGCGTGAAGGTCAGTATCTGACTGAACTTGGCCGCCTGATCTACACAACGCCGCTGCGTTACGTGATTATGTTTGCGCCATTGGCATTCGTCTTTGGCCTCAGCGCGATGATTAACCGCATGTCATCGGCGACGGCACAGCTTGTGTTCTACGCATTTGCCGCCGTCATGGGGCTTTCGCTTAGCTCGATCTTCTTGGTCTACACTGGCGCGTCTATCGTACAGATCTTCTTGATTACAGCCATCGCATTCGCGAGCCTCTCGCTTTATGGTTACACCACCAAGAAAGACCTGTCCGGCATGGGCACATTCTTGATGATGGGTCTGGTTGGATTGATCGTTGCGATGGTCGTCAACATCTTCTTGCAGTCCCCTGCGATCATGTTTGCGATCTCTGCCATTGGCGTTCTGATCTTTGCGGGTCTGACAGCATATGACACGCAGAAAATCAAAACTGACTATATCGCACACGCCGCCCACGGCGACAGCGAATGGTTGGCCAAAGCCGCAATCATGGGTGCGCTGAACCTGTACCTTGATTTCATCAACATGTTCATCTTCTTGCTGCAGCTGTTCGGTAGCCGCGAGTAAGTTCAGATACATTTCTGTATCAAAGGGCTGGCGGAAACGCCGGCCCTTTTTTATGTGTATTGAACCGCGTTTTTTGCGTTCCCTTCTTCTGATCGCGTTGCCATAGTTGAATGGACCGCAAGAATAGGAGCAATACATGCACATTGCAGAGATAGTCGATTTGGACGCTTATCCGCTGAATGATCTCGCGTTCCTTGACCGCTGCAATGCGACCTTGAACGAGGTGGGTGTGCTTGTACTTGCGGATTTTATTCGCCCCGATGCGCTGTCAGTTTTGGTTACCGAGAGCATCGCGGGTCAAGATCAGGCCTACTTTTGCGCCCAAGACCATTCGGTCTATCTGACGCCACACAATCCCGCCTACCCGGCAGACCACCCGGCAAACAAACAGGTCGTTTCTTCCAAGGGCTGTATCTGCGACGACGTGATCAGCCCGACATCGCCCCTGCGCACACTAAACGATGACCCGTCATTTTGCGATTTCATCAAGCACGCCACAGGTGAAACCGCCCTGTACCCCTATGCGGACCCATTATCATCTATCAACATTCACTATGCCAATCGCGGCCAAGAGCTCGGCTGGCATTTCGACAACTCATCCTTTGCAACCACCCTCCTGATACAAAAACCCGATGCAGGCAGTCGTTTCGAATATATCAAAGACCTCAGAGACGCCGACGCCGGGGAAATGAACTATGACGGCGTGGCGGCATTGCTGAATGGCGCGGTGCAGCCAGAGGTTCTATCGATGGACCCCGGCGCGCTTGTGCTATTTCGCGGGCGCAACGCAATTCACCGGGTTTCTCCAAATGAAAGCGACAGAACACGCATGCTGGCCGTACTTGCATATAACGCGGAGCCAGATGTTTCCTTATCTGAAAATGCGCGCATGACTTTTTATGGGCGGCTTGATTAAATAAGGCTCGAGCGGGCAGTCGACTGCGCTGCACCCTCACGGCACCTGTGATATCGCTTTCATGATCAACGGGCTGGTGGAAACTCTGGCTTTTCAATTTGCAAAGGTCCCCATATGCCCATCATCCGCGCCGCCAAGGCCACGACAGAGCAGCCTGATCATCCCCACCCAGTTCTGGGTACCTATACTGCCAAACTGTTTAGCGATAGCGGTGGGCTGGACCAGTTCGGCGCATTCACAGAAACCCTGCCGCCCGGATCGAAATCATCGCTGCGTCACTGGCACCAACCGAGGACGAAATGATTTTCATGCTGTCAGGCGAGGTCATCGTGCACGAAGGCGATACGGCCAGCCCGCTGCACCCCGGCGACAGCGCTACGTTCAAAGCGGGTGTGCCGGTGGGGCACTACCTTGAGAACAGCAGCAACACAGACGCCACCTATCTGGTCATCGGCACCCGCGCGAACAGCGACGTCGTTACCTACCCCGACCACGATTGCGTGCTGCACTTTGACCGGACAACCGGCGAACGGCGGTATGTGACATTGGATGGAAAGCCAACCGTATCGCCATATTAAATCTGGTTCGAAAACACGCGTTCTAATACGACGCACGCGCGGGTTTCACTTGATGCAAACAGAAACGAAGGTCTACTTTGCACCCGAAGTAAATTCAGGTTCTTTGCTCATCATGTCCAAGCGGCGCAATAGGCGCGTTATTCAGCACTAAATTGTTACTGGAACCAAGGTCTTTTGAGCTATATCCACAAGGTTACTGCTATCACTAATAAGGCCGATATTGGCAAAACCAACAACCACCGCTTTCGCAATGACAGTGCGCCGCGATAAATGAAGCTATAGCAACACTGGCATACGAACGGACGGCGGATGTTCAACATGTGTTTGACGTAACCTGTGATCCAAAAGGAGTATTAAGGTGCAAAAAAACCTTATGACACGCCGCTCATTGCTGACCATTGCAGCGGCATCCGCAGCGTCTGGCTTGATCAGTCCCGCAAATGCACAAGGATATGAAGCGACCCGATCGATGCGGGGCGGCGCAAATAATTACCGCCCCGGCGCACCTATCGTTGAGCGCATCGGTGGTGGTGGTTTTTGGATGCGCGGCACCGTGCGACGTGCGGGCGACGGCGCCCCCCTTGCAGGTCAACGCATCCAAGTCTGGGCCCATACAACCGAAGGGCATGAACGTGATCCCAATAGTCACGGCGCAACATTGACCGATGCGAACGGGGTTTTCCGTATTGAAATGCCACAGATTGTACCTGCTTTTGGACAGGCACACGCACACCTTGCTTATGATGATGATGACTTTGAAACCGTTTTTTTGCGCCCTGTCATGGCAAGTTCAACGGATACGAGCCTTGCGGTAAACTTCGTGCTGCAACCGGTCTGATCCGCATGTGGATTTCCAACTCCACAGTTTCACGCAACACACTTGTCTGGCTGATTTTGGGGGGCGTATTGATTGCGCCGGTTATCCTTGCCCTGATGAGCCCACAACTTCAATGGCGTGACCCAGTTTACATTGCTGCAGGATTTGCGGGCATTGTTTCTCTCGCGCTTCTACTCTTGCAACCACTGCTTGCTGCACAAAAATTACCTGGCATTTCGCCTTATCGTTGCCGTCGCATCCACCGCTGGCTTGGCGCTGGTTTGACTGCAGCAGTCGTCGTGCATGTCGCCGCACTATGGATCACCAGCCCCCCAGACGTCGTTGACGCGCTTCTTTTTCGGTCCCCAACGTGGTTTTCTATATGGGGGGTTATAGCGATGTGGGGTGTCTTTGCCGCGACGTGCACGGCCATATTGCGTAACCGTTTCCGATTGCGGTCCTGGCGTCAGGCACACACAGCCTTTGCTGTTGTGATTGTTATCACTAGCATCTCTCATGCGATGCTCATCGAAGGAACAATGGAAATAGCATCCAAAGCCGTTCTGTGCGCGTCTGTCGGCGTGGCCACACTGATGACTATTGCCAATTTGAGATGTTGGGTGAACGCAAAACAGCAATGAGCTGAATATGCGCTCAAAACAGAATGCGAACCCTTTGCGAACATTCAGGCAAAACCAGCGAAAGCTAATTTTATCCGCAGTGCAAAGATTAAAAACCGCGCTAAAAACGAAAAAGCCACGCTATTGCGTGGCCTTCAATTCCGTCAAAGGGGCGATCAATTACTTGATTTTGCCTTCTTTGTAATCCACGTGCTTGCGCACAACGGGGTCGTACTTTTTGATGACCATTTTTTCGGTCATTGTACGTGCATTCTTTTTCGTGACGTAAAAGTGCCCGGTCCCCGCAGTGGAGTTCAGGCGGATCTTGATGGTGGTAGGCTTCGCCATGTCTCATCTCTCCTGGTTGCGGGCCATCATTGGCGCTTCGCATAAATCTATTGAAGCTGCCTTTTACGCCAGCCGCGCCCCGAGTCAACCGCAAACCTGTCGAAATCGGGGATGAATATGCGCGGACGGCCTATAAGCCGGATTTTGTCCTTTGGGTTGCCCCAAATGGATGACCATTCATCTAGACCGCCTGTTACCAGACGGTCTCTAGCTGCCAACCCGGACTGCTCGGGTTCAAGCCCCCCTGCCTTGCGGCGCGCAGTCCCTATTTGGCATTGCTCCCGGTGGGGCTTGCCGTGCCGCTTACGTTGCCGCTCGCGCGGTGGGCTCTTACCCCACCGTTTCACCATCACTTTGGCTGTGACGAATGCGCACCATAGGTGCGACCAAAGCTGTCTGTTCTCTGTGGCGCTATCCCTAGGGTTACCCCCGCCGGGTGTTACCCGGCACCGTGCTTTTTGGAGTCCGGACTTTCCTCGGACGTTACCGCCCGCAGCCATCCAGCCATCCGCGCAAGCCCGCAATTAGGCCCAAGCGGCGTTCACGTCAACGGGGAAACGGCTGGCGAGGTCCGTAATCATCCCTGCATCAATCTCATCCAGCGGGCCCGCAGCCCAAGGCCGGAACCGCATACGAAACACCGAAAGCAGCAAATCAGGATCATCGCTGGCCGTATAGCCAAAGGCCCGCATTTGCGGCACAAACTGCGCGATATCTTGCGGGGGTGCATTTTGTGGCCACACCCCGTACCCCAAACGCGCGAGCCGCAGCCAGTCAAACCGCGCACCCGGATCGATCTTGCGCCCCGGCGCCATGTCTGAATGGCCAATCACTCGTTCAGGCCGAATTCCCCAGCGCGTTTTTATCCCGTCAAGCAAGCTGCAAAGCGCATCCATCTGCGGAGCGGCAAAGGGGCTGAACCCATCGTTGGCGATCTCAATCCCGATGCCATGGCTATTCACGTCTGTGACCGCCCCCCAACGCCCCGCACCTGCGTGCCAAGCGCGTAGCGCCTCCGGCACCAGAGACATTACCTCGCCGTCTTCAGCGATCAAGTAATGCGCAGACACTTCGTTTGCGGGGTTACATAGGGTATCGCGCGCCGCTGCCGCCGATTTCATCGCCGTATAATGCAACACGACCATATCAGGGCGCGCGTCTCCCCGTCGTGGCCCGCAATTGGGCGAGGTATAAGTAGTCAGTTTCAGTTGCCAAAGGCCGATTTAAACGGCGCCGGGTCCCAGCCACAGGCGAAACCATCGCCATCCGGATCAATCCCGCGCCGGTCACGTTCGGGACCACCACGTGCAAGGAAATCGCGCTGCGCATCATCTGCGGTCGCGTAATCGGCACAGTTCCTGAGATAGCGGTTTTCACCCGATAGCAAAGACCGGCTGTACCATTCCTGCCCCTTCACGTTTGGCGCATTCACCGCATATTCAACGATGTTTGGTCCTGTGTTGGCTGGGCGCTCGGGCACGGCAGTCGCCGTAATCTGTTCACGGGCCGCGGCTTGGGCCTCACGACGAGCCGCATCGCTTTCGATCGTTTCACGGCCTGAAACGGCATCAAAATCTTGTTCGTCTGAAATACCCGCGTTACTGGACGGCGCAGCCGGGGTGACCGCTGGCGCCGTCGTCGGGAAAGACGTGCCCCCCTGCACCGGCGTGGCAGTAGCCGTTGTTTGGGGCTGTGCTTGACCAATCCCGGCATTAGCTAAATCTGTCGATGAAACCGCAGGGGCCGTTGGAGCTGTTCCGGGAATTACATTCACGCGGGCGGGTGGAATGATCGACGTCTGACCAGATACCAAAGCCGCCTCGCGTCGCGCGCGTTCCAATTCGTAGCTTGAATAGTCATCAAAGCCGACGCCGCGCGCGCGTGGTTCATTCGACGTGCATGCACTTAATACCAGCGCGCCTAGCGCGATTCCGACGGCTATTTTCATTGATGCTTACCTGCTACTTCGCGTCTTCTTTTCTTGATACTTACCACCACTTGTTCGGTTTGGCTACAAAGCCTGCCGATTGCTCAAGACTATACGCCACATTCAGCAAATCCGCCTCTTCCCATGGACGACCGATCAACTGCAAACCAAGCGGCAGACCGCTGGCATCTGTGCCTGTTGGCACAGCGATACCCGGCAATCCGGCAAGGTTCACGGTGACCGTAAACACATCATTAAGATACATTTGGATCGGATCAGCATCCGTCATTTCACCCAGACCAAAAGCGGCCGAAGGCGTGGCCGGTGTCAGGATCGCATCAACCCCATCTGCAAACACGTTGTCAAAATCGCGTTTGATCAGCGCCCGCACCCGGCGCGCCCGGTTGTAATAAGCGTCATAGAACCCGGCAGACAGCACATAGGTGCCAACCATCACACGGCGCTGCACCTCGTGGCCAAATCCTTCGGCGCGGGTCTTTTCGTACATTTCGGTGATGCCATCGCCTGCGGCCAATTGGGCGCGGTGTCCAAAGCGTACGCCATCGTAGCGCGCCAAATTCGAAGACGCCTCGGCTGGTGCGATCACATAATAGGCAGGCAGCGCATATTTGGTGTGCGGCAAGGTGATATCTTTAATCACAGCGCCCGCATCCTTAAGCATCGCAGTGCCATCTTCCCACAGCTTTACGATCTCGGCGGGCATGGCGTCCATGCGATATTCCTTAGGAATACCGATCACTTTGCCTTTGATATCGCCTGTCAGTGCTGCTTCAAAATTCGGCACGGCCAGATCGGCGCTGGTGCTGTCTTTGGGATCGTGACCACACATTGCTTCAAGCATAATCGCTGCGTCGCGCACATCTTTGGTCATCGGCCCTGCCTGATCCAGCGACGACGCAAACGCAACAACACCCCAACGTGACACGCGGCCATATGTGGGCTTTAGGCCTGTAATGCCAGTAAAGGCCGCAGGCTGGCGGATTGAACCACCAGTATCAGTCCCGGTTGCCGCAAGGCATAGATCAGCGGCCACAGCAGAGGCCGACCCACCGGATGACCCCCCCGGTGTCAGTTCACGGTCATCGACCTTCCACGGGTTCACAGCATTGCCATAAACAGAGGTCTCGTTCGACGACCCCATAGCAAGTTCATCCATGTTCAGCTTGCCCAGCATCACGGCACCCGCGTCGAAAAGCTGGGTTGTCACGGTTGATTCGTATTCAGGTTTGAACCCTTCAAGAATGCCCGACGCGGCCTGCGATGGCACGCCCTTGGTGCAGAACAGGTCTTTGATACCCAGCGGGATGCCACACATATCAGGCGCATCGCCTGCTTTGATCCGCGTATCGGCAGCAGCGGCTTGTGCCTGTGCAATCTCTGGCGTGTTATGCACAAATGCGTTCAGCGCGCCGGAATCGTCGATGGCCGTCAAACAAGCGGCGGTGATTTCCGCGCTAGAGGTATCACCTTTGCGCATGGCGTCACGTGCGCCAGCAATGGTCAGTTTCGTCAGATCAGTCATTATTCTACTACCTTCGGCACAGCAAAGAACCCTTCGCGGGCATCAGGTGCGTTTTTCAAAACGGCTTCTTGTTGATCGCCATCGGTGACCACGTCTTCGCGACGTTTCAAGCGCTGTGGTGTCACGGATGTCATCGGCTCAATACCCTCAACATCAACCTCGTTGAGCTGCTCAATAAAGCCAAGGATCGCGCTGAATTCGGCGGCCAAAGCAGGCAATGCATCGTCTTCCACCTGAATGCGGGCAAGTTTCGCCACGCGGCGGGCGGTTTGAGTGTCAATCGACATAGAACGCTCTCCGGTAAATCGTTTATCTGCGTTTATCGCCACATGCTGCAGGTCGCAAGCAATGGCCGCGAAATAAGGTGGCAAAGTTGCGATGAAACGCAACCGCTATCGCCGCGCGACAAAAAAATCGATCAAAAGTTGTTCGGCAGCCTGTGCGGCGATCCCATCATAGACTTCGGGTCGATGATGACATTGCGGATGAGCGAACACACGCGGCCCTTGCGCAACGCCGCCTGATTTCGGATCCCCTGCTCCATAATACAGCCGCGCAATGCGCGCGTTGCTGATCGCCGCCGCACACATCGGGCAAGGTTCCAGCGTCACATAAAGATCATAACCCGTCAGCCGTTCCTGCCCCAACGCCGCACAAGCCGCACGGATCACAAGCATTTCAGCATGGGCAGTTGGGTCATTTAATTCGCGCGTTCGATTGCCCGCCTGTGCAATCACCCCATCCGCGCCCGCAATCACGGCACCCACAGGTACTTCGCCACGTGCGGCTGCGGCGTGTGCTTCGGCTAGAGCAATATCCATGTAGCTGTGAAATGGCATATTCCTTTCTTGCAGCGGCGGCATGTGCCACACAAGAGTAAAAAGAGGGCGACAATGACAAACGATATATATGATCCTACATATGTGGCCGCGTTATTCGACCGCTGCACAAACAATTACCGAAACTGGAGCGCAGTCAGTTCGTTCGGGTTTGTACGACGTTGGCGGCGCGAATGCGTGGCAATGCTTCCGGTGAACACAAATCAAGATGCAGTTGCAGTTGACCTTATGGCAGGCACTGGTGAAGTCTGGCCACATTTACTGAAACGCTTTCCGACCCTACGCACTATTACGGCACTCGATATTTCGCATAAAATGCACGTTGATGCCGTGGAACGCCTGCACGCAAACCGGGCGGACCGCATTACGCACCTTGAGGCAAATGCGCTGACCTCCGATTTGCCGTCGGACTATGCCGACATATTGCTGTCCACATTTGGCTTAAAGACATTCGATCAATCACAGCAAACCATTCTGGCCCAGCAAATTGCACGCATTCTAAAGCCGGGCGGGCATTTTTCTTTGATCGAGGCTTCGGACCCAAAAGGTTGGCCTTTACGACCCTTTTATCGTATTTACATGGACAACGTATTGCCGCTCATTGAACGTTTGTTTCTTAAGGGGGCAAATGATTTCAGTATGATAGGAACCTATACTCGGAATTTTGTGAACTGCACACATATGAAAAAATCACTCGAAGATGCAGGGTTAGAGGTCTCGTACCAAAAACACTTTTTCGGATGTGCAACCAGTGTGTCAGGCAAGAAGCCAATTGCGCATAACGTTGTCGCACCATAAAGCCTTCGTATGACCAATGACACACCCTCGGGCGACCGGATCGCCAAAACCCTTTCGCGCGCGGGCATCGCAAGCCGGCGCGAGGCTGAACGCATGATTGCGGACGGCCGCGTGACCGTGAACGGGAAAACCATCGACAGCCCTGCGCTGAATGTCACTGCCGCTGACCGAATCGCAGTGGATGGCAAGCTGGTGGGCGAACCTGATCCGCCGCGCATCTGGCTGTATCACAAACCTGCGGGCCTTGTGACGACCGAACGCGACGAAAAGGACCGCCCGACAGTCTTTGGCGCGCTGCCCGAAACCATGCCGCGTGTGATGTCGATTGGGAGGCTTGATCTGAATTCTGAAGGGCTGCTGCTGCTGACCAATGATGGCGGCGTGAAACGCAAGCTCGAATTGCCTGCAACGGGCTGGCTGCGCCGCTACCGCGTGCGGATCAACGGATCAGTGAGCGAAGCAAAGCTAGACCAGTTGCGCGCCGGGATCGTCGTAGATGGAATCAAATACCAGCCGATGATCGTGACCTTTGATCGCCAGCAAGGGGCAAACGCCTGGCTGACCGTATCAATCCGCGAAGGCAAAAACCGCGAAATTCGGCGCACAATGGAAGCCATCGGCGTGACCGTGAACCGCCTAATCCGGGTCAGCTATGGGCCGTTCCAACTGGGTGACCTGAAACAGGGTGACGTTGAGGAACTTAAACAGCGTGTTGTCCGCGACCAATTGGGGATTTCGGGTAAACCCACGCCAACGCGGGTCCGAAAACCGGTCAATCGGCCCGCTACGGGCAAAAATCGACGCAGGTGAACCCTTGTTCTGTTACAACCGTTGTGCATGTTAGGGACAGAGACTTTTCTAGAGGACTTTTGCTTTGACCGACCTGCTGACGCTTGAAAACGCGACGAATTTGCTCATGCTTTGCTTTTTGCAGGCCGTATTGGGCTTTGATAACCTTCTTTATATCTCAATCGAGAGCCAACGCGCGCCAGTGGCGCAGCAAAAATCCGTGCGCACATGGGGCATTATCATCGCCGTGGCGCTGCGCGTTGTACTGCTATTTACCATGATCAAACTGATTGATGCGCTGTCAGAGCCGTTTTTCATCATGGATTGGGTTGGTATCCTAGAAGGCGGGGTGAACTTTGCGACCATCGTGTTTGTCGTCGGCGGCATTTTCATCATGTACACAGCCGTCAAAGAAATCGCGCATATGCTGTCGATGGATAACTTGAGCCACGATGTCAGCGGGAAATCAGGCAAATCCGCGACCCAGGTTGTGGTGCTTATCGTGATTATGAACCTGATTTTCTCGTTTGATTCGGTGCTTTCGGCGCTGGCGATTACCGATGTATTCCCGATTCTCGCATTTGCGATCATCCTGTCTGGATTGGCGATGCTTTTGTTGGCGGATGGCGTCACGCGTTTCTTGGAAAAAAACCGGATGTACGAGGTTCTTGGCCTTTTCATCCTTTTGATTGTGGGTGTTGTCTTGTTGGGCGAAGCAGGCCCCGCCGCGGCCCACGCCGTGCATGACGATACGCTGAATATCAAAGTATTCGGCAAAGACATTATCCCCATGTCCAAGTCCACATTCTACTTTTCTGTTCTTGTGCTTGTCGCGGTTGAGATCATCCAGTCCGGCTACAGCCGCAAACTGGCAGCTCAGCGTCAGGCCGAACAAAAGCACTAATCGACCAAGGACACCGTAATGCCTCAGACTTTTAAACGTATCAGCTATATCGTCCTGCTCATTTTGATGTTTGGCGTGACCTCTGGCTGGCTGGGAGCGTCCTAATGGCAAAACGATTTGGTGGAAAATACAGCCCAGACGGCACGAATGACGCCCCGCGCGAAACGGTAATTGATGCGCGCCAAGCGCGGTCTGCGAAATCACCGGCGCGGGTGTTGTTTGTCCCTGCGATTGTCTTGGTTGCGACATCGTTGAACGATGGGCCCGCGACATTGGTCATGGCATTGATCGGCGGGGCGCTCCTGACCCTTGCGGCATGGCTACTACAAGAAGGGTTGGTCGCGCAGGCAGCTTATGACGCGCGCAAAGTGGCCCGGCGCCCCGCGATCCCCCGCAAAATGATGGCATCCCTGTTAACCGGGATCGGGATCACTATCGCGGCCTATACGGGCGACAGTGGGATCATCGGGTCTGTGCTATATGGGGTTGCGGCTTTGGGGCTTCATGTTGCCGCCTTTGGGATTGATCCGCTAACGGATAAACGCATGGACGGCATCGACGATTTTCAACAAGACCGTGTCGCGCGGGTTGTTGATAAGGCCGAAGCCCATTTGAAAACTATGCAAGAACAGATCGATATTCTTGACGATCGTAAACTGACAATGCGGGTCGCGACTTTCCAAACGGTGGCGCGCAAAATGATCCGCACCGTCGAAGAAGATCCACGCGATCTATCTGGCGCGCGCAAGTTTTTAGGCATCTACCTGCAAGGTGCGCGCGATGCGACGACCAAGTTTGTTGATCTTTACGGGCGCAAACCTGACACTGATGCACGGACAAATTACGAGGCATTGCTAGACGATTTAGAAACCAATTTTGCTGCGCGGACGGACACGCTTATGCGCGACGACCGCAGCGATATGGACATTGAGATCAACGTATTACGTGACCGCCTCCAACGTGAAGGCGTCGCCATGCAAAACAAAGGAACCGACACATGACCGAGACCACACGCCAAAAAGCCGAAACCGCGCTTGCGGATGTTGCGAAAATTACCGCTGTTGTTTTGCCCGAACCAAAGGGTGAGCTGGTAACATTGGAAGCCGCAGACGCGCCGACAAGCGAAGAAATCACCCGCCGCATCGCTGAAATTGACGTGACCGATACGAATTCAATCGTGTCATTCGGGTCATCCGCACAGGCCGAATTGCAAGTCATCAGTCAAGAAATGCTGGCCGGTGTGCGTAACAAGGATGTTGGCCCTGCCGGTGACAGCCTGCGCAACATCGTGACAACAATCCGTGGTTTCTCGATCTCTGAACTTGATGTGCGCCGCAAACGCAGCTGGTGGGAAAAACTTCTGGGCCGCGCAGCACCTATGGCGAAATTCGTCGCCCAATTCGAAGACGTGCAAGGACAGATCGACAATATCACCGATGATCTTTTGGGCCACGAACATGTGCTTCTTAAGGACATCGAAAGCCTTGATGTGCTTTATGATAAAACGCTGCAATTCTACGATGAACTTGCCCTTTATATCGCGGCAGGCGAGGCAAAGATCGCTGAACTAGACGCAACAACCATCCCCGCAAAAGAAGCCGAAGTGCAAGCAGCCCCCGAAGACAAAGCCGTGATGATGGCGCAAGAACTACGCGATATCCGCTCTGCGCGTGATGATCTTGAACGCCGGGTGCATGATCTGAAACTGACCCGTCAGGTCACGATGCAATCGCTGCCATCGATCCGTTTGGTACAAGAAAACGACAAGTCACTGGTTACTAAGATCAATTCGACCCTCGTGAACACTGTGCCGCTTTGGGAAACTCAATTGGCCCAGGCCGTCACAATTCAGCGGTCTTCTGAGGCTGCAGAAGCCGTACGCGACGCGAACGATCTGACCAATGAATTGCTGACCGCAAACGCGCAAAACCTACGTCAGGCTAACCGCACAATCCGCGAAGAAATGGAACGCGGCGTGTTTGATATCGAGGCCGTGAAAGAGGCGAACGCCAATCTAATCGCGACAATCAACGAAAGCCTTGAGATCGCGGATGAGGGCAAACGCAAACGCGCTGAGGCCGAAACCGAGATGCAAAAGATGGAAGCAGAGCTCAAGGATACGCTTGCCGCCGCTAAGGCCAAGCAGACGGGCTTGGGCGACAACGTTGGCACTGCGGTTAGCGACTAAATCCAATGGGGGTTGGGGGCATCATGCAGCGATTTGGCGTGCTTGCCATTTTGGCAGGTACGTCAGCCTGCGTGACGCCCCCGCCTGAACAACCTACCCCAACGCCGCCACCAGAAGTCGAAGCTCTGCCCCCGCAGCCAGTTGCGGCCATGCCTAGCCCCGAGAGCCAGCGGCTCGCTGTATATTATAATCGTCTTCAGAATGACCTGTTGACCCAAGGCTTGCTGCGTGGCGATGGCGGCGGCCCGGACACCACCTTCACCGACACGATCCTTGCGCGCAATTTCATCCGCATCGCATTGTTCAATGAATACCGCGACGATAGCGATTTTCGGAACGCGCAAAGCACCGTATCCAACCTGCGTCGCTGGGCACATCCGATCCGCATGAAAATTGAGTTCGGCGACACCGTCCCCTATCCTCAGCGCGCCCAAGATACCGCCAGTGTCGAATCCTATGCTGCGCGCCTTTCGCGGGTGACGGGCGTCCCGATTTCTTTTGATCAAGCGCGTCCGAACTATCACGTGCTTTTCTTGGGCGAGGACGACCGCAAAGCAATTGAACCGCGACTGCGTGAACTCATTCCCACGATTTCGACGGCAACGGTGCGCGCCATTGTTGATCTACCGCGCGATCAGCTTTGCGTTGTTGTCGGCACCTTTGATCCGGGCGAATCCACCTATAGCCAAGCCATTGCAATCATCCGCGCCGAGCATCCAAACCTGATGCGCGCGGCCTGCATCCACGAAGAATTGGCCCAAGGCATGGGGCTTGCCAATGATAGCCCCAGTGCCCGCCCGTCGATCTTTAACGACGACGAAGAATTCGCACTACTGACGACGCATGACGAAATGTTGCTGCGCATGCTTTACGATCCACGGCTTCAGGCAGGTATGGACCCTGCGACAGCCGCCCCAATTGCACGCCAAATCGCACGCGATATGATGGCCCGAGGGGATAGTTGATGACTGCTTTACTCACACCGCAAACATTTGAATTTTTCGCTACCTACCTGCTCGCTGGGTACATCGTTATCATTGTCAGGTCCAAGTTTATTGTTGGGTTACAACCCAAACCTGCTGAGTTAGTTATAGAAGCCATCATACTTAGCCTGATAAACCAGCTCGCTGCGGCCGCAATTCATGAAATCGCTTCTTGGGTTGGTCTAATTGTCTGGGTTGACGATAGGCTGGAGGTGTCAGCAGTTGATACTCAGTTGGTATTTTTAGCAAAAATACTAATCCTACCTACTTTCATTGGCCTGCTGCTTGGTTACAACCTGACCGCAGGATGGAAAAATGCTTTTCTTCGTCGGTTATCACTACCTGTTATTCACCCAGTGCAGCGGGCACACGACTATGCGTTCGGGAATGATCGTCATTCAGGTTTCGTCATGATTACTTACGATGATGGTACTCTGATAGCCGGGTTCTTCGGAGAGAAATCGTTGGCAGCTACAGACGCCAATCGTAGCGATCTCTACTTAGAGTCCCTATATAAAATAGACGAGGACGGAAATTGGGAAGAACCCACGCCCCAGAGATCTGGTTGGATCAACCTAGTTAACGTTAGGACAGTAGAATTTTTAGATTCCAAGGAGACAATCGATGAGTAACGGGAAACGCGTATTTCTTGTAGATGGATACCAAGCGAAGCCAACTTCTTCTCTTCCTACAAGCCAAAGAGGCTTGCAAGCTTCTCCAAAGCCACCCTCAAATCAAACAAGCACACGACCGTCGTTGCCGAAGGCAACCTCCGTTGTGCAAAAACCTAAAGGCTAACCCATGGGCATTTTTGATTTTCTAACCGGCGAATTTATCGACGTCATTCACTGGACGGACGATACCCGCGACACAATGGTCTGGCGGTTTCAGCGTGAAGACCATGAAATTAAATATGGGGCCAAGTTGACCGTCCGCGAAGGTCAGGCGGCTGTGTTCGTGCACGAAGGCCAATTGGCCGATGTTTTCACCCCCGGCTTGTATATGCTTGAAACTAACAACATGCCGATCATGACGACCTTGCAGCATTGGGATCACGGTTTTCAAAGCCCGTTCAAATCGGAAATCTACTATGTCAACACGACCCGGTTTTCTGATCTCAAATGGGGCACCAAAAACCCGATCATGCTGCGTGATCCTGAATTTGGGCCAACCCGCATCCGTGCCTATGGCACCTATACCATTAAGGTCGCGGACCCGGCCGTGTTCTTGCGTGAAATCGTTGGGACCGACGGCGAATTCACCATGGATGAGATCAGCTATCAAATCCGCAATATCATCGTACAAGAATTCAGCCGCGTGATCGCGTCATCCGGCATTCCGGTCCTTGATATGGCGGCCAATACCGCTGATCTGGGCAAACTTATTGCCACGGCAATTGACGAAACGATGAAGCAATACGGGCTGTCGATCCCCGAGCTTTACATCGAAAATATTAGCCTGCCCCCTGCGGTCGAGGCCGTGTTGGATAAACGCACCTCGGTAGGGCTTGCCGGAGATTTGGGAAAATACACGCAATTCTCAGCGGCCGAAGCCATGACCACCGCTGCCAGCAATCCTGCCGGAGGCGGGATGGCCGCTGGTATGGGGGCTGGCATGGGGCTGGCGATGGCTGGGCAAATGGCCCAAGGGCCGTGGGGTGCTGTGCCTGCCGCAGCACCTGCCGCTGTTGCGCCACCGCCACCACCTCCGCCCGTCGAACATGTTTGGCACATCGCCGTCGCGGGCGAAGTGTCCGGCCCGTTTTCAAAGGCCGCGATGGGCCGCAAAGTCACCGATGGCAGCCTGACGCGCGACAGCATGGTCTGGACCCAAGGCCAAGACGGCTGGAAGGCCGCAGGCGATGTGATGGAACTGGCTCAGCTATTCACTATTCTGCCACCGCCACCGCCCGCTGCCTAAGTGTGCCGTGCCCAAGAGAGATGAAAGTCGACTAATGGAACTACTAAGGCTCCGTGACCCCAAGTGGGTCACGGAGCAAGCGGCGGCCCTAGGGAAAACTTTTGAAGAACTCGTTTTCGATGATATTCGTGACCGAAAATTTGGGGAATTCACTGCAAGCCGACTATCTAGCCCAGTAGAGCGCGACTTTTATGTGTGCTTTCCGCTGGCCGTGAACGCCAAACGATGGAAAGCAAATGACTATCTGATCTACCTAAGAACGAGAGCACAAAAACCAAAAGTGAATGCAAAGCTTGCAAGGGACCGCATTCATCCTTTCGACCTTGAAGCCTTGTGTATGATAGTCTTCTTTGCAAGCCCATTTTTCATCACAACTGCTAAGTCACTCTATGACCCTTCAATCATAAGTGTAATAATTATGCTGTTGTCTTCCGTTTTTATCATCCCGGCTATAGATATGATTTGGAGCAACATTTCTTATGCCAAGTTAGCAAAAAGCATCGAGCAACACGCCCAAATTTCTGAAATTGAGCAGGAAGATAATTAATGAGTGAAGCCGAACACCGTTTTCCTTGTGACACCTGTGGGTCAGATCTGCGGTTTGATCCAGGCGGTCACCAACTTATTTGTGACCATTGTGGGAATGTCGCGCAGATTGACACCGGGCGGGCGAAATCTGGTGGGCTTGCTGAGCTCGACTTTGAAGACGCGCTGCATCACCGGCTTGCGGATGCAGAAATCGAAGAAACACGCGTCGTCGCCTGTCCGAATTGCGGGGCGCAAACCGAATTCGATGGGGATACCCACGCAGCCGAATGCCCGTTTTGCGCAACGCCCGTTGTGACCGATACTGGCACCCACCGTCATATTAAACCGCGCGGAGTTCTGCCCTTTGAACTTGACGAAGGATCCGCGCGCGGGGCGCTGACAGATTGGCTTGGTAGCCTGTGGTTTGCCCCCAATGGGGTTAAAGACTACGCGCGCAAGGGCCGCAAAATGAACGGTATATACGTGCCGTACTGGACCTTCGACGCTGATACCAAAAGTAAATACACGGGCCAACGCGGCACGCATTATTACGAAACCAAAACGGTCGTGCGTGACGGAAAACGCAAAAAAGTACGCGTGCGTAAAACCCGATGGCGTCCGGCATCGGGACGCGTCGCGCGGTTCTTTGATGATGTTCTTGTGCTCGCGTCAAAATCGCTGCCTAAGAAATACACGGACGGGTTAGAACCATGGGACCTTTCGTCACTTGAACCTTATAAACCAGAATATCTGGCCGGGTTTCGGGCCGAAGGATATCAGGTCGAGTTAAGCGACGGATTTAAAGAAGCACGCATCTATATGGACCGGATGATCCACCGAGATGTGAAATACGACATTGGCGGCGACGAACAGCGGGTGAACTCGGTGAACACCACGGTCAGTGACGTGACATTTAAACACATCCTTTTGCCGGTTTGGCTTGCGGCCTATAAATATCGCGGGAAAACATACCGGTTTGTTGTCAATGGTCGCACCGGCAGGGTGCAAGGCGAACGCCCCTACTCTGCTTGGAAAATCACAATCGCCGTCATTATCGGAACCATCCTTGCACTTGGCATAGGATTTGTTATCGCTAACAGTCAGTAATTATCTCGGAGAATCCCCATGATCATCTGCTGCGGCGAAGCCTTAATTGATATGTTGCCACGGCAGAGCGACACGGGCGAACCCGCGTTCGCCCCGCATGCCGGCGGTGCGGTGTTTAACACGGCTGTGGCGTTGGGGCGTTTGGGCAGACCGGTGCAATTTTTCTCGGGGATCTCGCACGATCTGTTTGGGGACATATTGCGCGAACGGCTGGCGGAATCTGATGTTGATTCCAGCCCTGCCGCACTCTCTGACCGCCCGACAACATTGGCATTTGTCACTTTGACCGATGGCCATGCATCTTATGCATTTTATGACGAAAACACGGCCGGGCGGATGCTATCTGTGGATGATCTGCCTGCCCCCGGTGCCGATGCATTATTCTTCGGCGGCATTAGCCTTGTGGTCGAACCCTGCGGCGCGGCCTATGAGGCATTGATGCTGCGCGAGGCCCCAACCCGCGTCACCATGATTGACCCCAATATACGCCCCAGCTTTATCACTGACGAAACCGGCTATCGCGCGCGATTGACCCGCATGTTGGGCGCCGCTGATATCATCAAATCATCCGACGAAGATCTCGAATGGATCACTGGCGACACCGATGGGCCTGCCCTTCTGAAAGCCACCGGCGCCAAAATCATATTGCTGACGCGCGGCAGCGCAGGTGTGACCGTTGTGACAGCGACGGACCAATTTGACGTGCCCGCGCAAAAAGCCACGGTAGTTGACACGGTCGGTGCGGGCGACACGTTCAGCGCTGGCTTCTTGGCCGAGCTCGATAAGCGTGGGCTTCTGACAAAAGAAGCGCTGAACAGCGCCACAAGTGACGACCTAAAAGCTGCAGCCGCCTTTGGCGCGCGGGTCGCAGCGATCACCGTCAGCCGCGCAGGTGCAAACCCGCCATGGGCGTCCGAGCTGTGAGAGCATTAATCCAGCGCGTCACCCAAGCATCTGTGCGCGTTGACGGGCAGGTTATTGGTGAAGTCGGTCCCGGTCTGCTGGTTCTGATCTGCGCAATGGAGGGCGATGACGCGGCAAAATCCGCGCAAATGGCCGCGAAGATTAGCAAACTGCGCATTTTCACCGATGAAAGCGGCAAGATGAACAGATCGCTGGTCGACACAGGCGGATCAGCCCTGATTGTAAGCCAATTCACGCTAGCCGCGGATACATCACGTGGCAACCGCCCCGGGTTTTCGGCTGCGGCGCGCCCTGCCGAAGGCAAAGCGCTTTATGAACAATTCATCAAAGACATGGGCGCATTGGGAATTAGCACCGCTAAGGGCGAATTTGGGGCCGATATGGCGGTGAGCCTCACCAATGATGGCCCCATAACGATTTGGTTGGATATTTAGCAGCGTTTTGCAACGACCATGACCCAATAAGGGCCGTTTTCGCCTTGGGAAATACCGATGCCGAATTCTTCGATACGCGGGTGCAACATGATCTCGCGGTGGCCGGCCGATTGCATCCACTCTCGCACGATACGCGCTGATTCCGGGTATCCCCAAGCAAGGTTTTCGCCCACAAGGCATTGCCGATACCCGGTATTTTCAACACGCATCAAAACGGTTGATCCGTCCGTTCCTTGATGGTCAAAGAAATCATGTTCCATCATATCACAGGCATGTGCAGCCGCAGCGCGGCCCAATCGACGGTTCATCCGCAACGTGCTTTCACCGTTTGCACGCCGCGTGGCGTTCACGCTTGCCGCGATCTCATCCACAAGCGCATCCGCGTTTTCAGGCACGGCACAATTGCTTGCCAAGGCAGAATGCCCAAATAGCGTTAGAAAAAGAATGCTGATTGCGCGGGTGAGATTCGTCATTTTAGATGCCTTAGTAATCCTGATGCGCCTTATCATAGCAACCAACAGGGCATGATCATGACGGTGCCGTGGCAATTCCCGACACACGGTCATTTTCCATCGTATTGCCGGACTGTCAGATCAGCCCTTCGGCACGCAGCCAGCCGGGTATCGCGCCAATATCGGGTAATACCACATCCGCGAATGGGGCCAGCTCAGTATGCGGGGCGGGGCCCGTCAGCACCCCAATCGTCACCATGCCCGCAGCCCGGCCTGCGATCAAATCATGGGTACTATCGCCCACCATTGCGCATTGCGCTGCGGCAATCCCGGTTCTCGCACAAAATGCATCCAATTGGCCCGCATCTGGTTTGGCGCCAAAACCGCTGTCATAGCCTGCGACAAAATCGAAATATCCGTTCACCCCAGCCTGCTCCAAATGTTGCAGCGCCGGGGCCTCTGCGTCATTTGTGGCAATCCCCAGCGTCAGATTCATCCTCGCAAGCGAAGCGAAATATGCAGCCAGCGGCACCGCCTCTTGCTGCGCGACCTGCGCCGCGCCCGTATTCATCCGTGCAATCAACGCGCCCTTGTCCATATCCCCCAGAACCGACAAGATATGGTCAGCCACAATATCGACGGTCGAAGCGATCACGATGCTACCCGGCACAAACCGGTTCGCCTGCGCGTCATACCCCAAGACATCAGCTAACGCGTCAAACTTAACGCGATCACCGCCCGCTTCGGCGGCAAGCATCTGCTGCGTCCAAGCGCCCCATGTCGCGTTAAAGTCGAACAAAGTCCCGTCTTTATCGAAAATGATACCTTTGATCATGTGCAGCCTCTTTAGGGAATTGATGCCACACCACCTTGGCCAGAAGGTAAAGTCAATCTCTGATTAGGTCCAATGTACGGCCTCAGCACCCGGCAACGCATAACGTGCGTGCAACGGCATTTCATATTTTAAATCAACGGTGTCGCAAAAGGCCACAACCCAAGCGTCATCCATCGTGATGAATTCCAACACAGACGTCAAAAACGCAGGGTCGCCTGCGCGTGCGCGCAGATCATCAACGGATCCGCCCGTTGCGCCCAAGAACACAGGGCAAAGTTCATCATTGCCAACCAACCATGCCAATGCCTGCAGTCCGATGACCTGTGCCTGTTCGTGATCCATCTGCAATCCTTAATCCTACAGAAACTGTTTGTTAACCAATACCGTTCAAATTGTCTGCATGAAATGGGCGACCTCATGGAGGATTTGAAAATGCCAGGACGTATATTGATCATCGATTCTGTTGCGACCAATCGTATCGTGATGAAGGTTAAAATGTCCGCCGCGCAGTTTCGCGTCAACACATGTGCCAACCGGACCGAGGCCGATGCCCATATTCTCAAACACCGCCCCGACCTGATACTGCTGAGCTTTAGTGACCCCGCGTTAGATTTCGAAAGCTATTGCCGCGCGCTGAAATCAAATCCGGACACGCAAAGCATCACAATCATCGCAATGGGGGTAACCGACACAAGCCAAGCCCGGTTCGCAGCGCTTGATGCCGGGGCAGATGATGTCATGCCGCGCCCCGTGAATGACGCACTTTTGCTGGCGCGCATTCGCAGTTTGTTACGGGTTCACAGCACCCATCAAGAATTGCAGCTGCGCGAAGGGACAAGCAGCGCCCTTGGCTTTGAAGAGGCGACCACCCCCTTTGAGACTGCAGCAAATGTCGCGCTTTTGTCAGCGACCCAACAGCCTGATGGCACACTTTTGGCCGCATTGACCCATGGTTTGGGCCATGTTGTGCGCGCCATGGACCCCGACCAAGCCCTACGCACGCGCAAGGCGCAGCCGTCACATGCGCTTTATGTTATCGACGCGAGCGCCCATATGACGGCACCAGCACGTTTTTTCGGGCTTGTATCCGACTTGCGAGCCCGCCCAGATACACGCCAATCAACGCAGCTAATTATCGTGCCCGACGACGCGCCTGATATGGCGGCTATGTTCTTGGATTTGGGTGCCGATGACGTTGTGATGGTCTCTGCATCGGGTGATGAAATCGTTTTGCGGGCGCGTAAACTGATCAAACGTAAGCGGTTGCATGACCGATTGCGCGATACGGTGCGCGATGGTTTGCAAGCCGCCGTGACCGATCCGCTGACCGGGCTTTTTAACCGGCGCTACGTTGACCCGCATTTGGCGCGCATGGCGCAGCACGCGCAGACGTCTGGGGACGCCATGGCGGTGATGATGGTCGATATTGATCACTTTAAATCCATCAATGACACCTATGGCCATGCAGCGGGGGACAAGGTGCTGAAACAATTGGCGAAGCGGCTTAAAGATAACATTCGCGCGGTTGATATGGTTGCACGGGTTGGCGGCGAAGAATTTCTTGTTGCGCTGCCGGGCACCACGGCGCCACAGGCCCAGACGGCTGCAAATCGGCTTCTGGCCCTGATCAACAGCACGCCTTTTGACATCGGCGAAGCCTATCCGCCTTTGCCCGTCACAATATCGGTTGGGGTCGCTATCAGCCGCGATAAACACGCAAAAGACGCGCGCGCTGATACAATCTGCGCCCAAGCAGACGCCGCATTATACGCCGCAAAATCCGCAGGGCGCGATCAAGTGGCGATGGCCAGCTAGTCGCGTTTGGGGCGCTCACGCAGGTTCGCAAGCTCTGCTTCGAAACGGTCAGCGAAAGCCGCGCGCGCCTCAGCAGGCATTGCTGCGATGTGGTTGATGACGACTTCTTGGGCCAAGGTCTGAAATTGTCCGCTATGGCGCGCCTGTTCTTCCACAAGGCGACGCAAGCTTTCAGGCTCAAATGGCTCGACACGCAAGGTCGCAATCATCAACGAAACCTGTTGCCGGGGATTGTAATCCCTCATGGGACGGGCTTCGCGCAGGCGCGCACCAATTTCACGCCGGTCTTCGGGCGCCAATGCACGTGCCATCGGGCCAATCCCAAGGTCAAAGCTCCGCGGTGGCCCATCGCCCACCCGCCCCGATGCAAACGACCCAACGACAAGCCCAGCCACCGCAAGGTTTAACGCCAAAGACGTCACCAGCACGATACGCATGACGCGCCCATTTTTTGTTTTGTCATCAGCCATCGAAAAAATCCCCTGCCGCGAAAATCGCGTCCTCATTAAAAAGGCTTACGCTAATTTCATCGCCAAAATAAGTCGCCGTGTAATCTTGCACGGACTCTGGTGGTGAAACCCCGATCCAGACCCCAGCACAGGTCGCTGTGACCAAGCCACTGACAGCCGTCCAACCGCCCAAAAGGTCCAGCACCTGCTGACCCAAACTGCGGCGCGGCGTGGGTCGTGCAGCCGCCGATTGCGGCACCGTAGCCCCGGCCATCACCCGCGCGATCAAATCATCTGACGGGGTCGGCGCAACCGTGCGGGCCTGCGCAAAAATATCTTCTAGGATGTCGTCGTTCCGATCAGTCATCATCATACCCCAGTTCTGCCTTGCGCCCTGCCATGATTGCAGCAAGCGCCCGTTTCCCGCGCGCCGTCAGGCTTTCGACTGACCGCACATTTGTGTCCATAATTTCCGCGATCTCAGGGTTGGACAGCCCCTCGAGATGCCGCAAGGATACCGCCTGTGCCTGACGTTCGGGCAAAGCCGCGAGCGCATCTGACAGCGCCTGCATCCGCGCGTTTGTTTGCATTTGTTGCACCACACTTGGCGCACTATCTGTTGGTTCCGCGATTTGGTCCAGCGAGACCCCACCGCGTCGTTTTCGCAAAATATCTGTGCACAGGTTTGACACAACACGGTAGAGCCATGTGCTCACCTGTGCCTCGCCTTGCCTCCAGTCGGGTGCCTGTTTCCACAAGCGGATCATCGCCTCTTGCGCGACCTCTTCGGCCTCGGCCTGAATGGCTAACATCCGCGTCGCTTGCGCCAGAACCCTAGGCAATAACCGTTCAGTCAACGCCTGCGCAGCCTGTGCATCGCCGTTGGCAAATGCAATCAGCAGCGCCTCATCGGGGGCGCCAGCAAAAAGGTCGGGCATCGCGTTCATGAAATCTAGTGCTACCGATATTTACAGCGTTTCGCAATTGGCGAGGGGAAGCCCCCCGCCAAAGCAATTGGTTTAGTTGTTGTCGTTACCATGGTCTTTGCCATGACCTTGGCGACGTTCACCGCGCTCTTGCATCCGCTCTTGTGCCGCTTCGAATTCTTCTGCGCTAATCACACCATCTTCATCGGCGTCAACGCGTTCGAACATACGTTCCATGTTACCTTCGCGGCGCTCAGCACCGCGTGGTTTCATCTCGTCGGCTTGGATAAGACCATCGTCGTTCTCATCCATACGTTCGATCATCCGGGCCACACGTTCTTCTGAGCGTGCATTCGCTTGCGCGGTCAGCTCTTCAGCGCTCAATGCGCCGTCGCCGTCCGTGTCAGCCTCTGCAAAGCGCGCTTCACCGCGTGCTTGCAATTCTTCCATTGTCAGCGCGCCATCGCCATCAATGTCGAGTGTCGCAAAATCTGGGCGTTCACGTTGTTCCGGCTGTGCCGAAACCGCGCCTGCAGTCATCACGACGCCTGAAAGAAGTACTGCCATCAAAATTGTCTTTTTCATTTTCATTCCTCACTTAAGGTTTAGTGCAACAGTTCTCTGCTGCAGACCCTTCTTCAACGCAGGCCCAGATTATTTCCGTCGCAAAGCTGAAAGAATTTTATTTGGGTGCTGCGTGACACGGCGCCGCAACCCGCCCTAAACCCCTTTTCAATAGGGTAAGAATAGACGATGTAATTGGTGAAACTCTGGAGCAACCCCCATGTCTGACGCATATACTTTCTCGATGGAACGCCCAAGCAAACCTGCAATAATGCGCGGCCTGCGCTGTAAATGCCCCAACTGTGGTGAAGCCAATATATTCGACGGCTATCTGAAGGTCGTCGACCATTGCCCGCACTGCAATGAAACCTTGAGCCACCACCGTGCGGATGACGGCCCCGCCTATCTAACGATCTTGCTAGTTGCGCATATCATCGGCTTTGCGATCCACTTTATGTGGGTCATGTGGGAACCCAGCCCAATGGTCATGGCCACCACGCTATCAGTTGGTGCTATTGCTTTGTCGCTCTTTCTTTTGCCTCGGCTCAAGGGCATGATCGTCGCAATTCAATGGGCGCGCCGTATGCATGGATTTGGACAAGATGGGTAAGCCCCCGGCCAAACGGGGATAAGATGGATAAAAGCAACATCCGCGATGCAGCCACGATTGTTGTATTGCGTGATGCGCGTACTGCGCCATCTGTGTTGATGGGGCAGCGGGGCGCATCAGCGGCATTTATGCCCGGTAAGTTTGTTTTTCCCGGCGGTGCGGTTGATCCCGTAGATGCGCAAGTTCCCATTGCACTGCCGCAAACGGAAATCGCCCGGCTTGCCCAAGACAGCGCGCGCGCGCCTGCAGCTCTCGCCGCTGCTGCGATCCGCGAACTTTGGGAAGAAACCGGGCATATCTTGGGACAGCGCGCCGATTGGGCTGACGCCCCAAAGGGCTGGCGCGGCTTTGCCGCATCTGGGCATCAGCCCAACGGCTCTGCGCTGCAGTTTTTGTTTCGCGCCATCACCCCGCCGGGCCGCCCGCGCCGTTTTGATGCGCGGTTTTTCTTAGCAGACGCAGATGCGCTTACCACCGATCTTGATGATTTCAGCAATGCCGAGGACGAGCTTGCCCATCTTCAATGGGTACCATTGCACCAAGCGCGCAAGTTTGATCTGCCCTTTATTACCCAAGTCGTGCTGGCCGAACTGAACGCGCAGATCGCATCGGGAGAGCGCGCCACAAGTGTTCCCTTCTTTCGCAACAATGATGAAGCAAGACTGGTCAGCCGTTTAGGTGGGAAACCTTTGCTTTAAGCGACCAAGACCAGAACCAAGATGCTTATCCCCAAGAATATGATCCCCTGCCATTCGCGCCGTGATATTTTTTCGCCAAAGGCAAGCGACCCGATGGCCAGCGACAAAAGCAGTTCCACCTGCCCCAAGGCGTTCACATATGCCGCCGTTTGCAGGGTATAGGCATTGAACCAGCAGATTGATCCCACCATGCTGGTCAGCCCAACCAAGCCAGCCACCCGCCACGCCCGAAATACGCGTGTTACTTCACCGCGTTCGCGCCAAACCAGCCAGATCGCCATCGTCAGCGTCTGCAACGCCGTGACGATCGCCAATGTCACGATAGCGCGGTAAAATACATCACCCGCACCCAATGAAAGCGATGCACCGCGATACCCGTTACCGGACACGCCGAACAGCAGCCCAGCGCCAAGCCCCAATGCGGTTGCTTTGTTGAATATGCGTTGGTGCCAGGCCCCTGTCGCATTGGGCGGATCAGATAATAAGATCACACCGACAAGCCCGATTAGCATCGCGCAAATTGCCCAAGCGGTGATCATATCGCCCAAGATCACAAAGCCAATCAGCGCGCTCAGCAGGACTTCGGTTTTCTTAAACGTTATCCCGACTGCAAAATTGCGGTGACTGAACAAGGCCACAACGCACATGGTTGCCAATATCTGTGATGCACCCCCAGCGATTGCATAGGGCCAGAATGCTGCGGGCACTTGCGGCACACCCTGTCCGGACGCGCGCGCATAGATCACCGCAATGACCATGACCAAAGGCGAAGAATAGATAAACCGCGCAAAGGTCGCGCCCGCCGTAGAAAGCTGCATACCGCGCAGGTGTTTTTGCAGCATGAACCGCAACGCCTGCGCGGTCGCCGCAGCCAGCGTGATCGGGATCCAGAGTTCCATCAGCGGGTTATCTTAACTGCGCATTACCCCTGCACAGTCGGGTGACTAAATTCATCCGCAGGCACAGGTTCGCCTCGCACAGACGGGTCACAAGCGACCATCGGGCTGCCGTGGTCACGGATGATCAGACCGCCGCGGGCGCGGCATTGTTCGAATGTCATGCGATTCCCGATCACCAGATGCTCTTGCATGCCGGGGCTTCCGCCCATCGCGCCGCCGGTTTCACAGGCGCCCAAAAACATCACACATCCCAAAACAAGCTTTTTCACGGGGTAATCTCCATCAGTTGGCTTATATCATAGCCATTAAATTCCAAAATATCACGCGCGGCGCGTAACCTATCAGCGGGTATCTCAGGATCGCGGTTCAAAATCCAGCCCGACGTGCCGTTTGGGCTGCCAATCACGGCGGTACGGCAACTTTCGTCTGTCCAAAGCACCCAATAATCCGCCACAACAAACGGCACCCCATCAAAACGCAGGGCCAAACGCCCCGGCCCGACAATATCGGCATTGCCTGTGATCCGCGATCGTTCCGACCCGTCAGAATTTCGGCAAATATTCAGCACCGACAGGCTACCATCACTTTGCAAATCATAATCCGCAGTCGCCCGCGCACAGTCTTTTTGAAACGGCACAGGAAAGCGCGCAACCTCATGCCACCGCCCGGCATAGCGCGCGGGTTCAAAAAACGCCTTGGATGAAATTGGCGCGTCGATATCGCGGTAAGAATGAGAAGCGGTGCAACCTGCCAAGGCAAGCATCAGTGCCAGCATTCTCATCCGGTCACCCGGTGGCAGGTACCGAAGTCTTCGCTGTTGGTTCTAAACGGCATTTTAGGCTCCGAACAATCCTTTCGCAGACAGTCTCGCAAAAACAGGGTGACGGCAAGATGCTATTCTTGACAGCGCGCCCCGCTTTCGTGCAAGCCTAAGCTATGAAAAATGGCATGCACATCGCAGCACCTTATTACCCCGGCCCTATATCGCGGCGACCGGGTCTTTTTTGATATAGACACCGATACGCCCGCAAGGGCGTCAGGTCATCTTGTCCCTTTGCGGCACAGCAAAGGAACACCCCAATGATCACGATTACAAACGTCACACCAACCGATATCCCCGATCTGCGGGACATGATTTGTGCGCTTTGCGCGCATCACGGCGACACATACGCGCGTGGGGATGCGGATATCCATGCGCAATTCATCGATGGTCCGCTGGTGGGGCTCATTGCCCGCAAAGATGACATACCTGTCGGTTTTGCTACTCTTGTGACCCACTGGCGGCCGATGAACGCGAGCGACAGTATCGATATATTGCATCTATTTGTCGTCGCAGGGCGACGCGGCCAAGGCATCGGGCGTAGGCTGATCGCAGCGGCCCAATCGCACGCACGCGCAACCGGCGCAACACGGATGACGATTGGCACAGCGCCCAACAACACAGAAGCAGCGTAGGCCTACCGGGCGATGGGTTGGGATGAAATCATAGCGACAGCCGGACCACGGTTTCAAATCAGCCTTTAGACCCACCCCGTAGGGTGGATCTTGATCCACCCTACTTAATAAGGCATCGGATGGGCGCGATGTACGCTATCAATCTCAGCGATCAACGCATCGCCCAGCACCACATCTTTGCCCGCAATGATATGCGCCAATTGTTCCGATGTCGTCGCGCCGAAAATCGCGGAGACTGGGAAAGGCCGCGACCTTTGCCATGCCATCGCCATATGCACCGGATCAACACCATGCCGCGCCGCCAAATCAAGATAGGCTTGCGCGACGGGCAAAGTACGCGGGGTCATGCGCCCGCCCAAATCAGGGCCGATTGACCGTCGACTACCTTCGGGGATCGCGCCGTTTTGGTATTTCCCGGTCAGCAATCCGCATGCCAGCGGCGAAAACGACAACAAGGTCACATCCTCATTCACCGCCATTTCGGCCATATCGGTATCATACATACGGCACATCAGTGAATATTCGTTTTGGACGGATGCCATGCGCGGTAGACCTGCGGCCTCGGCCAGATCAACCCATTTAGTCATCCCCCATGCAGATTCGTTTGATGCGCCCACCGCGCGAATTTTACCCTCAGTGACCAATTCACCAAAGGTCGTTAACACGCCCATCATATGATCCAGCGTTTGCGCACGATCTTGGCCAGAGGGATCATAGGTCCAGTTTTGGCGGAACATATATGATCCACGTTCAGGCCAGTGCAGCTGATACAGATCGATCACATCTGTCTGCAAACGCTTCAAAGATGCCTCGACGGTTTCGCGAATATTGCCACCGTCGAACCCTTTGCCGTCACGCACCCAACCGGGATTGTTTCCAGATACTTTCGTGGCGATGATCACCTCATCACGACGACCTGATTTGGCAATCCAGTTTCCGATCACCTGCTCAGACAGGCCAACGGTTTCGGCACTAATCGGATTCACAGGATACATCTCGGCAGTATCAAGAAAATTAATCCCCGCATCTAACGCCATATCAATTTGATTATGCGCGTCGCTTTGTGGGGTTTGATTGCCATAGGTCATCGTGCCAAGGCACCAGTCCGACACCGCAATATCGGTGCGACCAAGGTTAAGCATTTTCATGAGTTCACTTTCAAATCTGCGTTCGAAAGCAAACTAATCCCTAAAACGCAGGTGGCAAGACCCGTCACAACCGATCTTGCCGTTGTTTGAGTCTAGAAATGATAGAACGCGCCAACACGGGTTGTGGTCACCGCGTCCGTCGTATGGTCATCCATAAAGTCGCGAATAAATTCAGCACGCAGGCTCACTTTGTTGGTGAAATCTGTTTGCACCCCGACGCCTAGGTTAAAGCCAGACGCGTTCCCGCCATCGCTTTCATAGCTGGTAATTCCGCCAGACGCCAAGGCTTCGACAGCCCCCAAATCATAGGTTCCCAAGGCGCGCAAACGCCGGGTGCTATAGTCTGCGTCGCCCGCGATATGCCCGCCAATTTCCAATTCACCACCATAACCAAATGTGCCGTAACCCAAACCAACACCGGCGATCAGCGACGCAGAGGTCTGCGTATCACCAGAATGCGGGTATGCGTAGTCAAGCGCACCGCCTGCGTAAAAATCTTGCGCGGATGCCATGCCCGCCACCGCAGCCAAAGCTGCGCTTAAAATAATCGTTTTCATTGCCTGCCTCACAGTTATTTATTGCCGCCATAATACGTCAGAATGCCCATCAAGACCAGTGATTGTGCAGTATATCTGGCATCTGGACGCAAGCCCCGTTAGATAGGCCCAAATTGATAGGAAAATCACGATGGCCCGTCACCTCATTACGTCCGCAATCCCCTATATTAACGGGATCAAACACCTTGGTAACCTTGTCGGCAGCCAATTGCCTGCAGACCTATTTGCCCGCTACATGCGCGCGCGCGGTCACGAAGTTTTGTTCCTATGCGCGACCGATGAACATGGCACCCCAGCCGAACTGGCGGCCGCTAAAGCCGACAAACCTGTGGCAGATTATTGCGCCGAAATGCATGATGTGCAGGCCAAGATCGCCGAAGGGTTCCGGCTGTCGTTCGATCATTTTGGCCGTTCATCCAGCCCGCAAAACAAAAAACTGACCCAAGCCTTTGCAGGGCGTTTGGCCGATATGGGCCTGATCCGCGAAGTGACCGAAGAACAGGTTTATTCCATTGCCGACGGCCGTTTCCTGCCCGACCGCTATATCGAAGGCACCTGCCCCAACTGCGGCTTCACATCTGCACGCGGTGACCAATGTGACAATTGCACCAAACAGCTAGACCCAACCGACCTGATCGACGCGCATTCCACGATTTCAGAGTCAACCGATCTGGAAGTCCGCGAAACCAAACATCTGTATCTGTGCCAGTCTGAACTTAAGGATGATCTGGCTGCGTGGATTGATAGCAAAACGGACTGGCCGATCCTGACCACGTCCATCGCAAAAAAATGGCTTAATGATGGTGACGGCCTCCAAGATCGCGGCATTACTCGTGATCTTGATTGGGGCGTGCCTGTGAAACGCGGTGACGCGGAATGGCCCGGCATGGAAGGCAAAGTGTTCTACGTCTGGTTCGACGCGCCGATTGAATATATCGCCTGCGCCCAAGAATGGGAGGACGCGGGCAAAGGCACCGATTGGGAACGTTGGTGGCGCACCGACAAGGGTGCTGATGACGTGACCTACACCCAATTCATGGGCAAAGATAACGTACCATTCCACACGCTGTCCTTCCCTGCGACGATCATGGGCACGCAAGAGCCTTGGAAGCTGGTCGATTACATCAAATCGTTCAACTATTTGAATTATGACGGCGGCCAATTCAGCACCTCACGCGGGCGCGGCGTGTTCATGGATCAGGCGCTTGAACTTTTGCCGTCAGATTACTGGCGTTGGTGGCTATTGTCGCACGCCCCTGAATCGTCAGATGCGGAATTCACGTGGGAAACCTTCCAAACCGACACGAACAAAGACCTCGCCGACGTTCTGGGGAATTTTGTTAGCCGCGTGACTAAGTTTTGTCGGTCAAAATTCTCAGAGGATGTCCCTGCCGGCGGCGCATATGGCGAAGCGGAAACCCAGCTGATCGCCGATCTCACCACCCGTATCCGGGCCTATGAAACCCATATGGAAGCGACCGAAGTCCGCAAAGCGGCAGCTGAACTGCGCGCTATTTGGGTGCTGGGCAACGAATACCTGCAAGCCAACGCGCCGTGGACCACGTTTAAGACGGACGAAGAAACAGCCGCGATGCAAATCCGGCTCGCGTTAAACCTGATCCGCATCTACGCGGTGCTTTCAGCGCCGTTCATCCCCGATGCAGCGGCGACAATGATCGCGGCGATGCAAACGACAGATGAAAGCTGGCCCACCGATGTGGCCGCAGCGCTGGAAACACTGCCCGCAGGCCATGCATTCACCGTGCCAGAAAACCTGTTCCGCAAAATCACCGACGATGAACGCGAAGAATGGGCGGCGCGTTTCGCTGGCACACGCGACTAAGGAGACAACCATGATCATCGGGCACATCGGCGCACGTGCAGGGAGCAAAGGTGTTCCGGGCAAAAATTTCCGCGATTTGCATGGCAAACCGCTGATTGATTGGGCGCTTGACCAATTGTTCGACAACGCACGCGTTGATCATGTTGTCGTCTCAACCGATTGCCCAAAAATGTATGCGCATGGGATCAAACGCGGCGCGCTTGATATCGGATTACGCCCCGACCATCTGGCGACCGACACGGCCGCAAAATGGGATGTCTGGCAGCACGCGTTGCTTGAGGTTGAAAAACAGGTCGGCCCCGCGGATGCGTTCTTGGACCTTGATTGCACCTCACCACTGCGCCTGCCCGAAGATGTCGACGCCGGGCTGGACCTTTTCGCGAAAGAGCAGCCGGATATGGTCATGTCTTGCTGCGAAAGCCGCAAGAACCCCTATTTCAACATGTTAGAAACCGATGATGACGGCGGGCTGCATGTTTCGAAACCTCTGCCGCACGGCGTCGTTGCGCGCCAGCAGGCCCCGATGGTCTATGATCATGTCGGATTGGTCTATGTGGTTAAACCCAGCTACCTGCGCACAGCGACACGGTTGTTCGAAGGACACGTGATCCCGTTGATCGTCCCTAATGAACGCAGCTTAGACGTGGACAGCCCGTTTGACTGGGATGTGATTGATTACCTGATGGGGAAACAAATCGCAGATGGCGTGCGCCCGCCCGCCTAGCGCCAGCCCTGCCAAAAACGCAGCTTTGCCTGTTTTTCAGCAAAGCTTTGCGTCAACGCATCTGGATCATATTCTGTCTTGATCCAATCGGCGATGGCAATCGGCGATTGCGCATTGCGGGCCGCGTAGACATCGAGAAAATGATCCAAAATACCCGTACTGGTTTTGCGGATATGCAAGAAACGGAAACTCAGCTGATCACGCACCGCGTCGAGCGATCTTCCTTCGACCACCATCAGATAAATCACAGCAGCCAGCCCCGTCCGGTCAGCACCTGATTTGCAATGCATTAAGAATGGCCGCTCCATGGTTTCGAAGCAGTCCAGTAGCTTAGTCAACTCCTTAACTTTGGGCGCACGGCGCGCCGCCATTTGGCAGTTAACCAAAGTCAGACCCAAATTTTCGCAGCTTTCGACCTCGAACAGGTAATGCGGCTGCTTTGCGACACCGCGTAGGTTCAACACAGTTTTGATCCCCATCGCGGCGTAAGCTTCGAACCGTTTGTGATTGGGATGGTTCGACCGATAAGCGCCCGGCGCAAATTCTTCGAAATTATGCCAACGCAGACGAAGAACGCCGTGGTCGAGCCAATTGAAATGCATCATGGACCGCTTGCGTTCTTTGGGATCGGTAATGTCGTGCCCAAATGATTTGCGCAAATTCTGTTCTTTGCGTTCCAAGTATCTGTGTATACGGCGGATCATCACGGGTCCAAAATAGGGCAATCGCATGTCACTTGGACCATACCCGCGCGTTTTGCAATCAATCTGTGCAATTGCTCCGCCACATCAAAACCCATAGAACCGAGGCAATACCATCGCGCAGGAGAAAATCGTTGGATATCGCAGGCCGCAAAATTGGACCAGAACACCCCCCACTGGTGATCGCAGAGATCGGAATTAACCACGGCGGTGATCTATCGGTCGCCAAGGAAATGGTACGTCTTGCCGCCGCTTCTGGATGCGAAATGGTGAAACACCAGACCCACATCATCGAAGATGAGATGACAGAAGAGGCCAAGCAAATCTTTCCCCCCAATGCCGATGTGTCAATTTGGGATGTGATGGCGGCTTGCGCGTTATCGCTTGAAGATGAAAAGGCGCTGAAAGAATACACCGAAAGCCTTGGCATGATCTGGATATCGACGCCGTTCAGCCGGGCCGCCGCGGATTTCCTTTATGACCTTGATGTTCCCGCGTTTAAAATCGGGTCGGGCGAGGCTGACAACCTGCCCCTGATCCGCCATATCGCGCGTATGGGTAAGCCCGTGATTATGTCCACAGGGATGCAAAGCATCGAATCTGTGCGCGCCTCTGTACAAATTCTTGAAGATGCCGAAATCGAATATGCGCTGCTTGAATGCACCAACCTTTACCCTTCGCCGCCCGAAATTGTATCCCTGCAAGGGGTCACTGATCTCAAAAACGCCTTTCCGAATGCCGTGGTTGGATTTTCGGATCACTCAATTGGCCCGGAAATGGCGCTGGCCTCTGTGGCGTTGGGCGCTTGCATCTTGGAACGTCACTATACTGACAGCCGTTACCGTATCGGCCCCGACATCATTAATTCGATGGACCCCTCAGAGCTGCGCCATCTTATTGACCGGTCGCGTGAAATTCATACCGCACTGCGCAACCCCAAACAGCGCACCTCGGCCGAAGAAGACGTCTACCGCTTTGCCCGCGCCAGCGTCGTGGCTGACCGTGATCTGCCCGCAGGCCACCTGATCACCGAGGCCGACATTTGGGCCCGCCGCCCCGGATCAGGTGAAATTGCCGGTTATGATTTCGATAAGGTGATCGGCAAAACGCTGACACATGCGGTGAAACGCAATACCCAGCTCAAGTGGTCTGATTTTGACCAATAGCACGCCCGCCCTCACCCGCGCCGACGTCGGTATTTGGCTGATCAACCTTGATCGTGACACTAATCGGCTGACCGATATGGTGACGCAGCTTGACGCAATGGGCCTGACCTATACGCGGTTCCCTGCGATCTACGGCAAAGATCATGTTGAAACCCTGTCCAAGCGCGCGGATGCCGGCGCCTATGCCCGCAACATGGGTAGCCCAATCTTGCCGGGAAAAATGGGCTGCTATGCGAGCCACATCGCCGTCTGGGAGGCATTTGTCGCCTCTGATTATAAGGTCGCGCTGATCTTAGAAGACGACGTTGTCTTTCATGATGACTTCCTAAAAAGCCTTGATCTTGCGCTTGCGGGGGCCGCCCATTGGGACACCGTGCGGTTTAACTGTATCCGCGCAAAGATGCCGATCAGCCAAGGCAAAATTGGTGCCTATACGCTTAACACCTATGCTGGGCCCTTTACCGGAAACGCGACGTACCTGCTGCACAAAGACGTGGCCAAACGATTGCTACCCAATCTATGGCCGCAAACCCGCGCGTTTGATCACGAACTAAACCGGTTTTTCAAACATGATTTCCGGCAAATGGGGCTAGAGCCGTTTTCAAGCCATGTCGATGACGGCGATGTAAGTTCAATCACCGGTGCGAATTTTGGATTGGTCAAGAAATTCAAATGGTACAAGCGCATGCCGCATTATCGACTAAAGGCTGCGAACTATTTCAGACGAATTTGGTGGCTGACGAAGAAGGGACGCATCTGGCCGACACGGCAGCCGCTTGCGCTAGATGATCAGCCAAAATGACTGAAAGCACTATCCATACGCTTGCGACCGTCACCGCACCCGCGGCCTTTGGCACGCGCGGCCTGCCCCGCGCGACTAAACCAACAAGCCCCGCGTTTTGGGACAGCTATGACAATGACACGCTTATTTACGACTGTATTGGGATTGGGTCACGTGGTATTGTTCGGCTGACCATGCCCAAACTGCTCGGCTTTAAGAAAAAGTTGCTTAGCGCTAATTTTGCCATCAGCGGCCAGCAGATCAAGCGCATGAAGCTGAAACAGAATTTCAAACATGATGTGCTGGATATCTACACGGGGGCGAAAAGCGGCGATCTTACGATCACTTCAGGCAGCACCCTCTTGCATGTGCCTGTCCCTCTGTCAGACCCTGAGCGCTATGCCGGGTGTAACGTGCTTTATACGCAGATCAAAAACGATGATTTGCAATGGGTCTATGATTGGGGCTGCGCACATCAGCGCAACCACGGTGTCGACGCCATTCTCGTGTCCAATAACGGCAGCAGCGCCTATACAAGCGAAACGCTAAGACAGGTTCTTACAAGCATTCCAAACCTTAAGGTCGCCGATGTCTTAGACGCGCCACTCTCTTACGGTGCACACCTCAAAAATGGGACCGGCACAGGGGCCACAAAGTTCTTGCAGCCTGCCTTGTTGAATTTGAACCGCGACCGTTTCTTCGAACAAGCCCGCGCAGTGCTTATGTGCGACGTCGATGAATTGGTGCAGCCTGTCGGGACCAAAAGCATCTTTGACGCGACAGTGGCATCACCGCTTAAATACAAGAGCTTTCACGGGGTATGGCGCTATGCCCAAACATCAGACGCGCTGGTCCGACACGCTGACCACATTTTGGCAAAGCCTAAGGAGAAGACGTGCGCCAGCAAATATTGCATTGTCCCGAATAGCATACTGGGCCGGATGACATGGGGCGTGCATAGCCTTGAAGCGATCAACCGTCACATCTTTCGGCCGTCCAATCGTTTTCAGTTTCTACACTGCAGGCAAATCAGTACGTCGTGGAAATCAGATCGTAGCACTAAGGACCAAACAGATATGTCAGTGGACCCCAAAACGCAGGCATTCTTGGGAGCGACGTTTCCGCCAGAACCCAATCAGCACTAAATAAATTTTCGCCCATTTTGCGGGCATGTTGTCTAAATTATCACCGCAATATCGGTTTCGCGTAGGCAGCAGCGCCAAATTTGCTGGCAGGTCTTATGTCCCAAATTATCGGCTGATAGCGCGAATGCATGGATACTGCGCTCAAAATTCTTGTCGTTGAACCAGATGCCGCGCGCGCGCAGGACATCATTGATGCGCTCAAAGATGGCGGATGGGGCAGCGTCTTTATTGTCGCTGAAATCTCCGCGTTGGCGCCAAAGCTTACAGAAATTGATCCTGATATTGTGTTGATTGACCTGGCACATCCTGATCGCGACACTCTCGAACATATCGGGCATGTCTCGCACGCGCAGTCGCGCCCGGTGGCGATGTTCGTCGATCGCTCTGATTCTGACCTGACACAGGCAGCCATTACCGCAGGGCTTAGCGCTTATGTTGTGGATGGGCTACAAAAGAACCGCATCAAACCCGTCCTTGAAACCGCGATTGCACGTTTCAAGATGGTAGAGCAGATGCGCCTTGAGCTGGACGCCGCTAAACAGGCGCTCACCGACCGCAAAACCATTGACCGCGCCAAGGGTCTTTTGATGACAGCGCGCGGCATTGACGAAGACAGCGCCTATGGGTTGCTGCGCAAAACCGCGATGGATCAAGGCCGCAAGGTCATTGATGTTGCCCAAGCGCTGGTCACCGCGGCGGATTTGCTCGGATGACTATACAGACAATAAAATGCGGATTTCTTCCACTTGCCGATGCAGCACCGCTGATCATCGCGCGTGAACTGAACTTCGCGCGCGACGAAGGTGTCGACCTGCAATTAGTGAAACAACCGTCATGGGCTGCGCTGCGTGATCTGCTGGCGCTAGGGCAGATTGATGCCGCACATATGCTGTCGCCAATGCCCATTGCGATGACATTGGGGCAAAGCGGGTTGCCCACCACAGTTGACGCACTGATGGTGCTGTCGGTGAATGGTACCGTCATCGGGGTGTCCAACAGTCTGGCCCGCGATATGGAAAGTACGGGATGGCGCGCCGACTTCACTAGTCCGGCGAAAGCCGCCACAGCATTGTTTGCGACCGGCCGCAAACATATCAGGATCGGGACCCCCTTCCCGTTTTCGATGCACCGCATGCTGATCGAACATTGGTTATCCGCACATCCATCGTTTCGCAGCAATCGCGTTGAGATCATCACCGTGCCGCCGCCCCGCATGGCTGCGGCCATGGCTGACGGTACGCTTGATATGTTTTGCGTGGGCGAGCCTTGGGGCACTGCTGCGGTACAGCAAGAGGTCGCTGAGTTAATCCTGCCCGGATCTTCGATCTGGCAATTTGCACCCGAAAAAGTACTGGGCGCCACGCGCGCTTGGATTGACGCCAACCCCGACACCTGCCGCCGGATGATGCGCGCGATCTACAGGGCGACGCAATGGCTTGATCAGCCGCGCAACAAGCCGCTTGCCGTCGAAATCCTAGCCCGCAGCCAGCACATCGATTTGCCACACGAGGCAATCGATCCCGCGATTTCGGGCCAAATCGTAACACGTAAGGGGGCCGCACCGACCACCCCTGCGCATTTCTTGTTCTTCAATAATAGTGCGGGCAACTTTCCTTGGCGCAGTCAGGCCGCGTGGATCAGCGAGCGCATAGCAGCTTGGTCGGGCCTGAATATTCAAGATGCGGTGCAGCGCGGGTCGGCCAGCTTTCGTAGTGATTTATTCCGTGCGAATCTGGAATCACTTGGCGTTGATATGCCCGGTGCCTCAGCGAAAATCGAAGGCGCATTGCACAATCCAACGGCAGTGGCATCGACCAAAGGTCAAATGATTCTGGGCCCGGACGCATTTTTTGATGGCGCAATATTCGACTTTGATATGTCAGACTGACCAATAATTAGGCAAGCGCTGTATCGCAGCATTTTTCTAAATGCCACTCCGCGACGCGGCTTGAACTTTGCACCCATCCAGCCATGATCAGCTTCAACAAAGACAATGGCGTCTTTTCGAAATCCCCGTCGACCGGGGCTATACGACCTGAGCAAAGCCGCTCGAAACTTCTGCGCACTCCTCCCTGCGCGCGGGTTTCGAGCGGCTTTTTCGTTTTTGACCAAGACCAACAAGGACCGCAACATGCTAAAAACCCTCCCATTTGCGCTAACGACCAGCGTTCTTTTGAGCACGACAGCGATGGCACAATCGCTTGACCTCGAAAAAGAGGACCTGACCTTTGGCTTTATTAAGCTGACAGACATGGCCCCCTTGGCCGTCGCCTATGAAAATGGCTATTTCGAAGATGAAGGCCTGTACGTAACGCTTGAAGCGCAAGCAAACTGGAAGGTTCTGCTAGATGGCGTCATCGACGGCCAACTAGACGGCGCCCATATGCTTGCAGGTCAACCATTGGCCGCGACCATCGGTTACGGCACCGAAGCCCACATCATCACGCCATTCTCTATGGATCTAAACGGCAACGGCATCACCGTTTCCAACGAAGTTTGGGAGCAAATGAAACCAAACGTTCCACTGATGGAAGACGGTCGCCCGCAGCACCCAATCAGCGCTGCCGCAATGGCACCAGTTGTTGAAGACTACAAAGACCAAGGCATCCCGTTCAACATGGGTATGGTTTTCCCCGTTTCCACGCATAACTACGAATTGCGTTACTGGCTTGCTGCTGGTGGCCTAGAGCCGGGTTATTACTCAAGCGATGATATAAGCGGCCAAATCGGCGCTGACGTTTTGCTGTCAGTCACCCCTCCTCCTCAGATGCCAGCAACATTGGAAGCGGGCACAATCTTTGGCTACTGCGTGGGTGAGCCTTGGAACCAAGCGGCTGTGTTCAAAGGTATCGGCGTTCCGGTCATTACGGACTACGAACTTTGGCGCAACAACCCCGAGAAAGTTTTCGGGATCTCTGCTGAATTCGCCGAAGAAAACCCAAACACCACCATCGCATTGACAAAGGCGCTGATCCGCGCGGCGATCTGGTTGGATGAAAACGACAACGCCAACCGCGAAGAAGCCGTGGAAATTCTGGCCCGTTCTGAATATGTGGGTGCCGACGCCGAAGTCATCGCCAACTCTATGACTGGTACGTTCGAATACGAAAAAGGTGACGTGCGCGAAGTCCCTGATTTCAACGTATTCTTCCGCTACAACGCGACCTACCCGTTCTATTCAGATGCGATTTGGTACCTGACGCAGATGCGCCGCTGGGGCCAAATTGCAGAACCACAAACTGATGAGTGGTTCTTTGAAACAGCCGAAAGCGTCTACCGCCCTGACATCTATCTTGAAGCTGCACGTATGCTGGTCGACGAAGGCATGGCAAACGAGGCGGATTTCCCATGGGACAGTGATGGCTTTAAGGCCCCGACGCCTGCGGAAGATATCATCGATGGTATCCCCTACGATGGCCGCACGCCAAACGCCTATCTGGACAGCCTGCCAATCGGCCTGAAAGGCAACCAGATCATCGTGGATAGCGAAATCCAAGAGTAACTGAACACGTCTGGCCCCAAGCGGGGCCAGACACCATCGTGCCCTAACAGACCACAGGACAACAGCATCATGACCGCAATCGACCCAACCGAACTAAACGCCGAAGCACGCCGCGCCCGGCTGTTTACGCGGATCAACAAGGCAGACGCATGGTTCCAAGTTCTGGGCCTGTCATGGATGACCCCTATTCTTAAGGCAATTGCAGGCGACAACCCGCGCGCGCAAATGTCTGAAATTTGGCGCCTGCTCGGCGTGCCAATCCTTGCGATTGGTGTTTTCTTAATCGCTTGGGGCACATTGGCCCCCAAAGTGCAAACCTCGCTCGGTGCGATCCCCGGCCCTGCCCAAGTCTGGGAACAGGTCGGCAATCTCCACGCGGATGCGGTCCGCGAAGGTGAAAAAGAAGTCGCCTTTTACGAACGTCAAGACGCTCGCAATGCTGAACATGTTGCCAACGGCGATTTAGACAAGGTGCGCGATCGCCCTTACACAGGTAAACCCACCTATTACGATCAAATTTGGACGTCGATCAAAACGGTATTCTTTGGGTTCTTGATAGCTTCCTTCATCGCCATTCCTTTGGGAATCATGGCAGGGCTAAGCCCCACGGCAAACGCTGCCATCAACCCAATGATCCAAATTTTCAAACCCGTTTCGCCGCTTGCTTGGCTGCCAATTGTGACCATGGTGGTCTCAGCGGTCTACGCGACAAACGATGGCATGTTTTCAAAATCATTCCTCGTCTCTGCGATTACAGTGACCCTTTGTTCGCTTTGGCCAACGCTGATCAACACGGCGCTGGGTGTTGCCAGCATCGATAAAGATCTGGTTTCAGTGTCCAAAGTTCTGAAAATGAACACCTATACCAAGATCACCAAACTGGTGTTGCCATCCGCGCTTCCTCTGATCTTTACCGGTCTGCGCTTGTCGCTTGGGGTGGGCTGGATGGTGTTGATCGCCGCAGAAATGCTGGCGCAAAACCCCGGCCTTGGCAAATTCGTCTGGGATGAGTTCCAAAACGGGTCGTCACAATCGCTGGCTAAAATCATGGTTGCGGTTCTGACCATCGGGATCATCGGCTTTATGCTGGACCGGGTCATGTACGCCCTACAATCCATGTTCACATTCACAGAGCAGCGGTAAGAGACCATGAGCATTCTCAAGTTTGACAACGTCTCAAAAAGCTTTGGCGAAGGGCTGCAAAAGTCTGACGTGCTAAAGAATATCAACCTCGAAGTGAAAGAGGGCGAGTTTCTTGTTCTCCTTGGTTTTTCCGGCACCGGGAAAACCACATTGATCAACCTGCTAGCGGGACTGGAAAAGCCAACATCTGGCAAGGTAACCTTCAAAGACGCCGAAATCACAGGCCCCGGCCCTGAACGCGGTGTGATTTTCCAAAACTATTCGCTGATGCCGTGGCTCACGGTGGCTGGCAATGTGCAGCTGGCGCTGGATAGTGTGTTCCCGAATATGCCAAAGGCCGAAAAAACGGAAAAGGTCGCCCATTTCGTGAAAATGGTTGGTCTCGGCCATGCGATGACGCGCCGCCCGGCGGAACTATCCGGCGGTATGCGTCAACGGGTCAATGTGGCCCGCGCATTGGCGATGAACCCCGAAGTCTTGCTGCTGGACGAGCCGCTTTCCGCGCTTGATGCGTTGACACGTGCCAATTTGGCCGATGAAATCGAACACATTTGGGACGCCGACAAAAAGACCTGCGTTCTGATCACGAATGACGTGGACGAGGCGATCATTCTGGCTGACCGTATCATCGCGCTGAACCCCGATGGCACGCTTGGCGATGAATTTAGCGTCGATATTCCCCGCCCGCGCGACCGCAGCGAGATGAACAACCACGAAGGTTTCAAAACCCTGCGCGCGGATGTCACCAAATATCTGATGGACAAGGGCATCGCATCCAAGGTTGAAGGCACGCGCCTATTGCCCGATGTGACCCCGATCCACGGGCTGCCCGCCGCTGTTGCCAAAGCCCAAGAAAGCGCCCGCGACGAAGGTTTCTTGACCTTCTCGGGCCTGCACAAAATCTATCCGACCCCCAAGGGCCCGCTTACGGTCGTCGAAGACTTTAATCTTAAGGTCAATAAAGGTGAATTTATTAGCCTGATCGGCCATTCTGGCTGCGGCAAGTCAACCGTGTTGACAATGGCGGCGGGGCTGAACCCGATTTCGAAAGGTGCGATCCGGCTTGACGGTTGGGATGTACAAGGCGCCGATCCCGAACGTGCTGTGGTGTTCCAATCCCCCAACCTGTTCCCTTGGCTATCGGCCAAAGAAAACGTCGCGATTGGGGTCGATAAGGTCTACCCCAAAGCATCCCAGTCCGAGCGCCAAGATGTGATCGAATATTATCTCGAACGTGTTGGTCTTGCCGACAGCATGGATAAAGCAGCATCAAGCATGTCCAACGGGATGAAACAGCGGGTTGGTATCGCGCGCGCCTTTGCGCTTTCGCCTAAGCTCTTGCTGCTGGATGAACCTTTCGGGATGCTTGACAGCTTGACCCGTTGGGAATTGCAAGAAGTGCTGATGGAAGTTTGGTCGCGCACCAAAGTGACTGCAATCTGCGTGACTCACGATGTGGACGAAGCGATTTTGTTGGCTGACCGCGTTGTCATGATGACCAACGGACCACAGGCCACCATCGGGAAAATCACGAACGTAGACCTGCCACGCCCCCGCACCCGCAAGGCACTTTTGCAGCACCCTGATTACTACAATTACCGCCAAGAGGTCTTGGATTTCCTTGAGGAATACGAACACGGCGCCAAACCAAAACCAAAGCCACAATCGATAGCAGCGGAGTAACCCATGAACGAGAACCAGATCTCACTTGTCCAAGATAGCTTTGCAAAAGTTGTTCCGATAAAGGACGCCGCCGCAGAGATTTTTTACAACCGTTTGTTCGAGGTCGCACCGCAGGTCCGCCCGATGTTCAAAGATGACGTGACAGAGCAAGGCACAAAGCTAATGGCGACGCTGAGCGTGGTTGTAAACGGCCTGCGAGATCTGGATAAAATCGTGCCTGTCGCAGAAAAACTGGCCGTGAACCACATCGACTATGGCGTCAAAGCCGAACACTACGACACAGTGGGGGCATCGTTGCTCTACACACTCAAAGCTGGGCTAGGAGACGACTTCACCGACGAAGTCGAAGAAGCTTGGACAGCAGCATACACCACGCTCGCGGGCGTGATGGTCAATGCAGCGTATAAACCCGCTGCGGAGTAAAACATGACACAAAAACTCATCATAATCGGCGCAGGCATGGCCACAGGCCGTGCGCTTGAACAACTGCTTGAGGCCGACCCAAACGCCTATGACGTGACTTTGTTCAACGCAGAGCCGCGCGGCAACTATAACCGGATCATGCTGTCCCCCGTTCTATCGGGTGATAAGACTTACGCCGAAATCGTCACGCATTCTGCCGAATGGTATGAAGAAAACGGCGTCACTTGCCGCTTTGGCGAACGCGTCGCAAATGTTGACCGCGCCCGCAAGGTTGTCATCGCCGAAAACGGTGATGAATTGCCCTATGACAAGCTGATGTTTGGCACCGGATCAAACCCGTTCATCATCCCGATGCCGGGTCATGATCTAGACGGCGTGATTGCCTACCGCGATCTTGAAGACACGGAACTGATGATGTCGATGGATGACAGCAACAAGGTTGTCGTCATCGGTGGTGGTCTGCTGGGGCTGGAGGCCGCCGCTGGTATGGCCGCGCGCGGCGTGGACGTGACCGTGGTGCACATCATGGGTCACCTGATGGAGCGCCAGTTAGACGAGGCCGCGGGTTATCTTTTGCGCAAGGCGCTTGTCGATAAAGGCATCACAGTGCGCTGCCAGGCGAACTCTAAGCAAATTCTTGGTGAAAACGGCAAAGTACGCGCCTTGCAATTGGATGACGGGACCGAGCTGCCATGCGACCTGCTGGTCATGGCCGTTGGTATCCGCCCCAATGTGAAGCTTGCCCAAGACATCGGGTTGGCCGTTGGCAAAGGTATCCATGTGGACGACCAAATGCTGACATCTGACCCTGATATTTTGGCGGTTGGCGAATGTGTCGAACATGACGGCGCGATCTTTGGGTTGGTTGCCCCGCTTTATGATCAGGCCAAAGTTGCCGCGAAAACCCTGCTGAATGAACATGATGTGTTCGTGCAAAAGGAAATTTCGACCAAACTAAAGGTCACTGGCTGTGATCTGTTTAGCGCGGGTGATTTCGCCGAAGGCGAAGAACGCGAAGATATCGTATTCCGTGACCCCGCGCGCGGTGTTTACCGCCGCCTTGTTCTTCAGGACAATAAGATCATCGGCGCCGTGATGTACGGCGATACCGCTGATAGCAACTGGTTCTTTGGCATGATCAAAGACGGCACCGACATTGCCGATATGCGCGAAACGCTTATCTTTGGGCCGGCCTATCAGGGGGGAACCCCCATGGACCCGTTAGCAGCCGTTGCAGCCTTACCGGATGACGCAGAAATCTGTGGCTGCAATGGCATTTCCAAAGGTCAAATCGTTGCGGCAATCAATGCGGGGGCAGATACGCTTGATGCGGTAAAAGCCACCTCAAAAGCTGGCTCATCCTGCGGGTCATGTGTTGGGCTTGTCGCACAGGTCCTAGGGCTAACCTTGGGCGATGAATTTAAGATGCCCGAAAAAGAGACGGTCTGTAAGTGTACAGATTTGTCGCACGACGAAGTACGTAAACTGATCGTCGCAAAAGAGCTTAAATCCATCCCAGAGGTGATGCAGGAATTGGACTGGAATTCCCCCGGCGGGTGCCATGTTTGCCGCCCAGCGCTGAACTATTATCTTGTCTGCGCGTGGCCCGGAGAAGAGGTCGACGACGGCAAATCACGGTTCATCAACGAACGCGTGCACGCCAACATCCAAAAAGACGGCACATACTCCGTGGTCCCACGGATGCTTGGCGGGATCACAACGCCGGATGAACTGCGTGCGATCGCTGATGCCGCAGATAAATTCAACGTCCCCACCGTCAAAGTCACCGGCGGTCAGCGGATCGATTTGCTTGGCATCAAAAAAGAAGACCTGCCTGCAATTTGGTACGATCTGGGCGAAGCAGGCATGATGTCCGGCCAAGCCTATGCCAAGGGTTTGCGCACAGTGAAAACATGTGTGGGTAGCGATCACTGTCGCTTTGGCACCCAAGATTCGACAGGTCTGGGGATCAAGATTGAATCAGAAATGTGGGGGGCTTGGTCACCACATAAATTTAAGCTGGCTGTGTCTGGGTGTCCGCGCAACTGCGCAGAAAGCACCTGTAAGGACCTTGGGATCATCTGCGTCGACAGCGGCTATCAGATCCTTGTTGGCGGGGCCGCTGGCCTTGACCTGCTCGAGGCTGAATTGCTGGTCACAGTTGCAACCGAACAAGAAGCAATTGATGTGTCTTGTGCCTTCTACCAGCTTTACCGTGAAGGCGCGCAATACCTGCACCGCCCCTATAAATGGATTGCCAAAGTAGGTCTTGATTGGGTCAAAGAACAGATTGTAGATGACCCGGAAAACTGTGCCGCATTGGCCGAACGGTTCCGGTATTCGCAGCAATTTTATCAGGTTGACCCATGGGCAGAACGCGCACGCAAAGGCGTGGATGCACATGAATTCACCCCTCTCGCTGACTTTACAAAGGTAGCTGCAGAATGACTGATTTCATTGATATCGGAAGCATCACGGACATTCCCGTACAAGGCGCGCGCCTTGTACGGACCGCGCAGGGCGACATCGCAGTTTTCCGTACGGCGTCGGGCAATTTCTATGCCGTTGACGAATACTTTGAGGACAAAGCAGGCCCATTGTCGAACGGCATTCAGCATGGCGAAATGGTTACCGACCCAATGCGCAACTGGGTGTTTGATCTTGCCACGGGCGAGGCGCAAGGCGCAGACGAAGGGCGCGTGACCACTTACGAACTTAAGGTCGAAGACGGGCGTATTCTTCTGTCTAGTGCCGCACTCGTCAATCAAGTGGCCGCAGAATGACAGGCGTAAAAACAACCTGCCCCTATTGTGGGGTGGGCTGTGGCGTGATCGCATCCGCAGAAGGCACGATCAAGGGCGACCCGGATCACCCGGCCAACTATGGGCGGCTATGTTCTAAAGGTTCTGCGCTTGGTGAAACGATTGATCTTGATGGTCGCCTTCTTGCGCCACAAATCTTTGGCTCTCAGGCGGGATGGAATGACGCAATTGACTTGGTCGCAAGCCGATTTAGTGCAGCGATCCGCGACCATGGTCCCGACAGCGTAGCGTTTTACGTATCCGGCCAGCTTCTGACCGAAGACTATTATGTCGCCAACAAGCTGATGAAAGGCTACATCGGCTCGGCCAATATCGACACTAATTCGCGCCTGTGCATGGCGTCATCTGTTGCGGGCCACAAACGTGCATTTGGCACCGATACGGTCCCCGGCACCTACGAAGACCTCGAAGAAGCAGACCTGATCGTGCTGGTCGGATCGAACCTTGCCTGGTGTCATCCGGTCCTTTTCCAACGCATCGCCGCCGCCAAAGGGGCGCGCCCGCAGATGCGCATCGTCAACATCGACCCACGCATTACGGCGACCAGCGATCTGGCGGATATGCATTTGCAAATCCAGACGGATGGCGACGTGGCCCTGTTCAACGGCTTGCTACAGCATCTGGCCGCGCATGATGCGCTCGACCAATCTTATATCGACGCCCATGTGAACGGGTTCGACGCTGCGCTTGCAGCAGCGCAAGGCGATTCCGCGGCCTCGGGCCTTACTGCCGAAGAAATTGCGCAGTTCTACGCGCTGTGGACCGGGACGCAAAAGGTCGTGACCGTCTATTCACAAGGCGTTAACCAATCCACCTCTGGCACGGATAAGGTCAACGCGATCATCAACTGCCACCTTGCCACGGGCCGCATCGGAAAACCCGGCATGGGTCCGTTTTCGGTCACCGGGCAGCCCAATGCGATGGGTGGGCGCGAAGTGGGCGGGTTGGCCAATATGCTGGCCAATCACCTTGATATTGAAAACCCTGATCACCGCGATGCCGTGCGAAGCGCATGGAACAGTCCCACGATGTGCACCAAGCCTGGGCTGAAAGCCGTAGACCTGTTTCAGGCATGTGCAGATGGCAAGATCAAAGCGTTGTGGATCATTTCCACCAATCCCGCCGTTAGCTTACCTGACGCTGACAGCGTCGCCGCTGCGATCAACAATGTACCTTTTACGGTGGTCACAGATATCATGGCGCGCACCGATACGGGTGATCTCGCCGATGTACTGCTGCCCGCAACAGGCTGGGGCGAAAAGAACGGGACCGTCACCAATTCTGAACGGCGTATCTCGCGCCAACGCGCGTTCCTGCCTGCCCCAGCAAGCGCCCGCCCGGATTGGAAAATCATCTGTGACGTGGCGCAGCGCATGGGCTTTGGCGGGTTCGACTTTGAAACCGCAGGCGATGTCTTTGCGGAATATGTCGCGACAACCAAGCTAAGCCAAGAGTTTGGCAAAGACCTTGATCTCACGGCGCTTGAAGGCGTCGACTATGAATCATTCGCGCCTGTGCAGTGGCCGGTGGATGGCAAACAGCGGTTCTTTGCGGATGGGGCGTTTTATCATCCCGACGGCAAGGCCCGCATGATTGCAGTCACACCGCCGACATTGGAAGCCGGAACATTCACGCTGAACACCGGACGCAATCGCGACCAATGGCACACGATGACCCGCACCGGAAAATCGGCCCGTTTGGGCGCGCATCTGGCGGAACCCTACGTTGAAATCCACCCTGATGACGCGGCCGCGATGGGCGTTGACACAGCCGAGCTGGTCACCATCTACGGTCCCAAAGGCAAAGGGACGTTCCGCGCGTTGATCTCAACAAATGTTGCGCAGGGGAACCTGTTTGCCCCGCTCCATTGGACGCGGCAACAATCAGCTTCGGGGACAGTGAATAGCGCGGTGACAGCCCGCACCGACCCAACTTCGGGGCAACCCGCCACAAAAAGTAGCCGGGTTGATGCCAGCAAATGCCACGTCGCTTGGTACGGTTTCGCAGTCAGTGCCGCCGCAATGGAACCCAGCCGCCCCTATCACGCAATCGCCAAAACAAGCACTGGCTGGCAGGCCGAAGTCGCAGGTATGAAACCCCCAAGAGATTGGGAACTTGAAGCCCGCAATATTACAGCAACCGAGCGCGGCGATGCCGCTGTGATGCATGATGCGGCAACCGGCGATGTGCGCGTCGCGATCATCGAAGACAATAAGATCACCGCGCTCTTTTTCGCAAGCACAAGCCCCGTCGTGGTGGCGCGCCAACATGCGGCGACACTGATTGGATCGGACGTCGCGGGGCTTGCCGCACTTGCTGGGCGCGTCTCTGCAGATATGCCTGATCCAGGGGCGACGGTTTGCGCCTGTTTCAATGTCGGCGTAAACACCTTGCGAGACGCGATTGGCAAAGGTGCCACGACCGTCGCCGCATTGGGCGAAGCCACCTGCGCTGGCACCAATTGCGGGTCTTGCAAACCCGAATTGGCCGCACTGATCGGACAGTTCCAAATTCCGGTGGCGGCTGAATGACCCTGACCCCCTTTGTCCAAACTGTTGCACGCGGCGCTGGCCGCGCGCGCCCATTAACCTTGGACGAAGCCAAAGACGCCATGCATGTGATGCTGTCGGGCACGGCAGAACCCGAGGCCTTGGGCGCATTGTTGATGGTGTTGCGCGTGCGCGGCGAGGTCCCCGAAGAAATCGCAGGCTTTACCGCAACTTTGCGCGAAAAATCCCCGGCCCCTATGTCCGCCGATCTTGATTGGCCGTCCTATGCGGCGGGGCGCACGCGTGGGGCGCCATTGTTTTTGCTATCCGCGAAACTGGTGGCGCAGGCCGGGTACCGCACCGTGCTGCACGGCTGGAATTCACATCAAAGCACAGGGGCATCGGTGCGTGATGCGCTTAGCGCGCTAAACATTCCGGTCGATGCCAGTGACGCACCGATCACTTATCTACCTGTCGAAACCCATGCTCCCGAGGCGTTTGACATCTTACGCCTACGCGACACATTTGGCCTGCGGTCTTGCATCAATACCGTTTTACGCATGTGGAACCCGACCAGCGCGCGCGCCACAGTACAAGGCGTTTTTCACCCCTCCTACCGTGGTCTGCAAGCCCAGGCAGCGGCCCTGTTAGGGCAATCCGACCTCACGGTGATCAAAGGCGGCGGCGGGGAATTTGAACGCAACCCTGCCAAATCCGTCCAAGTCTTCGGACTGCGCGCAGGCGACCACCATCAAACCGACGCCCCTGCCCTGCGCGACGACACCCGCCGCATGAATGAACCCGCCGCCCAAGTCGATGTCTTGCATCTATGGAATGGCACCCAAAGCGACCCCTTCGCCGAAGCCACTGTGATTGGGACAACAGGCATCGCACTCTGGACCTTGGGCGCGGCAGACACGATTGAAAAAGCAGACGAAATAGCAGCCACACTTTGGGACGCACGCAAAGGATAGCATGATGAAAACTTTCCCGATGTTTTTGACAATGACAAGCCGCCGCGTGGTCATCGCAGGAGGGGGCGAACAGGCTGCGCAAAAATGTCGGTTGATGCTCAAGACCGACGCGCACATCAGTCTGCTTGCCCCGACGCTGGATCCAGAACTGGCTGACCTTCATGCCGCGGGCAAAATCAGCTGGGACAAAACGCCGATCACAGCTGCAAAGTTTGCCGATACGGCCTTGGTATTCATCGCAACGGGCTGTCCCGGCGTCGATTCCGCGCTGCACGCATTGGCCAAGCAGGCAGGTGCGACAGTCAATGTCGTTGATCGCCCGGACCTATGCGATGCAATCACACCGTCGATCGTTGACCGTTCACCCGTGGTTGTGGCCATAGGCACGGAAGGGACCGCACCGGTTCTGGCCCGCCAGATCAAAACCCGCATGGAAGAAATTCTTGAACCGCGTCTGGGCGATCTTGCTGCTGTCGTTGGACGTCTGCGCGACAGTGCAGCACATCGGTTGCAGCCACGACAACGGCGCGATCTGTGGCGTTGGGTGTTTAACGGCCCAGCCCGCGACGCGCACAAGCGCGGAGCCGAACGCGAAGCTGCACAATTGATCAAAGATGCGATTGCAACCGGTGATTTCGGTTCAGATACTGCAACGGTGGCAATCGTTGGTGCAGGTCCGGGCGCCAAAGACCTGATGACCCTGCGCGGCGTACAACGCCTGCAAGAAGCAGATGTGATCTTTTACGACCAATCAGTTGACCCGCAAATTCTCGAGCTTGCGCGCCGCGACGCTGAACGCGTCAAACTTGATCACGCTGGGGGCTGGCCCGCGCATAAGGGTGAAGGGTTATTGATCGCCGCCGCGCGCCAAGGCAAACGCATCGTCAGGCTAACCGCGGCACATGAGGTGGAAACCGCGGCCCTGCAAGCGGCGGACATCCCGTTTGAGATCGTTCCCGGCGTTCTGACCCCACAGGTCACACCAGCACGCCTAGCGCAAGCCATGTAATTGAGCACTTGAACGATCCAAGGCTTGCGTGACTGCGGTCAAGAACATAACATGAACACACAACAACCGAGTCACGTTCATGTTTACGATCCCCTTACCCAAAATAGGAACGGACATCGCATGGCGCGATGCGGCCAAACGCCTGATGGGTGCAGGCATTGCGCCGCATGAAATCTTGTGGGATTTTTCGGGGGCGTTTGCGCCGCTCTTGGATAGTGCCACCGATTTACCTGCGCCGAAACGTCGGGTGCAAGCCCCGCATAGTTTTCTGCGCCTCGTGCAATCAGTGATCTGGCACAAAGCCGATGATCGTTTCGCGCGGCTATACACGCTTCTTTGGCGATTGCGCGCTGCGCCAAACCTGATGAACGAAAACACGGACCCCGATGTTATCGCCCTGCGCGCATACGAAGAAGATGTGCTGCGTGCGCAAGCAAAGATGCAAAAATCCGTCAGCTTTCGGGATCTGCGTCAAGGCGGTGCGCGCCATAGCTTTGCCGCTTGGTACACGCCGGCGCATCATATTGTGGAACCCTGCGCACCTTTTTTTGCGAGGCGATTGCCTCATCTGGATTGGATGATCACAACCCCAGACGTGACAGCGCAGTTCATCGATGGAAATCTTAGCTTTCACCCAGGCCAGCCCAAACCAGACGTGCCGCGCAGCAAGGTGCAGATGGATCATTATCTTGGGGATCTGTTTAACCCATCCGAGGAAATTCAACCTCCCAGTATGTGAAACCTATCGAAGCATGTCGCGGATTGACCCGATTTAGATGACGTAACGACAAGGAAAATCGTAAAACTGTCTCCTATGCGACAACGCAATCCACAGAAACGATGGTACGTAGTGCGCGTGTAACGAGTTAAAATTTACTTAACTTCCGCTGTTTGGAAGCACCTGCCGCCTTTGCCCTGTTTATAAGGGCTGGGCGGCGTTATCATTTCTTCACGCGAATCTATTGCTTTGTTTTCAAGTGAAGGCCTGCTGCATGAAAAACTCTGTCCGGTTTCCGCATTTGCGAGATTGCGGCTTGCTGCGTGACCTTTCTGACGACAAAAAGACCGCATTTCTTGACGCTTGTGCTCTCCGCGTAATAGGCAAAGATACCCCCCTGCTCACGCAGTCGGAATATACCACGGGCATGTTCCTTGTGGCCACTGGAACGGTTGAGGTAAGCTTTCTAAGCAAAGATGGCCATAAATCTATCATCTATCACGCGGGCCCCGATGAAACGCTTGGGATGATTGAAGCCATCGCGGATCGGCCCTGCGCCGCGACATGTGTTGCTTTTGCGAATTCAACGGTCTTGTTCTGCCCAACAGCGCTTTTGTATGAACAGCTGAAATCGCCTGTTTTTATTCGCAACACCGTCGCTGCAACCCATGACATCATGACCCGCGATAACATGTTCAAATCCGCCGACCAGTTCTATACGGCTGAACAAAAGATTTGCCTCTACCTTGAATATCTATCGTCACGAAACTTTAAGTTCATGCAAAGCCAGTCTTATATGGCCAATGCCGTCGGATGTTCGCGCCAAACCGTCAACAAAGAGCTGGGGCGGCTGCGCGAGCTCGGCATTATTGATGTATCCAAGGGGATTATTAGCGTGCTTGACCAAGACGCCTTGGCAAAACGAATGGATGATCTGGACCCAAACAAGTAATGCTGAGGCCCAGAACAAGCGTATTTAAGTGTTAAACAAGAAATGCATCACATCGCCATCTTTGACGATATACGCTTTGCCTTCAGCACGCATTTTACCACCCTCTTTTGCAGCTTGTTCACCACCCAAAGTCACAAAATCATCGTATCCGATGGTTTCCGCGCGGATAAATCCGCGTTCAAAATCACCGTGAATGACACCAGCCGCCTGCGGGGCGGATGTGCCTTCTTTGATGGTCCATGCGCGGGCCTCTTTGGGGCCAACGGTGAAATAGGTTTGCAAATGTAGCAGCTCATAGCCGGCCCGGATCAAACGATCGAGCCCGGCTTCCTCTAGCCCCATTTCACCCAAGAACATTTCTGCTTCATCCGCCTCAAGCTGGCTGATTTCTTCTTCGATGCGCGCTGAAATCACGACATGTGAATTGCCTTGGGCGGCGGCCATTTCAGCGACGCGCCCAGATTGGCTGTTGCCTTCTCCGGCGCTGTCTTCTTCGACGTTGCACACATAAAGAACCGGCTTCGTGGTCAGCAATTGCAGCATTTTCCATGCCTTTGCATCATCCTCATCGACGTCCACGGTACGCGCAGGCTTGCCGTCTTCAAGCGCGGCTTGCGCGGCTTCAAGCAAACGCACCTGCTGCACTGCATCTTTGTCGCCACCCTTAACCTTGCGGACAAGGTTTTGCAGACGTTTCTCAATGCTTTCGAGATCAGACAACATCAGTTCTGTTTCAATAACTTGCGCATCTTCGACCGGATCAACACGCCCATCGACATGGGTGATATCATCGTCTTCAAAACAGCGAAGCACATGGGCGATGGCGTCACATTCGCGGATATTGGCCAAAAACTGGTTCCCCAGCCCTTCGCCCTTTGACGCGCCTTTGACCAGCCCAGCAATATCAACAAAGGTCATCCGTGTTGGGATGATCTGCTTTGAACCCGCGATGGCTGCCAACTTATCAAGCCGCGCATCAGGCACGCCCACGTCACCAACATTGGGTTCAATCGTACAAAACGGAAAATTCGCCGCTTGTGCCGCAGCCGTTTTTGTCAACGCGTTGAAAAGGGTTGATTTGCCCACATTTGGCAAACCCACGATACCCATCTTGAAACCCATGTCAGCTCTCCTTGAAACTCCTTGGGCTTCTAGGGGGGGAATGGCCTTGGTGCAAGATAAACAGGGTGCAATTGCCTGCGCCCCATTGATTTTCCGCATTTCTTCGCGCAAACCGTGACTAAGAAGATATCCGGGGACGATCATGAGCAGAATCGACGCAAAATTCGCGCAATTACGTACTGAGGGTAAAAAGGCATTTGTTGCCTATGTCATGGCGGGCGACCCCGATTACGACAAAGGGCTTGAGATCGTCAAAGGCCTGCCAGATGCGGGCGTTGATATTGTCGAACTAGGTGTGCCGTTTACTGACCCAATGGCTGACGGCGCGACGATCCAACTTGCTGGCCAACGCGCGCTTGAAGCGGGACAGACGTTAGAAAAAACACTGCAATATGCGCGTGATTTCCGCGCAACTGATGACACGACCCCGATTGTCATGATGGGCTACTACAACCCGATCTACGCGCGCGGAGTTGATGTATTTCTCAAAGACGCTGTTGCCGCTGGCATCGACGGGTTGATCATCGTGGATCTGCCGCCCGAAGAAGACGACGAATTGTGCATTCCGGCCCAAGCTGCGGGCATCAATTTCATCCGTCTGGCGACCCCAACCACCGACGATAAACGCCTGCCCAAAGTGCTGCAAAACACCTCTGGCTTTGTCTATTACGTGTCCGTCACCGGCATCACCGGCACCGCCGAAGCCCAAGCGGGTGACGTCGCCCCAGAGGTCGCACGGATCAAAGCCAAAACCGACCTACCCGTGATCGTAGGGTTCGGGATCAAAACACCCGAAGCCGCCGAAAACATCGCCAGCATCGCAGATGGTGCCGTCGTGGGTTCTGCCATCGTCGACAAAATCGGCAAAGGCGAAAGCGTGGCCGATGTGCTGACGTTCGTGAAATCACTCGCTGATGGGACGCACCGTGGGTAATTGTAATGGATAGTTTGAGTTCCGCATCGGATCAATCAGCCCTAGGGAACAGGTTGTGGTGGTCCAGCACGCCAAAGACTAAAATACCCGTGATCTAGATTGTTCTTTAGCTTTCGGACCACCTCATCCAAATCATCTTGATTGCACCAAAAATCAGTGAACTGGCCGAACACGTGGTACTCTGAACAATTAAAGCCACCTTCGATATCATTGTACCAAACAACCCGCGGCCCCAGTATCGCCACGACCCAAAAGCCACCGCTTTGGTCGCCCCAAGGTGAACATTGCCACTTTACTGGATCAATACGGATCATTTCCCAAAAATGACGCTCGGAACCATTCATTTTGTCCCAAGCGCGGTTGAAGTAATCCCAAATATCCGCTTCTGATGCGGGTTTCCAAGTCATACGGTTTCCTCGTTAGTCTCATGAGGCAAAATTTATATTCGCCATATAGCGACTTATTCTTTGTATAATCGACAAAATCCAAACGCTTGCCTAAAATTTCCGATATTGGTAACAAGAATTAACCAATTTGAGGATTTCAGTCATGCCCGTCATCACCACAATCGACGATCTTAAGCGTCTGCATAAACGCCGCGCCCCCAAGATGTTTTATGACTACGCGGAAAGTGGCAGTTGGACCGAACAGACATTTCGTGAAAATACCTCTGATTTCGATCAAATCCGCCTGCGCCAGCGTGTGGCCGTGGATATGTCAAACCGCACGACAAAATCGCAGATGATCGGGCAGGATGTGGCGATGCCTGTGGCGCTTGCGCCCGTCGGGCTGACCGGGATGCAATGCGCCGATGGTGAGATCAAGGCCGCGAAAGCCGCCGAAAAATTCGGCGTGCCATTCACCCTTTCGACCATGTCGATTTGTTCGATTGAAGACGTGGCCGAAAACACCAAAAACCCGTTCTGGTTTCAGCTTTACGTCATGCAAGACGAAGAATTCGTCGATAACATCATCGCCCGCGCCAAGAATGCAGGTTGTTCGGCGCTTGTCCTGACGCTTGATCTGCAAATTCTTGGGCAACGGCATAAAGACCTGAAAAACGGCCTGACTGCGCCACCAAAACTCACGATCCCCACAATGATCGATCTGTCGACCAAATGGCGCTGGGGCTTAGGCATGCTGCAAACCAAACGCCGCAGCTTTGGCAATATCGTTGGCCACGCCAAAAACGTTGGCGACACCAGCAGTCTTGCCTCTTGGACCTCTGAACAGTTTGAGCCCAAGCTTGACTGGGATATGATCGCGAAACTCAAAGAAAAATGGGGTGGGAAGCTAATCCTTAAAGGTATTCTTGACGTCGAAGATGCCAAACAAGCCGTCAAAATTGGCGCCGATGCGATCATCGTCAGCAACCATGGCGGGCGGCAATTAGACGGCGCGCTTTCCGCCATTCGTATGTTGCCATCTATTGTGGCCGCAGTGGGCGATCAGGTCGAAGTGCATATGGACAGTGGCATTCGGTCCGGCCAGGACGTTCTGAAGGCGCTCGCGCTTGGGGCAAAAGGTGTCTACATCGGGCGCGCCTTTATTTATGGGCTTGGCGCCATGGGCGAATTAGGGGTGACAAAGGCGCTCGAGGTGATTCACAAAGAGCTGGATCTGACAATGGCGCTATGTGGGCGACGTGACGCCAGGTCACTTGATTCTGATGTTCTCCTGATCCCGCAGGATTTCGAAGGGAACTGGCAAAGCTAGCCTGACCAGTCGTAGATTTTTGCGCAAAAACACCTGCTTTTTCGCAACATCGTCAAAATAATCGCCACGATCTTCACGAAAACGTTGACCTGTAATGTCAGCAAATTAAAGCTATCGCGGAATGCGGATCACGCGGCGCTGCGCCGTCACTGCACTCGCATAGATATGAGACCAACTAGGAGAACCAAAATGCGTTTCACAACTACTCTTGCCGCTGCGACGGCAATCGCCCTGACATCAACAACTGCCTTTGCTGGCGGCGTTGCACCGGTCATCATCGAACCTGTCGAAGTGATGGAAGAGCCAGCAACATCTTCTGTTAAACCTGCTTACATCGTTCTCGGCGTTCTGGCGGCACTGCTGATCGCGTCACAACTTGACGACGATGATGATGAAGATGATGTTGTAACTGGACTTAACTAAAAGAAACCCTAGGCCTACAGCAACACTGTTGCTGTAGGCCTAGGATCTACTAGTATGGTGACGATCTGCGTGTTAATGTTAATTTTTAAAACTCAAAAATCTCACCCACATATATTTAGGAGAACCAAAATGCGTTTCACAACTACTCTTGCCGCTGCGACGGCAATCGCCCTGACATCAACAACAGCATTCGCTGGCGGTGTTGCACCTGTTATCATCGAACCTGTCGAAGTGATGGAAGAGCCAGCAACATCTTCTGTTAAGCCTGCTTACATCGTTCTGGGTGTTCTGGCGGCACTGCTAATCGCGTCACAACTTGACGATGATGATGACGAAGAGGAAGACGACCTCATCCTTTTGGCTACTCAATAAGCACAACCGACCCGCAGCGGCATTGTCGCTGCGGGCCTAAGATCTACCAATATGGTGACGATCTGCGTGTTAATATAAATTTTCAAAACTCAAAAATCTCACCCACATATATTTAGGAGAACCAAAATGCGTTTCACAACTACTCTGGCCGCTGCGACGGCAATCGCCCTGACAACAACAACAGTATTCGCTGGCGGCGTTGCACCCGTCATCATCGAGCCTGTCGAAGTGATGGAAGCGCCTGCGACATCTTCTGTTAAACCAGCTTACATCGTTTTGGGTGTTCTTGCTGCACTGCTGATCGCGTCGCAACTTGACGACGAAGATGAAGATGAAGATGAAGACGACGTCGCGACTGGCCCTGAGGCTCCAGGAATTGGTTTCTGATCGTAAGTATACCTCTACTACAAAGGGGTCAGCCTTGCGCTGACCCCTTTTCTTTTCCAGCACGGAATTTTCGAGACAATTAGCGCAAACGGCACTGCACATAGTAGCAGCCAGCGACACCCCCAAATGCGACCCTCAGGCCAAATGCATCAAATGCCAGCCCCATCACTACGGGTGCAAAGAAAAAGCCCGAGAATCCAATAGCCGCTGTGCGGCCAATCGCTTCGGTCCTCAGATGCAACGCGGCCAATTGCCCAACAAGCGCGAGCCCCATTGGCCCAATCACCGGCACGCCAAGCCCCAATATCCCTAACCCCAGATAGGCGATCACAGGAATGGGCACGGTCGCGGCGATGACTGCACCTGTCGCAGATACGACCGGCGCCACAATCACAACATTGGCCTCGGGCCAACACGCCGCTACTTCTTGGCCCGAAAACCGCCCCACCGCCATTGTCAAATCCAACATCGCGGGGCCAAAAGCCCCTTCGGCCGCACCGCCATGCAAGTTGCGTTCGAGATGCAGTATGGACCATGCGTCGACAGTGACTTCGGATATGAAAGCGACCAGAATAATCACGCCGCAGATGATGATCGGTCAAAACGGATAGCGAGCGGATGCGGCGTCTTCGTCTGGTACGAAATCTGTCACCGGCATCCAAACGAAAGGGACCAGTAGCCAACAAAACATCGCAAACCCCGCAAAGACCGGCCCCGGCGGCACCCCTGCCTCGCGCGTGGCCGCAACGATCATCGTCGCACTGGCGTAGCCAACCGAAAACATCGCGTGGTTCGCATTCATCACGGTTTTACCCGTTTGGGATTCGAGCATGCTGACACGCGCGTTCATGATCACATCCAATAGACCAGACGCCAAACCGATGAACATCAGAGCCACCGCGAACCCCAAGGGTGTTGTCATGAAACCCGGATCAACCACGCAAGCAACAGTGAAAAATCCCCGCCTGCAATGCCCGCGCGCCCAGCTTACGATCCAAAATGGGTGCCGACCACATCGACGGGACCAATCTGGTCGCGGAGCCAAGCTGCGCCTTAATATGCGGGACATAGGCTGCAAAGCAGCCCCAAAACACGCCAACAACAAAGGCAGGACGGAGCGAAATATAAACAGCATTCAATATAGACATGCCGCATCGCTGACCGATATTTTTTCAAAGCAAGTTTCAATTATATTGGGAAGCATTCACCGCACTTGATAGCAGTAGTCATGGCGGGGTTATCTTCAGTAGTAGTGCGTTGTTATCTGTCAGGCTTAAAGCAGATTTTTTAGTTTAATATTCGGGACGCAGCATGCAACACACGCTTCAAGCGATGCGATACATGATCATCTTACGCGTCATTCTACCTGCGCTATTCTTCGCTTTTTCACTGACGCCCGACAACGGAGACCTTGCCTTGGCGGGCGGTTACCTCTTGCTAAGCGCTGGTGTTATATACCTATTCATTCTGGGTTTAAAACGAGCCTACCTTTGGGCCGCGATCCTCTTTGCACTTATCTGCGCATTCGATCTTTTCGTTGCGATCAGCGGCGGTATCAGTTTGGCAAACAGCTTTCACTTGGTGGACGCCGTATTGTCGTTCGTAGCGCTTTGTGGGTTAGCTCAATGGTTTAAGCAGCGCTCCGGCAAACTACTTGAAAACAATTAGGCACATTTGAACGATCTTTCCAATTAGTTGCGAACCTGCGCAAAAAGCAGGTTCGCTCAGTTCTGCTAACTCAAGACCGCCCTCAATTTTGGGATACGTGCCAAGATCAACGTATCAATTGCCAGCACCGTCAACAGCGCGACCCCAGCCATTGGGAATGCCATTGAAACACCAAAACCAACCAAAGCAGCCCCCTGCCAAAGCGGCATTTCTTGCGGCATCGGTGGCGCGGCAAGACGGCCTGCTTTGGCCGGGCGACGTTTCCACCAGAGCACAAGCGAACTGACACATAGGAAAATCACTGCAAGGCAAACGACTGTATTTGCTAATACGCTCCAAAGACCCAATGTTCCCATGTGCAACGCAATGCCGACGGCCATTGCTTTGCCTGCAAGCGAATAATCCGCATAGCGCACATCAGCCAGAACATTGCCGGTGTATTGATCCACATGGACGGTTCGGTCAGTTGTTGGGTTGGTGCTATCGACGCTCATGGAATCGCGGCTCAGCGTCCAAACCCCGGTATCACCAGACGGCAGGTTCAACTGATCGCGCGCGTCAAAGCCGATCTCGCGGGCCAATGCATCGACGGTATCAATGGTCACACGCCCCGCGACACCGTCCGCACCCTCTGAACTGCCCGAAGCAGGCAACGGCGTTTGTTCTAGTGCCCATGGCACCTCGCGGCGTTCGTGGTTCATGCTTGCGTGGGTTTTATCGGAAAGCGGTACATTTGACCATTTCTCAGCGGGGAATTGGCTCCACGCCTGGACCATTTTTCCGCCCCAAATTCCGGCCCATGCAAGCCCTGAAATCAAAAAGAAGACAAGCACAATGGATACCCACATGCCAACAACGCCGTGCAATGATTTCCACAAGCTCCGGCCTTTTGAAAAGCTTGGGATAAACGACCGGCGCCATCCACCATTGCGCGGCCACCACATATAAAGACCCGTTGCGACGATCACCAAACACAGGGACGCCGCCGTCTCTAGAATTCGGTCTCCTGTCAAACCCAGCATGAGATCACCGTGGATTCCGTCAAAGAAATCATACCACCCGCTGCGACGCGGAAAGGTTTCCACGACCATCGCCGTGTAGGGATTTACCGCGACCATAATCGCATCATCCCCTTGATCCACCCGAAATAGCGCGACCACATCGTCAGTGCGTGGGGCGATATATTGTTTCAGCACACCGCCATCTATGGCCGCAAGCGCCGCCTCTGCTTGCGTCGAAACAGGCTGCGAAATCTCTTGTGGGGTCACTTCGGTCCGCGCGCCATCGCGCCCGTCGATCCAAGCAATCCACAACATCGCCATGCCTGTTACGGCAAGAGTTGTTAGAAACGGGATCACAACCAGCCCCGCGTAAAAGTGCCAGCGCCAAGCCGCGCGGTATAGTTTTTGCGCCGCGCCCGCAGGCTGCGCATTCGTGTCAGTCGTCGTCATTTATTGGCTCCAAGCCAATGGTTCTGCCGCAATCATTGGGCAGATCAGTTGAAATCTTTGGGGTGAAAGAAATCAGGCTTGAGGTGGTGCGCGCGACAATCGGGCCGGGTCGAGCGCTTGCGCATTACGGATATTCTGGGCAACCGTTGTCAGGCGGACATAATCGCCTTCTAAGATTTTTGGCGCGCCAATGGTCACAGCAGGCAAAACCGCGACGGCGATCAAATGGCAGGCAGGACAATGCCCGCCGCTTGCCTTGCTCGGGTCGGTCGTGTCGCCGCATAGATCGGCAAATGATCCACCTGCAGCGAGATAGGCAATCACATCGTCTGTCATCGCGGGCAGTTTAACGGGTGCAGACAGACCTGCGGCCCCGAGGGCCAACAGGAGCATAAAAGTGGTTAACAGCCTAGAAATGATACCAATTCCGCGTCGCATGACTGCCTCATAAACAGTCTTCATCCTTAGCGCGAGCACTGATTTGTGATTTTTCTTGATCAATGTCACCCCAAAGAAGCAATTTCTAGCGCTAATAGCCACGCTACAACCAATGAACCCCCTTTCCAAAAAGGCGAATCCCTTCTATAGGCACAGGTCTTACCGGGTCCGCACACCCTTGGAGGGCGGCCCACAACAAACTGGAGAATTACTATGGCTGGACAGATTCCTGATCTGAACGCCAAGGTACGCGCGGGGACAGGCAAGGGGGCCGCCCGCCAAGCTCGCCGTGATGGCGACGTACCTGGCATTGTTTATGGTGGTGGCGCAGAGCCCCAATCCATTAGCATCCCATTCAACTACCTGCTGACTATGCTGCGCAAAGGCCGCTTCATGTCGACGCTTTTCAACCTCAAGGTTGAAGGCCAAGAAGACGTGCGTGTCATCTGCCGCGGTGTTCAGCGCGACGTTGTCAAAGATTTGCCACGTCACATCGACCTGATGCGCCTCAAGCGCACTAGCCGTGTAAAGCTGTTCATTCCTGTTGAATTTGTGAACGCAGACACATGCCCAGGCATCAAAAAAGGTGGCACACTGACCGTTGTGCGTAACGAAGTCGAACTTGAGGTTCTGGCTGGCGACATCCCTGATCACCTGACAATCGATCTGGCGAACCACGAAATGGGCGACACAATCCACATCAGCGAAGTCAAACTTCCTGAAGGTGCGAAATCTGTGATCGACCGTGACTTTGTCATCGCAAACATTGCTGCGCCACGCACAATGGCTGCTGACGACGAAGGCGAAGAAGGCGGCGAAGAAGAGACTTCAGAAGAATAATCCGCCGCAAACGTGTGGATCAAAGGGCACCCGTTTCGGGTGCCCTTTTTGTTTGCTCAGTGTACTTTTGCTTGACTGTTGCGACGTTCTTGAAGGGATTGCAGAATAATTTGGAACGCCGATGATAAAAAGAGCGCAGCCATGATTCCTGCCACGATCAAATCAGGCCAACCCGTTGCCGTGCCCCAAACCCCAAGGGCGGCAACCATAACCGCAACATTCCCGATCGCATCATTGCGCGAACACAACCAAACCGACCGCACATTCGCGTCTCCATCCTTGTAACGCACCAATAGCGCTACACTCGCTAGGTTCGCGGCCAAGGCCAAAAAACCAATCACCCCCATGATCTCAGCGGTTGGCACGCCAATTGTGAACACCCGGTATGTGGTTGAACCAAACACCCACAACCCCATTAGCAACAGGCTGAAACCTTTGGCCAAAGCTGTAGTAGTACGCAGCCAAGGTGACGCGCCAATCACCGCAAGAGAAATGCCATAGGTGACGGCATCGCCAAAGAAATCGAGCGCATCCGCTTGTAACGCCTGACTATGCGCAGCGTGGCCCGCCGCCATTTCCACCACAAACATACCAGCGTTGATCGCAATTACCGCCCATAATCGCCGCTTATAATCGGCCGATAGCCCATCAAATTGGGCATCGTGCCCGCAACATCCCGCCATGCGACGTCTCCTTTTATTATCGTCGCACCCTATGTAAGATCTCTAGCAACTAGAGGTTCAAGAGGTTTTTGAATTATGTTTTCGATTGGCACGCTTTCTGACCGTACCGGGGTCAAAATTCCAACCATCAGATACTACGAGGGTAAGGGACTACTGCCGCCACCCGAACGGACAGCCGGTAATCAGCGACGCTATACGCAGGCAGGGTTAGAGCAATTGGGCTTCGTCAAACACGCGCGCGATTTGGGTTTCTCTATCGAAGCAATCAAATCCTTGATCACCTTGCAATGTCACCCAGAAAGCGATTGCGCCCGTGCAAACAAAATTGCTGAAACGCAGCTCTATGAGGTGCGTGCTAAAATTGCGCGGTTGCAGCGGCTTGAGACAGAACTGGCGCGAATCGTGAATAAATGCAGTAAAAATGGCCGCACGGAAGATTGTTATGTATTGGCCTCACTTGCGGATCACAATCTTTGCACGACAGCCCACTAGCGCCGCAGTGCGGCATAGGTTAATAAACCGCTATGAAACTGATCGTAGGCCTCGGCAACCCCGGCGCGAAATACGCGCAAAACCGTCACAACATCGGCTTTATGGCCATGGATGTTATTGCAACAGATCATGGGTTTTCGCCCTGGCGTAGCAAATTCCAAGGGCAAATATCTGACGGGCGTTTTGGCTCTGAAAAGGTTGCCCTTCTAAAACCCGAAACTTTCATGAACCTGTCCGGTCAATCTGTCGGTGAGGCAATGCGGTATCTCAAGGTCGCCCCTGAAGACGTCATTGTCTTTCATGATGAGCTAGATCTGGCACCGGGCAAAGTCCGGCTGAAAACAGGTGGCGGCCATGCTGGTCACAACGGCTTGCGCTCTATACATGGGCATATCGGCCCGGACTATGACCGTGTGCGCATGGGCATCGGACACCCCGGCCACAAAGACGCGGTTGCAGGCTATGTGTTGCGCGATTTTTCAAAAGCCGATGCGGAATGGCTTGATGATGAAATGCGCGGGATCAGTGACGGGATTGAGCATCTTATTGCGGGCGATGGGCCAAAGTTTTTGAACGCCATTGCGCTGCGCGTGGCACCACCGCGTTCATCCACCAGCAAACCCAAACCAAAACCCGCAGTGACAACCCTGCCGACACCACAAGAAGACAGCCGTTCGCCCATGCAAAAACTGGTGGATAAGTTCCGGTGATCCCGGAGCATATCCGCGATGCGTTTACATATCAGGCCAAGGCCTGTGCTGGGCTAGGATCGCCATTTATGGCGCAGCTTATGACGCTTTGCGCGACGCGTGATTGGCCCACCTGCCCCGTGACCGACCGCATATTTGGATGGCAAGGCAACCTTCATCCCAGCGGACAATCTGTCCCCTTGCGGCTTGCGGGGGCATTACATGCCTGCAAGTTGGCCGGTGATCCCACACTAACCGCCGTATATCCGCCTGCGCATACGCGTGACGATACACTCTGGGCTGCTGTGTGCGATACACTGGTCAACCAACAAGCGGCGATCAACGCCCAATTGGACCAAGCCCCACAAACCAACGAAACCCGCAGATCCGCCGTTTTAATCGCCGTGGGACATCTGCTTGCAGACAGGTATCACCTGCCAATCCGGCTGTCGGAACTCGGCGCAAGCGCGGGGCTAAACCTGCATTGGGATGACTACGGGCTAGAGATAGACGGCCAACCATTCGGCGCGCCCTCCCCCGCGTTCACGTTGCGCCCCGATTGGACCGGACCACCCCCACCGATGACACCGCCAAAGGTCGTCGCGCGTGCAGGTGTAGATTTGAACCCGCTTGAGTTGCCCCGCGACGCGCAGCGGTTGGAATCATACCTATGGGCGGATCAACCTGAAAGGATCGCCTTGACCCGTGCCGCAATGGCGGTGGCAAATACACCCGTTGCAAAAGATGACGCGATTGATTGGTTGCAAGGGCAACTGGACCATACGCCCGGCCAATTGCACCTGATTTACAGCACGGTAGCATGGCAGTATTTTCCGCGTGAAAAACAAGCCCAAGGCGCTGCGCTGATCGCAAAGGCAGGACAAACCGCCACGGATAGCAGCCCGCTGGCTTGGTTCGGCATGGAAACCGATGGGGCAACTCCCGGCGCGGCCCTCAGCCTGCGGCTCTGGCCCGGAGATATAACAATCCCGCTGGGCCGCGCCGATTTTCATGGGCGTTGGGTGCAGTGGAACGTGCAAAATGCCGTGAAAGAGGACAAAGATACATGAGTGCATTCACTTGGAGCATTGGCATCACTGTCGGCGCAATCGCGACACTGGCACTGCTCAAACGCACGGAAATCAACCGGCTGCGCCATGTGCTGAAACTGTTTTCTGCCGAAACGGTCGTGCAAAATTTTTCGCATATGGATGCGGCCTTTGTGACCGAACATTTGCCCGAGACGGATGAAACAGTATCGCTGCCTATGGGCGATCCGATCGTGCCGACCCCCGATATGTTCAACTGGATCGCTGCGCGCAACGTCACCGCGTTGGTGATCCTGAAGGATGGCAAACTTGTCTTTGAGGATTACTTTCACGGCACGGGCGCGGATGATCTGCGGATCAATTGGTCGGTCTCAAAAAGCTATCTTTCGGCCTTGTTTGGCGTGGTGTTATCCGAGGGGTCAATCGACAGCATCGATGATCCAGTATTAAAATACGTGCCCGCATTAGCTGGCACCGCCTATCAGGATGCGACGATCAAAGACGTGTTGCAAATGTCATCGGGGCTCAAGTTCGATGAGGACTACCTCGCCTTCTTTTCTGATATCAACCGGATGGGCCGTGTCTTGGCGCTTGGTGGATCCATGGACGGGTTTGCACAAAAGCAAAAGACCAGCGCAGCCGCCCCCGGTGCACGGATGGAATATGTCTCTATCGACACCCATGTTTTGGGTATGGTCATTCGCGGCGCGACAGGGCGCGGTGTCGCAGAGTTATTGCACGAAAAGATCATCGCGCCCTTGGGGATGGAACGCGCGCCCTATTACGTGACGGACGGCAATGGCGTTGCCTTTGTGTTGGGCGGGCTGAACAGCACGACGCGCGACAATGCGCGCTTTGGGCAGATGATGGCGCAGGGCGGCATGTGGCAAGGCAAACAGATTGTGCCTGCCGACTGGGTGGCAGAATCGACCCGCGCCAGCGCCAAAACCGCCCCTGGCGAAATCGGATACGGCTATCAATGGTGGGTGCCGTTGGGCTGCAAAGACGGGCAGTTTTTGGCGCGTGGCATTTACGGGCAATACATCTACATTGATCAAATCAACAATGTCGTCATCGCCGCGCATAGTGCCGACCGTGCCTTTCGCGAAGATGGTGTAAGCCGCGAAAACGAAGTCATGTTCCAACAAATCGCAGAAAGCCTAAACACCCATGGATAAAGACCCATCGCTGAACGTCTTCGGGCACCCGCTCGCCCCTTGTTCGATGGATCCGGTCACCGGATATTTCCGCAATGGTGCCTGTGATACCTGCGCGCAAGATACCGGCAGCCACGCGGTTTGCGCTGTGATGACGGACGAATTTCTGGCCTATTCAAAATACTTTGGCAATGACCTCAGCACGCCGCGCCCCGAATTTGGATTTGCGGGGCTAAAGGCCGGAGATAGCTGGTGCCTATGCGCCAGCAGGTTTCTGCAGGCGCATGACGAAGGTTGCGCGCCGCAGGTCAACCTGCACGGCACGCATATGCGTGCGTTGGAAATCGTGTCAATTGACGTGCTGCAACAATACGCGGCCGACCGAACCTAGGCTTTCATATCAAAGCCAAGGTGCTTGGCCACGGTAAAGATATCCTTGTCGCCGCGCCCACACATGTTCATCACCAGCAGGTGATCTTTGGGCAGTGTCGGTGCGATCTTCATCACATGGGCAAGCGCATGGGATGGTTCCAGCGCCGGAATGATACCTTCGAGCGCACAGCAAAGCTGGAATGCCTCAAGCGCTTCGACATCGGTGATCGACACATATTGCGCGCGACCGATTTCATGCAGCCAAGCATGTTCCGGCCCGATGCCGGGGTAATCGAGACCGGCCGAGATGCTAAACCCTTCGAGAATTTGACCATCGTCATCTTGAAGCAAATAGGTACGGTTGCCGTGCAGTACACCGGGGCGGCCGCCGGTGAGAGACGCGCAATGCTCCATCTTGGCATTCACACCCTTACCGCCAGCTTCGACGCCGATGATGCTGACGTCCTTGTCGTCAAGAAACGGAAAGAAAAGCCCCATCGCGTTCGATCCACCACCAATCGCGGCAATCAACGTATCTGGCAAACGGCCTTCGGCGGCTTGCATTTGCTCTTTAGTTTCCTTGCCAATGATCGCTTGGAAATCACGCACCATCGCCGGATACGGGTGCGGCCCAGCCACAGTGCCGATGCAATAGAACGTGTCGCGCACATTGGTCACCCAGTCGCGCAGCGCATCATTCATCGCATCCTTCAGCGTACCACGACCCGAGGTCACAGGGACCACTTCGGCGCCTAACAGGCGCATCCGGAATACATTCGGCGCTTGGCGTTCAACGTCATGTGCGCCCATGTAAACTACGCATTTGAGACCAAATTTCGCACAAACCGTCGCCGTCGCAACGCCGTGTTGGCCTGCGCCAGTTTCGGCAATAATCCGGGTTTTACCCATACGGCGCGCCAGAATGATCTGACCGAGCACGTTATTGATCTTATGCGCGCCTGTGTGGTTCAGCTCATCACGTTTAAGATAGATTTTAGCGCCACCCAGATGTTCGGTCAGGCGTTCGGCGTGGTACAAGGGGCTCGGGCGGCCCACGTAATTGGCCCACAGATCATCCATCTCTGCCCAAAAACTATCATCGGTTTTGGTGAACTCATACTGCTCCTCAAGCTCGAGGATCAGCGGCATTAAGGTTTCCGAAACAAAACGGCCCCCAAAATCACCAAAACGTCCCTTTTCGTCAGGACCGGTCATGAAGCTGTTGAATAGATCGTTGGACATGTCACATCTCTTTTTATCGCGCCTGTCAGGACTAGCGCGATTGTTCAAAAGGGTAAAGCAGGCAAGCAGACTATTGGATAAGATTAGGCGCCGCGCGCGGCATCGCAAAACGCTTTCATAAGGGCTGCATCTTTGACGCCCGGCGCAGTTTCCACACCCGACGCCACGTCAACCTGTAATGCGCCGGTGTTTGCAATCGCTTGCGCCACATTTTCAGGGTTCAGGCCACCTGCTAGCATCCACGGCTTAGTCCAATATTTGCGCCCAGACAGCAAATTCCAATCAAAGCTGATACCATTTCCACCCGGCAACACCGCATCTTTGGGCGGCTTCGCATCCAGCATCAACTGATCGGCAACGACGCTATAGCGGTCAATCGCATCAAGATCATCAGGCCCCGAAATACCCAGCACTTTGATCACAGGCAGACCGTAGCGCGCGCGAATTTCGGCAACACGTTCAGGGGTCTCTGATCCGTGCAACTGCAACATATCCAGCGGCACCTTTTCCGTCAGATCATCCAGCAACGCATCGTCTGCATTCACGACAAGCCCAACTTTGGCCACACCAATCGGCACATCGATGGCAAGATCTCGCGCTTGGTCAAAGCTAACATAGCGTGGCGATTTGGGGAAAAAGTTAAACCCTATATAGGTTGCTCCGGCATCGGTCGCGGCCACGATGTCAGCAGCGGTCCGCAGACCGCAGATCTTAATCCGAATATCAGATGGCATCAGCTCACGTTTTCCAAAAGTGCGAGCACATCGTCGCTATCTTTTGCGCCCACAGCCTCACCGCGCAGTTTTTGCACTTCGCGACGCAAGGCATCAAGTTCACGGCTTTTCGCCCGTGAATCAGAACGCACGCGGTGTTCGCGCACCCATTCCCACAAGAAGCCGATAAGCAGCCCAAAACCAACGCCAATGAAGATGACGATAAATAGGGGCAGCTGGATGTCAGGCGACAGGCCTAGCATATCGGCCAGCGCCTGTGGCATCGCCCGTACTGTCACCGCGTCGCGATTAGCGAGCCCAATGATTATCAAGCACAGCCCGGCAATGGCCCAAAAGGCATAACGAATTGTTTTCATGGCTTCCTCTTAGTTGCCGTTCAAACGATCCCGCAAAAGCTTGCCGGTCTTGAAGAACGGAACATGTTTCTCTTCTACTTCGACCGCTTCACCCGTGCGCGGGTTACGGCCAATACGCTGATCCCGTTTTTTCACCGAAAACGCGCCAAAGCCACGTAATTCGACACGGTCGCCCCGCGACATAGCGTCTGTGATCTCTTCAAAGATCGTATTCACAATTCGCTCAACGTCACGTTGATACAGATGCGGGTTCTCATCAGCAATTTTTTGAATCAATTCAGAACGGATCATAACGTAGCCTCCCAAAATACACATATCACATCATCGCGGTTTATCCCCGCTTTTCAAATGACTATAGGCAGTTTCCTGCGCTCAGGAAATAGCGAGAACAGGGTGAAACTGTCCAAAAAACGGGACAGGTATAGAATAAATGGCTTGGAATCGATCCAAACACGGGGGTTCGCGCACTGATATCTTTTTTCCACGTAGGAGACGGGCAAAGCGATTCGCGTGCCGATGGTACGCGAATCCCATTGACCATTTGGTCAATTTTTAGAGTAGCTTAGGCAAAATCGGCGATGTTACGAAACTGACCCACGCCCAAACTGAGAGCTTACAGAGCTAGTCCAAATAGCTATCAGCGCGCTGCCCTGCCCGTTCTTCATGAATGGGAAGCGTGCGCCCATATAGCTGTTTTGTTCGCTCAACGCTTCCGACCATTCCGGGCTCTTCAACATAAGAGAAAATCGCAACATAGCGCGGCCGGTCTCCTTCAAGCGGCGCAACACGGTGGAGAGAGTACCGTCCACGAAAGAGCTGCAAATCGCCCGGCTCGAGGTTGAGCACACGTATCTTGTCTGACGTACCATCCAAGACGCGTTTCACCTCTGGGAAATTTTCATCGTTTTCGCGGATTTTCGGGGCGTATTCAAATGCGCCGCCAGCATTCGCATTTTGAATTGCAAGCGTCACAGTGAAATTGTTGGTATCAAAGTGCCATGGAAATCCGTTTCCTTCTGACGCCATGTTCACAATCACATCTGCAAGCGGGTCAGCGTAGCGATAGAACTTTTCCTCCTGCAAACAATCTTGGATGAACTGATCGAAGCCTTCGAAATCATGCACCTGCCGCAACGGGCCATCAGGTGCAAAGTTATCCGCCGCAATGAACGCATTTGAGCGCTCATAAAACCGACGCCGCGGATCATCTTCAGGCAGACTGGGGTCATCTTGGCTAAAATAGACGTTGGTTTTACTAAATGAGCTATGCCCACGATCAGCAACGCCGTCTGCTTCATTGGTAAGCGCGGCAACACCCGCAGGGGTCAGAAACCCTTTCAAAACGGCGCAACCGTCTTTTTCTAAATCCGCCCAAACGCGAGCCAAGACTGCGTCGCGTTCAGGACCATCAGTATGGATGGGGTAATCGGTGAGGTTGATCAGGTCAGTGTCAGAAATTTGCATTTTTGCCTCCTTGTTTCGAGAAGGTTAAAAACCGCAAATGCGACAAGTCTTATTCATTTGCGACATCGCCCTGACGAAAACTGCCCATTCACCGTGTGGATGCGACAGCAGATTTTGGGGTATGTGTATAGTTGACTTAACGCAGTTTCAGGCGTGAAAATTCACACGAACTGTTCACGGATCAGCCGTTCCTCAAGCCCATGTCCAGGGTCAAATAAAATCCGGTGTTTGATCGTCGGCTCTGACCGAATTTCGACGCTCGACACATCGCGAACGGATTCCCCATCAGCATCGGCCATCACTGGGCGCTTGGCAGAATCGATTACATCGAACCGCACAACCGCCCGCTTGGGCAGCAAGGCCCCCCGCCAACGCCGCGGCCGAAACGCGGACATTGCTGTCAGCGCAAGCACATCTGACCCAATAGGCAAGATCGGCCCATGCGCGGAATAGTTATAAGCGGTCGACCCAGCGGGCGTCGCCACTAGCGCGCCATCGCACACCAGTTCTGGCAAACGCACCTTGCCATCAACTGTAATCCGCAATTTCGCGGCTTGCGGACCCGCACGCAGCAAGCTGACCTCGTTGATTGCAAGCGCATCGTGCATCTGACCATCCACGGTCAGCGCAGTCATCGCCAGCGGGTTGATCACCTCTTCTACGGCAGCATTCAACCGCTCTCCCAGTTCATCCGCACTATATTCATTCATCAAGAATCCAACGGTGCCGCGGTTCATACCGTAAACAGGCACATCTAGCTCTTGGGTGCTGTGCAAGGTCTGCAACATGAACCCATCCCCGCCCAACGCAACAATGACATCAGCCTGTGCTGGGGCGACATCATTATACAGCGCCGTCAATCTGTGAAGCGCCGCTTGTGCGGTCGGCACGGGGCTGGCGACAAAAGCGATCTTTGGCTGCGTCATGGATGAATTATTCCTCTTGGTCGATACAGTAGTGATGGGATCACCCGCGAAACGCAAGACGCCGATAAGAAACCCACATGACGCGCTCATAAAGATCATGGTCGTTTTGATGCTTTAGAACGGGGCATTCCTACGGTATGAGGTCCCATCACTTTGCAATTGGCCCCTGAGACAAGGAAAACACCCATGACCGCAGATGTCCGCGACGCCGGCTTTTTCACCGAGACACTAGATACCCGAGACCCTGAAATTCACGCAGCAATCACCGGCGAACTTGGTCGCCAGCGCAAAGAGATCGAATTGATCGCTTCTGAAAACATCGTATCAGCCGCTGTCATGGAAGCCCAAGGCAGCGTGATGACAAACAAATACGCCGAAGGCTATCCGGGGCGTCGTTACTATGGCGGTTGCGAATTTGTTGATGTTGCCGAAAACATCGCCATCGACCGCGCCAAACAGTTGTTTGGCTGTGAATATGTGAACGTGCAGCCGAACTCTGGATCGCAAGCGAACCAAGGTGTCTATAACGCGCTGATCAAACCGGGCGACACCATTCTTGGCATGTCTTTGGACGCGGGCGGTCACTTGACCCACGGTGCCAAGCCAAACCAATCCGGTAAAATCTACAACGCCGTGCAATATGGCGTGCGCCGCCAAGACAGCCTGCTGGACTATGACGAAGTCCAAGCACTGGCGACCGAACACCAGCCCAAAATGATCATCGCGGGTGGGTCCGCCATTCCGCGCATCATTGATTTCGCAAAAATGCGCGAGATTGCGGATTCTGTTGGCGCGATCCTTTTGGTCGATATGGCGCATTTTGCTGGGCTTGTCGCTGCGGGCATCTACCCATCACCCTTCCCGCACGCGCATGTTGCCACAACAACCACGCATAAAACCCTGCGCGGCCCACGCGGCGGCATGATCTGCACCAACGACGCAGACATCGCGAAAAAAGTGAACTCGGCCATCTTCCCCGGTATCCAAGGCGGCCCGCTGATGCATGTCATCGCTGGTAAAGCCGTGGCATTCGGCGAAGCCCTGCGCCCCGAGTTCAAATCCTACCAAGAACAGGTCGTCAAAAACGCACAAGCCTTGGCGGATCAGCTGATGAAAGGCGGGCTGGATATCGTATCAGGCGGCACCGACAGCCACCTGATGCTGGTCGACCTGCGCCCCAAAGGGGTCAAAGGCAACGCGACTGAAGACTCACTTGGCCGCGCGCATATCACCTGCAACAAAAACGGCATCCCGTTTGACCCTGAAAAACCAACGGTCACTTCCGGCATCCGTCTGGGCTCTCCCGCAGGAACAACGCGCGGATTTGGCGAAGCCGAGTTCCGCCAGATTGCCGACTGGATCGTCGAAGTCACCGATGGGCTTGCCGCCAACGGAGAAGAAGGTAACGGCGCCGTCGAAGCCAAAGTCCGCGCCGAAGTCGAAGCGCTCTGCGACAAGTTCCCGATGTATCCGAACTTGTGAGAAATGTTGGGTGGGCTTCGGCCCACCTAACTTAGCAATGCTATGAGAATCTGACCGGAAGGAATTCTATGTCATTTCCGTCAGTATGGAATACGTGACTTTAATTCTACGCATAACAACGGTCTGATCTCCTGAGTACAAGCATTTGTTGTTTAACCCAGATCATCCTCATGCAATCAATTCCCTCCTCACTACGAAATCAGCTCGCACGCTTCGCGAGGATTATGTTTTCCATCATGATGAGCGTGCTCTTCGCAACGATGATCGGTAGTCTTCTTTGGTCTGATTACGCACAGCACTACACCTACCGCTTAGGAAGCCCGATCGTGGGCTTCATTTTTGCCTCTTTCATCATCGCATTCGGGGCTTTCGTATGTTCAGGAATACTATTTTGGTTTGACCGCTCCATGATGGCGAAGACAAAACCTTCGCCGAGGCGTCGTGCGGTGCTTATCTTCATATTGACTAGTGGCGTTTTCGTTGGCTACTGGAATCAAGTAGTCGGCGGTACGTCTCTTATTTGTTTGATCTATTGGATCATGACCGGACGGGTCGCTGGCCAGCCGGGATGGTCAGTTCGGCACTTTCGTCAAACAAAGTGGGATGAAAAGCTCTATCTCGTGGTCATCTCATGCTTTTGCGTTTGGTCTGCGTCGTCAATTATACCATTCTCAAGTACGTTACCCCAGCAACCTCCGGGTGAACCGCCGTACCGCGTCAAACTTGAACGCCAAATGACACCTGATGTGAACATTGCTCTCAGCCGTTTCCCGAGCGTGCAATCATGCCTAAAAACCGGCGCCGACGCAGACAATCGTGCTGTCCTCATTCAGATGGACTGGGATAAGATTTACACGGATGGCGACGCAGAGGTTTGCGCCTTTAGGTTGATGCACGAATGGGGTGGGATTAATACAGCCGCCGATTGGTTAGAAGCGCAGGGGTTTCGGGTAGGGCAGCATTCTAGTTCTGATCATCCATTTCTTCTAACTGATGGAACCATGCGGGTCGATGGCTACTGGTCTATTAGAACAAATGGCCCCCTCTTCCCGACATCTGGCACACTCCGGCGAATATTTCGCGCAGGAGCGTATGGAACATCGTTTCAAGCAACCTACAGCGCTGACGGCACACAGCTGTTATACATGCGAATAACCCATTCAATTCTTTGAAGTATGTCAGGACATTTTCAGGAACACTCAAACTAGTGTAATTGAAAACTGCACAAACATCCGGCACATATTGCGAATGTACTTCTTAGAAACGCCCCCATGACCCAAACCCATCTCACTGAACGCCATCTTGGCGATGCTATGCGCCGCCGCCTTCCCGCGGGGGTCGCTGAATTTGTCATGTTTGTCCTCAAACAAGCGTGGGCCTGTTTGTTTGGGGCGTGTCTTTTGGCTGCGATTATTGGGACCAAGATGATCTGGCAAGATCACTGGCCCCTCGCCCGCTATGACGCGTTGTTTTTGATCGCGCTTGGCCTGCAAGTCTTGTTTCTACGTTTTAAGCTAGAGACATGGGCAGAGGCCCGCGTGATCCTTTTGTTCCACATCACCGGCACCGCGATGGAGTGGTTCAAGGTCAGCGCGGGGTCTTGGGGCTATCCGGAAATTGCGCTGTTCAAAATCTACGGCGTGCCGCTGTTTTCGGGCTTCATGTATGCCGCCGTCGGCAGCTACATGGCGCGGGTGATCCGGCTGTTTGACATGCAATTCGCGCCCTTCCCGCCGATGTTGTTACACTTTGGGCTGGCGGTCGCGGTTTACGTCAACTTTTTCAGCCACCATTACATCTGGGACTTTCGCAGCGTCCTGTTCGCGGCCACCGCCCTATTCTACATCCGCACCCGCATTTGGTTCCGCATTGGGGCAAACTGGTATTGGATGCCCCTGCCCGTCGCCGCATTTCTAGCAAGCCTGTTTTTGTGGATCGCAGAAAACATCGGCACGTTGACAGGCACATGGATTTACGCGGGGCAAAACCCGTTGGATCTGGTCAGCTTTGCGAAAATCGGATCGTGGTATCTGCTGCTTTATGTGGCCTTCGCCACGGTCACGCTGGTCGTCAAAGACCCGGTCCGACGTAACCCCGTTGCACCAGCACATAGATCACCAATGCAGCCGTCACCAAAATCGCCAGCGCAATCGCCGCAACCACATTGATCAGCCCGGTGATACGCTGTTCACGCAGGTCGACATTTTCAAGGAACGCGACCGTGTTGCGATGCGCACGCGCGATGCGGGCAGTATCCACCATACGTACCAGCTTGGGGTTCTGGCTCAACTCAGCAGTTTCAATAAGATATGTCACGTCACGCCGGACGGCGCGCGGCAAATGACGCCGGGCTTTACGTAATTGCACAGCCAATGACGCCCCGCGTACACGCAGCTTGGATTCAAAAAGCGCACGGATTTCAGCAATATTTTGTTCAATCATCTGGACCATAAACCACCCGGTAATCGCAAAACGAGCACCGCTCAATCCCTCTGGCACTTTGCCCGCACAAAGGGTTAAAACAGATGCATGTTAAACACGGTACACTACGACGGGCCTGCGGGCACACCCCTTTTAATCGCACATGGTCTGTACGGATCTGCACGGAACTGGGGGGTTATCGCAAAACGGCTATCAACAGAGCGCCCAGTGATCACAGTCGATATGCGCAACCACGGCAGCAGCCCATGGTTTGATAGCCAGTCTTACGCGGATATGGCGGATGATTTGGCCGAGGTGATCGACCAGCCTATGGACGTGCTTGGGCATTCCATGGGCGGCAAGGCCGCGATGGTGCTAGCCCTGACCCACCCCGCCAAACTGCGACGGTTAATCGTGGCCGACATCGCGCCGGTCGCCTATCAGCACACGCAGATGGGGCCGCTCAATGCGATGCGCAATGTGGACCCCACCACCTTAGGGTCACGCAGTGAAGCCAAAGAATTACTTGGTGAATTAGAGCCCGGCGTTGCGGATTTTCTGCTGCAAAGCCTTGATCTGAAAGAAAAGCGCTGGCGGCTGAACCTCGACGTGCTCGAAGCCGATATGGCCAAGATCGTTGGATTTCCAAAGGTCAGCGGGTCATTTGACGGGCCTACCCTGTTTTTATCGGGCGCGGATTCAGATTATGTTCTGCCCAGCCATCGCCCCGCAATCAAATCGCAGTTCCCACAGGCGAAATTCGCGAAAATTCCCGGCGCAGGGCATTGGCTGCACGCGCAAAAGCCGCGAGAATTCGCCGCTTCGGTTACCGCATTCCTGAACATGCCCGCGCCATCTTGATAACGCTCTGCCCAGCGGCTAGGGTTTTCGCGAAACCAATATTCTGAGGTCCACCATGATCATCCGCGCATTTCTTGTCTTGTCCGTCATCGGCCTGTCCGCCTGCGAAACCGTCAAAGGCGTCGGACGCGATATTACGAACGCGGGCCAAGCTGTCGACAACGCGCTTTAAACAACGCAAGACGTGAGAAATGTCGCGACGCTAAGCCCGCCCATCAGGACAACAAACGCGTGGGGAAGGTAGTACTGCATCTATCAGCTCCATTCTGTGATGGGTCTGATACGCGTGTGTGTGGCGTTTCCGTCGCTATTTCTTTTTCACGAATTCCGTCAGGATCACAATGCGTTGGCCTTCAACGCGGCCTTCGATGTGCGCCGGATTTTCGGCAACCAATGAAATACCACGCACCGCCGTGCCACGTTTGGCGGTGAACCCGGCGCCTTTGACTGGCAGGTCTTTGATCAAGACCACCGTGTCGCCTGCGTTTAGGGTCGCGCCATGGGCATCTTTATGCGCGCTTACAGCGGCGACATTATCCGCCCAAGCCCGCGTTTCATCGTCCAAATACTGCTGATCCGCCAGATCAAGCGCCCAAGGCGTGCCGATCTTTACCAGCGTGCGCGCGGCAAGCACGGCAATGCAGGGGTCTTCGGACCACATGCTGCTGGCCAGCCCGCGAAAATGGGTTTCCTCGGGTGCGTCCAATTGCGTGATGCAGGTGCCACAGATATCGACAGCCGCCCCCTCAGGGCCGCCCGGAACGGGGCAGGATGTCAGCGGTTTGGCATAAAGGGCAAGTCATGCAGGTCGGTCTACGCCGATTGCGCAGCTAAGGAAAGCCGCCATCCATCTACTTGATGTTTTGGGTAATCGCACGGGCGACGAAATAGCTGACAGGCAGGCCAAGCACCGCCCCCACAGCCGCAGCAACGATAATCGGCACGGCCGTATCATAGCCCGTGACCAGCGCCGCGATCACAAAACTACCGGCAAGACTGGTGCCAATGATGGAATAAAGCGTGGACGCAAGGCGCAGCATAATGATCTCCGAAAGAGTTGTTTCGGGGGAGGTTAGCAGCGGCGGGATATGAGGGCTTTGATGTGGGTCAAGTGGCTAGACAAGAACAGCGCGCCCGCCCCGTGGGGGTGAGAACCGTCTCGGAAACGATCCGGGGGATCGTTTCAGGTTCGAACGGGCGGAGCCCCGGGCGGCATTTCGTTTACGCGGTGATCCATTAGCAGTGCGGCGCTAGGACCTCGAGGTGGGTGCGAAGCGCCCTCCCCATGGGGGAGGTCCGGGCGCTGCCAAATTGGAAATTTGGCATGACCGTACTTAATATAACCCTCCATCATGAAGAGTCGGCTCAATTCCAGAGACGTGCAACTTTTCGACAAAATGGGATGTATGCTCATCTAGCTTCAATTCGTATCGCTTAAATATCTTCAGTCCAAACTCTCCAACCGCACGAGTTCTTTCGTCGCAAAAGAACTTATCTTTCAACTCTCTAAGATATCGCTGTTCTGGGACACCAAAATTTGCAGCCGAAGCATTCAAGGCAGCAGCGACAGAAAACGCGACCAAATCCGGAAAACAGAGCAAGTCGTCTCCTGACTTTGCAACGCTTGTTATTGAATTTGGATCAATCGGGGCAAGGTAGTATTCAAGCCTCTTATCAAGTGGATTCTTTTTGATGGTATGAAGGTAGTTTCGAAGCTTTTCGTAATCATGCCCTTCCCTCTCTTCAAAAACGATTCCGACATCTTTACTCGAAATGTCGTTAAGAAGCATGTAGTGCCCAACCCGTTCAAGAAAATACGAGACACATTTATTGTAATATCTCTGGTCTTGACCTTTGCCTGAAATTTGATCTCTAAAGCCACCCATCGTCGACTTTGTCGAAACGAGTGCGAAGCAAAGTATGCCAGCCTTCTCAGCGACCATACGCGAAAACTTGGCGACCCCAAGATGCCCCATACCCGTACAGTGCAAGCTCTTTTTAGAAGTTACAGCTCGAACCTCATCAAGAAGTTCCGAAAGAGCTTCGCTCCTAGATTCAGGAATAAGACACCCGGCAATTACGAGCATGGGAGAAGCACCCTTGTCCTTGATACCTACTCGAACCTTCTCAATGCCAGTATCACCGCTTTCATCAATGTATAAAGTATATTTCCGCTTCATTTTAACGCACCTACCAAAAGTAGGAGCAAGTTAGCATTCACAGGTTGCATTGTCGATCAACAGCTCTGCCGTATAGAAAAAGCATACCTAGTCGATAAATCCACCGGAGCACTGGCGTTACACACCACCAACACTCTACAGTTTCGAACAATACTGCCCATTGGCTTAGCCAATCGCTTCTCCGCACGCGCGCCTAAAAATAGCCAGCTTTTAGCAGCCCAAACACGCCAACGTCCCGCACAAAACACCTGAGTGGGCACGCATTTGACTGCGTCAAACGCTGCCGCCCACCGTCTTTCATTCGCGCCAAAAAATGGCCAGCTCTAGCTGTCCATTTTCAGTGCGCTAATGAAAGCTTCTTGCGGGATATCTACTTTCCCAAACTGCCGCATCTTTTTCTTACCCGCCTTTTGCTTATCCAGCAGCTTGCGTTTGCGCGATGCGTCGCCGCCGTAGCATTTGGCGGTCACGTCTTTGCGCAGGGCCGATAGGGTTTCGCGGGCGATGACTTTGCCGCCGATGGCCGCTTGGATCGGGATTTTGAACATGTGGCGGGGGATCAGGTCTTTGAGCTTTTCAACCATCGCCCGGCCCCGCTGTTCGGCGCGGTCACGGTGCACCATCATCGACAGCGCATCAACGGGTTCATCATTCACCAGCACGGACATTTTCACAAGGTTATCCTGCTGGTACCCAGTCATCTGGTAATCAAACGACGCATAGCCCTTGGTCACCGATTTCAACCGGTCGTAGAAATCAAACACGACTTCGTTCAGCGGCAGATCATAGACCACCATCGCGCGCGACCCCGCATAGGTCAGGTCCAGCTGCACGCCGCGGCGATCTTGGCACAGTTTCAGCACGTCGCCCAGATAATCATCAGGCACAAGGATCGTCGCTTTGATCCGCGGTTCTTCGACGTGGTCCACATGGGTCAGGTCGGGCATATCGGCGGGGTTATGCAGGTCGATCATTTCGCCGTCGCGCATATAGACGTGGTACACAACCGAGGGCGCGGTTGTGATCAGCTCAATGTTATATTCGCGCTCAATCCGGTCACGGATGACTTCGAGGTGCAAAAGCCCCAAGAACCCACAGCGAAAGCCAAAGCCCAGCGCGGCGGATGTTTCCATCTCAAAACTGAACGATGCGTCATTCAGCGCCAGCTTTTCAATCGCGTCGCGCAGGTCTTCGAATTCGGCGCTATCGACGGGGAACAGCCCGCAGAACACCACGGGTTGCGCGGGCTTAAAGCCCGGCAGCGCATCTTCGGTGCCCTTCTTTTCCGATGTGATCGTGTCACCAACACGGGTGTCGCGCACTTGTTTGATGGAGGCGGTGATAAACCCGATCTCGCCCGGACCAAGGTCAGCGACATCTTGCATTTGCGGGCGAAAGACCCCGATCTTGTCGATCCCATGCACGGTGCCGTTGGACAAGAATTTGACCCGGTCGCCCTTTTTCATGGTGCCGTCGATCACACGCACCAGAACGATCACGCCCAGATAGCTGTCATACCAACTGTCGACCAGCATCGCCTTGAGCGGCGCATCGCGGTCGCCTGTTGGTGCGGGCAGTTTGTGGACGATGGATTCAAGCGTTTCGACGATTCCAACCCCTGTTTTCGCTGAAACCTGGATCGCCTCTGACGCATCGATGCCGATCACATCTTCGATTTGCGCCGCAACCTGATCACATTCTGACGCAGGCAGGTCAATCTTGTTCAGAACTGGCACAATTTCGTGGTCCGCATCAATCGCGTGGTACACATTGGCCAGCGTCTGCGCCTCGACGCCCTGAGTGCTGTCGACCACCAAAAGCGATCCTTCGACGGCGCGCATCGACCGCGATACCTCATAGGCGAAATCGACGTGACCGGGGGTGTCGATCAGGTTCAGCACATAGGTCTCACCATTTTGCGCAGTGTAATCAATGCGCACGGTGTTGGCCTTAATGGTAATCCCGCGCTCGCGTTCAATATCCATACTGTCCAGCATCTGCGCCTTCATATCGCGTTCGGCGACGGTATTTGTCTCTTGGATCAGACGATCCGCCAGCGTGGATTTACCGTGGTCGATATGTGCAACGATTGAGAAGTTACGGATGTGATCGAGATCAGTCATGAAGGGAAAGCCCTGTACAAAGTTTGAACCCGTCAATGGCCAAAGAACAAGGGTTTTGCAAGGGGATTGCGTTGCTAGCCTTTCACGGTGAGCGTTAATTTCGAACTAAGAATTCACATGCATTGGTTCGAAGTGAAAATTCGTGATGCTGGCCGCTTCGACGCGAGCTTTGAATTCCTCAGAGCACAGAACGTGATGGGTGAAGCAATCTCTCCAAAGGTGGTGCCCAGCCACGGCCGCAGGGTTCACAGTTCCAATTCCATTCAGCCCGAACCCGACAGTCCCATTCCGACGCGTAAATTTTCTAATATCAGATAGCTCATGATTCCAGCCGTCCAGTTGCTTGATCACATGAGCGAATTGATAGTCAGAACGATCAACTTCACGGTTAAACGTCACATCCCAGATTTCTGGCGCAGGCAAATATTCACAGCATTGCGGCTCAAGTTCTTCCATCAACGCCCTAAGGCGATGTGTCACAAGAGGGGGCGGGGCCGCAATATTGAATGAAAACTCCCCAATGATATCAGGTAGTTCTTTTATATTCGGACGCAATACAGCGGTCAATTTGGGCAGTTCTTCACGCGCACGCGCATCATACAGACCAGACGGGCTATCTGCCATATAGAGCATATCGTAGGTGGGTGACCAACGCCCATCGGGCCAGCGCCCCTCAGCATATCGATCCACTCTCAGACTATAAGTAATACTACGCGGATCACGCTCACCTGCGAGCATCGGCCAATAGTATTTCATTTCTTTCTCCAGATTCGTCGCTCTTAGAATTTGTCTTCACGGCCGGTATCCAACCTACTCAACACAGCTTTTACGTGCAACGCAACTTGGCATCGATCGTGGCAGCAATCTCAATGACATCTGCTTGGTAGCGAACCCCAAGATCAACTCTTTCATTCCCCAATTGCATCGAGACGCATCCCCCGCCATAATCCGCCCGTAAGGGCACTAACAGTCGGACCGTTTGCACAGACAGCGGCCAGAGAGAGGCAATATGCGGTTTATTTTGGTCACGGCAGCGTTAGTTGGCTTGGTGTCATGTGGTGGCGGGCGTAGTTCTGGCGTGCCAAGTGCCACGGGTGAAATCAGCAGTGCCTGTCAATCGGCGGGGCGTTCGGCGGCGTCGCCTGAACTGTGCGGCTGCGTGCAAAGTGTGGCCAATCAAACCCTGAACGGGCGCGATCAATCGCGCGCGGCCGAATTCTTTAGCGATCCGCAGTTGGCCCAAGACACCCGCCAATCCGACAATCCGAATTCCGAGGCGTTTTGGCTGCGCTACAAAAGCTTCACAGAGCTGGCGAGCCAGATTTGTGTGCCGGTCGCATAAGGCACGCTGCGACCAAGGCGTTACCGAAGATGAAGCTAGCGGCGCGACGCCAGCGCCGTCACGCCATCGGCTAAACCGGACAAAGAAAGCGTCACACCGATCCGCTGACCAGAGTTCGAAATCACGGTTACGATCCCACGCGAGCCTCCAGAAATCAGGCCAAAAGCGCCCGGTTGAAAGCTCGTGCGTGCAAGACAACCCGACGCACAGGTGATATATTCTAATCCGCCCACATAGACGCCATCAACCGTCAACCAAGGCCCATCCGTCAAAAGAACTGCTGTGGGCAAGGTCACCGACAAAAGAACGCGATTGTCGGAACTCAGCGAAACCGCGCTGCGCATCCGCACATTATCGGTGCCGCTCTCTACATTTGCCTGAGTAAGCTTACAGGGTTCATCTGCAGCGCAGGTCATTTCCCAATCACCGAAAACTGCCGTTTCTTGCGCCATCACGTGGCGCACGGGCAAGGCTACCGTCGATATAGCCGCCGATAGGGCGACAAGGAAAAGCCGCCTACCTACCAAAAGTAATCCCCGCGCGCGCAGCAATCCCGCTTTGTCCATCAGTTGTGCCCGCGATACCGGTATTTACAAATATCCGGTCGTTGTTCAGGAAATGAAAGCTCCCCAAAGCCAAAGCTGTTGAATCATTGTAGTATCCGAACCCGGCCGAGAAAAAGTGATCCCCGACCCCACGTGGATTGACCTGCAACGCCGACAGCGCAGACCCGATCGCGCCAATATCGTTGATATGCTGTTCAAGCACGACAAGCTGCTGTTCGTTTTCAGACAGTTGTGTGGCATTGGCCGACAGCTGTTCTGCATTTGCGGATATATCGCCAGCAAATCCTGCGTCTGCAAGCGCGGTGTTCAATTGGCCCAGCGTCACAGCGTCAGTGTCTTCTACCCCATCCGCAACATTTGCAACCCGCAGGTCACCGACCGTGACCGCGCCATCAACCAGCGTCGCATTCCCGCCTAGGGCGACCGCGTTACCATCGGAACCGACAGTCAGCACTTGTGTGCCCGTATCTTCATTCTCGATGTAGAAATTCCCGCTCGCATTCTCTGTACCCAGCCTCCAATCGGTCGTTGGAAAGCTCGCTGTGCTACTCGTGTCGGTGAACAGGATTGACCCGTCAGGGTTATCAATAACGACGGTGGAAAACCCAAAGTCCATATCTTCCACACAATTTGTACCGATGCATGCGGAACCGCCACCGCTGCCACCGCCCGTCACGATAATATCATCATTGATCACTTGGTCAGCTTGTGCGCCAACAGCCAGCATTCCCAATGGGGCAGCAACCGCAGCTATAAAAGAGAATTTCAAAGTCAACTTTTTCATTTCGTTACCACGATATACTTATTGCAAGTGATGTTTGAGATGTCGTCCGGCTTGTTCCGGCGACACCAAGGCGGAAAAAAATTGCGTCATTGAACCGCCAGTTTAGCCCCGCAGCAACAGCTGCTTCGTCTTCGTAGCTGCCAATCCCCAGCGCAAACGAAAGAGGGTTTTGCGCCCTCGGGTTCGGTTGCAATGCGCTCGAAGCTGCAGCCATGGCAAGCATGGCGTCAGCCCTGCCAAAGGTGTCCAAGATTGCGTCATTTTGTGCAAGCACGGCTGCGGTATCGGCCTCTATGGCGGAAGATGTCACACCTGTTAGGCTACGGAACTGCCGCATGTTCACAAGATCGTCATCTTCGACCGCATCTGCGACCTGTTTTATCTGGCGTTCAGCCCCGTCCGCCCCAACCGAAACGGCACCATCAACAACCTCCGATCCCCTGCCCAATGTGACGCCATTGCCGTCAGCCGCGAAGGATAGGTTTTGCGTTGCGCCCTCCCCTTCGTAGGAAAACCCGGCCCCGCTTTCTTCTGTCACAGCGGTCGCGTTGATGGAATAAAACGTTGTGCCAATCGGGCTCCACTCACCCGCGGGAATGATCACAATCTGTCCCGGCAGCGGCGTGACAGTCACATCCGTAAATTCATCAAGAAGGGGATCCTCAAGTTGCAGTGATAGACTCGATGCAGATAGGTCAATCCGCAAGGTTCCATCCGCTAGTTCAGTAACCCCCGAGTTCGAAACAAATCCCCCGAAAGTCGACGCAGACACATTGCTATTCGACACGTCAACGCGCGAATCGAGGATAAAGGCAGACGTGCCAGCATTACTACTTTGGTTCGCTGTCAGGCGAAAAGATTCGTCGCTTCCAAAGGAAATACGCGTGTTATTTTCTTTAAGAACCAACTGATCATCGCCAAACACTTCGCCATTTACGCAGTCAGACCCAATGCAGGCCCCGCCAATCACGATCAGATCGTCACCTATTATTTGATCGGCAAGCACTGGGGGGGGCGGTTAAGACCAGCGTAGCCATAGCGACGACACATGCGTATTTCATCTTTTACCTTCTAAACTCGTAAAAATGATCGCCTATAGGGCAACGACTAAATTCTAGACCTCTACACGGCTAACCCCAACATACCGCTGGGTCAACCTTACCGCCGAATTCAGCACATTAAATTTTGGATAAGACAAATTCGCGCCTGTACCCAAACACCCCGTCACGATAATTGCCCTTTGGCCATCCGGTAGTGTCCGATGATCGAGGGCATGAAAAACAGCACCCAACCGAACGTTGTGTAGGCAATAACGATCGCGGGTATCCATGCGACCGCCACTACAAGGCCAATTCCACCTGTTGCGCGATGCGCAGTACCCGGCCGCAAAAACCGCAACAAAAAGAGATGCAGTAGCTTGCCCCCGTCCAATGGCTGCACAGGCATCATATTGAAAATAAACAAAACGAGGTTCAAAAACCCGAATTGCATCAGATAGCCCGCGATGATCATCATCGCTTGCGATGGGTAGGTACCATCGGACCAAATCATTTTTGCCCCAAGCGAACACAGCGCCCAAAGCGCAAGGTTCACCAGCGGCCCCATCGCAACAATCAATTCACTTTGATACCGTGTCGGGGATCGTGCAGGTTCGCAAAACCCACCGCCACCATTAATCATCACACGGCGCACGGGCACGCCCTGCGCGATACACCCGACCGCATGCCCAAATTCATGCAAAAAGATCGCGGTGACCAGCATGGCCGCGAAAATCAGGCTGCGGACAATATCACCACCAGAAAACACCACAAGAAACAGCAACAACATCCCCAGCGATTGCCCAACTTCGACCCTCACCCCAAACGGGCCTCTAAATTCAAATATCACTGTGTCATTGGCAAACATATCAATCCGGCCTCGGCATTTATTTCATAAGCTTCAACACAAAACACCGGCGCACCGCAACATCTATTGATCGCGGATAAGCGGCGCGCTGGCGAATAAGTTTGTCTTGCACACTGGACAGCCTTCTTTGGGCCGATATGAATACGGAATGAACAAAGACATTGATATCGCCGCACTTGCAGATGGGGTCCGCGCAGGACAACGCCGCGCCCTCGCCCGCGCGATTACCTTGGTCGAAAGCGGACGCAGCGACCACCGCGCCCAAGCGCTTGATCTTCTGTCCCGACTTGGCACAGACCGCCAGGCCTTGCGGATCGGCCTGTCTGGCACACCGGGCGTTGGTAAATCGACGTTTATCGAAAGCTTTGGGCTGATGTTGACCGGACAGGGATTGCGTGTCGCAGTCTTGGCGGTTGACCCGTCGTCTGCGCGATCAGGCGGATCGATCTTGGGCGACAAAACCCGCATGGATTTTCTGGCGCGCGATCCCAATGCGTTTATCCGCCCCTCCCCCAGCCAGACCCAACTGGGAGGCGTCGCCCGCCGCACCCGTGAGGCCGTCGCGCTGTGCGAAGCCGCCGGATATGACATCGTGCTGATTGAGACCGTGGGCGTTGGCCAATCTGAAACCGTCGTTGCACAGATGTCGGACCTGTTCTTGCTGCTTCTTGCACCCGCGGGCGGGGATGAATTGCAAGGGGTCAAACGCGGCATCATGGAAATGGCTGACGTAATTTTGGTGAATAAGGCGGACGGCGATCTTAAACCCCAAGCGACCCGGACCTGCGCAGATTACGCTGGCGCCTTGCGGCTGCTGCGCAAACGACCGCAAGATCCCGACGGATTTCCCAAAGCACTGACCGTTTCGGCGTTAGAAACCATCGGACTGGAAACCGCGTGGCAAGAAATGCAAACCCTTGTGGACTGGCGGCGTGACAACGGCATTTGGGATCAGACACGCCAAGACCAAGCCAGCTATTGGTTCACCGAAGATGTGCATCAAGGATTGCTCCAGCTTTTGATCGACGACCCCGCGACCAAAGCCCAAATGCAACGCGCCCAGAACGATGTACGCGCAGGCAAAGCTACGCCAACAGTCGCAGCCGAAGCGGTTCTTGCAAGCCTCCGCGCAGCGCGATTGCCGTAATATGGACAGCGTTATTGACGCCCCAATCTGGCTGCGCGGGGCCTTAAGCCAAGAGGCCCTGCACCAGCTTGATCCGTTTTTCGACGGGGCCCAACGACCCGGAAACCGGCTCGCATTGGACGCACACCTACTGGCTGCGCTGTCCCCTGTGGATGTGCAAATTCAACAAGTCGCAGCAAAGATGCGCCCTGTACGTGCGCTTGCGTTTAATAAGACCGCCCAGACAAACTGGGCTTTGCCATGGCATCAAGACAGGGTAATCGCTACACAAGACAGAGACGATGTGCCCGGGTTTCAAAATTGGTCACAAAAGCACGGGGCTTGGCACTGCGAACCTCCGATTGAGATTTTAACACACATGCTTTTTGTGCGGGTGCACATGGATGACACAGATGCAGATAGCGGCGCGATGGAAATCGCGAACGGCAGCCACAAGGCCGGCATCGTAAAGTCTGATATGGCGGCACAGGTCGCCAAGGGCTATCCGACGCAGATATGCGGCGCGGCGCGCGGCGATATTTTGATTCTTCCGATGTTGACGTTGCACCGGTCGCTTGCGGCCCCAAACCCCACGGCAAGGCGGGTATTTCGGCTCGACTACGCTGCGACCGCACTGCCAGCACCGCTAAGTTGGGCAAATTGATCGCCCTATCGGCGGCAAACCGGGTTGACGGGCCAAAGGAATCCGCCTATTTCGCGCTGATCTTATTCACGACCCTGCCTTGGTAGGGCCATCACCCTATCACAGGACGCCAGACCAATTGGTCTTAGGCCGTCCACAAGACAAGGAACACGCCCATGTCGCGCCGTTGCGAATTGACCGGAAAAGGCCCGATGTCGGGCAACAACGTAAGCCACGCCAAGAACCGTACACGCCGTCGGTTTTTACCAAACCTGCAGGACGTAACGCTGCAGTCTGACCTGCTTGGCCGTTCGTTCAAATTCAAAATCTCTAACGCTGCTTTGCGTACTGTTGATCATCGTGGTGGTCTGGACGCATTCATGGCGAAAGCTAAAGACGCTGAACTTTCAGAAGGTGCGCTGAAAGTGAAAAAAGAGATCACAAAAGCAACTGCTGCTTAAGCGATCTTTTTAGAACTGATTGAAGGCCCGGCGACCGCAAGGTGGCTGGGTCTTTCTTTGTAGGGAAAGGTGGATTGAAATCCACCCTACGCCCGTAGGGTGGGTCTTGACCCACCCCGCCCATATGGCCCAGACAGAAACGCATGACTGCGCTTCCAATTGACCCTATTCTTCCCGACTTGATTGCAGCCATCCGTGCGCAGGGCTGTGCCGTTTTGCAAGCCCCACCGGGTGCCGGGAAAACCACGCGCGTCCCGCTCGCGATGCTCGAGGCAGCCGTCACCCTCGGCAAAATCATCATGCTAGAACCACGTCGTCTTGCCGTGCGCGCCGCCGCTGACCGGCTGGCCGAAGGTTTGGGCGAAAAGCCCGGTGCATCCGTCGGCTACCGTATGCGCGGCGACAGCAAGCCGGGCAACAAAATCGAAGTTGTTACCGAAGGCATCCTGACCCGGATGATCCAATCTGACCCCGACCTATCGGGGATCGGCGCAATTATCTTTGATGAATTCCACGAACGCTCGCTCAACGCCGACCTTGGGCTCGCGCTCGCATGGGAGGCGCGCCAAATCCTACGCCCCGATCTGATTGTCGTCGTCATGTCCGCGACATTGGACGCGGGCCCGGTTGCCGCGATGCTTGATGATGCGCCAGTCGTAACATCCAAAGGCCGCTCCTACCCCGTCACCACCCACCACCTGCCCAAATCCCTGCCCAAAGGCACGCGGCTAGAAGAAGCTACCGCTAATTTGATTGTCGATGCTGTGGCGCAAACCCAAGGTGGTCTATTGGTCTTTCTACCCGGTGAAGGCGAAATCAGGCGCGTTGCGCAAAACCTTGCAGGGCGCCTGCCAGATGATTGCCAAATTCGCCCGCTTTATGGGGCGCTGCCATTCAAGGACCAACGCGTCGCTATCGCCCCTACCGGATCGGGGCGCAAAATTGTGCTTTCAACCTCTATCGCAGAAACATCTCTGACGATCCAAGATATTCGTGTGGTCGTCGATGCAGGCCGCGCGCGACGCGCGCGCTTTGATCCCGGTTCCGGGATGTCACGGCTCGTGACCGAACGGGTTAGCCGGGCCGAGGCTACGCAGCGCGCAGGTCGCGCGGGTCGTGTCGCGCCGGGTGACGCCTATTGCCTATGGACGAAGGGCGAAGAAGGCGCATTGCCAGCCTTTGCCCCAGCCGAGATTGAGGCGGCTGATCTTGCCAGCCTCGCGCTTGAAATCGCGTCTTGGGGCAGTGACGATCTGCGTTTTCTCACCCCACCACCTGCAGGAGCTTTGGACGAAGCGCGCGCACTCCTACAAAGCCTTGGCGCATTGGATGACGATCTTCGGATAACCGCCCATGGGCGCGCATTGGCCGCCCTGCCCCTACACCCACGTCTTGCACATATGTTGCAGGTCGCCGGCGCACAGGCCGCCCCGCTTGCGGCCCTTTTGGCTGCCCGTGACCCACTGCGCGGCGCGCCGTCCGATCTATCGTTGCGTATCTCTGCATTGCGCGGGCGCTATGATGGGCCGGGGCAAGTGAACCACGCGGCGCTGGCCCAAATCAAATCCGAAATTCCACGCCTGTCCAAAGGGCTGCCCAAAGCCTCACCGATGTCGCTTTCCGCGATGGCGGCCTTGGCCTACCCCGACCGCGTGGGACTGCGACGCAAGGGCGACGACCCGCGCTATGTGCTGTCGGGTGGTAAAGGCGCGATCTTAGACGCGAGCGACCCTCTGGCAGGGCAACGGCTGATCGTGGCAACCGATCTAGATGGCGACACCCGAGAAGCCCGTGTCAGACAAGCCGTCGCAATCACCGAAAGCGAATTGCGCGAGGTGTTTAGCGACCAGATCGCTTGGGCCGACCTGTGCCTTTGGTCGCGACGCGAAAATCGGGTTTTGACGCGCAGACAAGAACGGTTTGGTGCGCTGGTCTTGGATGATCGTAATTGGGCGGATGCCCCAGATGACGCCGTGGCGCAGGCTATGCTTGATGGGGTGCGGCAATTGGGGCTACGGCCAAGCGCTGCGGCGAACCGGTTTCGGGCGCGGGTTGCGCTTTTGGATGATTTGCCTGCGATGGATGATATCGCGTTATTGGCCGATCTCGATTCTTGGCTATTGCCGCATCTGAGCGGTGTGCGTTCTGCTGGCGACTGGAAAGGATTTGACCTGCTCCCTGCCCTAAGTGCGATGCTGGATTGGCAACAAACGCAACGGCTTGACAATGCCGCGCCTGTGCATTTCACAACCCCGCTTGGGCGCAAGATTCCAATTGATTACGACGGCGAAGCACCGGGGATCACCTTGCGCCTGCAAGAGATGTTTGGGGTCACCACGCATCCGAAAGTAGGACAAACGCCGTTGCGGGTGACATTACTGTCGCCCGGACAAAAACCAGTGCAGGTCACGCAAGATATTGTCGGATTTTGGGCGACGTCTTATGCCGATGTGCGCCGCGATATGCGCGGGCGCTATCCGCGCCATCCGTGGCCCGAAGACCCGACCCAAGCAGACCCGACATTGCGCGCAAAACCGCGGGGCACATGAGCGTGATTTGCATTCCGAATCACACCGTGTTAGAAAATTGTTAATAATATAAGACGATTGTCAGGCACAATATGACCTCTATGTTAGATAATTTTGGCGGGATGCTGTGCATCCTCTTATAAAACACCCACCCGTATTGCAGGTCGCAGCCCTGTGTCATCGCGAAGGTGACGCCGGCACAGAGGTGTTGCTTGTCAGTAGTTCTAGAGGGCGTTGGATTTTGCCTAAAGGCTGGCCCATCGACGGGCTCACCTTGCGCGAAGCCGCACAACAAGAAGCTTGGGAAGAAGGCGGCGTTAAGAAAACGTCAGTTGATTGCGCCGGGATACAGTCGTTTTTAGGTGAAAAACGGTTCAACAACGGGTCTGTGGTTCCCTGCGAAATCAAAGTATTTCCGTTAAAAGTCAAAAAAATATCCGACAACTACCCCGAAGCAAAACGCCGCGACCGCATTTGGGCATCTCCCGCGCGGGCCGCTGAACTTGTCGAAGACCCCGGCATGAAGCAAGTTATCGAAAGTTTTGCAGCTTAGGTCGTCACGGCGCCCGCTCCCGCACCTGTCCCCGTAATCAGTTTTGGGGCTTCATACCGCTTTCATATGACCTTAGACATCGCAAAAACCAACTTTGCGCGCTAAGCAAATCAGCGCAGTTCCACTAAGGAGACCACAATGCTTACCATCAACCGCCTTAGCATCGACGATGCCTACGTATTGATTGCTGGCGCGCGGGCCAAAGCCAAAGAAATCAATGTGCCGATGTGCATTGCGGTCACCGACGAAAGCGGCAATCTGATCGCGTTTGAACGGATGGATGATAGCAAGGTCACCAGCATTCAGCTTGCCATCGACAAAAGCTTTACCGCAGTTGGCATCCGTAAAGGCACCCACATTCTTGGTGAGGTCAATCAGCCCGGTCAGCCCGCGCATAGCATTTCATCGACTTTGGGCGGGCGCATGGTTGCGATTGGCGGCGGGCTTCCGGTTTTGGTGGATGATGCCGTCGTTGGCGGCATTGGCGTCAGCTCTGGATCGCCTGCGCAGGATCTTGAAGTAGCTACAGCCGGTGTCACCGCTTTCACCGACACTTTAAAATAACAGGCGTTAAAATGGGAACCGGGGCGGGTTATCCCGCCCCGCACCCGCTTATTTCCCGACACAGTAGCGCATGATCGCTTTTTGTGCGTGCAGCCGGTTTTCAGCTTCGTCGAAGATCACTGAGTTTTTGCCGTCCATGACGCTGCTGGTGGCTTCGTCGTCGCGGTGGGCGGGCAGGCAATGCATGAATAATGCGTCATCCTTGGCCTTGGACATCAGAGCGTCATTCACCTGATAACCCCGCAGTTGGTTATGGCGCCGTTCACGTGCGGATTGCGGATCATGCATCGACACCCATGTATCTGTGACCACCAAATCAGCACCCTCAACGGCCCTATTCGGGTCGCGTTCGATTGTATAAAGCCCAGACACCCCATCCTCGGGATCAAGCGGTTCTGGGCCGGTGAACACCAATTCAAAATCAAACTGTTTGGCCGCATGGGCAAAGCTGGTGAACACGTTGTTCCCGTCACCTGACCAAACAACTTTTTTGCCTTTGATCGGGCCGTTATGTTCTTCGAACGTCATGATATCGGCCATGATTTGGCACGGATGCGTGCGGTTGGTCAGCCCGTTGATGACCGGCACGCTGGCATATTCGGCCATTTCCATCAGCGTTTGTTCTTCGAACGTGCGGATCATGATCATATCGACATAGCGCGACAAAACGCGCGCAGTATCAGCGATGGTTTCGCCGTGTCCCAGCTGCATGTCGCTGCCCGAAAGCACCATTGTTTGTCCGCCCATTTGGCGAACGCCCACGTCAAACGATACACGGGTCCGTGTTGAAGGCTTTTCAAAAATCAGTGCGACCATATGGTTCGCCAACGGTTGATCTGCGTCAGGCGTACCTTTTGGCTGGCCTTTGCGCGCATCTTTGATGGCGCGGCCATTGCGGATAATTTCATGCAGGTCTTCCGCAGGTGTCGTGTGGATATCTAGAAAATGCGTCATAAGTTTCGCTTTATTTGTTGGGCCCTTCGGCCAGTCAGTCAAAGGTGTGTCATCACCTGAACAAGTTTGCCATCACGCGTTGGCGCAAGGCGTCGATTGTGAAATCCCGCTTGGCGAAAAATCGCGATTGCCCGCGTATCGGTGGTATTTGGCCCCACCGCAACAAGCGTATATTTGCGGCGCAACGCCCGTACCCATGCCTCGATATAGCCTGTCGCATGTCCCGGCCCTAAAAAGTCTGGATTACCTACGAAAGTTTCCATCGCGCGACTTCCCACCGGCAGGTCGGTAAATTCTGGCCGACCCGATGTGCCGGCATCAAAATCACAGACAAAGGCAAACGGGAGCTGCGACAATCCGACGATATGCATGTTGATACTGGGATTTTTCATGTCGTCCGTAATGCGTGCGATTTGCCTGTCAGCGTCGGGCCACCATGCCTTAACATGCGCGGTGTTAAACCAGCCGCGCAGCAAGGCAAGGTCGCCATTGGTTAACAGGTGAAAATCGTAATTACGCATTGGCTCCTTTCAACTGTGCCGCAGCAGCGTCGATTTTGTCAACGGCAGCCGCAATATCAGCGTCAGTGATCGTCAGCGCAGGCAATAGGCGGATCACATTGTCCGCGGCTGGCACTGTCAGCACACCCTGCGCATAGCCTGCATTTACGACATCGATATTCACTGCGTTGCATTTCAGCCCAAGCATAAGCCCTGATCCGCGCACCTCTTCGAAAACATCCGGGTGGGCTGCGACAAGACCCTCAAGTTTTTGACGAAAAAAACCTGCCTTACGGTTCACATCGGCCAAGAATACATCGTCAGCGACGATCTCCATCACTTTACCACCAACAGCGCAGGCCAATGGGTTGCCGCCATAGGTGGACCCATGCGTGCCCGCCGTCATGCCTGATGCGGCGTTTTCCGTTGCTAACACCGCGCCCAATGGGAAACCGCCACCGATACCTTTGGCGACCATCATGATGTCTGGGGTCATCCCGGCCCATTCATGCGCGAACAGCTTGCCGGTCCGGCCCATGCCGCATTGGACCTCATCAAAGATTAGCAAGGCCCCATGCGCATCACATAGTTCACGCATCGCCTTCAAATCGGCGTCAGGCACGGGGCGAATACCGCCCTCGCCCTGCACGGGCTCGATCATGACGGCGGCTGTTGTGTCATTTAAAGCAGTTTTCAGCGCGGCCATGTCGCCAAATTCCAAATGGGTAAACCCGGGCAACAAAGGCCCAAACCCTTTGGTCATTTTTTCGGACCCCGCGGCGGCAATGCCAGCGGCTGAGCGGCCATGAAACGATCCAGAAAAAGTGATAATCTCAACACGCTCTGGCTGACCTTTGTCGAACCAATATTTGCGGGCCATTTTCACGGCCAATTCACATGCCTCGGTACCAGAGTTGGTAAAAAACACCGTATCCGCAAAGGTCGCCCCGACCAACGCATCCGCCAGTTTTTGTTGGGCAGGAATGTTATAGAGGTTCGAAAGATGCCAGATAGATTGGGCCTGTGTTGTCAGCGCCTCGACCAAGGCCGGGTTGGCATGACCCAGCGCATTCACAGCAATACCAGCGCCCAAATCCAAAAATCGGCGCCCGTCTTGTTCCGTCAACCAAGACCCTTCGCCAGACACGAATGTCAGCGGGGCACGAGAATAAGTTGGCAAAATAGACGCGATCATGGCGATCATCCTTATCAATAGGCCAATTGGTGCAGACCAAGGGCCGAGTGTCAATGTTGAGGAGTTAAAAGAAGACGTGACAATAGGCGGCGCAAATTAGCGTCGGCGTCGGCTTACATATGTCAAATCAGTCTTCATAGGCCGTGCGTAGCGCAATTCATTGCAACAGTGAAGACAAAAACGAACGGAAATTTCTAGCGTTGCAATCCCCATACCCGTGGGGGCAAATGCAACCATGACATTACCCACCCATAACCCGCGCCTTGCGGTTTTGCTGATCGTGACGGCAACTGCATTCATCGCGGGGACCATGTTACTGGCAAAGACCCTTGGCACTGATGTCTTAGGGCCGCCGTTACACCCGTTGCAGGTCAGCCATGGGCGTTTCTTGTTTGCATTCATCGCAATTGGCATGGCCGCCAGCATCACGCGCCCCCGGATCGAAACGCCCAGATTGCGGCTCCATATTGGGCGCACCTTGTTTGGATGGGGTGGGGTTAGCCTGATGTTTGCGGCGGCGGCCAATATGCGTCTGTCAGATGCGACTGCGATTAGCTTTCTTAACCCTGTCTTTGCAATGATCCTTGCGATCCCGTTTCTGGGAGAACGGGTTGGCCCGTGGCGCTGGTTTGCGGCGTTTACCGCGTTGATCGGAGCGCTCATTCTGCTGCGCCCCAGCACAGATACGTTCCAGCTTGCGGGCTTACTTGCCGTTGGGGCGGCCGTGATGATGGGCGCAGAGCTTATTTTCATGAAAAAGCTCGCCAATAGCGAAGCCCCGTTCCAAATATTGCTCATCAACAACGGGCTTGGGTTGGCGATTGCATCAGCAGCAGTTTGGCCGTTTTGGGCGCTTCCGACTTTGGGGCAATGGGGCGCGCTAGCTGGCATTGGGGTACTTATGGCAATCGCGCAAACCTGTTTTATCAACGCGGTCGCGCGCGCGGACGCCAGTTTCATCACGCCCTTCAGCTATATCACGCTTATCTTCGCGACGCTTTATGACGGTGTCATTTTCAAAACCTATCCCGACCACATCAGCATGATCGGGGCGACCTTGATCGTTGGCGGCGCCATCATTTTAGGGTGGAGAGAAGCGCGCGCAAAACGCTAAGCTTTGAGCCGATAGCCTGTGTGCATCCAACGCAGGCAGATACCAAGGACAAGCAGGCACGCAACACCAACGACACATAAGCCAACCCAAGGGTTGCTATCAGACACGCCAATCATCCCGAAACGCACACCGTCAATAATGTAGAAAAACGGGTTCACATGGCTAAGCCTTTGCAAGAAACCGGGCAGCGCATCGATGGAATAGAAAGTGCCCGATAAAAACGCGAGCGGCGTGACCAGAAAATTCGAAATCGCCGAAAACTGGTCAAACCTATTGGCAAATATGCCTGCGATCATACCTAAGCCGCCCATCAACACAGAGCCCAACAATACAAAAAGGATCGCCCAAGCCGGATTTTGCAAGCCAACGCCAAGAAATAGAAACGACCCAAGCGAAATTACAACCGCGACCAGCGCCCCGCGTGCAACCGCACCGCCGATATAGCCAAAGACCAATTCGCCAGCCGAAAGCGGCGGCATCAACGTATCAACAATATTGCCCTGCACCTTGGCAGAGGCCAAGCTAGAGGATGTATTCGCAAATGCATTTTGGATCACCGTCATGGTCAATATGCCCGGCGCAAGAAACGTCATAAAGGGCACGCCCATCACGTCCCCGCGCTGCGGCCCTATAGCGATGGTGAAAATCATCAAAAACAGGGCCGCGTTGATCAGTGGTGCCATCACCGTTTGCGACCAAACATTCATAAAACGCTTGATTTCACGGCGCACCAACGTCCAAGTGCCCAACCAGTTCACGCGCCCAAAGCGGCGCACGCCCATTGCGGATTTTACGGTCATATTCATGTTCCTTTGCCTGCCTCGTGACATAACCTATTCGCCAGAATTGACCAGTACGAAGGGCATAAAACTGCGCCCGATCTGCCATAGCGCGCGAAAACCTTGATCACGTGCTTCACATCCCAGCGCACAAAGACTATTGTAAGGCTTGAACAGATTTTTAGGTCCGATAAATCACCTTATCCGGCCCACTGAACCAAAGGAATCCATATGTCCTGGACAGACGAGCGCGTTGAGACGCTCAAAAAGATGTGGGGCGAAGGCCAGTCCGCGAGCCAAATCGCCAAAGAACTGGGCGGCGTGACCCGCAATGCTGTAATCGGCAAGGTGCATCGCCTTGGTCTTTCAAACCGGGCTGCGGCCAGCGGTGCCGCAGCGCCCAAAGCTGCCCCCAAGGAAAAACCCGCCGCAGCGCCCAAACCCGCAGCGCCTAAACCCGCGCCCAAAGCAAAACCTGCGCCCGCGGCCTCTGTGCCCGCGGTCAAAGAAGAGGTTGAGTTGGACGAAAACGGCATTCCGATTTCAGCGGCCCGCCGCGCGATTATTCCCGCAGGTCAGCCGTTGCCACCGCAACCATCTGCCAATGAAATCAGCCCAGAGGCTTTGGCCAAAGTCAACGAAGTCGAAAAAGGTGCCAAGCGCATCAGCCTGATGGAGCTGACCGAAAAGACCTGCAAATGGCCAGTCGGTGATCCGGCAACAGATGATTTCTGGTTTTGCGGACTACCCGTTCAAGCTGGTAAACCCTACTGCGAAGCCCATGTGGGTGTTGCATTCCAACCCATGTCATCGCGCCGCGACCGCCGCCGGTAATATTTGAGGTAAGGTGGATCAAGATCCACCCTACCGCAGCCGGAAACGCGTGCGCAGACCAAGGCCAAGAAAGAACAGCAAGATAAAGCCTAGAACGGTTTGGGTCGCAGCGAAGGTCTCCATCCAAGGAAAATCAGCAAGCCCCAATGTTTCTTTGGCCAAATAGGTGCGCTGAAATCCGAAAAATTTAAACATCGCGGCAAAGGAATAAGCTGCCGCGTCCCACCACCCCATTGTAGTACGTCCCACATAGACAAATATGCCAATCAACCAAAGGCAAAGTAGCCAGCCTATTGGCCTTGAAATTGAGTACCCATAGTCCGATAGAAACTCGAAACTTAAGATAGGCATGCGTGGCAGTATTTTACCGCTACGCGCAGCCGCCCACATCTCACGGCGAAAAAAGAAATGCTCTTCTTCGGGCAACATTTGTTTTGCCATTGCATGGCGCAAACGCGCAGATGATGCCTTGATTTCCTTTGGAGATTGCTTTGAATAGTTGACCTTTTTTCGCAAGCGAAGCCATATATCCAAACGCGTTAGCCAACTGGGCCGGAGTATCGGCCAATGCGCAAAATCCGCTGTAATTGTTGTGGTTTCGTGAAGCGTCGCCCCTGTCATATCTGGAAGGCGGGAGGCAAAGTAACATTCCTCGAACGATGTCGGTCCGTCAAAAACAGCTTCTGTAAAATCGATAGAATGATCCGACATGACTTCCGGACCACCAAAGCGAGTCTTTAAGAAGTATGTCAGATCCAAAAATTTACAACGTCTAAACGAACATGCCGTCAAAAACGACACTTTGTTAAAAGATGTAATACCTACAAATTCAGCATAGCTAAAAACTGCGGTTTCTGAAAAGGCTGTTCCGTCAAAATTCGCGTATCGCGTCATCTTTGTATTCATAAAATTAGCAGGGCAATAAAATTTAGCACCCAACACAATAAGGTCGGCGTTGAAATTGGCATGTTGATAGTTTGCCTCTTTGCAGAAAGTCACATGATTAAATTGTGCTAATTCAGAAAAATAGGTTTCGACGAACTCGACCCCAAGTTTGAAACATGATCCCGAAAAAATACTCACACCAAACACCATCCTTGTGGCAATCACTTTACGCCTAAAACACAGCTTAGCCATCCATACGAATTCGCTGGGAAGTGGGATATTAGGAACTATACTATCAACCCCATTGCGCTGCCCCCATTCCTTTTGAAACAGCGCAGCAACCTCATCGGCAACGACGTCATTCCAAGCAGTCTCCTCAAAATCAATTTTGATCGTGTCGGCAACCGTATGTCGTTCTTTTACCGTCATCCCCTGACACGCCCAAGCATTCCACAGCTTGCGGTTCCTTTCGTGCAACTCCCGATCAATCGTTTCCCCCGTCTGTTCGCCGTGCAGTGTCATCAGGATGTACCAAGGGTTTTGGTTGGGGTCTTTGAGCGGGGTCAAGTAATCACCTGTGGAAAATATCCCATTACCTTCCACCATCCCCTTACATCGGGCAAGCTTTGGCTTATCTAAAACGGCAGATAGCTTTGTCAGGTCAGGATTCGCGTGCCTTTTACCCCCACCTCTCGGAAAACAATTATGCGCGGCCTTTGGCTGTTGTTGGGCTGGGCCGCGCTGGGTTTGGGCGCGATTGGGGTGGTGTTGCCAGTCCTGCCGACCACCCCGTTTGTGATCCTCGCGGCATTTGGGTTTAGCAAAGGCTCACCGCGGATGCATCGTTATCTTGAAGATCACCGCATTTTTGGACCGATCATCGCCGATTGGCGCGAAAATGGCGCGATTGCCCCGCGGTATAAAGCCATCGCCGTTGTGATGATGACTGCCGCGCTGACCGGCAGTATCATCGCGGGTCTACGCCCCCAATTAATCCTAATCCAAGCCATCTGCATGATCGGCGCGGCCACATATGTGCTATCGCGCCCCAATGGTCCGCGCAACTGAGCCATTCCCAAGGCGCCCGCCCCGCGCTATAGGGCTGGCATGACGCAAAACCCGCCAAACCTCCGCCCCGACTTGGCCCCTGCGGCCAAAATCACCGACGCCAGCCGCCCCGGCCAGCCGACCATCGGTATGGTCAGTCTGGGCTGCCCCAAAGCATTGGTAGACAGTGAACGCATCCTGACCCGTTTGCGCGCCGAAGGGTATGCGATTTCCCCCGACTATTCCGGGGCCGAGGCCGTGATCGTGAATACCTGCGGGTTCCTTGACAGTGCCAAGGCAGAATCCCTTGATGCCATCGGCGAGGCACTAACAGAGAACGGCAAGGTCATCGTCACCGGATGTTTGGGCGCCGAACCCGATTACATCCGCGAACACCACCCCAACATTCTGGCCGTCACCGGGCCGCACCAATACGAACAGGTGCTTGACGCGGTACATGGGGCGGTTCCGCCTAGCCCCGATCCGTTCATTGATCTGCTACCCGGCACAGGCGTATCGCTGACACCCCGGCACTACAGCTACCTGAAAATTTCCGAAGGCTGTAACCACAAATGCAAGTTCTGCATCATCCCCGATATGCGCGGCAAATTGGCGTCACGGCCTGCACATGCGGTGCTGCGCGAGGCGGAAAAACTGGTCAGCGCGGGCGTCAAAGAACTCCTTGTGATTTCTCAAGATACCTCAGCCTATGGGCTGGACCGTAAATATGACGTTAACCCGTGGAAAGACGACACGGTGCGCAGCCATATCCTTGATCTGACACGGGAATTGGGGAAACTTGGGGCGTGGGTGCGGCTGCACTACGTCTACCCCTACCCGCATGTGCGCGACCTGATTCCGCTGATGGCGGAGCGCTCTAACGGTATCCTGCCCTATCTGGATATCCCGTTCCAACATTCCCACCCCGATGTGCTGCGGCGGATGGCGCGGCCTGCGGCGGGGGCGAAAACGCTGGATGAAATCCGGGCGTGGCGCGAAATCTGCCCCGATATCACGCTGCGATCGACGTTTATCGTCGGCTACCCCGGCGAGACCGAGGCAGAATTCCAGCACATGCTTGATTGGCTGGACGAAGCCCAGCTCGACCGCGTTGGCTGCTTTCAATACGAAAACGTCGAGGGCGCACGGTCCAACGCCCTGCCAGACCACGTCGCGCCAGAGGTCAAACAAGACCGCTGGGACCGCTTCATGGCCAAAGCCCAAGCGATATCTGAGGCGAAATTGGAAGCCAAAGTCGGTAAAACGCTCGAAGTCATTGTCGACGACATCGACGAAGACGGCATCGCCACTTGCCGCACATGGGCCGACGCCCCCGAGATCGACGGAAACCTGTTTATCGACGAAGGGGCAGACGGGTTGGCCGTGGGGGATGTATTGCAAGTTGTGGTTGAGGAAGCGGGGGAGTATGATTTGTGGGCGCGCTTGGCTTCCTAGAAATCGCAGCGCGACAATATTGATACCAAAAGCGATATGATTAGAATACTCATAGCAACCGTCATCTCAATTTTTGCGTCCCAAGCCAGCGCTGAATATCATAGGCCGCCGTTGGATATTTGCCCTCAATATCTTGAATTCTTGGACCGATCTAACCCGACTGACCTGTCAGGATGTGACGAAACAACAATATGGGTCATCGAAAATCGCAACCTAAGTTCATCAGAATTTCTTACCACCTATCTGGATAAAGTGGGCACAAGAAGCTTCGTCGCAAGGAACATTGCTGCAATTCAAAGTGAGATGGCGGGCAGACCAATGGGCACGCTTTCAATCGCTGACGAAGCAGGACGGCTGGCTTTTTATGTTTTCCAATCCAACCAAGATTTTGCGCGCGCTGAAATTTATGCAAAGACGGCATATGCGTTGGAGCTACAGGCCATTATCGCAGTGTGCGAGACAACGCCTGAGTGCGGATATTTCACCGACGAACTGCTCGCTACTATTGATGCATTGCCGCCAATGCGACATCCGCAGCAACGCGCGACCCCATCCAAAATCCTTTTGTGCATCACGCGTTTAGATAATTTTGAGGTTCCGATTGAGCACCTTTTGTTGAGCGATCAATTCGCGGAATGTCTGAAAAATTGATTCATAAATGCGGACAATGTGGCACCGGTTAACCACCAAAAGACTTGCCCGGCGCAGCCGGGCAGCGCCCGGGCCGGGGCTTCGCCCGTTTTCGCCTGAATTGATCCACTGGATCAATTCCGAGACGGCGCAAACCCTCCCCCATGGGGAGGGCGTTTCGCACCCACCCCGAGGTCCAAGCGCTCCCCTGATGCTGTGCGCCTATTCCATCGCCGCGATATAGGCCCGCACGCAGTCTTGCACATGCCGGAACCGATCCCCGCCAAGGTGTTTGCCGCCGTACCAGCGCGTCACCACGATGATATGGTTTTGCAGGTCTTCGCGTTCCAACATCCGCAAGATTACCATGCCCGCGCCGCTTTCGCCGTCATCGTTTTTCAATGGCGCATCGGGCAGCAAAACGGCCCATGTATTATGCGTGGCCTTCGCGAATTTCTTGTTTCGGCACAGCGCCTTAATGAAATCGCGGGCCTCAGCCGCAGACCCGGCAGGCCCGCCCGAAACCGCATATTTCGACCCGCGATCACTGACAACATTCTGGATAATTTTCAAAACAGGCGCACCATCAAATCAAGAGGTATGGAATCCATGACCTGACTCCCATTCAGAATTCAGCTAAAAACATAGCATATTCGGTTGATAGTTACAGGCCCACCAAGGTTATTACGAACCAGATTTGGGCCAAGTTACAAAGGGTGTCGCAAATTATGGGCGGCGCCCTTTTTCGTTTCGCACCAGCCGCTTGCGCCCTGTCAAACGCCGCGCTAGGCTTTGTTCATGTTTACCATCGAACACGATTATGACGCGACCGTTGTGACCCTTGTTGATGAAGGGGCAGCTCCGCTACTGGATGATGTCATTGTGCATGCTTTAGACGATTGCATCACGGTCACCCAAATCGATCCGCGCAGCGATGAACCCGTGCAAATCACCATATCATTCAGCCAGTTACGCGATCTGCAGGCGGCGCTTGATCTTCCCGAAGGCGTTTATCAATTGCGCAAAACATGACCACAGGATTTTTCTGGGATGAACGCAGCTTTTGGCATGGCGGCGGAAATTATGCGGGCATGTTACCTGTTGGCGGCTTGGTGCAACCGCTTGATGGTGGTCTTCCTGAAAGCCCCGAAACCAAACGTCGGCTTAAAAACCTGATCGAAGTCACCGGCCTTGCCCGTGATCTGGAAATGCGCGGCGCAGACATGGCCTCCCGCGCAGATTTGCTGCGCGTACACCCCGCACATTATCTTGATGAATTCAAAGCATTATCTGACGCAGGTGGCGGCGAATTAGGGCGGCGCACGCGGCTTTGTTGCACAAATCGGCTTCTAGGATTCACTGTATGAATCGAGTGTGCTAGCTGGCGTGGATGAGCAGTTGGACACCGACGACATATAAGACCACGAACTGGTCAGATTATAACACGGCCCTGAAGCATCGTGGGT
>CALLAF010000030.1 GCA_938002605.1 uncultured Paracoccaceae bacterium | reverse complement strand
TGGAGGAAACACTACAACACGAAACGACCCCACAGTGCTTTGGGCTATCGCCCACCGGCCCCGGAAGCAATCGTCCAGATGGACCGAAGGCCGATCATGCACTAACAATCAAATTGGACCACTCAAGTGGGGCTGATCAAAGCCAATGAGCTGGTCATCACAAATCGGGATGTGAAAACCGGACTGCTATAACCTCAACCCTGCGTGCCCAAAACGGCACGCAGGGTTGAGGTGTTTGGAGGTATGGGCGGGAAGGAGACATTCGCTGCGGGTGCAAGCCTATCATAATGAAGCCGATGAAGCGGACATTCGGGTAACGATATCTCTGCAGCTTTGCAGTCAGCAAAATATCGCATACAAGATCTTAGATGCCAATTCATGCGGTGATGTCATTGGTTGATTTATAATACGTCGCTCACTCAATCCATTTTCAAAGAGGTAAGGTTTTGAAATCAGTTGCAGTTTTAATTGGTAACGCAGAATACGTACAGGAAAACAATCTCCCATGCTGCCGCGAAGATGTGTCCGCGTTCTATTCTCTCTTAGAAGCTACCGGACGGTTCGATGAAATCATATCTAAGGTAGATTTAGATGCTGACGGGATGCGATCCGCAGTTAGAGAAGCGTTACCATTGGGCGAAGATTGCGAAGAAATTTTCTTCTTCTTTTCAGGCCATGGATGCCACATCGGTGGTGACCTTTATCTGTGTGGCACAAACTTCGATGGCTCGCGCCCAAATGAGACAGGGCTTTCCCATAGTGATCTAATCGATATTTTTAGAGCTGCTGCCCCTAAAGTTCTTATCACTGTGTTTGATGCGTGCTTCTCTGGGGCTCCATTAGTCAAAGGCGCACCCGTGGTTCCCGAGATTGCAAAGAGCGGATTGCAAAATGTTCTTCAGTTTTCATCATCTCTTGACAGTCAAACCTCCCTAGGCGGCGAAAAACTTAGTGAGTTCACTCGGGCCTTTCTGGACGCAAGTGTTAGAAAAAGTGAGGGTGAAGTATTCTATACAGACATCAAAAATGCGCTACGTGATGAGTTTCTCAACAACGATTCTCAGACGCCTTTTTTTATCAACCAAGGCACCGGTCGCGAGCGGTTGGTCGATGACGTAAAAAAGCTGGCTAGCTTCAAGAAGAAACTTGGGACAGTTTGGTCGTCCAAGGATGATGATGACACTGCCGGTGATGCAGCTGAAGAAGGCAACTTAGAAATAACGCAAGTCGAACCGTTAACCCCAATACAAGCGCTCGCGGCCATTGAAGACAAAATGGCTACGCCGGAAGATGCAGATAAACTCATAGGAAAGATTTTTGATGGCGTTATCGATAGATTTAGCGTGAGTGATTTCGAAGAATTTTTTGAAGAAGAAATTACCGATTACTCTGACTTCTATGAGACTGCCTCCGAAGAGTTTATGATTCGCATACTATCACGTGAAGAACGATATGATCGCCTTGTCACCGCTGAAATCAAAAGGGAAAAAAAAGAAGCCCTTACCCTTTCAGTCGGCGCTAGTAGGTATGATGGCCGCAATGAATCAAGAATGGGTAGATCACTATGACCTGCGGTTAAATTGCACGCTCGCAAGAGCGCAAATTAAGCTCAAACTTACCCCTAAGTACCGCGCTCTTAAGCAGTTACAGCTAGAATTAAGTTGCGCACCAAGCCTCGAACATTGTTATGTATTTGAGGTGCTTACTCAGCATTCGCGTTCTGACTGGGATGCATTTGCCTCCAATGGGTCTGAAGTTATTAGGCGGTGGTACAAATTAGAATGGGATGCTGAACCTGAATTTCTTATCGAGAAGGTCTGCATAAAGCTGACGTCAGCGATCACCGAGCACATAGAAAGCACGACTAAGCGCATTCAAGGCGAGTAGTTTGAATGATGCGGATTCCCAACGTCCGCTTTGTTTGTGGAAATGCACTTCAGCAAAGAGGGTGACGTATGCTGCGCATTAACCTAATGGCGGCTAACCCAAAATAGCCATTGCTATCTCTCGGTTGGTTAGACGTTGCGCTGCCTTGTCTCGCCCGCGTGGAAGCTGTCCATACCCGCGTAGGCTTTCAAATCGTTTTAGTGTTTCATCGTAAGATAGCACTTCAGAAAGCTCACGATGAAGAAGAAGCGATAGGTCTTTTGCATACATTTTAATTGTTTAGACAGGCGCACATCTATCGTCAACGATACGAAGCAGACCTTGGCCATGCCATCCGCTATGTCCGTAGACTGTGATTTCGCCAATCCTTGCCTTTGCAGGCGCAGCGAATGTCCGGTTCGAAGGGCCGCATCGCAGCATACCGTTCTATGAGCGAATGGCAGGTATGGGCCGTTCACGACAGTTCTAACCTTTCTTTTGATTTGATCAATATATCTGCCGCGCGGGGCTTCACATCGCAGACGTCTGCTCCATGTGTGAAGCAGAAAACACGATTGGAGATAAGTAATGGGGCAATTTTTGAAGGTATCAGCGGGGCAGGCCTGTAAGGTGGCGGAGGCGTTCGATGGGCGCTGGGGCTGGCCTGCTCTGAACTCAACGGTGAAAGAAGCTATTAATGCGGACGGCTGCCTGATCGCGTATATTGATGAGACGGGCCACTACGCACATGCGTCATACGCCAAGCTTGATCTTTCAGATGTTTTTGCATGAACCGAACCCGGCGCGTGAAGATCGGATGCCCTTCCGGCTGTGCCTCAATTGGGTTGCCAGTTCCGAATTCTGATATCTGGGTTCGTAGCGCCACACGATGCGCATCGCAGCTGGTCCTTGATTTCTGTGGCGGATAGCTCTGGATGATCAGCACAGTAAACTACGATATACCTGCCGCATCGGCAGTAGACGTCAATTTCGGCGTTTTCCAAATATTATCACCAAGAAATTTTTCACAATCACGAACAAATTACGAATACTATCTTTAATTTATTGTTTTTAAATGAAAAGTGGTGCCCAGGAGAGGACTCGAACCTCCACGTCCATACAGACACCAGCACCTGAAGCTGGCGCGTCTACCATTCCGCCACCTGGGCAGGTGTCGTGGGGGCGATGTAAGGCGGGATGGGGACACTGTCAACGCGATTCGACCTCAAAATTGCGACCAAGCGGGAGCGTGATGCAGATTCCTTTCAAATGCGTCTTGTCTGGCCTTGGGTGGCCGGGTAAACCGGGCGAAACAAGCAACGAGGCCAAGCCATGTCTAAGCTAGTCACCATTTTCGGCGGTTCGGGTTTTGTGGGGCGCTATATCGCCCGACGCATGGCTCTTGAGGGATGGCGCGTCCGCGTTGCGGTCCGTACCGTGAATGAGGCGATGTTCGTGCGCCCCTACGGTGTTGTTGGGCAGGTAGAGCCGATCTTTTGCAATATCCGTGACGATGCCAGCGTTGCTGCCGCCGCTGAGGGTGCTGATGCCGTTGTAAACTGTGTGGGCCTCTTGGACGAAGTTGGAAAAAACACTTTTGACGCGGTGCATGCCGAAGGTGCTGAACGTATTGCGCGCATCGCGACAGAGCTGAATGTTTCCCGTATGGCGCATGTGTCGGCCATTGGCGCAGATGAAGACGCACCAAGCGAATACGGCCGTACCAAAGCCGCGGGTGAAGCTGCGGTTAAACAGCATTTCCCTGGTGCCGTGATTTTGCGCCCCTCCATTGTGTTTGGGCCTGAAGACACATTCTTTAACCGGTTTGCAGGCATGTCGCGCTTGGGTCCGGTCTTGCCGATCATCGGTGCTGATACGCGTTTCCAGCCGGTTTACGTCGATGATGTCGCTGCCGCTGCCGCCAAGGCCGTGATGGGTGATGCCGAGGCTGGCGTTTACGAACTAGGCGGTCCTGATGTGCTGACCATGCGTGGCCTGATCTCGAAGATGCTGACCGTCGTTCGCCGCCGTCGCCTGGTTGTGAATATTCCTTTCGGAATTGCCCGCATGATGGCGTGGGGGTTTGGTGTTGGCCGGACATTGTCGCTTGGCTTGGTCAAAGGGCCAATCACCAAGGATCAAGTAAAGAGCCTGACCGTCGATAATGTTGTCACCGGTGTGAATGGTTTGGACAGCTTTGGCATTCAGCCGACTTCGCTTGATGCGGTGCTGCCTGACTACTTGTGGCGTTTCCGCCCGTCAGGTCAGTATGACGCGATCAAAGAATCAGCCAAAAATCTAAAAGCCTAAGTATAGGCGATCCACAGCAGCAGCACGCCCAAACCTAATCGGTAGATGACATAGGGCGTGTAACTGACTGCGCGTAACAGGCGCATCATTAAGGTCAGCGCGACCAGTGCCGCGACAAATGACATGCCAGCGACCAAGGCAATATCGCGTAATGCACCGATATCTGTGGTTCCAACCAGATCAAGCCCAAGCAAGCTTGCGGATGCAATAATCGTTGGGATCGACATCAGCATCGAAATGCGCGCCGCCTCTGAACGTGTATAGCCTAGAAACCGTGCGGCGGTAATCGTGATGCCTGACCGTGACGTACCTGGGATTAATGCGACCGCTTGCCATACGCCCATCTTGATCGCGTCAATAAGGGTCCAGTCATCGGCAGTTTTTTCGGTTGCTCCGTTTTGATCTGCCCAATACAGAACCAGCCCAAAGATCGTCATAGTCCACCCAATCACCGCGATTCTACGCATTTGATCGGATAGGCCGGTCAGTTTGAGGAAGAGACCAAATAGGATCACCGGAATGGTCGCGACGATCAAGCCCAGTGCAAGCCGCGCGCCTTGGGTGTCGATCTTGCCTTGTATCACCCGCAGTAGCCCTTGTGTCGCAAGCCAAACATCAGCCCGAAAATACAAGATCACGGCAAGCAGTGTGCCAACATGTGCTGCCACATCGATAATCTGCCCCTGATCATCAAGCCCGGTAAGAGAAGGCAGAAGGATCAAATGACCCGAAGATGAAACAGGCAGAAACTCTGTTACACCTTGGATCAGCGCCACAAGTAAAAGATTGAAAGTCGTCATTTTAGCCTGCCTGCGATTCGCATTTTTCACAACCTAACCTGATGCATCGCTGGGGAAAGGATGTAATTAAGTTCGATACGGACCTAAAATCCAGAGTACCACTGCGGAAATCTGCAGAAGTGCGAGAATTTTTTTAATATAGGTCAATAATACTGCCTTTTCTTTTTTTTCATCCTGTTCTACAAGGCGGTTCGCTCTGTAATATGGGAGGACAGCGGATGGCTGGCCAAAAGATGCTAAAATTTACTGACGTAGACCGCGAGATGCCACAAAAGCGTCCGCCCAATCTGCGTAAACAGGATTTTGGCGAAATCTATGCCGAGTTTGCGACAGCGAAAGCCGCCGAGCAAGCCAGCCGCTGTTCCCAATGTGGTGTGCCCTATTGTCAGGCGCATTGCCCGCTGCACAACAATATTCCCGATTGGCTGCGTCTGACCGCCGAAGGTCGTCTGCAAGAAGCCTATGAAATCAGTCAGGCGACCAATACGTTCCCCGAAATTTGTGGCCGCATTTGCCCACAAGATCGCCTGTGCGAAGGCAACTGTGTGATTGAACAATCCGGTCATGGCACAGTGACAATTGGGTCGGTTGAAAAATATATCACGGATACCGCGTTTGAAGAAGGTTGGGTGAAACCCATCGCGCCCCGCACGGAACGCAGCGAAAGCGTTGGTATCATCGGGGCAGGCCCCGGTGGTTTGGCTGCGGCTGACATTCTGCGCCGCCAAGGCGTGCAGGTCACTGTTTATGACCGCTATGATCGCGGTGGCGGTTTGCTGACTTACGGTATTCCCGGCTTTAAGCTGGAAAAAGACGTTGTCATGAAACGCATGGCGCAGCTTGAAGATGGCGGCGTTGAATTCGTTTTGAATTGCAACGTCGGCGAAGATCTGTCGTTTGACGCAATCCGCGGCAAGCATGATGCAGTGCTGATTGCGACAGGTGTTTATAAAACCCGTGATCTTCCGGATTCAGATGCCGACGGTATCGTCAACGCGATTGATTTCTTGACCGTCAGCAACCGCCACGGGTTTGGTGATGTTGTTCCCGAATTTGAAAGCGGTGAATTAAACGCTGCAGGCAAACGCGTGGTTGTGATTGGTGGTGGCGACACCGCGATGGACTGTGTGCGCACATCAATCCGTCAAGGCGCTGAAAGCGTGAAATGCTTGTACCGCCGTGACCGCGCCAATATGCCCGGATCGCAACGTGAAGTTCAGAACGCTGAAGAAGAAGGCGTAGAATTTGTCTGGCTTGCTGCGCCAGATGGGTTCGAAGGCGACGCTGTAACTGGTGTGAAGGTGCAAAAGATGCGTCTTGGCGCGCCGGACGCCACTGGCCGTCAGGCCCCTGAAGTCATCGAAGGTGCAGATTACGTTGAACCCGCTGACCTTGTGATTAAGGCGCTTGGTTTCTCGCCCGAGGATCTACCGAAACTTTGGGGTGTCGATGGGCTGGAAGTGACCCGTTGGGGTACGGTGAAGGCTGAATACGAAACCGGTGCAACCAGCCTTGATGGCGTTTTCGCCGCAGGTGATATCGTGCGTGGTGCATCGCTTGTTGTTTGGGCGATCCGCGACGGACGCGACTGTGCTACCGCGATTTTGGACTACCTGAACGAGGCCGCGTCAGTCGCTGCCGAGTAATTCATTTTCTCACCATACTGACCTGAAAGGTTAAGACATGATGAAGTTCCTGATGACCCTTGCGCTCTTGGCGCTGGCCAGCCCCGCCGCTGCGCAGCAAAGCTTTGCCGCACCCGAAGGCTGTGAGGCCAAGCTGACTGTGCAGCAAAAGGGCTGCGTCATGGTGAATGTTTGGACCTGCGAGGCCGACAATCCCGGTGACCAATGGATCGCCTTGATCGGTCAGGGCGGCGTGTTTAGCGTGCAGCGGGTTGATAGTGAATTCCAGTGGATGGAAACCTATTCGGTACTGGGTGATGATTATTTGCGCGAACCGGTTGCGGATCCAGCTTCCTTGACTGAACTATTCGCGAACGACATTGATACGTGGGATTTCACCATCGAAACAGAAGATGGCCCCGAACGCAATGTCGGCTTTGATATGCTGACCGGGATCGCCTATGAAATCGATGGCGAGGAACTGTTGCAGACAGAATTCCAGGGCCAAACTCTGGACGATGATGGCAACGTACTGGACGCAAGCAGCGGTCGCCAATACGTCAGCAAAAAGCATCGCCTGTTCTTTTTTGGTGAATCTTGGCTTGATGAAAGCCCTGATCAGATCACCGATATGTCACCCGTTGAATTTATCTATCCGGGCGAACCGGGATTCTTTGCGGATCAACCTGTTTATGAATGCAATGAAATCGAAGCGAGTTTCCAACCATGAAAATGGCGGCGCTTCTCTTGATTGCGGCCAGCCCTGCTACGGCACAAACCGGACCGGCGACGTTTAGTCTGCCGCCGGGGTGTACCGCCTATGTGACAACCCAGAACGCAAGCTGTGAAGTCGAGCATCTTTTTACATGTGATACAGATCCAGAAGGCCATCAGCAGCGCGTGACGCTGGACGAGCAGGGAATGACTTTCCTAAGCGTCATTGATGCAGAAGCGCAATGGATCAGCAGTTTTTACCCTCGTGACGGGTATAACAAGTGGCTTTTGCCAGATGCTGCAGACCCAGCATCGTTTTCCGAACTGCTAGCCAATGGTGTGGATCACTATGATTTTTATACCGACACAGATCGGTTTGGTGCGACCCACTATGTAGGAACCGACCGCCTGACAGGGCGTGAAGTGACCATTGATGGTGTGACGTTGTTGGAAACGGCATTTGAAATCACTGCTTCTGCGCCTGATGGCACCGTAATTTGGTCGACACGTGGCAACGAAACGATCAGCCCCGAATGGCGTCGGTTCTTCGGCGGTACGGGCGTAACCAAATCATCGGCTGGCGAAGAGCCCTTTGATGAACGCCCCATCGAATTCATCTTTCCCGGCGAGCCGGGTTTTCTAAGCACGCGGCCCAAACATGGCTGCGGCGTTGCGTTATCATCCGCACCATTTTCTGAGGAGACTACCTATGACCACCTATGATCAAGCTTGGGTCGCGGCTGAAGAAGCAAAGCGTAAATGGATGACCGAAAACGGTCTTTATGCTGACGAAGACGAACATTCGTCATGCGGTGTTGGCCTTGTGGTTGCCATCGACGGCACAGCCTCGCGCGGGGTCGTGGAAAACGGCATTGATGCGCTTAAGGCAATTTGGCACCGTGGTGCTGTCGACGCGGACGGCAAAACAGGTGATGGCGCCGGTATTCACGTGCAAATCCCCGGCCCGTTCTTTCAAGATCAAATCCGGCGCACCGGGCACGAGCCTGAAGATGGCGAAAAAATCGCTGTCGGTCAGGTGTTCCTGCCGCGTACCGATTTTGGTGCGCAAGAGGCATGCCGCACGATCGTTGAATCCGAGGTGCTGCGCCTTGGTCACTATATTTATGGCTGGCGCCATGTGCCGGTGAACACTGAATGCTTGGGTGAAAAGGCAAATGCGACCCGCCCGGAAATCGAACAAATCCTGATCCGTTGCGAAAAGGACATTGACGATGAACAGTTCGAACGTGAGCTGTATATTATCCGTCGCCGCATCGAAAAAGCTGCTGCTGCCGCGCAGATCAACGGTGTCTATATTTGTTCGCTGTCGTGCCGTTCGATTATCTATAAAGGTATGATGCTGGCTGAACAGGTTGCCGAATTCTATCCTGATCTGATGGATGAACGGTTTGAATCCGCCTTTGCGATTTATCACCAGCGCTATTCAACCAACACATTCCCGCAGTGGTCCTTGGCGCAGCCGTTCCGCATGTTGGCCCATAACGGCGAGATCAACACGCTAAAGGGTAACGTCAACTGGATGAAGTCCCATGAAATACGCATGGCTTCTGGCGCGTTTGGGGACAAAGCGGAAGATATCAAACCGATTATCCCATCGGGTGCATCGGATTCGTCTGCTTTAGACTCTGTTTTTGAGGTCCTTGTGCGTGCGGGACGCAATGCCCCAATGGCCAAAACAATGCTCGTCCCTGAAGCATGGGCGCAGCAAGCCTCAGATATGCCGCAGGCGTGGCAGGATATGTATGCCTATTGCAATGCCGTGATGGAGCCATGGGATGGCCCTGCTGCACTAGCAATGACCGATGGGCGCTGGGTGTGTGGCGGTCTTGACCGTAACGGTCTGCGTCCGTTGCGCTATGTCGTGACAGGTGATGGGTTGCTGATTGCGGGTTCCGAGGTTGGGATGGTTCCGATTGACGAAGCGACAGTTGTCGAAAAGGGTGCGCTTGGACCCGGTCAAATGATTGCCGTCGATATGGCCGAAGGTAAACTTTACCACGACACCGAAATGAAGAACGTGCTTTCTGGCGCGCAGCCATTTGGTGACTGGATTGAAAAAGTTGTCGATCTGACGGGGGTCATGGGGGATGTACCCGAAGTCACGTTGTTTGATGGGGCTGATCTACGCCAACGTCAGGTCGCGGCCGGTTACTCTATCGAGGACCTCGAACAGGTGCTTGCGCCGATGGCCGAAGATGGCAAAGAAATGATCGCGTCGATGGGGGATGACACCCCGTCTGCCGTGCTTTCGAGCGTTTATCGCCCACTATCGCATTTCTTCCGCCAGAACTTTAGCCAAGTCACCAACCCGCCGATTGACAGTCTGCGTGAAACACGTGTGATGTCGTTGAAAACCCGGTTTGGTAACTTGAAAAACGTGCTGGACGAAAACTCGTCCCAAGCCGAGATTCTTGTGCTGGAAAGCCCATTTGTGTCCAACGGCGAATTTGATGAAATGGTCAGCCGCTTTGGCGGTAATGTGGCCTTTATCGATTGTACATTCTCAGAAGGTCGCGGTGCGTTGTCCGCGGGGCTTCAGCGTATCCGCGACGAAGCTGAAGATGCGGTGCGTTCGGGCGCGGGGCACCTTGTGCTGACCGACCAACACCAAAACGTTGACCGCGTGCCAATGCCGATGATCCTTGCGACATCTGCGGTGCATTCGGGCCTGACGGGCAAAGGTTTACGGACATTCTGCTCAATCAACGTGCGGTCCGCCGAATGTATCGATCCGCATTACTTTGCGGTTTTGATCGGCTGTGGCGCGACCACTGTAAACGCCTATTTGGCCCAAGATTCGATCGCCAACCGCCTTGAGCGCGGGTTGGTTGATGGCACCTTGGCCGAGGCCGTGGGCCGTTACCGCAAGGCGGTTGATGCGGGTCTTTTGAAAATTATGGCCAAGATGGGGATTTCGGTTCTGTCGTCTTACCGTGGTGGTCTGAACTTTGAGGCGGTGGGCCTATCCCGTGCGATGGTCGCTGAATTCTTCCCCGGTATGCAAAGCCGCATTTCGGGCATCGGTACCAGCGGTATCCAAACCAAAGTCGAAGAAGTACACGCACGTGGTTGGAAAAACCCGTCAGACATTCTGCCAATCGGGGGCTTCTATAAGGCGCGGCGTTCGGGTGAAAAGCATGCCTGGGAAGCGCAGACAATGCATATGCTGCAAGCGGCCTGTAACAACGCCTCCTATGCGATGTGGCAGCAGTACAGTAAATCTATGCAAGCCAACCCGCCGATCCACCTGCGCGATCTTTTGGCGATCAAACCGATGGCAAAACCTGTGCCGATTGAAGAGGTCGAAAGCATCACCGCAATCCGTAAGCGTTTCGTGACGCCCGGCATGTCTTTGGGCGCGCTGTCACCTGAATCACACCGGACCTTGTCCATCGCGATGAACCGCATCGGCGCGAAATCGGATTCTGGTGAAGGTGGCGAAAGCCCTGATGATTTCACACCAGAACCAAACGGCGATAACGCATCGGCCAAGATTAAGCAGGTCGCTTCGGGTCGCTTTGGCGTAACAGCCGAATACCTTCTGGCCTGCGAAGAGCTGGAAATCAAAGTTGCCCAAGGTGCCAAACCCGGCGAGGGCGGCCAGCTACCCGGTATGAAGGTCACCGACTTGATCGCCAAGCTGCGCCATTCGACCAAAGGCGTAACGCTGATTTCACCGCCGCCGCACCACGATATCTATTCAATCGAAGACCTCGCGCAGCTGATCTATGATCTCAAACAGATCAACCCGATCTGTAAGGTCACTGTGAAGCTGGTTGCGGCGTCCGGCGTTGGCACGATTGCCGCTGGTGTGGCCAAGGCCAAGGCCGATGTAATCCTGATTTCGGGTCACAACGGCGGCACAGGTGCATCACCGGGTACGTCGATCAAATATGCAGGTTTGCCATGGGAAATGGGCCTGACCGAAGCCCATCAAGTGCTGGCAATGAACAACCTGCGCGAACGCATCACGCTGCGGACCGATGGCGGCTTGCGCACAGGTCGTGACATTGTCATGGCCGCGATGCTGGGTGCCGAAGAATACGGTATCGGTACCGCCGCGCTGATCGCGATGGGCTGTATCATGGTCCGCCAGTGTCAGTCGAACACATGTCCGGTTGGCGTCTGTACCCAAGACCAAGCCCTGCGTGACAAATTCACAGGCAACGCTGATAAGGTCGTGAACCTGATCACGTTCTACGCGACCGAAGTGCGCGAAATTCTGGCCAGCATCGGTGCGCGTTCCTTGGACGAAGTGATTGGACGTGCTGATTTGCTCACACAGGTTAGCCGTGGCTCGGCGCATTTGGATGATCTTGACCTGAACCCGATGTTGATCACTGTCGATGGGGCAGAAAAGATCACCTATGACCGGAACAAGCCACGCAATGCTGTTGATGACACGCTGGATGCGCAGATCGTCAAAGATGCGGCACGTTTCTTGGAAGAGGGCGAAAAGATGCAGTTGGATTACGCAGTGCAAAACACACTGCGGACCATCGGTACACGTACGTCTAGCCATATCGTCAAAAACTTTGGTATGCGTAACGATCTGCAACCTGACCATCTGACGGTGAAACTGCGCGGCTCTGCCGGGCAATCACTGGGGGCATTTGCTGCACCGGGGCTTAAGCTTGAAGTATCAGGCGATGCCAACGACTATGTTGGTAAGGGTCTGTCAGGCGGTACAGTCGTTGTGCGCCCGCCGATGGTCAGCCCGCTGGTTGCGGCCGAAAACACGATCATCGGGAACACGGTTCTTTATGGGGCGACCGACGGTTATCTGTTCGCCGCCGGACGCGCGGGTGAACGGTTTGCCGTGCGAAATTCGGGCGCGACAGTCGTGATTGAAGGCTGCGGGACCAATGGTTGTGAATACATGACTGGCGGTCTGGCTGTGATCCTTGGGTCTATCGGTGCCAACTTTGGGGCCGGTATGACGGGCGGTATGGCCTATCTTTATGACCCCAAAGGCGAGGCCGCTGATCTGATCAACATGGAAACATTGGTGACGAACCCCGTCACTGTGGACCATTGGGTTGATCAGTTGAAATCCCTGATCGAACGTCATGGCGCAGAGACTGGCAGTCGCAAAGCCGCTGAAATCTTGCAGCATTGGGAATTGGAAAAGGACAATTTTGTCCAGATTTGCCCCAAAGAGATGCTCGTACATCTCAAGCACCCGCTAAGCATCGAAAACGCGGCGATTCCTGCTGAGTAAGACTAGAACGCCCCGACAAGCTGGCGGGGCGTTTTTCCTAAAAAACGCTATAGAGCGCGGCGGTCGGAAATATCGCGAAACCAATCAGGCCGACCCCAATTGCCCCGTAAATTGCGCCTAAGATACGTTGTTGCTTACCTGCGCTGGTAAAAAAGATCACTGCAGGTGCGGTGAGGTTCGAAAAGATGCCGACGCAAACAACGATCCACGGCATTGCACCTGATTGGGCCTGCCAAATGCCCCAGCCATATAAAATCAACAGTGAGATTGTTGAAGTGCCATAAAGCCGAAACAGGGTTGTCGTGGCGACGCTGCTTGATGTTAGCGTTTCCAGTTTTAGTTGTGAGAAAAGCATGAACGGCATAATTACCGTCACAAATGTGAACCCGATTTTGAAGATGAGTAGAATTGATATTGCAGTCATTTTCTGAAACCTTATTTTGAACTCAGGTGTGGATAGCGAGGCTGAAACTGTATGTCAAATTCAGGTGTTGGAAATTCTATACGGCGCAATGCTCCGGTACCGATGGCGCAATGCGGTGCAGCATGCGCGCTCGAAATATTGTCAGATCGTTGGACGATGCTGATCATCCGAGAGGCGTTCTACGGTGTGATGCGTTATGAAGACATGCGTGACGATATCGGCATTCCGCGCTCAGTGCTGACCCAGAGGCTCAAACGATTGACGGAAGCTGATGTGCTCGAGCGTATGCCATACCGCGAGGCAGGAGAGCGGACGCGCTATGGGTACCGCTTGACGTCACGCGGGCAATCGCTTGGTTTGACGTTGTTGGCGCTTATGCAATGGGGGGATGAGGAGTTGCGCGATGGGGCGTCAGCAATTGCACTGCACGACAAGGAAACGGGCGCACGTCTGCGTGTTGGCCTTGTTCGTGAAGGCACTAGCGAAATTCCGCTTTCATCCGCGCGTATAACACCACAGAACTAGCCATCCATCTATGCGCAAGGGTTGACCAAGCGGCTCTCTGCATGGCTTATGGTCCTGATGGCAGAGCGTAAAAAGACACCCAAAAAGAAAGCTGCACCAAAAAAACGCAGCCCCCGCAAAACCCAACCCAGCGTGATTGCACAGGCTTGGCGTAAGCTGTGCCGCGTTGTTTGGGGCGCGTGTTTTGCGGCGCTTGGTTTGGTGCTTTTGGCCACGCTGATTTACGCCGTCGTGCCGCCGCCGATAACGCCTTACATGTTGAATGAACGATCACGGGTTGGGTCAATTAAATACGATTGGACCCCAATGGAACAGATCGCGCCAGTGATGGCGCGCTCGGCTGTGGCGGCAGAGGATGCAAATTTCTGTCTGCATTGGGGGCTTGATGTGGACGCCATTCGCGCGGCGATGGAAAGCGGGCGTGGCGGCGCATCGACGATTTCTCAGCAGGTGATCAAAAATGCCTATCTATGGCACGGCCGTAGCTGGCTGCGCAAAGCGATGGAGGCTCTTTGGACGCCATTGTCCGAAGCGGTTTGGACCAAACGCCGCATCCTTGAGATCTATTTGAACATTGCTGAATTCGACGAAGGCGTGTTTGGCGTGCAAGCGGCGGCGCGACATTATTTTGGCGTTGATGCCGCCAACCTGAGCGCAACACAAGCTGCGCGCCTTGCTGCGATCTTGCCGGCGCCCAAATCGCGTTCTGCCTCGAACCCAAGCCCTTATGTGCGCCAACGCACCTCTGCAATTATCAGCGGGGCGCGCACAATCGCGGCGGATGGCCGCGCGGATTGTTTCGAAAACTGATCCAACCATTGAATCGGGGCGTTCCATGTTGCATTGAGAGGAAAACCGATTTGTGAGCCCGTCATGAACACCCTGTTCCATTATCCGTTGTCCCCGTTTTCGCGCAAAGTGCGGCTTTGTCTTGCTGAAAAGAAGATCGAAGTCGGTCTTGTCGAAGAACGTTATTGGGAACAGGACGCTGATTTTTTGCGCCGAAATCCGGCGGGGAAAATCCCCGTTCTCAAAATGGATGGCCGGACGATGGCCGATAGTGCAGCGATTTGCGAATATCTCGAAGAAAAATTTCCGATGCCCGCGCTTTTGCCCAAAGATATTGATGCACGTTACGAAGCGCGCCGGATTGTCGGCTGGTTCGACGATAAGTTCTACCACGAAGTCACCAGCAAACTGATCGGTGAACGGGTTTACCGCAAGGTGATGGGCACGGGCTATCCCGATAGCGCGAACGTCAAAGCGGGCGCGCGCGCGATCAAATACCATCTCGATTACATGGCCTATCTTCTAGAAGATCGTCGTTGGCTGGCGGGCAATGAAATGACCATGGCAGATTTCGCAGCCGCGGCGCATTTATCCTGTCTTGATTATACCAGCGATGTCGATTGGAACCGATCCGAGGTTGTCAAAGATTGGTACGCAAAGATCAAATCGCGCCCGGCGTTTCGGTCGCTACTTGCTGATGAGGTGCCTGGTTTCCAACCGGCGGCACATTACGCTGATCTTGATTTTTAATCGGGCGTGAAAGAACGCCTGATCACCTACGCCCAAAAGGCCGGGTTCGCCAAAGTTGGTATTTGCCGCCCCGATGCGGTACCTGAAATAGCGGAGCGTTTGGCAAATTTTGTCGCTGCCGACATGCACGGGCAAATGGCATGGATGGCTGAACGTATGCATTGGCGCGGTAACCCCGCCGCGCTTTGGCCCGAAGCAAAATCAGTGATCATGCTGGCCGAACCCTATACGCCGGAACACGACCCGCTTGCGGTGCTTGAACAGCCAGACCGCGCAGCGATTAGCGTTTATGCACAAGGGCGCGATTATCATGATATCGTCAAAAAACGGCTCAAACGGGTAGGGCGCTGGTTGATTGAACAGGTGCCGGACGCGCAGATTAAGGTCTTTGTTGATACCGCCCCGGTGATGGAAAAACCATTGGCGCAGGCCGCTGGGCTTGGCTGGCAGGGAAAACACACCAATGTCTTGGGGCGCGACCTGGGATCGTGGTTCTTTTTGGGCGCTATTTTTACGACGGTTGCACTAGAACCGGACACGCCCGAGGTCAGCCATTGCGGCAATTGCACCGCCTGTCTTGATGTCTGTCCAACGTCGGCTTTTCCGGCACCCTATCAGCTCGACCCGCGACGCTGTATTTCTTATCTGACGATTGAACATAAAGGGCCTGTTTACGCCGAACTACGTGGCCTCATGGGTAACCGGATTTACGGGTGCGATGATTGTTTGGGTGTCTGCCCGTGGAACAAATTCGCGCGCGAAGGACGCGATGCCCGTTATGCGGCGCGTGAAGATCTGATTGCCCCGCCGCTGGCAGAGCTTGCGAGACTGGATGATACCGCATTTCGCGCGCGGTTTTCGGGGTCCCCGATCAAACGGATTGGGCGGGACCGCTTTGTGCGCAATGTGGCCTATGCCATAGGCAATTCGGGCGACCCCGGCCTAACGGATGCGGTCGCCCAATTGATTGATGATCCTGATCCAACAGTTGCCGATGCGGCGCGCTGGGCGTTGGATCAATTAGGCGGCGTTTCGGCGCGCAGCGGCGAATGAAACCAACCGGCGTTTCTTTTCGTCCCAAAGATCTAGGCTCGCACATTTCAAGCTTTCTAGAATGGTCATGCGGCTAACCTCGACCAATTCTTCGTGGTCGCGCAGAACTTCTGTTAGGCGGTAGAATGGAATGCGGCTATAAAGATGGTGCACGTGGTGAATGCCGATATTGGCGGTGAACCAGCGTAAGATCGGCGGTAGATCATAGTGTGAACTTCCGTACAGCGCGGCCTCGTGTAGTTGCCAATCTTCTTCATGCTCCCAATGCGTCGTTTCGAACTGGTGCTGGACGTAAAACAGCCAAACCCCAACAGAGGCAGCGATCAACGTTGTCGGCAGGAAAACGAGGAACAGTGCCTGGAAACCGCCAAAGTACACAATAATGCTTAGGGCTGCGAGGATCGCCGCATTGGTGCCCATCGCGCTAATCCAATATTTTTTGCCCTGATCCATCAAGCCAAGTGGCAGGCGGTTTTGCAAAAGAAACAGGTAGGTCGGACCAAGCCCAAACATCACAAGCGGATGCCGATATGCGCGGTACATAAAGCGACCAAAGGGTGTACGCTGGTGGTATTCTTCGACCGTCAATGTCATCACATCACCAATGCCCCGGTGATCAAGATCGCCCGCATGGCTGTGGTGAATCGAATGTGTGCGCCGCCAGACATCGTATGGGGTCAGCGTGACGACACCCAAAACACGCCCAATCCAATCGCTGACGGTGCGGTTGCCATAGAACGACCCGTGCCCGCAGTCGTGTTGAATGCAAAACAGACGCAGCAGAAAGCATCCGTTCAGAGCCGAGATCAGGAATGCCGCGAAATAGCTGTATTGGGCGACCCAACAGGCAAGCACCCAAAGCCCCACAAATGGAACAAAGCTAATCGCGAGTTCAAGGCTGCTACGCAGGCTGTTTGGCTCGCGGTAGCTGGCCAAAATACGTACCCAATCGCGGGCATTTGAATTGGGTACGGTTGTGTTATCTTTGGGCATGAGGTGCTTCTTATTGTGACTTCGTATCGGATATCTTAACGCCGAGCGATAGCAAGCAATAAAGGCTTCATTGTGTTGGGGATCGGCCCTAAGGTGCCCAAAAGGATACAAACATGCAGCCACTGCGCGGAATTCTTCTTAAGGTACTGTCGGTATGCATGTTTATGGGCATGGCGAGCCTGATCAAAGCTGCGTCATCACAGGTGCCACCGGGCGAAGCGGTGTTCTTTCGATCATTTTTCGCAATCCCAATTATTTTGGGCTGGCTCGCTCTGCGAGGAGAGCTGAAAAACGGTTGGAAGACTGCCAACCCAATGGGGCATTTTTGGCGTGGATTGATCGGCACAACAGCCATGGGCCTCGGGTTTACGGGGCTGGGTCTTTTTCCTTTGCCTGAAGTGACGGCCATTGGCTATGCGGCCCCGCTATTGGTGGTCGTGTTCGCGGCGATGTTTCTGAACGAACAGGTTGGCATTTTCCGATTGTCAGCGGTGGCATTGGGGATGGTTGGGGTTTTGATCGTACTGTCGCCACGGCTGTCAGTGGGCGCGTCAATGGGCATATCGGAAACATTGGGCGCGGTTGTCGTGCTTATGGGGGCGGTTATGGCGGCTTTGGCACAGGTGTTTGTGCGTAAACTAGTCGCGACCGAAGGCACGGCTGCGATCGTATTTTGGTTTAGTATTACCTCGGCGCTGCTCTCGCTGTTGACGATTCCTTGGGGGTGGGTGCTACCCTCCGCCGCCGCAGCGGCGATGCTGGTTTTGGCGGGTCTTCTGGGCGGCATGGGGCAGATATTTTTGACCTCAAGCTACCGTTTTGCGGATGCGTCGCTTGTCGCGCCCTTCGATTACAGCTCTATGATTCTGGCCTTGGGAATCGGCTATTTTATCTTTGACGAAGTCCCGACCCACACAATGATTTTGGGCGCGGCAGTGGTCATTCTGGCGGGTGTTTTGATTATCTGGCGCGAACAACGCTTGGGGCTCAAGCGCGCGCAGCAACGCAAAGCCACGGGTAACGTCGGCAGCTAGCGTCGCGAAATCTTGCGCATGATCCCCGAAAATTTTCGTGTGAATCCGGGTGCCGCGCTGGGCACATCTAGCCGCGCATCTGCATACATGGCCCAAAGGTCCGGGGCGTTTTCGGGATTCAGGTTTTCAGAGAGCTGTAACGGTTTTCCGCCTTTGGGATCCAGAAAACGTAATGGGATGCGAAACGGTAATGACCCACGCTGACGTGCGATAACCTTTTGATGTATCCGCGAAATCTGTCGCAGCGGTGCATCACATTCCTCGACCTTCAGCCGATGGGTGCGGAAATATCCGGTATCCCAATTGATCAGGCACCGTGCAAAAATTTGGTCTGAACTGGGGTGTGGCGGCACTGCGATCGGCGTATCGAGATACTGCGCTGGATTGCTGCGATAGAAGGCATGGACAGCAACCGCGAAATCGCATTCTGGCTGGCACAGCATCCAAGAAATGAGCGAGTTATGTGACGCGAACCGCGCCCGTCTGATGGTATCAAGCCATAGATCTTGAGGGGCGCCTTTTAGGACACGTCTGATTGCGTTTTCGGATTGCGAGAGACCAAAAGATTGGCCCGAGCTGGGCTTAGATAACGGTTGATTCATTGATACACGGCACTGATTACGCGGTCTCTTATATTGCATCAACAAATGAAAGGCTGGCGTGAAGGCGACAAATATTTGAAATGTGATCATTGTAACATCTCAAGGCGTCGCTGTTTTCAGCGCCTTCAGAGCAGAAATGTGGTATAGTGGCTGTCTATGACGGAGGAATCAAAGATGAAACATCTGTTGGATAAACCTGATCAACCCACCGAAATCACGACAAAACGCTTGCTTGCTGTCGCGCACAGCCGCGGACCAAAGCCGCAAAGCCTGACCTTACAGCGGCGCGTGCGGCAGCGCGGTGGCGATGGCTTGACGCACGCTTACCGCGCGCCAAAACAGTGGCAATCTTAGGCGCGTACGAGCTGTTCGTATTCCTGCGCGATTTCACGGGTGAGCGCGCCGACCTCGAATGTGTAGTCACCGATTTGTCCAACGGGGGTAACTTCGGCGGCCGTGCCTGTCAGCCAGCACTGTTCGAAATCGGCCAGTTCTTCAGGCATGATGCGGCGGACGTGCACCTTGATCCCTTTGGCTTCGAGCATATCGATAACGGTCTGGCGGGTGATCCCGTTTAGAATCGCATCCGGATCGGGGGTGTGGACCTCGCCACCTTTTACGAAAAAGATGTTCGCACCCGTCGCTTCGGCGACATAGCCGCGATAATCCATGAACAGCGCATCCGAACATCCTTTGGCTTCGGCAGCGTGTTTGGACATGGTGCAGATCATATAAAGACCGGCGGCCTTGGCGGCAGTTGGGATTGTTTCGGGCGACGGTCGTTTCCATTTCGCGATGTCGAGCTTAGCACCCTTCATCTTTGCGTCGCCGTAATACGCACCCCATTCCCATGCGGCAACGGCCATGCGCACCGGGTTTTTGTTGGATGCGACACCCATATCTTCGCCAGCGCCACGCCATGCAACAACGCGCACATAGGCGTCGGTCCAGCCGTTGGCTGCGAGCACGTCGTATTTGGCCTTTTCGATTTCTGCAACGGAATAAGGGATTTCCATATCCAGCAGTTCACCAGATTTGATCAGGCGCTCTGAATGCTCCACTGATTTGAAGATCTTGCCCTCGTAGCAACGTTCGCCTTCAAAGACGGAAGACGCGTAGTGCATAGCATGTGTGAGGATGTGGACATTGGCATCGCGCCATTCGACCAATTGGCCGTCCATCCAGATTTTACCGTCACGATCATCATATGCAGCGCCCATCGTTGCCTCCCATAGAATTTGCATTTATTACGACAATAGGTCCGAATTGGACATTATATTGCGTATTTTCGGGAATTCGCTAGCGGTTGATTCTTGGAATGTCAATAAAGCTGACGTATTGTGACCCAAACGCGAGGGGGAAAGCGCATGAGTGACGGACCGCAGGCACAGACAGGGCAAAGCCTATTATTCCTGACTGATGAACAGTTGCGCAAAGGGATCGAGGCAATGTTTTTTGCCTACCGCGGCTTTACTGCTGATCCAGACCGGATTTTGGCTGAGAAGTCATACGGGCGCGCACATCACCGCGCGATCCATTTTATTCATCGCAGCCCCGGAACGACGGTAAATAATCTCCTTTCTATTCTTGGTGTTACAAAACAATCGCTGAATCGTGTGTTGCGTACATTGATAGAAGACGGTTTGGTGGCTAGCACTGTCGGCCAAAAAGACAAACGCGAACGGCATTTGCACTTAACGGCTGAAGGGGCGGTATTGGAACGTGCATTGTCGGACGCACAACGCGACCGGATGCGGGCGGCTTATCGCAAGGTTGGGCCGGATGCCGTGGCCGGGTTTCGGCAGGTGTTGGAGGCGATGATGGACGATCAGACACGTCACCATTTTGAGGCGATGAAGGAAAGAACGGAATGAAGGCTGACGATGCACATCTACTTATTGTCGATGACGACGAACGCATTCGCAGCCTCCTGCGTAAATTTTTGGTCCGCAATGGTTTCTTAGTGACCACCGCGCGTGACGCTGCACATGCGCGCCGCATTTTGTCTGGGCTCGAATTTGACCTGATCGTTCTGGATGTGATGATGCCGGGCGAGGACGGTGTTTCCTTGTGCCGTGACCTGCGCCAAACGATCACCACGCCGATTATGTTGCTGACCGCCAAAGCCGAAACCGATGACCGGATTTCGGGGCTCGAGGCGGGAGCGGACGATTATCTTGCCAAGCCTTTTGAACCCAAAGAGCTCTTGCTGCGCATCAACGCTATTTTGCGTCGTGTCCCAGAGGCAGAGCCAGCAACCGTGGTGCCAAAGGTCATGCATATGGGCCCTGTTCGCTATGATATCGAACGTGGTGAAATGTGGCGTGGCGACGATCTGGTGCGGCTTACCGCGACCGAAAGCCAATTGATGCGTATTTTCTCGGCAAGTCCTGGCGAACCGATCAGCCGCGCGCAATTGGTTGAAGAACTCAGCCGGTCTGGCGGGCAAACCCAAGAGCGGGCCGTAGACGTGCAGATTACCCGGCTGCGCCGCAAGATCGAGGTTGATCCGAAACAACCGCGCTATCTGCAAACGGTGCGCGGCGCGGGTTATATGCTTGCTCCGGAATAGCCATCCGTTAGGTTTGCGTAAATAAGGGAAGCAGGGGCGCTTGTGACCACCGCATTGATTACCCATGACGCATGCTATGACCACGTGACGCCCCCGGGCCATCCAGAACAAGTGGCCCGTTTGGATGCGGTTTTGGATGCTGTGAAAGATATGGACCTGACCCGTGTCAAAGCCCCGTTGGTGGCCGAAGATGATTTGCTGCGTGCCCACCCAAAAGCGCATGTCGACAGCATCAAAGATGCAGCCCCCGAAAACGGCTGGGTGTCGCTGGATGCGGATACCCATATGTCTGTCGGCACATTGCAAGCTGCCTACCGCGCTGCCGGTGCTGGGGTGCGTGGCATTGATATGGTGATGGCAGGGGATGTCGCGAATGTCTTTGCCGCGACCCGTCCACCGGGCCATCACGCTGAACGTGAAACGGCGATGGGATTTTGTTTCTTTGGCAATATTGCGATTGCCGCGAAATATGCGCTCGATCATCACGGGCTAGACCGCGTTGCGATCGTTGATTTCGACGTACACCACGGCAATGGCACCCAAGATTTGGTCGAAGACGACCCGCGCATCTTGTTTTGCTCGACCCATCAATCGACGCTATATCCCGGCACCGGGGCCGCGCATGAAACGGGTGTCGGCAATGTGGTAAACGTGCCCTTGCCCGAAGGCGCTGGAACAGATGAGTTTCGCGCCGCGATGGAAAGCAAAGTGTTCCCAAGGGTCGCTGCCTTCTCTCCGCAACTTCTGCTGATTTCCGCCGGATTTGATGCACATGAAGATGATCCATTGGCGGGGATGAAGCTGCGCACCGCAGATTTTGCATGGGTGACAGAGCGCCTGTGTGATTTGGCGGATGAACATTGTGCGGGGCGCGTTGTGTCTATGCTGGAAGGTGGCTATGACCTAAAGGCATTGGGTGACGCGGCGCGTGCCCATATCAGCGTATTAGAGGAAAGAGGCAGATGACCACGCCAGTCGAAGAAATGAGCTTTGAAGACGCGATGAAAGAGTTAGAGGCCGTTGTCGGGCAGCTAGAGCGCGGTGATGTGGCGCTTGATCAATCGATCACCCTGTATGAGCGCGGCGCTGCATTGAAAGCGCGTTGCGAGGCACAGCTCAAGGCGGCCGAAGAAAAAGTCGCCAAGATTGCTTTTGATGAAAACGGCACCCCCAAAGGGACCGCGCCGCTAGATGGCTGATACGTTTCGATCTGCGCTGCACGAGGCCGCGGCGTTGACGCAATCTTATATAGCAGATGCTCTCGCTGATCAGCCGGGGACCATTGCGCAGGGCATGACCTATGCGACGCAGGGCGGCAAAGCGCTGCGCGCGTTTCTGGTGCTGGAATCCGCCAAGTTGCATGGAGTGACCACTGCGCTGCCCGCAGCGGCGGCGATTGAATGTATGCATGCCTATTCACTGGTGCATGATGATCTGCCCTGCATGGATGATGACGACCTGCGCCGGGGCCAACCCACAGTGCATGTGAAATGGGACGAGGCGACCGCCGTTCTTGTTGGCGATTCTTTGCAGGCGATGGCATTTGAGTTTGTGCTGCGGGTGGATGCCGTCGCTGATGCGCGCATATGCCTTGCGCAGACGCTAGCCCAAGCCGCAGGCCTGCGCGGTATGGTTGGCGGTCAGGCAGCGGATATCGCGGCCGAGACGGCAACGAAACCTTTGACGTTAGATGAAATTACCGCGTTGCAAGCCGGAAAAACTGGGGCGTTGATCAATTGGTCCGCAATGGCTGGCGCGCGCATAGCACAGGCGGATACAGCTGCCTTGCAACATTATGGCGATGCGCTGGGCCTTGCTTTCCAGATTTGGGACGATGTGCTTGATGTGATTGGCGACGCTGATCAGGTCGGCAAGGCGGTTGGCAAAGATGCTGACGCGGGCAAAGCGACATTTGTATCGCTGCTAGGTCTTGATGGGGCGAAACGCCGCGCAAGTGATCTGGTACAAGATGCCTGCGATGCGCTATCTATTTATGGCGACGACGCCGATACGTTAAAAGAAGCCGCGCGTTTTGTGATTGCGCGGACGCACTAAAGGGTAGCGACGATGACCAGCCAGCCACATACCCCCGTTTTGGACCGTGTGAACACGCCAGCGGATATGAAGCAGTTGACGGACGCAGAATTGCGCCAATTGGCCGATGATCTGCGGGCCGAAACGATTGCCGCTGTCTCTGTCACTGGTGGGCACCTTGGTGCGGGCCTTGGCGTGGTCGAAATGACGGTCGCAATGCATGCCGTGTTTGATGCCCCGAAGGACAAAATCATCTGGGATGTGTCGCACCAATGCTATCCGCATAAGATCCTGACCGGACGGCGCGACCGTATCCGCACCCTGCGCACCGAAGGCGGGCTGTCGGGGTTCACCAAGCGATCCGAGAGCCCCTATGATCCGTTTGGCGCGGCCCATTCCAGCACTTCGATTTCAGCGGCGCTGGGTTTTGCCGTGGCGCGTGATTTGGGTGGTGAAGGTGGCGATGCGATTGCCGTGATTGGCGACGGTGCGATGTCGGCTGGTATGGCTTATGAGGCGCTGAATAACGCCGGTCATCTGGGCAAGCGTCTGATCGTGATCCTGAATGACAATGAAATGTCGATTGCGCCGCCGACTGGCGCGATGTCGTCCTATCTGTCGCGGCTTTATGCGGGCGAGCCATTTCAAGAATTCAAAGCGGCCGCTAAAGGGGCGGTATCGCTACTGCCCGAACCGTTCCGCGAAGGCGCGCGGCGTGCCAAAGATATGCTCAAGCATATGACCGTTGGCGGCACCTTGTTTGAAGAGCTGGGCTTTTCCTACCTTGGCCCCATTGATGGGCACGACATGGATCAACTCTTGTCCGTATTGCGCACCGTTAAAGATCGCGCAGACGGTCCAATTCTAATCCACGCGATTACCAAAAAGGGCAAAGGATACGCCCCCGCCGAGGGCGCCGACGATAAAGGGCACGCGCGCGGCAAGTTTGATGTGGTCACGGGCGAACAGAAAAAAGCGCCGAGCAATGCGCCGTCGTACACATCCGTTTTTTCGGATACGCTGATCAAACTGGCCGCTGACGATCCCAAAATTTGCGCGGTGACGGCAGCAATGCCCGATGGCACCGGGTTGGACCGTTTTATGACACGCTACGCGAGCCGGTGTTTTGACGTGGGCATTGCCGAACAGCACGCGGTAACATTCTGCGCGGGGCTTGCAGCAGGGGGGATGCGTCCGTTTTGCGCGCTTTATTCGACGTTCTTGCAACGTGGCTACGATCAGGTGGTGCATGATGTAGCCATCCAGCGTCTGCCTGTGCGCTTTGCGATTGACCGCGCCGGGCTTGTCGGGGCCGATGGCGCGACACATGCCGGGGCCTTTGATGTGGCGTTTTTGGCGAACCTGCCCGGAATGGTCGTTATGGCCGCTGCGGATGAGGCTGAACTGGTGCGCATGGTTGCAACGGCGGCTGCCTACGACGATGGCCCAATCGCGTTCCGTTTCCCACGCGGCGAAGGCGTTGGCGTCGAGATGCCACAAAACCCAGACCTGCTGGAAATCGGCAAAGGCCGCATGATTACCCAAGGATCACGGGTTGCGATCTTGTCATTTGGGACCCGCCTACAAGAAGTCACCGCCGCGTGTGAGGCGCTTTCTGCCAAAGGAATTACCCCAACCGTCGCGGATGCGCGTTTCGCCAAGCCGTTGGATAAGGATATGATCCTGCAACTTGCCGCTGACCACGAGGCGCTGATCTGCATCGAAGAAGGCAGCGTTGGCGGCTTCGGGTCACATGTGGCGCAAATGCTCTCGGATGAGGGTGTGTTCGACCACGGTCTGAAATTCCGCTCAATGGTTCTGCCCGACACATTTATTGATCAGGCCAGCCCCCGCGCGATGTATGATACCGCTGGGCTAAATGCATCAGACATCGAAGCGAAGGTCTTGGATGTGCTCGGGGTGGTGAGTTTGGAAAAGCGGGCGTAGCCGCAGCTATTTGTCCAGACTGGCTAACCGCTTTTCAATCGCGTCCAGTTTGGCCATCACTTCGTCACGATAAGCGTCTGTAGCAGCGTTGTCTTCCTCGGCATGGGCGTCTTGCATCGAATTCACGATCAAACCGACCAGCAGGTTCACAACAGCGAATGTTGTCACCAAGATAAACGGCACAAAGAATGCCCATGCATAGGGGTAGACTTCCATAATGGGACGCACGATCCCCATCGACCAGCTCTCAAGCGTCATAATCTGAAACAGCGAATAACCCGATTGGCCCAGACTGCCGAACCATTCGGGGAAGCTATCGCCAAATAGTTTTGTTGCCATGACGGACCCGATGTAAAAGACGATGCCCATCAGCAGGAATACGGATCCCATGCCGGGCAGCGCCGTAATAAAACCTTCGACGACACGTCGCAAAGACGGCACCACAGAAATAACCCGCATCACACGAAAGATACGCAAGGCACGCAGTACTGACAAACCGCCGCCGCCGGGCAACAGCGATACGCCGACAATCACAAAGTCAAAGATGTTCCAGCCGCTACGAAAAAAACGCAGCCCAGAAGCATAAAGTTTGGCCAGCAATTCGATCACAAAAATGGTCAAACACAGTTGATCCAAAAACGTGATCACCCCGCCGACCCGCGCCATCAGTGGTTTTGATGTTTCTAGCCCAAGGATAACAGCATTAAACACAATCACGCCGATGATCAGGTTAACAAACACAGGCGTGTTCAGCAGCGTTGCAGTTCTTTGGCGCAAAGTCATGTCGTGTCCCTTAGGTGCAAAAACAAGATCGATATGCGGTCTTTGGCTATAATCGGCAAGGGGTAGGTCGGTCAGAATGGGCAGATTGATGCCTGCGCATATGTTGGCGGCGGATTTTGCAGCAGACGCTGCGTCATCATAGACGCCCCGCGAAATTCGACGCACCGTCCTTGCACGAGGGGGAAATTCAAATGGCGCGCTTTATTCATATCTACCGTTGGGCGGTATTCTTGCTGGCGGGTGGCTATGTCCTGCGGACATTGGTCTTTGGCGGTTACGATGGCTTTGGCGGGCCAGCCCGATATTTAACGATTTGGGCGCTGTTTGCCTCGTTCTTTGCAGCAAGCCGTATGATGGCGATCCAAGAGGGGCGCTCCGACATGCGTTGGGATGGGTTTGTTTGTATGACATCGGTCATCAACGCGATGGTCGTATTCTTGTTTTGGCGTCTATATTTTGCTGACCCAACCTCTGTAACCAGCGACGGCCAATTGATGTCATGGCACTTAGAACTATATTTGCATTTATTCGGCCCCTTGCTGCAGCTTATTGATACGATTTTTATTCACCGCAGTTACCGGCGTTTGGCACCAGCGTTTGCGTGGCTATTTGGGGTGATCGGAAGCTATGTTCTTTGGGCTGAATTTGTTGTGGGCCCATTGAACCCAACGCCGGTTGGCACCGTGACGAGCGGCTTGCCCTACCGTTTCTTGAACGATCTCGAATTGCCCCAGCGTATGGTGTTTTACGGATCAAACATCGCCATCGCGATTGTGTTGTTGCTGCTGTTTGCGGCAATCGCGTGGGGCGTTAGGCGGGCTTTTCCTGTGCCAGCAGCGCCCTAAGTCCGGATCGATAATCGGGATATAGAAGTTCCACACCCAGCTCAGATTTGATCCTGTCGTTGCGCACTTTCTTGCTTTCAGCATAAAAACTGCGCGCCATCGGTGTCATGTCTGCAGTTTCGAAATCAATCGCTGGCGGCAGCGGCAGACCCAATAGATCGGCTGCGTAGCCGATCACATCTTGTGGTGGGGCGGGGTCGTCATCACAGACATTATAGACCGCGCCGGGGTTTGGCCGGGCCATCGACGCCGCGAGTATTTGGGCGATGTCATCGACATGGGTGCGGCTAAAGACTTGGTTTTCTTTAATGATGCGCCGCGCGGTACCGCTGCGCACCTTTGCGAATGGGCCACGACCGGGGCCATAGATACCCGCAAGCCGAAAGATATGTAGCGGAAGATTGGGGACTGCGGCCCATGCAGCCTCTGCCTTGACCCGCGCGATGCCGCGCTTGGTTGCGGGTGTCAGCGCGGTCGTTTCGTCGACCCAACCGCCGTTATGGTCACCGTAAACCCCTGTGGTCGAAAGGTAGCCCACCCATTTGAATTGCGCCGCACGGGCGGTTATTTCGTCTTGAAGCGCGGCCAAAACCGGATCGCCGGCCGCATCAGGGGCAATGGAAATTAAAAGATGTGTCGCAGCATCCATCGCCGCCGACATATCCGTGCCCGGCCATTGCACAATTTGCGCCCCATCGGCCGGGGTCGCCTCGCCGCGGGTTGTGCCCAAAATGCTGTGCCCTTGTGGCAGCAAAACCCGCCCAAGCGCTTGGGCGCTATAGCCGTATCCAAATGTCAGAACCGAATATTTCATACGCCTTAGGTGCCGGAGTGGCGGGGCGTTCGCAAGTCTGGCTGGTACAAAAGGACCCAAATATTTTCATGGGTTCCTACGATTTGATGAAAGAGACCGGGTATCCCACTAGCGCGATGACCTTCTGAAACCATCTAGGCTAACTTCGCGGATTTGCGCGCCGTTGATTGGTGCTGGGACAACTTCTTTCTACACCTTTGGCGGCGTTAACATCCGACGAAACAGCGTATCGAGATATTTCATCGCATCGTCGAACGGATCAATGCCACCCAAAACAGCCCGCACCTGAACATCAAAATCGGCATAGTGCTGTGTCGTTGACCAGATCGAAAAGATCAGATGATAGGGGTCAACCGGCGCAATTTTGCCCGCAGCTTCCCATTCCTTAATCACAACAGCTTTTTCCGCGACCAGCGCCCGCAAATCTTTGCTTAGATGCTCTGCGATATGCGGCGCGCCCAGTAGAATTTCGTTTGCAAAAAGACGGCTTTCGCGCGGGTATTCTTTGCTCATGGTGAGCTTGCGATGCACATAGCCCAAAATTTCTTGGATCGGGTCGCCTTGCGGGTCCATCTTAAGCAACGGATCAAGCCAAGTTTCTAGCAGTTTCTCAAGCAAGGCTGTGTAAATCGCATCTTTCGACCGAAAATAGTAAAGCAGATTCGGCTTTGACAGCCCTGCGGATTCGGCGATTTGGTCGAGCGTCGACCCGCGCAGGCCAAATTGCGAAAAAACGTCAAGCCCGGCGGATAAAATAGCCGTGCGATTGCGTTGTTGAATACGTGTTTCAGGCTTGTTCATGATGGGGAACTGCTCATTTTTTGGGCGTCTACTCTTGCTACTCGGTATAACTGTTTTCTTTTACAGCATATGCGCGTCTTTTGCGCAGAAAACTTGACTGGGCCTTTGTCTCTGATAGCCTCACTTTGACCAGTTGGTCAAATCACGACGAACATATGCGGAGATACTTCATGACAGCCCCGGGCCAAAACTTAAAGATCAACGGCGCACGTTTGTGGGATAGTCTTATGGAGATGGCGAAAATTGGCCCCGGCGTTGCTGGCGGGAACAATCGCCAGACCTTGACTGACGAAGACAGTGAAGGCCGCCACCTGTTCCAGAAATGGTGCACGGATGCAGGTTGCACGATGGGGTTGGATCAGATGGGCAATATGTTTGCACGCCGCGAGGGCACCGACCCTGATGCGCTACCCGTTTACGTCGGATCGCATTTGGATACGCAGCCTACGGGTGGTAAATATGACGGTGTGCTTGGCGTGCTTGGTGGGCTGGAATTGCTGCGTACGATGAATGATCTGGATATCAAGACCAAACACCCCATCGTTGTGACCAATTGGACCAACGAAGAAGGTACGCGTTTTGCCCCTGCGATGCTGGCCTCTGGCGTCTTTGCAGGAATGCACACCCAAGACTGGGCCTATGATCGGACCGATGCCGAAGGCAAGAAATTCGGTGACGAACTGGCGCGGATCGGCTGGAAGGGTGAGGAAACCACTGGCGATCGTAAGATGCACGCGTTCTTTGAGTTGCACATCGAACAGGGCCCGATCCTGGAGGCGGAGAACAAGCAGATCGGCGTTGTTACACACGGCCAAGGTTTGTGGTGGCTTGAGGTCACGTTGACAGGCAAAGACGCACACACCGGGTCTACCCCTATGAATATGCGCGTGAATGCGGGTCTTGGCATGGCGCGGATCACGGAATTGGTTCACACGATTGCGATGGACAATCAGCCCGGTGCAGTTGGCGCAATTGGGCACTGTGATGTTTACCCAAACTCGCGCAATGTGATCCCCGGCAAGGTGGTGTTCACCATCGATTTCCGCTCGCCTGATCAGGAAAAGCTAGATGGGATGAAAGCCCGGCTTGAGGCCGAAGCAGTGCCCATTGCAGTGGAATTAGGTCTAGAAATGCAAATCGAGGCCGTTGGCCACTTTGATCCGGTCACGTTTGATCCGACATGTGTGAAGGCGGTGCGTGATGCCGCGGACCGTTTAGGTTATACTCACACCGATATTATTTCAGGCGCGGGCCACGATGCTTGCTGGATTAACCGATTGGCACCAACGGCAATGGTCATGTGCCCCTGCGTTGACGGGCTTAGCCATAACGAGGCCGAAGAGATTAGCCCCGAATGGGCCGCTGCAGGGGCTGACGTCCTGTTCCATGCGGTTATTGAAACTGCGGAAGTCGTGAGTTGACTGTGTTCGGTTGGCAAGGAAATTTGAGAGAGGGAGGGGTGGTTTTTGCTGCCCTCACCTTGCTGTCAGCCTGTGCTTTGCCCACGGTTGATTCTATTGCGATTCCGGCAGATGTTGCCGACTATATCCCGCCTGACATTGATATGTCCGAAGTAAACCGCGACACCAACGGTTGCTATTTTTACACTTACGGGGCCAGCCTTTTTACCGTCCAAGACGATAACGGCAACCCGATCTGCCACCCAGAATAAAGCGCCTAAAGGAGCCACCTCCATGACCACAGTCATCAAAAACGGAACCATCGTTACAGCCGACCTGACCTATAAGGCGGATGTATTGATCGAAAATGGCACCATTATCGAGATCGGTCAGAACCTTTCGGGTGCAGAGGAACTGGATGCGACAGGCTGTTACGTCATGCCCGGCGGGATCGACCCGCATACCCACCTCGAAATGCCATTTATGGGTACTTATTCTACCGATGATTTTGAAAGCGGCACGCGCGCAGCACTTTCTGGCGGCACGACAATGGTTGTTGATTTCGCGCTACCTAGCCCCGGTCAAGGCCTGCATGACGCCCTGAAAATGTGGGATAATAAATCGGGCCGTGCTGCTTGTGATTATTCTTTCCACATGGCGGTGACATGGTGGGGCGAACAAGTCTTTGATGAAATGGAAAGCGTAATCAAAGAGCGCGGCATCAACACGTTCAAACACTTCATGGCCTACAAAGGCGCGTTGATGGTGAACGATGATGAAATGTATGCGTCATTCAAACGCCTTGGCGAACTTGGCGGCATCGCGATGGTACACGCTGAAAACGGCGATGTGGTTGCGGAGCTGTCTGCCAAACTGCTTGCCGAAGGGAACACAGGCCCCGAGGCGCACGCCTATTCCCGCCCGCCGCAAGTCGAAGGCGAAGCCACCAATCGCGCCATCATGATCGCCGATATGGCAGGCGTGCCGCTTTATGTGGTGCATACATCTTGCGAAGATAGCCACGAGGCCATCCGCCGTGCGCGTATGCAGGGCAAACGCGTCTGGGGTGAACCGCTGATCCAGCACCTAACCTTGGACGAAAGTGAATATTTCAACCAAGATTGGGATCATGCTGCGCGCCGCGTGATGTCGCCGCCGTTCCGCAATAAACAACATCAAGACAGCCTTTGGGCCGGGCTGCAAAGCGGATCATTGTCGGTGGTTGCAACCGATCACTGCGCATTCACAACGGAACAAAAACGCTACGGCGTGGGTGATTTCACGAAAATCCCGAACGGCACTGGCGGGTTAGAAGACCGGATGCCGATGCTGTGGACAAATGGTGTTACCACAGGTCGCCTGACGATGAATGAATTTGTTGCCGTGACATCCACCAACATCGCAAAAATTCTGAACTGCTACCCGAAAAAGGGTGCTGTTTTGGTGGGCGCTGATGCCGATCTGGTGGTTTGGGACCCTGAAAAGTCTAAAACGATCACGGCCGAAAGTCAAGTATCGGCAATTGATTACAACGTGTTCGAAGGCAAAGAGGTCAAAGGCCTGCCGCGCTTTACCCTGACACGCGGTCAGGTTGCGATTTATGACGGTGAAATGCGCGCCGAGGAAGGCCACGGTAAATTCGTTAAACGTGCACCCAATACGGCCGTGAACAAAGCACTGTCATCATGGAAAGAAGTGACTAATCCACGTCCTGTTCAGCGTTCGGGTATCCCGGCAAGTGGCGTATAAGTAACAAGAAAGTACGAGAGCAGTGAGCCAGCAAACGATCATTAACGCGCAGGGACTTGACCTGACGTTCCAAACTAACGACGGCCCAGTGCATGCGCTTAAGGACGTGAACCTAGAGATCAATAAAGGTGATTTTGTCAGCTTTATTGGTCCGTCCGGCTGCGGGAAAACCACGTTTTTGCGCTGTATGGCGGGGTTGGAAACACCCACGGCTGGCACGCTTACCGTGAACGGAATGACCCCCGAAGAAGCCCGCAAAGCCCGTGCGTATGGCTATGTGTTTCAGGCGGCGGGGCTATATCCATGGCGTACGATTGGCGGAAATATTCGCCTGCCGCTTGAAATCATGGGCTTTAGCAAAGACGATCAAGCCGCGCGTGTGGAACGTGTATTGGAACTGGTCGATTTGGCCGGGTTTGAAAAGAAATTCCCATGGCAGCTATCTGGCGGCATGCAGCAACGCGCCTCAATTGCGCGGGCGCTGGCGTTCGATGCTGATATTTTGCTAATGGATGAACCCTTTGGTGCGCTTGATGAAATTGTGCGGGATCACCTGAATGAACAGCTATTGCAGCTTTGGGCACGCACCGAAAAGACCATCGGTTTTGTCACACATTCGATACCAGAGGCGGTTTACCTTTCGACCAAAATCGTTGTGATGTCCCCACGTCCGGGCCGGATCACCGATGTAATCGAAAGCCCCTTGCCGAAAGAGCGCCCATTGGACATCCGCGATAGCGCCGAATTTATCGAAATTGCGCACCGCGTGCGTGACGGTCTGCGCGCGGGGCATGATGATGTGTAATCGCCTTAAGAAAGGGGCGCAGATATGAAGTCCCTTCTTCCCGTCTTAACTGTGGTCGGCGCGATCCTACTGCTTTGGGTTCTGGCAGTCGTTCCAATGAATATGCATCTAACTGCAGATCAGGCACAACGTGATGGGTTGGTTGTTTCGCCAGAAACACCAGCGGCACGTCAAGAATATTCGGGTCTCGGTCTTACCCTGCGCAATCCGAAGCTAATCGCGGCAACATTCGTCCAAGAGCGACCGCGTCTTCCTTCGCCGCATCAGGTGGCTGTTGAGATGTGGAACACGATTGTTCTCAAAAACATCACATCAAAGCGGTCACTGGTCTATCACGGCTGGGTCACGCTTTCGGCGACGTTGCTGGGCTTTGGGATCGGGACGAGCCTTGGCATTTTGCTGGCCGTCGGGATCGTCTATAACCGTGCGATGGATATGAGCGTGATGCCATGGGCCATTGCCAGTCAGACAATCCCTATCTTGGCGCTTGCGCCGATGATCATTGTAATGTTGGGGTCTATCGGCATTCAAGGATTGTTCCCTAAGGCAATTATTAGTGCCTATCTCAGCTTTTTTCCGGTCGTTGTCGGCATGGTCAAAGGTCTGCGTAGCCCCGATGGCATGCAGCTTGATTTGCTGAGGACCTATCACGCGAGCCCGTCACAAGGGTTCTGGAAACTCCGGCTTCCGGCTTCTGTGCCGTATCTGTTTGCCTCGCTCAAGATCGGTATATCTGCGTCTTTGGTCGGCGCAATTGTCGCGGAATTGCCTACAGGCGCCCGGGCAGGATTCGGCGCGCGGATGCTGGTTGGTGACCAATATGGCCAACCGCTGGTGACATGGGCGGCGCTGTTTGCGGCAGCCATAACAGCGGCGGCATTGGTCGGGTTGTTTAGCCTTCTTGAGCGTCTGACATTGCGTCGGATGGGGATGGTGCAGGCATGATTTGGGCTGGTATTATCGGTGCGCTTGGCATTTGGGCTGCGGGTTGGTTCATCAACACGCGATTGGCCAATGGGCCGCAATTGCAGACGCGGTTTGTACAGATTTTGGTGCCTGTCATTTTTGGTGTGACCTTGATTTTGATCTGGGAATGGTTGGTGCGGATGCTAGGGGTGTCTGCCGTTATCTTGCCGCCGCCTTCAGCGATTGCGGCGCGATTGGCGCAAGAATTGCCGACAGTGCGGTTCGTTTCAACACTGTCGGTTGACTTTGGCGGGTCGAAGCTTTGGGCCGATTTTGAACAAACGGTCATCAAAGGTGCGACGACAGGATATATCATCGGTGGGATCGCTGCCTTTGGCGTCGCAATCCTTGCGGATCGGTCCGAATTCTTTACACGCGGCATTCTACCCGTGGGTGGATTTATGGCTGCACTGCCCATTGTTGGGACCGCGCCGATCTTTGTGAAATGGCTAGGCAGCGATTGGGAATCCAAAGCCGCCGTTGTGGGCGTCATGGTGTTTTTCCCTATTCTGGTGAACACGGTTGCTGGATTGCGGGACACGACGGTCATGCAGCGCGACCTGATGCGCACATACGGCGCAGGCTATTGGCCGACGTTGTTTAAACTGCGATTGCCTGCCGCAATGCCGTTTATTTTTAACGGGTTGAAAATTGCCACAACCCTAGCGCTTATTGGTGCCATTGTTGCTGAATTTTTTGGCTCTCCGACGGTTGGAATGGGATTTCGCATCTCAACAAGCGTCGGGCAGCTTGCGTTAGATATGGTCTGGGCTGAAATTGTCATAGCAGCGATTGCTGGCAGTTCACTTTATGGGCTGATGGCGTGGATCGAAGGGCGGGTCACATTCTGGCACCCGTCACAAAGGAAATAACACGAATGCCCGCAAATGGGCGCTAACTGACTTGGAGGTCAAAATGAAAAAACTTATGACAGCGGCGGCGCTTGCCGCAGGCCTGGGCTGCCCGGCGGTTGCAGGTGAAAACGATGTGACGCTGCAATTGCAGTGGGTCACGCAGGCACAGTTTGCGGGCTATTATGTCGCGCTTGATCAAGGTTTCTACGAGGCCGAAGGTCTTGACGTAACAATTCTGCCCGGCGGTCCAGACATCGCACCGCCCCAAGTTCTGGCCGGTGGCGGCGCTGACGTGATGCTGAACTGGATGCCATCCGCATTGGCCGCCCGTGAAAAAGGTCTGCCCGTAGTGAATATCGCGCAGCCGTTCAAGACATCAGGTCTGATGCTGACGTGCTGGAAAGATTCCGGCATCGAAAGCGTTGCGGATTTCCCCGGTAAAACCATCGGCGTTTGGTTCTTTGGCAACGAATACCCGTTCCTGTCATGGATGTCACAAGAAGGGATTTCTACGGATGGCGGCGAAGATGGTGTGACGGTTCTGAAGCAAGGCTTTAACGTCGATCCGCTGCTGCAGCGTCAGGCTGATTGTATTTCGACAATGACGTACAACGAATATGGTCAGGTGCTTGACGCAGGCGTTTCCCCGGACGAGCTGATTACATTTACCTACGAAGATCAGGGTGTTGCGACGCTCGAAGACGGCATCTACGCGCTGGAAGAAAACCTTGAAGATCCGGTGTTCGTTGACAAGATGGTCCGCTTTGTGCGTGCGTCAATGGAAGGCTGGAAATGGGCTGAAGCAAACCCAGAAGCCGCCGCAGGCATCGTGCTTGATAACGATGAGACAGGTGCGCAGACCGAAGCCGCACAAATCCGCATGATGGGTGAAATCGCCAAGCTGACCGCTGGGTCAAACGGTGCATTGGACCCAGCTGACTACCAGCGCACCGTTGATACGCTGCTTGCTGGTGGTTCTGATCCGGTGATCTCTGCCGCCCCTGAAGGCGCATGGACAAGCGTCATCACGGATGCCGCGCTGAACTAAGCCTACACATTTACCCGCCCCGGATTTGATCTGGGGCGGGTTTTCTATATGATTTGGGCCACACTCAGGTACTTTGAAAATAGGAAGTTTTTATCGCCAAATTTTGGCGCGACTGTCCACACAAAGCGATAATCAGGGTGTCACCGTAAATCCCAGCGAATGGAAGCAGAGAGCCCAAAGCAGCGTATGCTGCGTGGTGCTTGAACGGCAGAGGCCGCTTAAGGCGAACCTGAAAAATTGCACACCCGGTTCGGTCGACAGCGTTCGGACCGCCTCGTGTCCTCAGCGATAAGGATGATCCGGTGTTGTATTGGTGGTAAGAATTGCCGACCCGCCACCCGCCCGTCGCATGCCAAGAGGGCGCTATCGTGTGTGGTAGATTTCAATCCGTCTCGGCTGCCGTGGCGTTGTCAGCCTCGGGGCGCTGCATACATCAGGCAAGAGAAAGATGCCATTGTGGCGGCGAATGATGCGCTGTACCTTGCCTTTGTGTTGCGGTCACACAAGAAGTAAGTTGAAAGTTCAAAAGCCGTTTCTTGGGGGAGATTGCTCAAGGCATTTTGTTGAACTGCGCTGTTGCAGCCAGATATGCGCCTTAGTGTTGTCTAGCTCTAGTACATCTTTCGGTAGGTTCCAACGGGCCACAAAAATAGGATGACATCATGGACGGTACACTTGGTCTGATCTGGCTGCTGACGAGTTTGACAGATATGACGCTAAATGATTGCCCCAACGGTTGCCTTCGTACAGAAAGGCAAGAACCTCAGATATTTTATCAGCTCTGACAACTGGCATCTGATGAATTTCAGAGTGCGAATGAGTTCTATCTTGGTTACGACAGCCATCGTCGACGCGGCCCCTCTCGCCCCACTTATGGCCTTTCGCTCACAACCGATGGGGCTGCATGGTTCGGGATCGGCGGGAAATGGAGCAGCCAATACGTCTACGACTCACCATTGTTCATCGAAACCTCACTGATGTCTGGTTTTTATAGGCAAGGTGACGGCGCTGATCTTGATGGGATTCTGCAATTTCGAGCGGCACTTGGTATTGGATATACGTTTGACAACGGCAGTAACCTGACAATCATCTACGACAGCATGTCTAATGCTGATTTTTTCGATGACAGCCCGAGCCGCGAGACACTCGCCATCCGTTGGACGACCAACTGGAACGGGTAGAGCCATCCAGTGTCTTCTTTTGGCTGGCTTCTGCATTGTGGCAAAACGCGCGAATGGCAGCTATGTCCCGCATTTCTTCCCGACGTTAGGTAAAATCAACTTTGTCGCATCGCTAGAAGCTGGAAAGCGCGTGGTTTTGCTGGTAACGGCGGGTAACTTTCGTATCCGGTGGAGGACCAGATGAGCGCAACTGCAAAAAAACGAGCCCCTTTGCCCGTTGATATTCTGGCGGCAAAAGGCGGTAAGCCTTTGGTCAGCTTGACCGCATATACAACGCCAATGGCGCAGATGATGGATGATCACTGCGATTTTGTTTTGGTGGGTGACAGTGTTGGGATGGTCTTGCATGGGCTGCCGTCGACGCTTGGCGTCACGATGGAGATGATGATCATGCACGGGCAAGCCGTCGCGCGCGGGCTGAATAGCGCGATGATGGTGATCGATATGCCGTTTGGGTCCTACGAAGAAAGCCCCGAGCAGGCGTTTCGCAATGCCGCACGGTTGATGCGTGAAACTAGCGCTGGCGCGGTAAAGCTTGAGGGCGGCATCGCGATGGCAGAAACCATTCGGTTCTTGGTTGATCGTGGCATCCCTGTGATGGCGCATGTTGGGCTAACGCCGCAGTCGGTAAACACGCTGGGTGGCTACAAGGTCCAAGGGCGCGGCAATGCCGGTGCGACCGCATTGATTGCTGATGCCCAAGCCGTGGCTGACGCGGGTGCCTTTGCTGTGGTGCTTGAAAAAGTGCCAGAGACGCTTGCCAATGAAATCACCGACACGATTGAAATTCCGACCATTGGGATCGGCGCAAGTGCAGGCTGTGACGGGCAAATTTTGGTGGTTGATGATATGCTGGGCCTCTTCACCGCGTTTAAGGCGAAGTTTGTAAAACGTTACGCGCATCTTGGTGATGAAGCCGAAAAAGCGATTGCCGCATATGCGGATGAGGTCCGCGCCCGGACATTTCCAGCGGCCGAACATGTTTTCGCAGACGTGGCCCCTAAGACATGATCGCACCGATTGAACGGACCCTTGCGGGGTTGCGTGCGCAGACCACTGTCTGGCGCAAAGCTGGCGAAACGATTGGGGTGGTTCCTACGATGGGCGCGTTGCATCAGGGACATTTGTCGCTGGCGCGTGCTGCGCGCAAAGCTTGCGACCGCGTGATCGTGACGATTTTTGTGAATCCTAAACAGTTCAACAACCCTGATGATCTTGAAAACTACCCACGCACCGAACACGAGGATGCGCGCAAACTGGAATCCACGGGTGTAGATCTGATCTATGTGCCTGACGCTGATCAGATTTATCCTGACGGGTTTGCGACGACGGTCACCGTGTCTGGATTGACCGATATGCTGTGCGGCGCGACCCGGCCCGGCCATTTTGATGGCGTTGCAACTGTCGTGCCTAAATTGTTCTTACAATCGAGCGCTGATAAAGCGTTTTTTGGCGAAAAAGACTATCAACAACTACAGATCGTGCGCCGTTTGGCCAAGGATTTGGACATCCCGATTGAAGTCGTTGGCTGCCCAACCATTCGCGAAGAAGACGGGCTTGCGATGTCGTCGCGCAACCTGTTACTGTCGGATCGCTCGCGCGTATTTGCCCCGATCCTTGCCGAGGTGATGGAAGATTTGCGTGATCAGTTGCTTGCAGGTGCCGCAATGACAGAGGTCGGCGCCGAAGCGCGAGCACGCATCTTTGCTGCAGGGTTTAATGATATCGACTATCTCGAACTGCGCGATGGCACTGATCTGGGGCTCTTGAACAAGACCCAGCCCGGCGCGCGCCTGTTTGCAGCTGCATGGTTGGCTGGTGTGCGATTGATCGACAATATCGCGGTTTAGGCTGCGGCAGCATTGCCACCCGTTGCTATCCACGAAAGGCGGGATGAAGTTATCACTGTTAAGGTTCTGATTACTCATTTATAAAGCAGTCCAATGTATGCCTAATGACGGACCGCTCACGTGTCTCTAGCCGATGATAAAGTCGTAGTTCTGATCCCCTGCTATAATGAGGCCAAGCCGATTGGCCTTGTCGTTGCGGACTTCAAGAAGGCGCTGCCGGGCGCGGATATCTACGTTTACGACAATAACTCTTCGGATGACACTGTCGCCGTGGCCAAGGCCGCAGGTGCGATTGTCCGGTCAGAGCCGCAACAGGGCAAAGGCAATGTTGTGCGCCGGATGTTCGCAGATATAGACGCGGATATTTATGTGTTGGTCGATGGCGATAACACTTACGAAGCGGGCGCTGCGAGCGCTATGATCGCCAAGCTTAAAGAGGAAATCTTGGATATGGTTAGCGGTTGTCGCGTGACCGAAATTCAAGAGGCTTACCGTCCCGGTCACCGCCTTGGAAACTGGATGCTCACTGGTTTGGTCGCCACGATTTTTGGCCGTCGGACCAGCGATATGCTGACCGGATACCGTGTTTTTTCGCGTCGTTTTGTCAAAAGCTTCCCGGCGCTTTCGCATGGGTTTGAGATTGAAACAGAGCTGACCGTGCATGCGCTTGAACTGCGTATGCCCATCGCGGATCACGACACGGTCTATATCGACCGTTTGCCGGGTTCTGACAGCAAGTTGAACACAATCCGTGACGGTGTACGCATTTTGCGGGTGATCGTGTCACTGGTCAAAGAAGAACGGCCTTTGCCGTTTTTTGGTGGTATTGCTGTTCTTTTGGCACTGTTTTCCATGACTATCGGCTACCCGATTTTAACCGAGTTTGTTGCAACTGGATTGGTGCCGCGTTTCCCTTCCGCAATTTTGGCATCCGCGATTATGATCATCGCAACCCTGTCATTTATGGCGGGCTTGATTTTGGATACTGTTACTCGTGGGCGCCGCGAGATGAAGCGCCTTGCCTATCTGTCGCATCCAGCGCCGCGTGACGGCTAGATCGTGATGCGCACGGGGCTTGTCGGGCAAATCATGCGCTTTGGAGTGGTTGGCGCCGTTGGCTTTGTTGTCGATGGCGGGGCATTGTGGATTTTCTTATCAGCGGGGCTAAACCCTTATATCGCGCGGGCACTATCATTCCCCGCCGCCGTTGTCGTAACTTGGGGCTTGAACCGGGTGTGGACATTTGCAAGCGCTGGAAGGCCCGGAAAGCGCCGACAGTTTAACCGCTACCTGGCAGTGCAATTGGTGGGGGTGGCGACTAATTACTGTGTCTATACGAGCGTAATTCGAACATTTGGTACGGGCGCGCAAATGATCGTCATTGCTTTCATGGCAGGGTCGCTTGTGGGGATGTTTCTAAACTTTTGGGGCGCGCGCCAGATCGCGTTTCGGGATGTGGATTAAATGCTAAGCACTGCACCAAATCAACGAAGGATGCCGTTATGAAGAACAATTCCGTCTTGCGCGTCTTACGTGACAACGCATTTTTACTTGTAGGTCTGGCAGCCTTGGCGCTGGTTATTGGTAAAGCCGCTGTTGATGGGATGACGATGCGCGAAGCTTTTGGGGCCAAAGGCAACGATGACATTATGCGGCTGCTGTCCGTACGCGACTGGCTTGCTGGGCAGGGCTGGTTTGATGTGCGGCAATATCGGTTGATCCCGCCGGAAGGTGTATCAATGCATTGGTCTCGTTACATTGATGCAGGAATTGCAGCCATTATCGTGCCAATGTCATGGTTCTTTAGCCCCGAAACAGCCGAACAAATTGCCGTGACCGCTTGGCCGACATTGATCATGGTTCTGACTTTAATGATCATCGGCTTTGGCACGCGGCGGGTTTTTGGCGTCACTGCAGCCTGTTTCGCGATGTTGTGCACGGTAATCTGGCCGTTGACGGCCGATTTACATTCCAGCGCAGGTAACCTTGATCATCACAACGTTCAGTTTCTAATGATGGTTATCATGGCCTTTGCGGTGATTTGGCCAAGCCGCCCGATTGCCGCTGGTATAATCGGCGGCCTTGCAGGCGCTTTTTCGCTGGCCGTCGGGCTTGAAAGTCTCGTGTTTATTGTTGGCGTCGGGATGGTTCTTTTGGTGCATTCTGCGTTTGTGGCCACCCGCCAGACCCGGCACATGCTGGTCGCGTTTTGTCTTGCGCTTGGGGCGGGAAGCACCCTGTTCTGGCTTGGCCAAACCGGGCCTGATATCCGCATGGATTTGATGTGTGATCAACTGGCGCCGCCAACGTTGAGCTTGGTGGCAATTGCGATGGCGGCAAGTCTTCTTTCCGTTGCGGTCGCTGGTGCGCAAGTCCGGCCGATCCGCAGTCTTGGCGTTGCTGCGGTTGTGACTGCGGGGGGGCTTGCGCTTGCGTGGCCAATGCTGGCGCATTGTCTTGCGGGACCTTATGCGCAAATTCCATTGGAGCTTCAGGAATTGATCAGCACGCAAATCACCGAAGCGAAACCGGGAATTGTCTACGCAATCTCAAAGCCCGCAGTCGCTTTGGTCTTTGTGCTCCCGATTTTTGCAGCGCTGATTTTTGGCGGAATGCTCTGGTTAAAAACGCGTCGTGACCAAATGAGCAAACCGTTGGGTTTGCTGTTGATTTTATGTCTGATCGGTGTGCCGATGATGCTTTTGCAGATGCGGACTGTCATCATTGCTGCCAGCGTAGTGCCGATGATCGGCGGCGTGGTGATTGCGCAATACGGCCGCAGCTATTTCGCAACCCGCGACCTGAAGGACGGGTTGATGGCACTGGTTGTTGCGATGGTGATTGTGTCGCCGGTGACGGTTGTTCAGGCAATGATGCCTCTCCTTCCGTCTAGCAACAGCACCGCAGCCACTACACAAGACAATTGCCGCAGCTATACCTCGCTGAATGTATTAAACGATGTTCCCCCCGCGGTCATTCTAACGCATGTCAACTATGGGCCCTCATTGATGTGGGCGACGCATCACGCAGCCATTTCTGCCCCTTATCACCGCAGTGCTGATGCTTTTATGAATGGGATTGTCCCGTTCCAGATGGAGGCAGAGGAGATGAAGGCCTATACGCAAAACACGTCCGCGACACATCTGCTTTTATGTCGTGGTTATTCTTACAAAAGCACATTTGTGCGCGGGTTAGCGCTGGGCGAGACGGTGGATTGGTTGCGCCCTGTTCCCCTGTCAAACGACGAACAAATGCTGTTCGAAATTCTGCGGTAGCCTAGAGTAATGGCACATCTTTTAGGGGTCGATACCGGCGGGACCTATACAGATGCCGTCATTTTGCACGAGGCATCAGACACCATTCGGGCAACTGCAAAGGCCCTGACGACGCGCCCCGATTTATCCATTGGTGTCGGTGCCGCAATTGATAGGGTGCTTGCGGATGCGCATGTTGCCCCGGCAGATATTGCGCTGGTTTCGCTGTCGACAACATTGGCCACGAACGCCTTGGTCGAAGGGCACGGCGGCAGTGTTGCCTTGATCGCGATCGGGTTTGATGACGCCGATTTACAGCGTGCGGGGTTGAATGACGCAATGGGTGGTGACCCGGTCATTGCGTTAAACGGTGGTCATAATCACGGCGGTGTTGAAAAATCCGCGCTTGACTTGGCTGCATTGAATACTGCGTTAGATAGGCTTGATCCCAGCGTAACGGCATTTGCAGTCGCCGCAAGCTTCGCCACCCGTAATCCAGCACATGAAATCGCGGTCCGCGACGCCATTCGCGCGTATTCCGGCAAGCCTGTAACATGTTCGCACGAGCTGTCACAGGCTTTGGGCGGTCCAAAACGTGCATTGACCGCAGTGCTAAATGCCCGCCTGATTGGGCTTATTGATGGGCTTATTACATCGTGTGAAGCGCATCTGCGCGCCCGCAGTATTGATGCGCGACTGATGGTCGTGCGCGGGGACGGGGCGCTGATTTCCGCAGATGTGGCGCGCGAAAAACCCATTGAAACTATCCTAAGCGGTCCAGCAGCATCTGTTGCGGGCGCAAGCTGGCTGACTGGGGAAAGCAACGCGCTGGTCAGCGATATTGGTGGCACCACAACAGATGTTTGCCTGCTCCAAGAGGGGCGCCCACAGATCGATCCGCAAGGCGCGCGCGTCGGTCCGTTCCGCACCATGGTCGAGGCCGTTGCAATGCGCACCACAGGCTTGGGCGGCGACAGCGAGGTCCATATAACCGACGGTCTGAATGGCGGATTATATTTGGGCCCGCGCCGATTGATGCCTTTGTCATTGGCGGCAGTGCAGTTTCCGGAATTGGTGCATGCTGCCTTAGATCGCGCATTGGCCCATGACGTCCCCCCTGCGGATGGTGGTCAATTTGTTATTCCCATGTGGAAAACCATGCCGCAAGGATTGGATGCGCGCGAAACAACGATTGCCCAGCGGTTAGCAGCGGGACCGTTGCGGCTGGGCGAGGCCGTTCAGACACGTCATGAAAACCCGGCGCTTGTGCGTATGGTCAAACGTGGCTTTGTGATCCTCGCGGGGCTTACACCCTCGGATGCGGCACATGTATTGGATCTTGCGCAGAGTTGGGACAAGGATGCGGCAGTCAAGGCGGCGACTTTGTTTGCCCGTCGCCGCAATGGCGCAGGGCAATGTATTGCTGCTGATCCCGCGTTACTGGCACAGATGATTGTTGAACAACTGGTTGCCCAAACTGTTGTTTGTCTGTTGCAAGCCAGCTTCGTGCAGGATGGTTTCGCGGATGATCCGGCCACGCTCGCACAGCATGCGCTCACGCGCGCGGGGCTCAACAGGCATCAAGGGATTTTGCAGATGCAGCTGAGCCTTGGCGTGCCTGTTATTGGGCTTGGGGCGTCGGCCGCAACATATTACGGCGCGGTCGGGGACCGGCTGGGCGCGCAGATGGTTTTGCCCAAATATGGGGAAGTGGCAAATGCGATCGGGGCCGTCGTTGGGCAGGTGCGGGCGTCTGTGAAGGGATCATTGGTCGCGTCTGACAACGGCGGTTTCACGGCGCATCTTCCCGACGGGCCGCAGCACTTTGACAATCAAGAAGCCGGATTGGACGCACTGGAGACATGCCTATCTGCACATGTTACGGCCAAGGCTCTAGCCGCCGGGGTTGATACCCCCCGGATCAGTGTGGATCGCGATATAAAGCAGGCCACAATAGCGGACAAACAAATGTTCATAGAAGCTATTTTACGTGTCACCGCATCTGGACGTCCGCGTATCGCAATCGGCTAATGTGTCAAAAAACGGTGGTTGTCTCACATTCGTGTCAGCCTGATTGCACCGCTTGGCTGCATCGGCGACAAGATGTGGACTTAAGGGATGGAAGAATGCTCGACCGTTATGCACGCCAAATAATTGACCCGCCGTTGAATAGGCTGGGTCGCGGCATTGCTGCGAAAGGTTTGACTGCGAATAGCGTGACGCTGATCGGCTTAGGGCTAGGGCTGTTGGCAGCGCTTGTGATCGCACTTGGCGCGCCCGCACTGGCGCTTATCCCGCTGCTGGCAAGTCGTATCGCCGATGGGTTGGATGGTGCGGTGGCGCGGGCGACCAAGAAAACCGACTTTGGTGGCTATCTCGATATAACGGCCGACTTTTTGTTTTATGGGGCTATTCCCATGGGCTTTGTATGGCTATCGCCCATCGCCAATGGCGCGGCGGGGGCATTTTTGCTAACGGCGTTCTATTTCAATGGCGCGAGCTTTTTAGGCTATGCAATTCTGGCCGAAAAACATGGGCTTAAGACGGATGCGCAGGGGCAAAAGTCGCTCTATTATTCTAATGGCATTCTGGAAGGCACTGAAACCATCGTGTTTTTTGTGCTGCTTTGCCTTTTTCCTCACTATTTTGCCCCGCTTTCGTGGGCATTCGGCGCGCTGTGTTTTGCGACAGCGTGCCTGCGGATCTATGCCGCGCAAAAGATTTACACAGTATAAAGGATACGTCTTGATGAAACATCTTTCTGTATTGGCCGCACTTTTGGCGCCGCTACCCGCAATTGCGGATGTTGACCCCACGGATTGGGATGCCGTGATTGCGGCTGCCGATGGACAAACCGTTTACTGGAACGCATGGGGTGGATCGACCACCACAAACGAATTCATCGCATGGGTCGGGGACCGGGTTGCGGCCGAATACGGGGTGACGCTGGAACACGTTAAGCTGACGGATACCGCAGATGCGGTGACCCGCGTTTTGTCTGAAAAGCAGGCCGGCGAAGATGAAGACGGGGCGATTGATATGATCTGGATTAACGGGTCGAATTTTGCGGCAATGAAAGATGCGGACCTATTGTTTGGTCCCTATGCCGAAAGCCTGCCAAACTGGGCACTGGTTGATGTTGATGGCAAGACCGTGCAAACAGATTTCACAGTGCCAACAGATGGGTTTGAAAGCCCTTGGGCCATGGCGCAGGTCGTATTTGTGCATGACACGGCAACCATGCCCGAAACTCTTGGATCAATGCAGGCGTTGCTTGAATGGGCGCAGGATAATCCCGGTCGTTTTAGCTATCCGCAGCCGCCAGATTTTTTGGGCACGACGTTTCTAAAACAGGTCTTGGTCGATATTTTAGAAGACCCAGAGGTGTTGCAAGCGGCTGCAACAGATGAAAACTACGAAGAGGTGACAGCCCCGCTTTGGGCCTATCTTGATGATCTGACCCCATATCTGTGGCGTGAGGGTAAAGCCTATCCTGCAACGGGTACGGCGATGTTCCCGCTTATTGCGGATGGGGAAATTGATCTTTCGATCTCTTTCAGCCCCGGCGAGGCCTCAACCGCGATTGCGAACTATGAACTACCCGATAGCGTGCGCACATTTGTGTTGGACAACGGCACAATTGGTAACGCGTCCTTTGTCGCGATCCCCTATAATTCAGGCTCTAAAGAGGGGGCAATGATCGTTGCCGATTTCCTGATGTCCCCAGAGGCTCAAGCACGTGCCCAAGACCCGGAGGTATTGGGATATGGCACGGTGCTGAATATGGAAGCATTGACCGAAGCAGACCGCGCCGTGTTTGAAGGGCTGGAACTGGGCATTGCGACCCTATCCCCCGCTGAACTAGGCTCTATTCAAGCAGAACCGCACCCAAGCTGGATGACACGCATCGCAGATGATTGGGCGCTGCGGTACGGTGTTGCACAATAACATGAATGCGGGGCGTGTGATTTAATGCGGCGTCCCGTTTTGCCAATCCTTCCCGCGCTGACGCTTTTGCTGATGCTTGGCCCGGTTGCTGCTGGGATATGGGGCGCGTTGCTTCCTGCCTTTGGGCATTTGCCTACGGCTGGGTTAACTGGGCCGTCGCTCTACCCGTTTCACGCGGTGTTGGATTGGCCCGGCCTGCCGCGCGCGGCATTGTTATCCATCACAACCGGAGTTGGCGCGACGGTTATTTCGCTTTGCGTGGTGATGCTCTTGCTGGCTGGCTGGTCAGGCACACGCGCATTTCGGACGCTCGAGCGGCTGCTTTCGCCGCTTCTGTCGGTCCCACATGCGGCTGCCGCGTTTGGGTTGGCTTTCTTAATCGCGCCTTCAGGTTGGATTGCGCGGCTGGTATCGCCCGCGATCACAGGCTGGGAACGCCCGCCCGATGTATTGATCGTTCAAGACCCATTCGGCCTGACGATGATGGCCGGGCTTATCGTCAAAGAAATCCCGTTTTTGATTCTGATCAGCATCGCAGCCCTAGGCCAAGCGCAGAGTCAAAGCAGCGTTAAAGTTGCCCAAGCCTTGGGCTATGGACGTGTCACGGGCTGGATGAAAACTGTATTTCCAAGGGTCTATGCGCAGATCAGATTGCCAGTCTATGTTGTGTTGGCATATGCGATGTCAGTTGTCGACGTGGCGGTGATTTTAGGCCCTAATACACCACCAACATTATCCGTGCAGATCGTTAAATGGATGTCGGACCCCGATCTCGACATGCGGCTTTTGGCGGCGGCGGGTGCGTTGTTGCAGCTTGGGCTGGTGATTGGGGTATTGGCCTTATGGCGGGTGGCCGAAGGCATTATCGCCAAGCTCGGGCAGGGGTGGGTGGCAAAGGGACGGCGTGGTAAATACGACCCTATTCTTGCCCAAAGTGCACTATTTTTGGGTGGGGTTTCATCTGCCGCTGTTTTCCTCGGGTTGGTGGTTCTTACGATTTGGTCGTTTGCTGGGTATTGGGGATTTCCCGATGCTTTCCCCGATGGGTTTACGCTGCGCAATTGGATGCGGCACGGGCCGGGGGCGCTTGCGGCCCTAGGTGAAACAGCCGTGATCGCCGGGACAGTTTCAATTCTGGCGCTTGTGTTGACCATCGGTTGCCTTGAAGCCGAATACCGCTACGGCTTACGGGTCACGCAGCGCGGGATCTGGTTGCTTTATCTGCCGCTGCTCATACCGCAAACGGCATTTTTGCCGGGGTTGCAGACGCTTATGCTGGGCATTGGCGCTGAAAGCGGGCGCTTTCCTGTCATGCTGGCGCATTTGGTTTTTGTGCTGCCCTATGTATTTTTGTCGCTCTCTGCCCCGTTTCGGGCGTGGGATATGCGCACTGGCACGGTCGCCGCCGCGCTGGGCGCAAGCCCGGATGCGGTGTTGTGGCGGGTACGTTTGCCGATGTTGCTGCGCGCGATCTTAACGGCGCTCGCGGTCGGGTTAGCCGTTTCAGTTGGGCAATACCTGCCAACATTGCTGATTGGTGGTGGCCGGGTCACGACACTCACAACCGAAGCTGTCGCGCTGGCGTCGGGGGCGGATCGCCGCGCGATTGGGGTTTATGGATTAATGCAAACCGGGGCGGCATTACTGCCCTTTGCGCTGGCGCTTGCGATCCCAGCAATACTATGGCGCAACCGGAAAGGACTACGCGATGGATAAGGGTCTATTCCTGCGGAATATTGAAATTTTCAGCAAAAAGGGGCGGTTGCTATCTGTGTCCCACGATATCGCTCCGGGTGCGGTCCTATCCGTTATGGGGCCGTCAGGCGTTGGGAAATCAACCTTGCTTGGGTTTATCACTGGGACCCTGCCCGCGGATTTTTCTGCGCAAGGGACTGTGATGTTAGATGGTCATGACATTACAGATTTACCCTCGCATAAACGCCGCGTTGGCATCCTGTTCCAAGACGATCTTCTTTTTCCGCACCTATCTGTGGGAGCAAATTTGGCATTTGGGCTTGCGCCCGGCGGTACCAAGACCGCCCGGCGTGATAAGATTGCCGAGGCTTTGGCCGAGGTAGATCTTGCAGGGTTTGAAAATCGTGACCCGGCGACGCTGTCTGGTGGCCAAAAGGCGCGCGTCGCCTTGATGCGTATGCTGCTATCAGAGCCCTGTGCGCTGCTGTTGGACGAGCCATTTTCGCGGCTTGATGCCGCCTTGCGTGCGCAGGTGCGCGCATTGGTCTTTGCCCGTGCCAAGGCGCGGTCGTTGCCGGTGCTGATGGTGACCCATGATGCAGATGACGCGCAGGCCGCAGGCGGCCCGATCATTACCTTGCAGGCGCAGTCCTAAAGCGGACCCGTTTGGAACAGCCAAACCTTAAGCCCGCCATGTGGGACGGGTGGCCCTTTGGGCTTAAAGGGCAAACCAGTTGCCTTGGCCAAACTCGCATCACTGGTGACAATCCCAACGCGCCAGCCCGCAAAGCGTTCTTTTAAGGTTTTCCCGAGGCTCCCATAAAGCCCAAATAGCAATTTCGGGTTGCCAATGCGTCCGCCGTAGGGCGGATTGCAGATGATGAGGCCTGGCGGCCCATCAGGGCGCTGTAAATCCGTGACGGGATGGTTTTGAAACGTAATCAAATCATCCACACCGGCGCGTTTTGCATTTGCTTGGCTCATCCGAATGGCGCCCGCATCACGGTCACTGCCGAAAAACCGCTGTTCTGTCTCTGTCGGGGATTGCGCGTGCATCTGCGCCCATTTGTCTGGATCAAAACTAGCCAATTGTTCAAACGCGAAACTGCGGCTGCGTCCGGGATCAAGCCCGCGCGCAATTTCAGCCGCCTCAATGAGGAATGTGCCTGAGCCACACATAGGGTCTAATACAGGCATTTTGCCGTCATATCCGCATTCTCGTAAAAACAGTGAGGCCAGCGTTTCACGCATGGGGGCTTTGTTCACCGCTTCTTTGTGGCCGCGTTTGTGCAGGCTTTCACCAGAAGTATCGACGCTGATCGTCACCCGGTTGTCATCGATACGGGCCTTAATCACGATGGCTGCATCTGCGCTGATGGTCATCGCATGGCTTTCACGCAATGCGGTTTCGATCCGCTGTGTGGCTGCCCCAGCGTGGTATATTTTGGATTTACGACTTGTCGATACTTCGACCCGAACCGGCAGTTTAGGGTCTAAAATTTCATTCCAAGGAAATTTTCGCGCACGCTTATCTAGCTGTGCTAAGTGAAACGCCATGAACGACCCAACCCGCGCCAAAACACGCGTGGCACCACGCATCTTGAGGTTGGCGCGCCAGACATCCGGCCACCCCCCCATAAATGTCACGCCGCCTTGGGTCAGCTTGGCGTCGGTAAATCCGTTTGCGATGGCTTCGGCATGCAGCGCAGGCTCTAACCCCGGTGTGCCGGTCATAAATATTTCGAATTGATCCATTCCATGTGCATGACCCGAAAATGTAGAGGCATGCAAGCACTGGATTAGGTTGGTTTGCGCGCCGTTTCAGGTTTTGGTGCCGGTTTTGTGATACCCTCGAGGACCCGCAAGGGGCGGCGCACGGTTGCGGTAAGCCCGCTTGATGGTGATGCGGCCTTTTGCTTGCTGACCTCAATCATCAAGACCCCACCCGCCGCGATGAGCGGCATTGCATGACCAACGCGTTCGATCAGCCCAGCAGATTTGCGCCAGATGCGCCCGCTTGACGGGGGTTGGTACAGGGTCGAAAGCGCACGTTCCGTGACGAACTGGTGTTGGCGCAACTGCGCTTCGAGCTGGCCAAGCGAATAGGGGCGCCCGTACCCAAACGGGGTCTTGTCTGACCGCGACCAAAGCCCGGCGCGATTAGGCACGACAAACACAGCCTTGCCTCCGGGGCCTAACACACGAAAAGCTTCTTCCAGCAGGGCAGTGGGCTGTTCTGTCGTATCAAGCCCGTGCATCATGACCAGTTTATCGACGTGGCCCGTTTCAATTGGCCACAGGGTGTCTTCGCACAGCACGCTTTGGTTTTTTTCGCCCGGTGGCCATGGCATCACGCCTTGTGGTCCCGGCATCAACCCGATCACCCGGCGCGCGTCTTTCAGGAATGGACGCAAAAGCGGAACGGCAAAGCCAAACCCAACCACCATTTGGCCCTGTGCTTCGGGCCAAATTTGCGTCAATTCATCGCGGATCACCTTTTGCGCGGCCCGCCCAAGCGCGCTGCGGTAGTAGAATTGGCGCAATTTCAAAACATCGAGATGCATTGCGGTTGTAGTTCCTTGGGCAAAGATTACGGTGAACCATACCAACAGAAAGGCACATTGCTATGAGAAACATGTCATCCGGGCTGGAATTGGTCACTGTGCCGTGCCTTTCTGATAATTACGCGTTTCTTGCCCACAATAGTCAAACCAACGAGACCGCGCTGATCGACGCGCCAGAGGCCGCCCCGATCCAAGCGGCATTGGATGCGCGGGGTTGGGTGTTGACCGATATCGTGCTGACCCATCACCACCCTGACCATATCGATGGCGTTGATGCATTGCGCGGGACCGCACGTGTGATTGGAGCCAAGGCCGACGTGCATAGGCTGCCCGCTTTGGATCTCGTGATTAGCGAAGGGGATGACCTGACCCTTTGCGGCACAAAGGCGCAAGTGTTTGACGTGTCAGGGCATACGCTTGGGCATATCGCGATTTATCTGGCTGAGCCAGGCTATGCGTTTACCGCTGATAGTTTGATGGCGCTTGGCTGTGGGCGGCTGTTTGAAGGAACGCCCGCGCAGATGTGGGACAGCTTGCAAAAACTGCGCGCGCTGCCCGATGATACGCTCGTTTGTTCAGGGCATGAATACACCGAATCCAACGCGCGATTTGCGCTGGCCCTTGATCCAAACAATACGGCGCTTATCTCAAGAGGGATGCAAATTGCCCCTGCGCGTGCAGCAAACGAACCTACAGTTCCGTCTCTCTTGGGCGATGAAAAGCGGACAAACCCGTTTTTGCGCGCGGATGACCCGGCGCTTAAGGCTGTATTGGGGATGGAATCTGCAAGCGACGCGGATGTTTTTGCCTATATTCGCGCGCAAAAAGACAAGTTTTGACCGGTGAGCGAAAGTAAACCTGCCAAAAATCGCATAAAAAATGAGGTTTCACGCGTTTTGTGAAGCCAAATTTAAAAAAAGTCCTTGAAGGTTCCGTCATAAAACCAAACCTTAAGGATAAGAGCCCACGTTGGTTGGTGCCACGGCACCCGCTGACCCCGATATGAAGGAGCACACACGTGCCATCATTTTCAACGACACTAGAGCAAGCCATTCATGGGGCCTTGGCCCTTGCCAATGATCGCAAGCATGAACTTGCCACGCTAGAGCATCTTTTGCTTTCGTTGATTGATGAACCTGACGCGGCGCGCGTCATGCGCGCGTGTTCGGTGAACCTTGATGATTTGCGCAAAGATTTAGAAGATTTCATTGACGATGATCTCGCGACGCTGATCACCGATGTGGAAGGCTCTGAAGCGGTGCCAACAGCCGCATTCCAACGCGTTATCCAACGCGCGGCGATCCATGTGCAGTCATCCGGCCGCAGCGAAGTGACCGGCGCAAATGTGCTGGTCGCGATCTTTGCTGAACGCGAAAGCAATGCCGCCTATTTTCTTCAGGAACAGGAAATGACGCGCTATGACGCGGTGAATTTCATCGCGCATGGCGTGGCTAAAGACCCTGCATTTGGCGAACAACGCCCGGTATCGGGGTCCCCTGACGAAGGTGAAACCATCTCGGCGGGCGAAGGCGAGGCAAAAGAGAGCGCGCTGGCAAAATACTGCGTCGATCTAAATGCCAAATCGACTAAAGGGGACGTTGATCCGTTGATTGGTCGCAATCACGAGGTGGAACGCTGCATTCAAGTGCTCTGCCGCCGTCGCAAGAATAACCCGCTGCTTGTGGGAGATCCCGGCGTTGGGAAAACGGCAATTGCTGAGGGTCTTGCGCATAAGATCGTGAATAAAGAAGTGCCAGACGTCTTGGCCGAGGCGACGATCTATTCACTTGATATGGGCGCGCTTTTGGCGGGCACACGCTACCGTGGTGATTTCGAAGAGCGGCTTAAGGCCGTGATGACGGAACTTGAAGATCACCCTGATGCGGTGCTGTTCATTGACGAAATCCACACCATCATCGGCGCTGGCGCCACGTCAGGCGGCGCGATGGATGCGTCGAATCTGTTGAAACCTGCGTTGCAGGGCGGAAAACTACGTTGCATGGGGTCGACGACCTACAAGGAGTTCCGTCAGCACTTTGAGAAAGACCGGGCGCTTGCACGTCGGTTCCAAAAGATTGATGTGACCGAACCATCGGTGCCAGATGCGGTGAAAATCTTGCAGGGGCTTAAACCCTATTTCGAAGAACACCACAGCATTAAATATACGGCAGATGCGATCAAAACTGCGGTGGAGCTTTCTGCGCGCTATATCAACGACCGCAAGTTGCCCGACAAAGCGATTGATGTGATCGACGAGGCGGGCGCGGCCCAGCATTTGCTGTCTGAATCGAAACGCCGCAAAACCATTGGCGCTAAGGATATTGAAGCTGTGATTGCAAAAATCGCGCGTATCCCAGCCAAAAACGTATCGAAAGACGATGCAGAGGTGCTGAAAGATCTTGAAAAGACACTGAAACGCGTGGTCTTTGGCCAAGATACGGCTATTGAGGCTTTGTCGTCAGCGATCAAACTGGCGCGCGCCGGTCTGCGTGAGCCTGAAAAACCCATCGGGAACTATCTGTTTGCAGGTCCAACGGGTGTCGGTAAAACCGAGGTTGCGAAACAATTGGCGGACACGCTGGGTGTTGAACTCCTGCGGTTTGATATGTCCGAATACATGGAAAAACACGCGGTTTCGCGCCTGATTGGTGCGCCTCCGGGTTATGTTGGGTTTGACCAAGGCGGTATGCTGACTGATGGCGTAGATCAAAACCCGCATTGTGTGCTTTTGCTGGATGAAATGGAAAAAGCACACCCAGATGTCTACAACATCCTATTGCAGGTAATGGACCACGGGAAGCTGACAGATCACAACGGGCGCACGACCGATTTCCGCAATGTGATCTTGATCATGACCTCCAATGCGGGCGCTGCTGAAATGTCGAAAAACGCACTGGGCTTTGGCCGTGAATCGCGCGAAGGCGAAGACACCGCCGCGATTGAACGGGCGTTTACGCCTGAATTCCGCAACCGTTTGGATGCGGTCATTAGTTTTGGCGCACTGCCAAAACCAGTGATCATGCAGGTCGTCGAAAAATTCGTGCTTCAGCTTGAGGCACAATTGATCGACCGCAATGTGCATATTGATCTTTCGCCGGCTGCTGCGGAATGGCTGGCCGACAAAGGTTATGACGCCAAAATGGGCGCGCGGCCGCTTGGTCGTGTGATCCAAGAGCACATCAAAAAACCGCTGGCCGAAGAATTGCTGTTCGGCAAGCTGGTCAAAGGCGGGATCGTAAAGGTCGGCGTGAAAAAAGGTGAACTTGTGCTGCGCTACGAAGCACCCGAACAGGGGAAAATCACCGATGGTGGTGATAAGCCCCCGCTGCTAACCGCTGAATAACCCAAAGAATGCCCGCCAATTTGGCGGGCATTTTCTTTGGCGCCTATTTTGTCTTGCGTGGTGAACTGAGCTTCATCTGAGGCGATGCCAGCCGTTCCGCTGGACCAACCCAAGCATAAGCCAACAGGCATGGATCGCGGTCGCCTGTCGTAATGCGGTGTTCGTCGCCCGCGCGATTGTAAATGAGCGACCCCGGCGCATAGACCGCATTGTTGTTTTCAGACCACGCGCCAGCCACCGAAACATAGCTTTCTTCAATGTCTTGGTGGCTGTGCTGCGGGTAGGTTGTGTTGGGCACGAATAGGACAAACCCCAAAATAAGCGTATCGCATTGCACAGGTCCTTGGGGGCCAAGAATTTCGCAGTATGCGTATTTTTGGCTCAGGGATTTTGTGACTTTTTCGTATCCGTATTCCCACGTCAGCGCGTCTTTGACTTCTCGCAGCGCGCGGGCAATCCCCTGCATCGTGCTGCGTTCCCCTAAATCCAACGCGCGCGGGAAATGGGCCGTTACCGGTTTTGTTAACGCAGAGCGGTGGCGTAATTCAGGGTTCTGCGTCATCGCCGCCGAAAGCCGATCGCGGACACGTTTCCGGTGGCTCCGAATAGGGCCACTACCGCCGTCCGAGCCAAACCGATAAAGCGCGTCAATCTCACGCAGAAGATACAGCCAGTCGGGACTATTATGCAGGCGTTGAGCCGAAGTTTGGGAGTCGGTTGATAGGTCTGTCATGATGCTTGCCCTGCACAAATGGACTGTGCAATCCAAGCATCAAATGCCCCTGCGACGCAAGTGTTTGTGTGACTTTATCGCTCTGTCAATTTGAGCTCAATCCGCCGGTTTTGCGCGCGCGCTTCGGGCGTGTCTGCGGGGTTGATAGGTTGGAATTCACCAAACCCATTTGCTGCCAAACGCCGTGGGTCGATATCTAGATCTTCGGACATAAACCGTACAACAGAAAGCGCGCGCGCTTGGCTCAGTTCCCAATTGTCACGGTAGCGCCCGCCACCGCCAACCGGGATGTTGTCGGTATGCCCATCGACACGGATCACCCAATCAATTCCGGATGGGATATCATCCGCGATGCTACGTAAAATACCTGCGATATTTGCGATTTCAGCTTCGCCCAATGCAGATAGCCGCGCACTGCCGGGCTCAAAAAGAACTTCCGAAGAAAATACGAACCGGTCGCCTTCGATCCTCACGCGGTCTTGGCCTTCAAGAATTTGGCGCAGTTCGCCAAAGAAATCGGATTTAAATTGCTCAAGGTTCTGGGCTTCGGCCTGCAGGCGCTCGGCTTCTTCGGCAAGACGTGCAGCTTCGGCTTCAAGTCGGACACGTTCGGCCTCTTCTAGGGCGCGACGCTGGCGTTCTTCGGACACGACACGGGCCAATGCGGTGTTAAGCTGCGATCCAAGCGTTTCGATCTGGACCTGCGCCTCGCGGTCGGATTCTTCGGCGAGGTTGAGCAGGCTTTGCAAGTTGGCGACTTGCCCCCGCATTTCAGCGATCTGTTCGTTCATCAATGCAACTTGGCGCTGGCTTTCTGCCGAAAGCGCTTCTTCTGCGGCAAGGGCGTCGTTTGCCATGGCAAGAAGTTCGGCTTGGCGCGCGGCCTCTGAGGTCTGCACATCCTGATCGCCTTGCACCTGTGCCAATGCGGCGCGTGCTTCGGCCAATTCGCGTTGCAGCGCGTCGTTTTCCCCTGCCGCTCGATTGCGCAGCGCGTCCAATTCAGATTGCGCAGCATGGGCGGCGGCCAGCAAGGTTAGCGTTTCCTCGGCTTCGCGGCGCTGTTGTTCAAGATTCAGGGTCATTGCCGTTAATTCGGTGTCTGCGTCGGCAAGCCGATCGCGCAGAGCCTGGGCGGCGGCGGCATCGGCAAGCTGTGCGATTTCTAACTCTGATAGTTCCGCTGCCTGTTCTGACGCCACGGTTTCCAGATCAGCAACCATCGATTCAAGTGCTTCGCGGCGCGCGGCGGCAAGGCGCGCTTCTTCGGCACTACTATCGATTTCATCGCGGGCTTGCGCCAAGGCGAGGTTCAGTGCCTCTTGGTCGGACAAGAGCTGCGATTTTTCGTCTTCGAGCGCGGTAATATTTGCAAGCGCGGTCGCCCGGTCTGATAGCAACCCTGCAACTTGGGCTTCGAATTCTGTGATGTCGGACTGTGCTTGGGCTAATGCTGCGTCCTGTGCGTCCCGCTCGGCTAAAAGCGACACGATCCGATTGGCTTGTCGGGTGGCTTCGGTGTTGGCAGCATCAAGATCGGCTGACAAAGCAGTGTTGCGATCCTGCGCGAGCCCAAGGGTGCTGGCCAGCGCCGCGACCTCAATATTGAGCGCTTCAAGTTCGCTTTCTTGGCCAGTAATCGTTTGGCGCAGCACAAATTGGATCACCATAAAAATGGTTAATACAAACATCAGCACCAGCAAAAGCCCAGTCATCGCGTCAACAAAGCCCGGCCAGATGGCGTTTTGAAAACGGTTGGATTTTCTGCGGCTTAGCGCCATGGGTTAGCCCCGTTCCCGGATTGCACTGGCCAGATTAGCCAGTTCCATACGCAGATCGCCGATTGCTTCTTGGCGTCCAGCGGACATTTCTTCAAGGATGCGCAACATTTGCACGTCAATTGACCGCAGGCGCATCCGGCTTTCGGCATCGATGCCTTCCATGCCGCTATCATCAAGCTTTTTGATCAGTTTTTCTTGACCTTCTGCGATCCGTTCAAAGACATTGTTATTGCTGTTGGCCGTCGTAATATGTGCAAGCTGTTCAACTGCGGCTGCCAGTTTGGCAAAGCGTTGGTCCGTTTGTTCGCGATCAGCGTCGTTCTGGCCGATGGTCATCTGCATCGTGTCCATCAATTCGCTCAGCTGATCCGCAAATGCATCTAGCCCACCGATACCGGCACCACTGCCTTCTTCGCCATCAATTCCGACACGCGTGATTGTCGATAGCCATTCTTCAAGTTCGCGATAGAAACGGTTCTGACCGTGGCCAGCAAAAAGTTCAAGCAACCCGACAATCAGCGATCCAGCAAGCCCCAAAAGCGAGCTAGAGAAAGCGGTGCCCATTCCGCCTAGCTGTGCCTCAAGTCCGGATTGTAAGCGCGCGAAAATATCCGCGCCGCTTTCGCCTTCGCCGGGATTAAGCGATCGAATGGTATCCACCAGGGCAGGCACCGTTGTTGCAAGCCCATAGAATGTTCCCAAAAGCCCAAGGAAAATCAAGACATTCCCGATGTACCGTGTGATTTCCCGATCTTCGTCGATCCGTTGTGCAACGGAATCTAGGATAGAGCGCCCAGAGCTGGATGAGACTTGCGTGCGCGCGCCACGCGACCGCAGCAACGTCGCCAAAGGCGCAAGCAGTGACGGCGCTTTGGTAAAGTTATGCCCACCTGTTTCCTTGGCAAAATGTTCGATCCAACCGACTGATTTCATCAGTTGGAAAACCTGATTAACGCAAGACAAAACCCCAAGCGTAAACACCGTCAGGATTACAGCGTTCAAATAGGGGTTGGAATTGTAGATCGCCATTAACTGGCTAAGTCCAAGGTAAAACCCAGCCCCTACCAGCCCAAGAACGACGAGCATGAATATGATTTGCCGAATTGGCTGCGAAAATTGCGGCTGCGCTTTGGCTTCCCGTTTGTCAGACAAGATGGGAGTCCTTATTCCTGAATTACCCTATCGCCTCATATCACTAACCGCGAAATACGGCGCATATAAATTATAATGGCGACCAATTCATGTTGCCGTCAAGGCACGCACCCGGTCGACAAGCCAAGCCATTTCAGTATCGCGGATATTCATTTGGTCTAAATGGGCGGCCGTATTGTAGAGATATTCAGTATTTGGCCCGCGCCCCCCAACGGCTGTTGCAATCATTTGCGCCTGTTTTTCAAGCGCAAATTGGCAGTATTGTTCGTGTTCTGGGTCGATCACATAGGCCAAGGCGCGGATCGTTTCACCGGTCTCTGCAAGCAGATCGACGTGTTGCTCAAAATACGCCGATGACACGAGTTCGCGTTCACGTAATTCGCCCAAAACCTTGTCTTCCTCATCGGGTTTAACCTGAAATGCGACCCCTGTGCAGCGCCCGCCCGCTGCCGCGTCAAGCGCAAGCACAAGCCCCGGTTCTTCTTCGGTCCCACGATGGTGGATCGAAAGCATACAAAAGCTACGATGATAGTCGTGTAAGCAGGCTTTGACCATTTTTGCCGGAACAAAACCGGGATTCCAGAGCAGTGATCCGTATCCAAAAACCCAAAGCGACATGATGCATTCCTTCTAATATAGCCCATAAACACCGGATTGCGCTGGACGAAAACCCCTTAGCGGTTGTTGCCCAAAATCGTCGCAGCATGGTCGCGCAGATAGATATGCAGCCACGGCGTATAGTTTTCGGGCGCGCGAGCCAAATCCGCAACAAGATCGTTAAAGCTGATCCACTGCGTTGCCATGACCTCTGCGGGGTTGGGGGTGAATGTCAGGCCATCGGGCGCCTGACCCGTGAAAATCGCGACAACCTCATGTTCTATCAACCCATCGCCAACCTCGGCGCGGTATTCAATCGTGTCGCGATAGGTCAGGGGGATACCGCTGATGCCTAATTCTTCTTGTAGGCGCCGTTGTGCGCAATCCCCGTCGGTTTCATCCCACAGCGGATGGGTGCAGCAGGTGTTCGCCCACCTCCCCGGCGTATGGTATTTCTCCAGCGCGCGCTGTTGGATAAGGACGCGTTCGCCATGCATCAAAAAGACGCTAACTGCCTTATGTTTCAGGCCCTTTTGGTGGACCTCTAATTTTTCAACGGGCGTAAGGTCACCATCTACCCACGTTGGAATCATTTGTTTTGACATAACCACTGCCCCGATGTGTGCGCCTAGCTATAATGACGGATTGGTGAAATTGCACCCCATCCGAGGATGCGCATTTTGCGCGCCCCTAACACACCATTTTTTAGAGCGCTTACGGCAAATGTTGGCGTACTGAAGAAATGGGGCGCGGCGCTGTGCGACAGCGCGTTTTGGCCAGCGCCGCTTGTTCAGGCACAGACGGCGCGCGCGATCAAGAGGTTTAACTGGGGCACCGTACGGTGCCTCTTTTGACTTTTTGTCGCATCCACGTTTGGATTCGACGGTGGGCTTTGGCCATTCAGCGGGTTTTTGAACACATTCCGGAAAGGTTTTCACCGTAGCGTTGGGGCGAATGAGAAGGTTTGGCATGAACAATATACTTGTCCCTTTGGCGGCCGCCGATCTGATCGACCGGATCGTAGTGCTGCAATTGAAGCTAGAAACCGAGGTGCATGATCAACACCATGCTGCGACCGCAAGGCAAAAAGCGCTGCTTGATCGCTTGGCCGACCGGATATTGCCGCGCGATGACGAACTTGGGCGTATCTGGGGGCGGCTGTATACGGCGCGGCGTGATCTGCACGCGCTAGAAGAAGATTTGCGCGCCTGCGATGAACGTGGTGAATTTGGCGTTCCCTTTGTTGCGCTAACACGTGCGCTTTTGGCTGCGCGAGATACGTTAGATGCCATTCGTGCCGAAATAGATGCGCATCTTGGCGCACCGTTTGTCCCCAAAGGCGGCGTTCTTTGCGAGCAAGAGGCCGCTGATCACTAAACCCGCTCAATTTGTCACAAAATCAATCGTTAAACCTGCCTTCATATCCCTGCAGTTATCGATGGTCTTGGGTGAACTATGAGGTGGCGAAATGGGCGCAAATTCCAATGCTCCGGTGATTATTAAACGTAAAAAAGTTGTTGGCGGTGGTGGGCACCATGGCGGGGCATGGAAAGTGGCCTATGCCGATTTTGTAACGGCAATGATGGCCTTCTTTATGCTGATGTGGCTGTTGAACGCGACGACCGAACAACAACGCAAAGGGATTGCTGATTATTTTTCACCGACGATTCCGATTAACCGGATTTCTGGGGGTGGTTCTGGCGCATTTGGCGGCGCGGACATCTTTACTGAAGATTCGCTTGCCCAAAGCGGGACGGGCATCAGCCAGCCGACGATTGGGCAAAACCCCGTCCGCGTCGAAGAGGCAACTGCAGGTGAAGCAGCAGCTGTGGCGGCACAGGTCGCTGCGCTGCGCGATATCGAGGCGGTCCTCATGGGGGCCGGCGGAGAAAGCATGGTGTCCGACCAAGCGCTGCGTCATATCGTGACCCGGCTCACGGATGAAGGGCTGATCATCGAAATATTTGACCTGCCAGGCACCACTACTCCGCATCCAATAACAGCTGAAATAGCGGTAATATTGGCGCGATTGTTCGATGTGGTGCAAAACCCTGTCGTCATCAAAGGGCATCTGCGTGCGACAACGGTTCTTGCTGTGGATAATCCGATTTGGGAACTGTCAAGCGGACGGGCCGCCCAGATGCGGCTCATGCTAGAGGCCGGGGGCCTAGATCCACGGCGCATCGCGCGGTTGACAGGGGCGGGCGACCGCGCGCCCGCGGTCGCGGATGCAACCGCGCTGCGCAATAACCGGATCGAAATCATTTTGCTACGCTCGGATATTTGAAAATGGATTGGATTTTAGGCGTTAGGGCGACGTTAAGTCTGGACGCTTAAGCAGGAGGGGACGTTAGATTCCCGACCCAGAAAGGCTCCGCCATGACCATTTCATCTTCCTTGAACGCCAGTGTCGCCGGGTTGCGGGCGAATGCTTCGCGGCTCGCCACAATTTCCGACAATATTTCGAACTCTTCGACCTACGGGTACAAACGGGTGGTGACTGAATTTCAGTCAATGGTCATCGAAAGCGGGCAGGGGACATACTCCGCAGGCGGGGTGTTGACCAGCACTTCGCGGCTTGTTGATGAACGTGGCGGGCTTGTGTCAACGACGAACGCAACAGATTTGGCCGTGCGCGGACGCGGTATGTTGCCCGTAACAACAGCAACATCTGTCGCCGTTGATAACGGTGAAAACCCTTTGCTGCTTACGTCAACGGGGTCATTTCGCACCGACTCTGATGGGTATCTCGTCACCTCGGGTGGTTTGGTTTTATTGGGGGTTCCCGCTGCTGTTGATGGTACTATCCCGAATTATCCGCGCGACTCAATTGATGGGTTGGAACCCGTGCAAATCAACGCAAACCAATTCGCGGGTGAGGCGACAACGCTTGTAGACCTATCCGTAAATCTTCCGGCTACCTCGACACGTGAAGACGCTACCGGCGACACGGAAACGTTGACAATTGAGTATTTTGATAACCTTGGTGCCTCGTCCAGTTTGAGCATCACATTCACACCAACAGTGCCCGCGACCGGTTCATCAAACGAATGGACGATGGAAATCAGGGATAGTGAATCAGACGTCGATCTGGATGGAATCGCCGATGTTGTTGGCGAATATACTTTGACGTTTGATGACAGCCGCACTGGTGGGGGGACACTGGCCAGTGTCGTAAATATCGGCCCCGGCGGTGCGTATGATGCAACAACCGGGGTGCTTACGATTGCGGTGGATGGTGGGCCAATGGACATTAACATTGGCGAGATCGGGAGCTCTACCGGCCTGACGCAATTGTCAGATGCTTTTGCGCCGGTGTCGATTTCTAAAAACGGCACCCCGGTGGGAAGCATGACGTCGGTTGAAATCGATGAAAACGGCTATGTCCGTGCGAGCTTTGACATTGGAATTAACCGGATTTTATATCAAATTCCGTTGGTCGATGTGCCAAATGTCAACGGCTTAGAAGCCCTTGACCAGCAAAGCTACAGTGTCACCACCGATAGTGGAACGTTCTTTTTATGGGATGCCGGTGACGGGCCTACAGGCGATATCGTGAGCTATGCACTCGAAGAATCTGCGACAGACGTCGCGAGCGAACTTACCAATTTGATCCAGACACAGCGCGCCTATTCATCGAATGCCAAGGTCATCCAAACCGTCGACGAAATGCTGCAAGAGACAACCAACATTAAACGGTAAACTGCGGGGTAACGAACCATGAGTATTTCCAGTGCACTCAACAATGCAATCACCGGGCTTACCGCAACGTCGCGCATGGCAGAGGTTGTCTCAACCAACCTCGCAAATGTCATGACGGATGGCTACGCGCGGCGTTCTGTCGAACTATCGGCGCAACAAATTGGTGGCGTCCAGGTTGAAGGTATCAATCGTTTTGTTGACGCTGGGCTACTCGCGGATCGACGGTTGGCAGATTCTGCGTTGGCTGCCGATCAACAGGCCGTTGACACCTTGTCACGGCTTGAACAGATATTGGGCGGACCGGACGACGCTGGATCGCTGGGTGCGCGACTGGCAGCGTTCGAATCCGCGCTGATCAGCGCATCTAGTGATCCGGCATCTGAGACGCGGCTTGCCGATGTGGCACTGCGCCTTGACGAAGTCGCGCAGACGTTGCGTAGCAATACGAAAGCAGTGCAATCGGCGCGGCAAGATTCCGACGCAGCAATTGCGCAGGATATCGAAGACTTAAATGCAGCGCTTGTGCAGGTCGGTGAACTCAACACCGCTATTTTGCGCGTCAAAAGTAATGGAGGCGACACAGCGTCGCTTTTTGACGCAAGGCAACAGGTTGTCGACAAAATTGCGGATATTGTGCCTGTACGACAAATTGAGCGAGACAACGGGACAGTAGCCTTGATGACTTCCAACGGAACCACGCTTCTTGATGGGCGGGCCGTGGAATTCGGGTTTGAACCGACGCCAACGATTACTGGCGACATGACATTTGCTGCGGGTTCTCTTAGCGGAATTACCCTTGATGGCGTTGCGCTTGATCCGGCTACCGGCATCGGCCGGCTTGGCGGCGGGTCTCTCGGTGCGGCGTTTGAATTGCGCGACACGACGCTGGTTGGTGTCCAATCCTCGTTGGATGAAATCGCAGCCGATCTGATTGCGCGATTTCAAGACCCCACAACTGACCCCACATTAGCGCCGGGGGATCTGGGGTTGCTCACGGATGAAGGGGGCACGTTGGATATTTTGGATATCCCGGGATTGGCAGGTCGCATCGAGATCAATGCCGCCATCGATCCAAACGATGGAGGCGATGTTAACCTTTTGCGAGATGGGCTAAATGTCGTAACGGCGGGCCCAACTGGCAATGCGACTCAGATCAATAACTGGATCGATGCGTTGCAGGTAGCACGCGCGGATCTTTCAGGTTCAGCGACAAAAACCGCGTCTGGTCGCATCGCAGATTTCACTTCTGCAGTCGGGGCCGCGCGTTTGGACGCGCAAGAAAAGCAGAGCTTTACCGCCGCACGGTGGGACGCTTTGCACGAAGCAGAGCTCGCGAATGGTGTCGATACGGATATCGAATTGCAAACGCTTATGCTTGTTGAACAGGCTTATGCTGCGAATGCCAAGGTGATTGAAGCCGCAGACTTTATGATGCAACGATTGATGGAGATTTAGGCGATGCCTGTGACATATGTGGGTGATTTGGCCCAACACTTTATCACCACGCGAAACGGGTCCGCGATCAAGTCTGAGCTATCCATGCTGGCTGAGAGCCTCTCCACTGGGCAGGTGACTGATGTCGTGCAGCATTTGGGCGGCAAAACTGCGCAATATTCCGGTATCAACCACAGTCTGGCACAATTAAATAGCTATGCAGCGACGGCGCGCGAGACAGCCCAATCATTGGCAACTATGCAGACAATGCTTGGCCAAATTCAAGCGGAGGGGGATGCGACGAGCAATCAGTTGTTATTGCTAAGCAATAGTAGCAGCGAAACGCAGGTGACCGAAGCTGCGCGTGCGGCCCGGCCGACCTTTGATACAATGGTCAGCCTTTTGAATGGGCGCGTTGCAGATCGTGCATTGTTTGGTGGTGCGCAGGTGGATGCCGTGCCGCTTGCTAGCGCAGACGATATGATCACGAGCATTCAACTGGCGATTGGCGGTGCTACTACACAAGCCGCGATTTCGGCGGCCATCGATACGTGGTTTGATGACCCTGCCGGTGGCTTTGCAATGATGGGGTACCAGGGAGACACTGGGCCAGCTGTCCAAAAACGCTTATCTGAAAACACCACACTTGCGATCGACGCGCGTGCGGATGATCCCGCGATTAAAGCCTCGCTTAAGTCGGCTGCACTTGCTGCCATCACACATGAGATGTCAGGGCTTGATGTTGGGACACGGTCCGCATTGTTGCAAGAGGCAGGAATTGGGCTTTTCGCGGCAACAAGCGGGCTGGTTGCGGTGCAAGCACGCGTTGGGTTTGTCGAAGAGAGTGTCGCCCGTACGCAAACCGAAACGGCGGCGCAAACGACGGCCTTGGAAATCGCGAAAAATGATCACATCTCTGCGGATCCATTCGATACAGCGTCGCGCTTGCAGGCGATGCAGCTTCAGCTTGAAACCCACTACGCTGTGACTGCCCGTCTATCTCAACTTTCCCTTCTGAGTTATATGTGATGAAAATTTTTAAGAATTTTGTATGTCTAATCGTGACCTTGTTCCCGTTGATCGCTGATGCGGCACCAATTCGAATCAAGGATTTGGTTGAGTTTGACGGTGTCCGGTCAAATGATTTGGTGGGCTATGGGCTGGTTGTAGGTCTTAATGGAACTGGCGACGGGTTGCGCAACTCACCATTCACTGAAGAGATACTAAGTAACGTTCTCGAACGATTAGGCGTAAATGTGACTGGCGAACAATTCCGCCCCAAAAACGTCGCTGCGGTGATTGTGACCGCAAGCCTGCCGCCATTTGCGCGCGCCGGCAGCCCCATTGACGTGACGGTATCGGCAATCGGCGATGCCAATAGCCTTTTGGGTGGCACGCTGATTATGACCCCTCTAAATGCGGCTGATGGCGATATTTATGCCGTTGCTCAGGGGACGATTATCGCGGGCGGGGCTTCGGCAACTGGCGATGGCGCGAGCGTGGTGCAGGGCGTGCCAACGGCGGGGGTAATCCCCTCAGGAGCTACCGTCGAACGCGAAGTCGCGTTTGATTTCGCGGGGATGAACACGCTACGACTGGCCCTTAGAACACCAGATTTCACGACGGCTGGTCGCATAGAGCAAGCGATCAATCAAAATTTCAACAGCGGCGTTGCCGTCATGCTGGACGCCGGAACTGTCGAAATAAATATTACTGCAACACGGATGGCATCGCCAGCGCATGCGCTAGGCCGCATTGAAAACATTTTGGTTGAACCCGAACGCCGTGCACGGGTGGTTGTCGATCAGCGCTCAGGCACAATTGTCATGGGGGAAGATGTGCGGATTAGCCGTGTGGCGGTTAGTCAGGGCAATCTTACGCTGCGTATTCAAGAAGCCCCAATTGTTTCGCAACCAAACCCGTTTTCACCTGGCGATACTGTTGTGGTGCCTCGTACCAATGCAGCGATTGTTGATGAGCCGGGAATAGGGCTTGCAGAGGTCAGTGAGGGCACATCGTTGAGCGAAGTCGTTGCTGGGCTGAACGCACTGGGTGTCGCGCCGCGCGATATGATAGATATATTGAAAAGTATCAAAGCAAGCGGTGCACTGCATGCTGAATTTATCGTTAGATAGTCGGACGACGCCTATTAAGCAAAGTGTGGAGCTGAGAGTGGGTTCCGTTTCTTCACGCGTAGCTTTGGACCAAGCTTGCGGCGATTAGGCCCCAACCATCTGCAACGACAAAGAACGCAAGCTTGAACGGCAAAGAAACAATTGCTGGGGGCACCATCATCATCCCCATTGACATCAAAACCGCCGCGACCACGAGGTCGATGATCAAAAATGGCATAAAAATAAGGAAACCTACCTGAAAGGCGCGTGCCATTTCGCTGAGTAAGAAGGACGGTACTAATACTGAAAGTGGCGCATCAGCCACCGCGGTTTGGCTTCCGAGGTCGGGGCGTAGTTCAGCCATTGAAACAAATGTATCTGGATCAATGCGGCCGATCATAAATTCGCGTAGTGGCTGCATGGCGTGTGCAAACGCTTCCTCCAGTGCCATTGACCCGTCCATCAGCGGCTCAATTCCGCTTTTCCACGCGTCGATGAACACGGGTTCCATGACAAAATAAGTTAAGAACAACGCAAGGCTGACGATCAGCATATTAGGTGGTGATTGTTGTAGCCCGATTGCCTGCCTCAGGATTGCAAAAACGGTGACGATAAACGGAAAACACGTCACCATGATCGCGATTCCTGGCACCAAGCTGAGCACCGTCATCAAAATAATGAGCTGGACTGAACGGCTCGCAAGCGACCCATCATCGCCGAACGAAATTGCCACGTCTTGGGCCAATGCGGGTGCCGCGAAAACGAATAGTGCGATTACGCTATAAAATATTTTGCACGACATTTTAGGTAAGTTCATCAGTATCCGACACCACCTCGGTCAACCGCACTGCAAGTTGTCCCGGCTCCCCGCCTTCCAGCTCTTGCAGTTCCCCGCGCGCGATCAGCCGATCACCAATGTAGAGCTCAACGGGGTCTTCGATCCGCTTATCGAGCGCCAGAATGGCGTTTTCACCTAACGAAAGCAGGTCACGCACCAGCGGGCGCGCTTTACCGACTGAAACAGAAATTTCAATCGGAATGCGGCGCAGAGGGTTCCCATCGTTTGGCACCTGCAAATCACTGGTTGTATCATTCATGGTCGTTCATCCTTTTGTTTGCCTCGGAAATGGCTCTGAGCGTTTCGCTCGTTTCTTTCAGCAAGCTGTCAACGTCGAGATAGGTTTCACCCCGGTCTTGCCCGATCCATGCAGCGTGGGAAGACAATGTGGAATCTTCGTTTATGGTAATTTCCAACCCATGTTCGCGCGCAGCGGATTCCACGGCCTGGCGTTGGCTAGGGTGTATCTGAAGAACGGGTAATTTTGTTGTGTCATGCTGTGCGGCCTCATAAATGGCCTGAACAATCAACAATCCGAAACTGTCATAGCTTAACTGCGGAAGTAGCTTCGTGATCACAGTGTTAAACAGCGGTGACAACGATTCGAGGATGTGCGCACGCGCTTCAGCATGGCTAAATTCGACGTCAGAAATAGCTTGCACAAATGCGTCGCCCAACGCGTCCTGATTTCCCTTTGCAGTCGCAACAGCGGCAGCGTAGCCCTCCTCATATCCGGCTTCAAATTCCGCCGATGGCGCCGTGGCTTCATCTTGGTGTTGCTCAAAAGATTCGAGTGCAAGCTGTTGTGGCATTACGCGGTCGCTTTCGGTGCAGGATCCTCGATCCAGTCCTGAAGGACCTGAATCGTCTCAGATTCGCGGTCTGAAATCATTTGGCGCAGTCGCGAAACAGGGTCGTCGTCAGCCCCATCCATCATGCCAAGGTCGCCGCCCATAAAATCGCCCATGTTGTCGTCGCTAAGCGCCATTGCCATCGGGGGCGCAAGTTCGGGAAACGCTTCGTCCGCGTCGCCATCCGCTGGCGGCGAGAGCAATGCCGCCGGGGCGAGGATCGGCCGCACAACGAACAGCCCTAGAATCACTGCAACAATTGCAAGGACCGCGATTTGAATGAGCTGCATCGTGTCTAGCGCCATTCCGGAAACCGGCGTGCCGACTTCGGTGCCGAGACTCGCAATCGGCTCAAACGGCATAGATTTAAGCGTTATGACGTCGCCGCGCGCAGGGTCTATCCCGATCGCCGAGGCGACAAGTTCTTGCAGCGCACCTAATTCTTCGGGGCTGCGCGGGTTTGTCGTTTGCGTGCCGTCTGGCGCGACCGTCGTGACATCATTCACGAGCACAGCCACGGTTAGTCGTTTGATTGCACCGGGCGCGCGCAGTAATTGGCGATCCGTCTGCGAAATCTCATAGTTGGTTAAAACGCGACTTTCACTGTTTTCATTGCTTGAAGCGCCGCCAGTGCCCGCGCCGTCGCCGTCGGGCAGGTTCGAGGCGACAGTCACATCTCCGCCGCGACTGTCGTTTGATACGCCCGCACTTTCAGTCACGTCGGTACTGATTGCGATACGGCTTTCGGGGTCGACGCGGCGTTCTGAAATTGTTTCTGTCTCGGTCACCGTATCCATAGTGACTTCAACCACGGCATTCCCAACCCCCACACGGGCGGCAAGCAGGCGTTCCGCCCTTTGGCGCAAACCGTCGGCGCGTTCATCGCCACCGGGTAAGACTGCAGTGCCGTCCGGGTCAGACATAAGCCCGCCGTTATCGTCGATAATCGCAACCGAATCGGGCGAAAGACCGGGCACTGCAGCGCCAACAAGATATTGCAGAGCCTTAATATGCGGCCCCGAGAGCGTACCGCCCGCCGTCGTTACAGTGACCGCCGCAGTTGGGGTTTGGTCACGCTGAAACGATCTGGCGGCCGGGGTTGAAATGTGAACACGCGCCGCGCGTATATGCGTACTTGCAAGAATTGTTCGCGCCAGTTCACCTTCTTTTGCGCGCCAGTAGGCCGCATCGAACATCTGCGAGGTTGTGCTGAACCCAGATAGCGAATCGAGAAGCTCGTACCCTTGGCTGCCGCTCGCCGGAAGCCCCTCGCCGGCGAGCCCCATACGGAGAGTATCGCGCATAGTTGTGGGCACGTAAATTGCGTTTCCGCGCACCTCATAAGCGACCCCGCGTTGATCAAGTGCCGTAATGACATCACCCGCGGCGCGCCCTTCAATTCCGCCAAATAACAATGACATATCCTTGGTGCCCGCACCTTTGGCCAAAGTCAAAACAGCGGCGAACACCACGATTGTTGAGATCAGGACAAATAATCTGCGGCGCGCGTCAAGCGCAGTCCATACGGTGCTGAGGCTTTGCAATCTGGTTCTCCATAACATTGGCATTCTGCCGATGAACTCTGTTTGAACCACGAGCCTTAACAATCGGTTAGGGCTTCTCAGTTTATGCATATTTCATCGCAGAACAAAAAGGACGGCGTGATGTCAGAAGAATCGGACACCCCAGAAGACACCCCGGCGAAAGGGTCCAAGAAGCCGCTCCTTATTGGAATTGTGCTTGCATTACTGGGGGCCGGCGGCGGTTTTTTTGCCGTACAGTCGGGCATGCTCGGAGGGGGCGAACATGTCGAAGAAGTAGCGACACAAGATGATTCGCACGCCCCGAAACCTGAGGTCGTAACATTTGTTGCGCTTGACCCTTTGGTCATTTCCTTGCCGCGATCTGGTGGGCGCGACCATCTCCGTTTTTCCGCCCAGCTTGAAGTTGCACCGGAATATGCTGATGAGGTCGCGGCGATTACGCCGCGGATCGTCGATGTCCTGAACGGATATCTGCGTGCCGTTGATCTTGCGGACCTTGAAGATCCAGCCGCTTTGACGCGGCTGCGCGGGCAGATGCTGCGCCGCGTTCAAATCGTGACCGGTGAAGGCCGCGTGCGTGACCTTTTGATCATGGAATTTGTGTTAAGCTAAGGGGACCGAGATGACGATGATTGCGGATGTTTTGCTGATTTCTGGGGCTTTGGCAGCAGGGTTTTACTGTTATGTTCTGTCGCGCCGTTTGCGCCGTTTTACCGACCTTGAAAAAGGTGTCGGTGGGGCTGTTGCCGTTTTATCTGTGCAGGTTGATGATCTGACAAAGACCCTCACGCAGGCGCAAAGGACTGCCAAATCCTCTGTGGATACGCTTGATAGTGTGAGCACCCGTGCGGAAGCGGCGGGGCAACGGTTGGAACTGCTTGTTGCCTCCTTGCACGATTTGCCCGAACCTGCGGCGCCCAAGCAAGCAGAAAGCCCGTTCTTTGTCCGTCGGCCCGCTGGACCTGAGGGCAATCAATGAGGCGGGCACCAAAACAGCGCGGTGGCAGAGGCGCGCTCCACATCATATCGGGCATGTTGATCGCGTCTGCAGTTGTCCGCATGAGTGTTTTTGCAGGACCCGCATTGGCCGATAGTGAAGAAGAACAGCGCGATCACGTGGTGGAAACATCACGACATCACGCGGACACCGGATCACTATTGGCGGCGCTGCAAGCGCGCGAAGCAAGGCTGGACGAGCGCGAAACGCAATTGCAAAACCGTATCCAGGCGCTGCATGTCGCAGAGGTCGAGATCGAAGAAAAAATGCAAGCGCTTGTTGCCGCGGAAGAAAATCTGCGCGCGACTATTGCGCTTGCCGATAGTGCTGCCGAGACTGATCTGGAACGCCTCACCTCTGTCTATGAAAACATGAAGCCGAAAGAGGCTGCGGCATTATTTACCGAAATGTCGCCGCAGTTTGCGGCTGGATTTTTGGGAATGATGCGCCCGGATGCGGCGGCTCTTATTATGACCGAATTGGAACCTGAAACTGCTTATTCGTTCAGCGTGGTTCTTGCTGGACGGAATGCAAACGTACCAACTGAATAGCGCTGAGAGTTATTTAACACCTTTGCGCTAAAACAGATTCGGATGCCGATGGTGGTAGATTAAAGTAAGGGGACTTCCCACATGGTTGGCTTGATTGGTGTTGTTTTCGTTTTTGTAACAGTGTTCGGCGGCTATCTCTTAGCTGGCGGGAAAATGGGGATTATCCTTAAGACGTTGCCATTTGAGATGATCATGATTGGTGGCGCGGCAATCGGGGCCTTCACGATTAGTAATGATGGCGCCGCGATCAAACACACGATCAAAGATATTGGAAAGGTGTTCAAGGGCCCGAAGTGGAACGCACAAGACTACAGCGATGTTTTGTGCCTCCTGTTTGAACTCATTCGCGTCGCGCGCACCAATCCGGTTTCACTTGAAAGCCATATCGAAGCACCTGATTCGTCGACAATTTTTGGTAAGTACCCTAAGATTTTAGATGACGGCGAAGCCATTGCGCTGATTTGCGACACCTTGCGATCCGCATCGATGAATTACGATGATCCACATCAGGTCGAAGAAATTTTGGAAAAGAGAATCGAGGCAACCCTGCACCATAAAATGCATTCGACACATGCGCTGCAAACTGTCGCGGATGGCTTGCCCGCATTGGGAATTGTGGCCGCGGTGCTCGGGGTTATTAAGACGATGGGATCGATTGATCAGCCCCCTGAAGTGCTTGGGAAACTCATTGGTGGTGCGCTAGTTGGTACATTTTTGGGGGTGTTTCTGGCCTACGGTCTGGTCGGCCCATTTTCGGTCAAGGTAAAAGCGGTAATCGAAGAAGACGCGCACTTTCATCAATTGATCCGCGAAGTCTTGGTCGCGAACCTGTATGAGCATGCGCCAAACATTTGTATCGAGGTTGGACGCCAGAACATGCCAGGTGCCTACCGTCCAAGTTTCGCGGATATGGAGGATGCTTTGAAGGCGACAAAGCAAAGTGCGGCATGAAGCGTTTCATTTGTTCGCTGGTTCTGGTCATTTTGCCGTTGGCCGTGGCAGCCGCACCGATTCATGTGCAAACTGGCGAACATCCGCAATTCACGCGGATGGTCTTTCGCATTACACCAGGAACAGATTGGGTTTTAGGCCGGGCTGAGGCCGGGTATTTACTACGATTACCTTCGGACAAAGACTATGATTTGCGAGGGTTTTACGATCTCATACCAAAGGACCGCATCGCGGAAATAACCCAACCGCGCGCCGGAGAATTGCAGTTTTCTGTGCCCTGCGATTGCCGGGCCGAAGCATTTCTTGTGGACGATGATGTTCTCGTGATTGATGTATCCGACGGGCCGCCATTGCCAAGTTCGCCATTTGAACGCCGTCTGGACACGTCCGAAACCGCGGCGCGGCCAGTCGGACAACCCTATGTTTTCCCCGATCAGGCGATCTTTCCCGTGATCGGGGTGCCGCAAATTGAGTTGCCGCGAGTGCAAGACGTTGAAGCAAATTTGCCGCAGGAGGTTCTGGCGTCAGAAAGAAGTGCAACAGCATTTGAAGATGAGTTGAATGAACTAGAGACGTCAATAGTCGCAAGCCTAGCCGAGGGGTTGTCGCAGGGGGTATTGGAACAAGATCTGCCAGTGAGAACGGATGCAGGTGACATTGAAGCGACGGTTCGCGAAGAATTGCACGGCGCTCAAGCCGCTGTTCCCGGAATCGGAACACGTACAAATCGCGATATCGCCGCAATCCCAGAAGACCCGCCAACCCTTGCAACGCAAACGGGCAAACAGTGCTTGCCCGCGTTATACTTTGACGTGCCCAATTGGGGGAACGAATTGCCGTTTTCGGCGCAAATTGCGCTTGGACGGCGCGATGTATTCACAGACGCTGGCCTGGCCGATGAAACCGCTGTTCTGCGACTGGCCCAAACTTACGTGTACTTTGGATTCGGCCAAGAGGCGCTGCGGACGTTGGAGTTAGATGGGGTTCATTCTCAGGAGCGCATATATTTATCTCAAATCGCGCAGATCATCGATGGTGATCTTGTCGCGAAAGAGCTTTTTGAGGAGCAGGTTAGCTGTGCGTCACCTGTCGCACTTTGGGCCTTGCTCGCCAATGGTGATGGGCCGCTGGACGCACAGCTGAATCGCGCCGCTACGCTGAGCGGTTTCAAGGCGCTGCCCGTCCATTTGCAGCGCCATATTGGTCCAATGCTTTCCGAGCGATTTGTCCGACTTGGGGATCATGACGGCGCACTCCAAGCGCTAGATGTCAGTCGCGATGATGTGGCAAAAACACTTGATACTACCCTAGCAGAGGCGTCTTTGGATCATGCAATGGGTGACGATGCCGGCGTGCAAAGCGCGCTCGCTGTTGTGGCGAGAGAAGATCCGCGCGTGACCCCAAAGGTTATGATTGAATTCTTGAATGTCGCCATTGAAAACAATACTGAAATCACACAATCGGACTATGTGCTCGTAGATGCGCTTCGATTTGAAAACGCGCATTTACCAGTTTCTGGGGATCTCGCCTACGCTCAGGCGCGTGCGTATTTCATGCAAGGTGAAATCGATCAGGCCGCAAAGTTGATCATGGACGAAAGCGTCGTTTTAGGACCAGAGCGCGTGCAAAAATTGAATGATGAACTCGCAATGCGCGCTGTTCGTTCTTTAGACGATGCCACATTTCTTGTTTTCGCGTTTGATCATCCACCAGAAAGGTTTTCTGCGGTCGCCCGGCACTCGGTTTCTGAGCGCCTGAGTGCCCTGGGTTTCCTAACTCGCGCAACTGCATTTGTACCGCCAGATGATGCAGTGCAAACACTTCCAGCTGACGCTGAAATTCCTCTACCCCCTACTGTTTTAGACGACAGTCAGGGGGCAGGCCAAGGCGCGGACGAAATCGCAAGTTGGGGGCAAGGAAATTGGCAGCAGCTTACGACATCCTCAGACCCAATACTTCAAGCGGCCTCCGAGGCGATGCTGTCCCGTGAGGATAACACCCAATCCGGTACACCACTTGCGAGCAGTCGGGAGTTACTTTCGCGATCACAAGAAACGCGTGAAACTCTTGATGCAATCTTAAATCGCTTTCCACTACCAAACGATCCGTAGCTACCCGTTTATCGCTTACGAATTATCAACCTTTGGCGGGGTACTCTGGGACCGGTATAATAATAAGAGCGTGACCGCATGATTGGCAGAATGCCTTACCAAAACGACTTGAGTACGCGGAAGCTTTCGCGCTGCGTAAGCTGGAAATATCGGCTTCGAGGCCTCGCCCTTCGATGGGCACAACAAAAACTGCAGATAGTGCGGGCTATGTCTCTAACAACGGGTCACCGACCATGAGCCCGCTTTCATTTCGTGCGTTGTTTCAGCCAACGATCCTTCTTGCTCTCGCGCTTATGGCGGTCATCGTGATGATGATTCTTCCCGTCCCAGCGTGGTTACTGGACATTGGGCTTGCTGCATCATTTGCGCTCGCAATTCTGATGTTTACCGTGACGCTTTTCATTGACCGACCGCTAGATTTTTCTGCGTTTCCTACGGTTCTGCTTGCTTCATTAATGTTGCGGCTTTCTCTAAATGTTTCATCAACAAAACTGATTATCGGCGAAGGGCACACTGGTACAAACGCGGCTGGCGATGTGATCGAAGGCTTTGCGATGTTTGTGATGGGCGGCAATGTCTTGTTGGGCTTGGTGGTGTTTTGTGTCTTGCTCATCGTTAACTTTGTCGTGATCAATAAGGGTGCGACGCGCATGGCCGAAGTTGGTGCGCGGTTTGCATTGGATGCGATGCCAGGCAAGCAGCTCGCAATCGATAGCGATATGTCAGCGGGGGTTATTAATCACCAAGAAGCAAAAGCGCGGCGCGAACAAGAACAAGCCGAAACGACGTTCTTTGGCTCATTGGATGGCGCGTCGAAATTTGTGAAGGGTGACGCCATCGCGGGACTTCTTATTACGGCTCTTAATCTTATCATGGGATTAATCATCGGCGTGGCAGTGAACGATATGCCGATTTCGCAAGCTTTTGAAACTTATGCTATTTTGACCGTTGGGGATGGCTTGGTGTCGCAAATCCCGGCGGTTGTTATTTCGATTGCCTCCGCTTTGCTTTTGGCGCGTGGTGGGGCAACGGGCCCAACTGATTTGGCCTTGGTTTCGCAGCTTGGAAGACACCCATCGGCATTGGCGACGGTCGGTATACTAATGGCGCTTTTTGCGCTTGTGCCTGGTTTGCCGTTTATTCCATTTATTTTAGGGGCGGCGGCGCTCGCTGGCAGCGCGTTCGCAATGGCGGCCGTAGCAAAGAAAACTGCACAAAATGATATGGATGCATCAAATGAGACCGTCGAAACGCCGCCCCAAGCATCGATGGGGGATGTGCTGGATTTGGACGATATCCATGTCGAGTTCGCGCCAGATTTGGTCGATATGGTATTGGATCCAGGCACCGGGCTAGACGCGCGGATCGCGAACATGCGCAGCCATGTTGCAACGTCGTTCGGTGTTTTGCTGCCTGAAATTCGGTTAACTGATAATGCGTCACTGCCACCGGGTAGCTACGTCGTGCATGTACAGGGTGTTGAGCAAGTCCGAGATACGCTCCGGCCGGATCAAATATTGGCGCTAATAAATGATGGCGATCCTATAGATGTGCCTGGCGATATTGTCGATGAACCCGTTTATGGCGCGCCCGCAAAATGGATTTCTTCGGATAGTCAGGAGGATGCGGCCTTAGCAGGGCTCACAACTGTCCAACCCGCAGAGGTTTTGGCGACGCATTTACTCGAAATTGTTAAGCGTAATTTCCCACGGCTACTTACATTTAAGGCGCTGCGACGACGGCTTGAGGAAATGGTTAACCTCAGTGACCCTGCACGTTCTGAAGCAAACCGCAAAATGCTTGACGAGCTGGTTCCAGACAAAATCCCATTTGAGTTGCTTCTTTCGGTGCTGCGGCTGTTGTTAGAGGAACGTGTTTCGATCCGGAACCTGCCATTGATCATCGAGGCCGCGGCCGAAGGCAGGCAGCTACACCCCACTGCAGAAGGGATCACAGAGCATGTTCGCCAGCGTTTGGGTTTTCAATTGGTCGCCGAAATGCGACGGCCTGACGGTACGATCCCGCTCGTTCAGCTAGCACCCGAGTGGGAAGACACATTTACGACCTATGAAATTCGGACTGATCGTGGTGGCGGCGATGTCGCGTTGCCGCCTGAAAGCTTTAATATTCTTGCCGACGGTATCGCGGACAAATTGGGTCAGGCCGCGAACTCGGGCGCTTATGCTGCAGTCGTGACGTCAATGCGGCGTCGGCGTTTTTTGCGCACAGTTATGGCGGCAAAGGGGATCATGAACCCGGTTTTGTCATTTGAAGAAATTGGCATCGACGCGCGCCCGGCACTTGTTGGCTTAGTCCCCGTATGATTGCGGATCTCATGCCGCTTTTGCCGCTGTCGCAATCTGCGCTATGGGCCGGTTTTGTCGTTTTTGTCAGGGTCAGTGCGATGATGGCGGCGATGCCGGCGTTCGGGGACCAAGCGGTCCCGTTGCGTGTCCGGCTCGCCTTATCGCTGGCATTTACCTTTATTGTGGCACCGGCCATTGTACCGTCAATCGCGCCATTCCCTGGCGATGTTTTTCGCGCATTTGCAGTTGCTGGACCCGAAGCAATCACCGGGTTGTTTCTGGGTCTGTTTTTACGCTTCTTTATATTGGCGCTTCAAATAGCGGGTTCAATTGCGGCGCAATCTACCTCGCTGTCCCAACTTTTTGGGGGCTCCGCAGGTGTTGACCCGTTACCTGCGATAGGGCACCTTTTGGTGGTTGGGGGTACGGCGCTGGCAGTGATGTTGGGGCTGCACGTTCAAGTCGCGTCCTATATGATCCAATCATATGCGATGGTGCCAGTCGGCACTATGCTTTCTGGCGATGTGGTTATTGAACTGGGCCTGCACGAGGTCCGCCGCATTTTTGAACTAGGGTTCTCGCTCGCGGCGCCGTTTTTGATCGCGTCACTTGTGTATAATGTTGTCTTAGGCGTGATTAACCGCGCGATGCCACAGCTTATGGTCTCTTTTGTCGGCGCGCCCGCGATCACCGCTGGCGGTATGATATTGTTACTTGTGACTGCGCCTATTTTGCTTGGCATTTGGCATGCGGCATTTGTCAGGTTTATGTCGGCACCGTTTGGGCCGATCCCATGAGCGACGAAACCGATGCGGGCGAAAAGCAATTTGAACCCAGTCAAAAGAAATTGGACGACGCGCGCAAAAAGGGCGAGATCGCGAAGTCGGCTGATCTCAACACGGCAGCCGGCTATGCGGGCGCGCTCATTGTACTGCTTACAGTCGGATCCGATGTGCTGCAGAAACTGGGCACCACTTTAAGCACAATGCTTGCGCAGGCTGATGGGCTGAGCCGCCTCGTGTTTGATGGGCCTGGCTCTCCGACGATGGGTGGCTTGATACGAAATGTCGGTGTGAACACTGCGCCGTGGTTTGTGGTGCCAGCTGTCTTTGCGATCTTGTCAATTATTGCGCAACGGGCATTCGTTGTGACCCCGTCAAAAATCATCCCAAAGCTGAACCGTATTTCCGTGATCTCTGGAATAAAGAACAAGTTCGGGCGCCAAGGGCTGTTTGAGTTTGTCAAGAGTTTTACAAAATTGTTGATTTATTGCGTGGTTATGGCCGTATTTTTGCGGTCACAAATGGATCGTATTGTTGGCGCCATGTATCTTCCTCCGGGGCTGGTTGTCATGTCACTCGGCAATATCTTATTGCGTTTGATGGCGATCGTTCTTTGTGTCGCGCTGGTCTTGGGTTGCATCGACTATTTGTGGCAACGTGCGGAACATCTTCGTAAAAACAGGATGAGCCGCAAAGACATGATTGACGAAATGAAGCAATCCGAAGGCGATCCGATGATGAAGCAGCAGCGCCGGATGAAAGGTCAGGCGATTGCAATGAACAAGATGTTGGCCGATGTGCCCACTGCTGATGTCGTCATTGTTAATCCAACGCATTATGCGGTTGCCTTAAAATGGGATCGCGCGGGGCAGGCTGCTCCGATTTGCGTAGCGAAAGGTGTTGACGAAACGGCGGCCAAAATCCGAGAGCTCGCGTTCGAACACGCCGTGCCGGTGCATCCTGATCCGCCCACTGCGCGTGCTTTGCATGCGGGTGTGGATATTGGGCAAGCCGTCGCGCCTGAACATTATCGCGCTGTTGCGGCGGCAATACGATTTGCCGAAGCTATTCGCAGAAAGGTCCGCTTCTGATGGGGAACATCAAGCAAATGCAGGGGCTTTCGCGGTTAACAGATATCACGTTGCAGGCGGCGCAGGCGAAAATGGCGGCTGTTGTGGCGCGTGAAACTGGGCTGCGCGAAAATCTTGCGCAGCTTGCCGCACATGATGGAAAACCAAAGCAAATTCCTGTCAGCATGATTGATGCGGCGTTTGCTGCAGATGCGACCGTCAGGTGGCAGCAATGGGTAGACCAACTGCGTACAACCATAAATACTGAATTGGCTCAGGTCATGGCACTGAAGGAACATTGCCGGGCCGAACTTGCGCAGGCGTTTGGGCGCGATCAGGCCGCGAAAGCGCTTGTTGCGCGGCGTGCGAAAACCGAGGAGGCACGCAAATTGCGGCGCCTTTACGATGAATCTTGACGCACGATATCTGTGATCAAAACGTCGGTCACATTGCTACCTGAAATCCGCTGCGCATTTCGTAACAGTTCGGTGCGCAACGCCCGCATGTTGGTTCCGGTTGTGAAGTTACCTGAAAACCCACCAATGTTGGCGTGGTTGAACATGACTTGCAAGAACGCGTCGCGCAGCTTGGGTTCAGATGCCAGCACCCCCGTGCTTGAATCGGGTGTCACTTCTAGGCTGATCGCCATGACCACCAAGGCTGAAACGAGGCCGTCCTCGACAACGGGAATAACAAATTGGTTGTTGAGCTTTGCGTATTCGCGTTCTTCACCTAAGTCGATGGCCGGTACATGATCGGCGTCGTCGTGCGTGTCAGTGGCCATGTCACCGCAAGGGTTGTCTTCGGCAAGATCTTCCGCCACGATTTCAGGTTCTGGCTCCGGTTTCAGAAAGACGCCGGCACCGACGCCCCCACCGATTCCGAGCACGAGCAATACAAGTGGCAACAGCATCTTTTTCATAACAATTCCTTTCGTGCCGGGTCAAAATGGCAGCGTGCTTTCAAGCAGTTGCTGTCCATAGCGGGGCTGCTGCATGTCGGTGATCTGTCCGCGCCCGCCGTATGAAATGCGTGCTGAGGCGATCTTGTCGTAGGTGATTTCGTTTTGACGCGTGATATCTTCTGGCCGTACGTAGCCAGTGACAATAAGCTCGCGCAATTCATAGTTCACTCGCACTTCTTGCTGGCCGGTGATTGCGAGAACGCCGTTGGGTAGGACGTCCGTGATCGTTACGGCGACGCGCAGCGTCAGTTTCTCGTTACGGCTCACCGAGCCATCACCCGATGCGCTGCTATTGGAGCTTAAGTCGACCAAATCCGCCAACGAAGCCCCTTCGGGTAGCTGGGGATCAACGCGCTGTGGAATGCCGCCAAGTTGCGAGATGCCCGCCTGCTGCGAACCCGACCGGGACCGGGCAGAAGAGTTTGATATCTCCGCGCTATCATCGATTTCGATTACAACAGTCATGATATCGCCGCGCTGCATTGCACGCCGATCACCCAAGAGCGACCCGCGGTCACGCGTCCAAAGCGAGGCTTGCGACGTGGGACCAAGCTGCGTTGATGCAACAGGGTCTGGCATGCTGGGGTTGAACATCGCTTGACGCTCTGCGGTGTGTTCAAGCGGCGTAAAATCGGGCGCGCGTCCAATTGGCGTGGTTGAACACCCAGCAAGACAAATCAACAGTCCTAGAATTTTGCGCATTGTCGTCTCCTAACGAGATACGTAGGCGGCGCCGTCAGCACCGATTTGGGCGGTGACGGTGCTACGCGAGCTGATGTTCATCACACGAATGATGTCACCCGGCCCAGCCCGACCCAGCGCACGCCCTTCGGTGCTGATCGACAGGCCATGCTGGTTATAATGGAGCGCAATGATTTGGTTGCGTTCAACAACTGCTGGAAACCCGACATCGCCTGCCCGAATTGGGCGGCCTGCGTATAGTGCAACGCGCGCTTCCATCCCGATGATGTCATTTGGTTCGGCGACGCCGCCAGGTATCGTGCGGCTGTTAACGATGATATCTTCGGGCATGATGGTCGATTGTGCCGGGATCGTGCGTGCGGCCAAAACCGTTTCAGCGCATACTGATGTCGCGAACAAGAAAAACGCCACAATGAGCCGGATCATCGGATCTGTACCATTGAACTGAGCATTTGGTCGGCGGCTGTGATCACCTTTGAGTTCAGCTCATAGCCGCGCTGGGCGGCGATCAGGTCGGTGACTTCACGGACGGGATCGACTGAACTATTTTCGAGATACCCTTGCCGCAGGGTGCCTAGCCCGTCTTCGCCGGGGGTGCCGACAAGCGATGGTCCGGACGCGGGCGTTTCAATAAATAGGTTGGATCCGACGGCTTCTAACCCTTTGGGGTTGGTAAACCCAGCCATCGTAAACTGGCCCAATAGTTGCGGCTCGATCTGATCGACGAAATACCCGTATACCTCACCTTCGGCGTTGATCGATAGTGATCGCGTATCGCTTGGGATTGTGATGTCCGGCACGACTGGGTAACCATCTGAGGTGACGACTTGGCCATCGCCGGTCAGTTTGAGCCCACGGTCCCGCGTATAGGCGGAAATGCCAGAGGGCATCGTGACCTCAAGATATCCGTCGCCTTCAATTGCGACGTCTAAGTCGCCACCTGTTGCTGCGACCGAACCTTGTGAAAGCATTACAGAGACCGCAGTGGTCCGCACACCAAGTCCGAGCTGCACGCCGGTCGGCAGGGATGTCCCATCAGAGGCGTTAATGGTGCCGGGGCGGGCCACCTGTTGGTAATGCAAATCCGCAAATTCGGCGCGCCGGGCGTTGTATCCCGTCGTGCTCATATTCGCGAGGTTATTGGAAATTACCTCGACCCGTGTTTGTTGCGCCGACATGCCGGCGGCAGCGATTTCAAGTGCGCGCATGGTGGTCCTCCTGAGTTAGCGGATCGATTTAATAACGCCGCGAATGCGTTCGTGCTCGTTGTCCAAAAAGCCCTGCCCGAGCTCGTAGGCGCGTTGGACCTCAATCATGCGGCTGACCTGTAAGATGGGGTTCACGTTTGATTCCTCTAGGAAGCCTTGTAGAACCCGCCCACCCGGCGCCGGGGTAAACCCACCGCGCGCGTCAAACAACACGCCGCTTTCGCGAAACATCTGATTGGGATCGTCAGGCGTTACGACGCCAACTTGACCGATTGGCTGCCCACCGGCGCTAACAGTACCGTCTGCGCCAATCCCGATCGGCCCCGCGCCTTGCGGGACGAAAAGAGGCGCGCCGCCCGCATCAAGAACGGGGTGGCCTTCAGGGGTGACCAGATCACCGTTTTCATTAGGACTAAACGCTCCTGCACGGGTAAGACGCTGGCCATTTGGCGTCTCAACAACGAAAAAACCTTCGCCTTCGATCGCGAGATCAAAGGTGCCGCCGGTTTGGGTTAAGCTGCCTTGGGTCATGATCGTGTCGCGCACGCGGGCGGTCGCCATCGATAATGAGTTTGCATCAGGGCCAAGTGCGTTAATATGTTCAGAAAACATAATACCTTCGGCGCGAAATCCGGTTGTCGAGGCATTTGCGATATTATTCGCGACGATCTGCATTTCGCGCATAAGTCCAGATTGACGGGTAAGCGCGGCATATGAAGCATTATCCATGGTTAACCTCCGGCAATGATTGGGATCAGCGTGCCTTGAAACAGACTGACAAGGGTTTCAGACATGTAGTTCATGGTTATCCAAAACGTGCCGATGATGGCTCCAAGTTTGGGCACGAATGTCAGGGTCATTTCTTGAATTGAGGTCAGTGCTTGAAACAGACCGACGACCAATCCTGTGACCAAGGCGACCGTGAGGATTGGGATTGAGATGACAAAAGCTGTCCACAATCCTTGCCGCAGCGTGTCGTAGAACAGCGCCTCGGTCATTAGACTGGCATCCGTAGAATTTCTTGATAGGCCTCGACAACCTTGTCGCGCACGGTCACCGCCGTTTGTACAGCCAATTCAGTTTGCGCAAGCGCAGTCACCAAAGCATGCGGGTCAGCGTCGCCTGTCATTGCTTGCATGGCGGTATTTTCGCTAGCCTTAAGAGTGGCCATGAAATCATTTGCTGCGCCGAGAAAGGCATTTGCGCCGCTACCGGATTCCGGTGCTGTGGCAGTTTTGCTGGCCGCGTAATTTTGCGCAACGAGTGAACTAATGTTCATCGGGATTCTCCTTATTTGCGTAATAGTTCCATTAATGCGGATGACATTTGCCGCACTTGATCGAACATCTTTAGATTGGCTTCGTAACTGCGCTGGGCCTCGCGGGCGTCAGCGACTTCAATCAATAAATTGACGTTTGATCCGTCAAAGTGCCCGGTCGCGTCCGCGAGCGGATTTGACGGGTCATAGATTCGGGGCAGCGCTGTTTGATCAAGCTGCATCCGCCCGGTTTCGACTGCCCCCGTTGCATGACCTGCATTGACGACTTCTTGAAATGAAATCGTTTTGCGGCGGTAGCCGGGCGTATCCGTGTTGGCGATGTTTTCTGACACGTGGCGCAGGCGATTGGCTTGGGCTTTCATACCGCTCGTTGCAACGGCCATGGCTTCACTAAAATCTGTCATTGCATGCTCCTACATTTTACCATGACTTGTACGGAGCACCGTCATAGCGTGGCTGTAGACTGAAATTGCTTTGTCGTGATCCCGGCTGACTGAGACAGATTTCAGTAGCTCATCCTCTAGGGCGACAGTGTTGCCGTTTGGGGATGGCTCTGCATCGGTTGGTATGATCTGCGTGGCAAAGGTGTTTTCATGTGATGTCACATGGCCGGGCCGCGTCACCCGCAGCTGATGCGGCGTGTTTTGCATAGTCTGTTCGAAAGGCTGAACGTCTTGTGCACGAAATCCCGGCGTATCTGCATTTGCAATATTGCGGGCGACAACGGATTGCCTCGCGCCTGCATGGCGCGCCATCGCTGCGGCTGTTTTGAAAAGATCTAAGGTTTCATGCACCGGGGCTTCTCCCTCGTTTGGTTTCAACGAAGCATTAATGGTGATTCCTTAAGAAGAGGTTTGTGAGACAGCAAACGGCGTAGAAAATGGCACAAAATATCCTTCAACAGATGACGGCTGCGGTCGAAAACCTATCGGTGATCCGAAATGTCGGACGCGTATTGGGGGTGCATGGCGGTACCGTTCAGGTGGGCGGCGTGGGCGATTCGGCGACTGTCGGGGACCGTGCGCGTGTCTTTAGCGATACGCGTGAAATCGCCGGAGAGGTCGTCCGGCTCGATTCCGACGGCACGCATGTATTGTTGGACGGTGCGCTTGACGGGGTCTGTTTGGGGAACCGTGTTGTGTTTGAACGACCGCCGGTTTTTGCACCTGACGCGAGTTGGATCGGGCGGGTCATTGACCCTGATGGTTGCCCGCTTGATGGGGCACCGCTGTTACCTGGTACTGTGCCGCGGCGTATGCGTGCCGACCCTCCGCCACCGCACCAGCGGCGCGCGATGGGTGCGCGGCTTGAAACGGGGCTCGCTGCATTTAATACACTTCTGCCGATCGTTCAGGGTCAGCGCATTGGGCTTTTTGCTGGGTCCGGGGTCGGAAAGTCGACATTGCTTGCCGATCTGGCGCGTGGGGTCACCGCTGATGTAATCGTGATCGCGCTTGTCGGCGAACGGGGGCGCGAAGTGCGTCATTTTGTTGAAGCCGTTTTAGGCGCTGAAGGGATGAAGCGTGCGGTCATTGTAGCCGCAACATCAGAGCGTGCTCCGCAGGTGCGGCGGCGCTGTGCTTGGGCCGCGACCGCAGTCGCGGAGCATTTTCGCGACAAAGGTAAGCAAGTGCTACTGATGATTGATTCTGTCACCAGGTTTTGTGAAGCCCACCGCGAAGTCGCCGTCGCGGGCGGAGAGGTTGCAAATCTGCGTGGCTTCCCGGCGTCAACCGGTTCCGCGATTGCCGCACTGTGCGAACGGGCCGGACCTGGGGCAGGTGATGCCGGTGACATTACCGCAGTCTTTTCGGTTTTGGTTGCAGGGTCTGACATGGATGAACCCGTCGCAGATATGTTGCGCGGCGTGCTTGATGGCCACATTGTGTTGGATCGCGAAATCGCAGAGCGTGGCCGCGTTCCGGCAATTGACGTGCTTCGGTCCGTCTCTCGTTCACTTCCTGATGCGGCGACGCCACAAGAAAATTCTTTGATTAACCAAGCGCGGGCGCACCTCGGTGCTTACGGGCGTTCTGAGTTGATGATTCAGTCTGGCCTTTACACCGCAGGATCCGACCCTAATCTTGACGCCGCGATTGCCTGTGTGCCTGCGCTTGACCAATTTTTGTCAATCAATGACGGGCGCGAGTCCTTGGCGCATTTTGCGAAGCTTCGGCAAGCAATGAGCACGGCAACACACAAAATGAAGCAAGAAGATTTAAGCGCTAGATCCTAACCACGGCGCCCTAGTAAAACGAAGACGAAGATTGAAGCAGCGTCAGAGCAGTCGAACTGCCAGAGAACGAAGAGATATTCGCAGCCTCGGATCGGATCAAGAACATGCGAATTAGCTTTTCTTGCAGTTCAGGTTCCGCAAAATCTGCCAGCTCATCTGTGCCAAACATAGATTCGGCGCGCGTTTGAAAAATCTCTAACTGGCGTTCTAGATCAATACTTGAGCTGCTTTCGGGCAGTCCAAGTGCGGTTTGAAATACACTGCGCATCGGAGCATTACCCAGAACCGAATACCATTGGCCGTCGTTGGTCGAGTTGTTTGTAAGAATGTCTGAGACACCTTCTTGAACGCTCATCGCGAGACGCAGGTCGTTATCTTGTTCCCCAACTGCTTGTTGGAACTGACGCACCTCATAGCGGGCTATGATGTTTTCGGCGAACCCAGAGGTCTGGGTTGTCGGCGGCGTTTGGCCATCTAGCCCAAAGGCTGCGCTAAAATCGGCGTATCGGCTGTCTGATAACCGGTTGGCAAGTGCATCATCTGATGTGGTGCCTTCCTCAAGGATCGTTCGGATGAAAAATTGGCTATTTACATCGTCGTCTAGGCCGTACGCGCCCAACGCGACCCGCAGCAGTCGCGGGTCATCAACCAGTTCTTCTGCAGTGGATATTGCCCCAATGTTTTGTGCGAAGTAGTCAGTATCGCGTACAATGGCCTGACCCTTTGAAAAGGTCTCTTGCTGTGTTTCTAGGGTGCGATCAAGAAATACCCACCCGATGTAGCCCGTATTGGGAAGGATTGGTTGAAACGTCATGCTGGGTGCCCCGCGAGAAGTCGCGCCTCTCGAGGTAGTAGATTTCTGAGTGCTTTCAGTGACCTATAAAAGTCGTTCTTTTCTACTGCGTTGGTGGCCGCATCAAGATGTTGGCGACTGTCCTCGTCACGCAGGGCTTGGCTCAATTGTTCGATGCCGCGCATAATTTGTAGCCGTGCATCGGGCTCTTCTACATCGCCTGACAGTACGAGTTGCGCGATATAGCAGACCCGCCTTACTGGGGTGTTCACCTCGTCCGGTCGGATTGCATCCCGCAGTCGCAAGATATTCGCATTCGGTGTCAAGATTGACAGACGGCTTCGCCGGTCGCCGTTTTCGATTACAGCGCCGTTTACCAGCACGCGCTCCTTTGGGTTTAACTTGAGAACAAGACCAGACATTACGTGCCCCCCCGTCCATTAAGCCCGCGTAGGACCGCAGTGTTAATGTCGATCAATGCGCCGACATCAGCTTCGCGGCGTAAGACGCGGCGGCTATGGTGTTCTGTGAATTCTGCGAGATAAAAAATTTGCGCGCGTAACTTGCTGGGAAGCGCGTTTTCGTTGCCAGAGACGTCAACAGCCAATGTTGTCCACATACGGCGGTTATCGTGAACGGCGCTTACGAGGCCTGAGAAGTTGTCGGCCTGACGCGACTCAGCCACGCGCAGCCTTGCTGTTACTTGGCTGACGAGCTGCGCTTCGACAGAGCGGTTTGTCCTGATAGAAATTTGTGTTGGGGCATATGCCTGCCGAGCTTGGTCGATGACGTTCACGTGATGTCCTTCCGGCACGAATTCGAACGAGACGCGGGTTTTCCGCGGCGAATTGAACGTTGGCGCCATTTTTATGGCGCCAACGCATTAGTTTACCGGAACAGCGACAAGATGGTCTGCGGTGCTTCGTTTGCAATCGACAGAGACTGCACACCGAGTTGCTGCTGCACTTGCAGCGCTTGCAGGCGGGCTGATGCTTCTTCCATGTCAGCATCGACCATTGTACCGATCCCAGATTTCAGCGCGTCGGACAGTTTGCTGACGAACTCATTTTGGCTGTCGATACGTTTCGCCGAAGCCCCCAAAGCCGCAGCACCGTCAATGGCCGTTGTGAGGAAGGTTTCCAGTTCTCCCAATGCTGTGGCTGCGGTGGCGGTATCAGTGATCGCTGTAAGGTTGCTGACTAGATCAACATTGGCTTCAAAATCAACGCTATCGACGGTGATGAGCGTTGGTGTTGGCGCTGCTGTCCCGACACGGTCCAGAGACGATAAAACGTTCAGCCCGGTGCCGCCGTTGCCGTCGACATCTGTTGCCAATAGGTTGGCACCGTTAAACTGGGACGCGGCGACGACCGAAGCGATCTGCGCAGCCTTTTCATCCATATCGGCCTGGATTTTGGTAAAGTCTACGTTTTCAGATTGCCCCGCAACTGCCAGCTCCTTCATTTCTTTGAGCGTCTCAACGATCTGTTCTGCACCTGCAGAGGCAACCGCGACGGTAGATTCGCCAAGTGCAAGGCTATCTGAAATGGCTTTGAAACCAGCCACGTCGGATTCCATGACTTTTGAAATCGCCCAGATGGCCGAATTATCTTTTGCAGAAGAAATTTCTTGACCGGTCGAGATCATCGACTGCGTCTTTGAAAGATCGTTGTTGATTGATTTGAGCGTTTGAAGCGCAACCATTGCGCTGTTGTTTGTCAGAATACTGGACATGTTTCATGGTCCTATTTGATGGGCGCTTTTGCGCCGGGTTTGTTCAGGAAACCGCGGATGTTCCACGGAATGAAACGTCATTCTGACGATATATGCTGCACCGTATTGAGTGGGCAGTTAGCCGTTTTGGCGGTGTCGCTAAGTGACCAAACTTCGATAAACAATGCGTTAACGCCGGTCATTCAAAAGCTGAAAATTTGATCCAATTTAAGCCTTCTTTTGGATAGCAGGTTGCTGCACCGCGACCGTCGCCATCGCCCCGGATTCATCATAGACATGCAGCCCGGTGCGCACGTTTTGCAGCGCGTCGATGCGGTTTCGCGCAGACTTGATCCCAGCAATTGCGGCAGCAAACAAACGCTGGTTCTCAGAGAGCCTCCGGCGAATCGCTTGCAGATTTTCTGTAGTGGGTTGCCGGTTTTCGAGGTCTTGAAGCTGCGCGGATTTTGTTTCTTCGAGCGCAAGGAGCAGGTGAAACTTCCCCGATAAGAGCGCGTCACGCTCTGCCTCAAGTGTCGTGAAGAGTGACGTGACAACAGAATCACGCATGCCATTTTGCTTTCATCGCCTCAAATAGCGCTTCGGCAAGGCCGATTCCTCCCGATTTCACTATCTCACTTGCCTGAGCTTCGCGCAGGAACGATCCAAAGTGTTCTTCTCCAGCGCCGCCTCCGAACGCGCTGACTTGGGCGCCAAGCCCAGTGGATTTCAGCATTTCTGCCAAAAACGATACCTCTAGTTGCTGCGCGGCCTCACGCAGTTTCGCATCGTTTTGTATGTAGTCAGGCAAGGTGGGCACTGATCGGGGCGCAGGTAACACTGGGGTGGTTGTCATCGGGTTCTCCGTCAAATTTTTTCCACCTTGCCAGCTATCGGTAAACAATCAGTAAGTATTTTCGGCGAAAAAGAGCGGGTCATAAATTCAATCGGAGTGCCGATGATACCCTTCTTGCAGCCAGAGGCCGCCAACACCAATGCACTGTCCCCAACCCATGGTGAAACCCATTCGGTTGCTAGTGGGGAGTTGAGTTTTGTCGACTTGTTAAATGGGCTTACGGCGGGCGAAGGTGCTGAAGATACGGAACAAGTCGAGGTTGCCGCTACGTCAGAACCGGCTGAGATCTGCCTAGATCAGGATGATGATAATCTGTCGAGTGAAATTTTGGACGCGGCGCCGCATCCAATGCCGCAAAATAAGGAGCACGGTGAGGGACAGCAGCTTGAGGTTGACTTTGCTGTCAGTTCTGCTCTCGCAGAGAATGAGCCAATCTCACGAGAAGGTATTGCCAATAAGACCCTGCCGACTGAGGTGCCCGAGAAACATGAACAGCCTGCCCTTGAAAGACAGCTAGTACCTTCGCCAGCGCAATCGGTCCCGCACAGAGTGAGAGACCTGCCACCAACTGTCGGGCCGCAAACTGATACGCAAGATACGTTCAAGATGGCGCGCGATGGTCGTTTTGAGATATTAAAAACATCACCAACTGAAGGGTTTGGTGCCCAAAAGACAGTGCAAGAGGCAGACCTAGACGCATCAAAATCTACGCAGATTAAACCCGAATTGGCCCCGAAACCGACCACGGTGGATCAAACCCGACCTGCGTCAAACCGGCAAATGCTAGAAATGGCCCCGGCTTCGCGCAATGACACGGTCGCGCGCACTGCTCACCCCACAATGGCGGCACCTATTGCCGCGACATTGCAACGAGAATCGCCCACGGCATATGTCCCTGCAATGCCTGCTGAAATTGAACCCTTATTTGTCGCGCAAGCGGATCGCGCGGCGCAGACTCAAGCGCATGTGACCCAGTCGCCGGTGACAACGCAGGCCGATACGGCGCGTCACGTGGCATCGCAGATCGCTGTTGCTGTGACCGAACGGGCCGGGCGTCCTACCGAAATTTCGCTCAACCCCGAAGAACTGGGGCGCGTACGAATGACCATGTCTGTGGTCGATACGGCCATTACATTGACCGTCTCTGCAGAGCGCCAAGAAACAACGGACCTTCTGCGCAAGCATATTGAGACGCTGAGCCAAGAGTTTCAGGAACTTGGCTACAATGACATCTCATTTAGCTTTGGGCAGCGTGAAAATTCACCGCAGGCGGAGCAGAGCGAAACTGACGGATCATATGACCAAGCCGACGACACCGAAGAGGTCCGATTTCAGCAACAAATACGGATCGTAGGCACAAGCGGTTTGGATATCAAACTATAGGAGTCTGCCATGGAAGTAACAAATACAACTCAGACCACTGCGACGACGGCCACATCCTCTGCCGCGACGACAACGGGTATCAGCGCAGATTTTGAGATGTTTCTCAATATGTTGACGGTGCAAATGCAAAATCAAGACCCGCTCAACCCTGTCGATTCAACGGATTACGCGACACAGCTCGCGACATTTTCCGGGGTTGAACAGGCGGTGATGACAAATGACCTGCTTAAGGCGCTTAGCGCGCAATTAACGTCAGGCGGTCTTGCCGATATGGCTGCCTGGGTCGGAAAAGAAGCACGCGCAGCGACACCTGCATATTTTGATGGTCAGCCGGTCACATTGTCACCGAACCCTGCGGCCCTTGCTGATCATGCCGAAGTCGTCGTGCGCAATGAGTTGGGGGTTGAAGTCCAGCGTTTTGAGGTTCCAATCAGTGCTGATCCGATTGAATGGGCAGGTGTGGATACAGGCGGCTACCCGTTCGCGGATGGGCTCTATTCTTTCGAACTGACAAGCTCACTTGACGGCGAAATTCTGACCCAAGATGCGGTGGAGGTCTATAGTACCGTCACCGAAGTACGTGCGCAGGCAGGTGAGACGATTTTGATCCTCGAAGGTGATGTCGCAGTTGCGGCTACACAGGTCAGCGCGCTGCGCGATCCCGAGGCCTAGAAAGCCGCGCTGATCCATACACCCAGCCCGACTAGTCCAGCACCAAGAAACATCCACTTTATCCGATCAGTGATGATGTTTTGCTGAGGTGGCGGCGTTGGATTATTGCGTCGGATCAGGGCCTCTTCGGCGATGCGGGGTAGTTGCGGCCCAAACCGGGACAAGATCATCATGGTTTTGCTGAGATCACGCAGTAGTGCCTTTGGTCCGATACTTTGCTTGATGTAGTTTTCGACAACGGGCTTCGCATCTTGCCAAATGTTCATATGCGGATCAAGCGACCTTGCGACACCTTCAACAACGACCATGGTTCTTTGTAGCAGAATCAATTCGGTACGGGTTTCCATGCCGAAGCGTTCGGTAACTTCAAAGAGATAATTCAATAAGCGGGCCATCGAAATATGGCTGGCATCCATTCCAAATATCGGCTCGCCCACAGCGCGCAACGCACGGGCAAATTCGTCGACATCTTGGTCCGCTGGAACATAGCCCGCTTCGAAATGAACCTCGGCTACGCGCTGATAATCTTTGCGAATAAAGCCAAATAAGATTTCAGCGTAGACCCGGCGTGTGTATTCATCAATCCGCCCCATGATCCCAAAATCATAGGCAATGATATCGCCGTTCGCAGCGACTTTTAGATTGCCTTGGTGCATGTCGCCGTGGAAAAAACCGTCGCGCAATGCTTGGTTAAGAAACAGCTGTAGCACCCGTGTGGCAAGAACACTGCGATCAATGCCCGCAGCGTCAAGCGCTGCATTATCGCCAATACTCGCGCCCTCTGCCCAATCAAGCGTCATCACACGTCGGCTGGACAGGTGCCACCGGATTCGCGGCACTTGAAAGCCTGCGTCACCTTCGGTGTTGGTCGCGAACTCTGCCGCGGCAGAGCTTTCCAACCGCAAATCCAGTTCGCCCATCACGATACCTTCGAAATGGGTGACCACATCTATGGGGCGTAGTCGGCGGGATGAAGGTGAAAGAAACTCAATCGCGCGGGCCGCAAAGTAAAAGGCGTCGATGTCTTTGCGGAAGGCTTTTTCGATGCCGGGACGCAGGACCTTTACGGCGACGGCTTCGCCGGTGTCTGCCAAATGTGCTTTGTGGACTTGGGCCAATGATGCGGCGGCGACAGGTTCCGAAAATGTGGTGAACAGATCATCGGTTGAAGCGCCCAGTTCACTTTGGATCGCGGCCTTGGCCGCAGCCATGGAAAACGGCGGAAGCTGGTCCTGCAAGACCCGCAGTTGTTGCGCCATGTCGTCGCCGACGACATCAGGTCGGGTCGAAAGAACCTGACCGAACTTAATATAGGCAGGACCAAGTGCCGTCAGCGCCCGCGTTGCCGGGGGCATCGACGTGTCGCCTTCATACCCCAACCATTGGACAGGCCAGACAAGTGCACGCAACGCGATACGCAGGACCGGCCCCGCGTCTAATGCGTCCAGAACAACCTTCATTGCGCCCGTTCGTTCGAACGTCGCACCCGTTCTGATCAGGCGGATAATGTTGTGAGGTCCGCGCATATTACAGTTTCCAGCCTGAATGCATCGCCGCAATGCCCAACGATAGGTTGCGATATTTCGCATTTCCAAAGCCTGCAGTGCGTAGCATCCCCAAGAATGTGTCTTGGTCAGGGAAGTTGCGGATCGATTCGACAAGGTATTGGTAACTATCACGGTCGCCCGCAATCAGCTGCCCCATGCGCGGGATGATGTTAAACGAATAGGCGTCATATGCGGCCTGCATCATCGGGTTGGGCAGTTGACTGAATTCCAGAACCATTAAACGTCCACCGGGTTTGAGCACACGGTAGGCTTCGTTCAGCGCTTCTTGGGGGCGGGTCACGTTACGAATACCAAAGCTGATCGTGTAAACGTCAAACGTATTGGCATCAAAGGGCAGGGCCATCGCATCGCCGACAACCCAATCTAGGCTTTCTGACATGCGTTCGGCTTCGGCGCGTTTACGGCCCTCGATCAGCATGGATTCGGTAATATCAAGCACGGTCGAATGCCCATGCCCGGCGCGTTTCAAAAAGCGGAACGAAATATCCCCCGTACCACCCGCGACATCAAGCAGCCGTTGGCCGGGACGCGGGGCCAACCAATCCATCATCGCATCTTTCCAGACACGGTGGATGCCCACAGACATCACATCATTCATGATATCGTATTTGCTGGCCACCGACGAAAACACGCCCTGCACGCGGCCTGCTTTTTCGCCTTCTGGCACGGTTTCAAACCCAAAATGGGTGGTTGTCTCTGGCTTGTCGCTCATGTCAATCTTTCGCCCGAATACTGTCCCAAATGGGTTATACGCAGTTGAGGCAATAGACAAACTGTCAATCTGCCACGGGGGGCTGAACAAACATGGTTGGCGCATTTTTTAGTGTTTTTGGGATCATTTTCTGGTTGGCGGTGCTTTGCGGGGGCTATTACCTGTGGTTCCGTTTCAAAAAACGGGTGAATGGTCTCACCAATGTGCGTGACAGCGATGGGCGCAAGGTTGCGCAAACGCGGCTTGCCAAGACACAATTGAGTAGTCTGCCCACAGATATTAGTCTCATCGCGGGTGTCGGAAAAAACGCCGCGCCGCAGCAGTCGTTGAATGAAACGGTTTTGCGTCCGACCATTGGCTTGCGGCTGATCAGTCTCGGGGTAAGCGGGGCACTCTTGTGGATGGTGTGGCTAAGCGGCGCAGATTATGTGCCCGATATTGCCTACCTAAAAGAAGGGGTGAGTGTGATTGTCGCCTATAGTCTGCTGTATACGAATCTGTATGAACTTCGATACGATCAGCACGGGGTTATTCACAAAGATTGGTTCTTTCGCGAGGTAGATTTCGCATGGCGCGATGTGGTGTCGCTACGCGATAATGGCCATTACGCATATATTGTGCGCACGGCAGATGGAAAGAAAGCTGAGGTCATGAAATACCTTGTCGGCATTCGCCCGTTTCTAACCTATGCGCACGCGCAAATCGAAAAGAACAGTGAGACCTAATGCCCGAACTGCCCGAAGTGGAAACTGTCAAAGCGGGGATTGCCCCTGCGATGGAAGGTCAGATGATCGTGGCCGCGGATGTGAACCGCCCCGATTTGCGTTGGCCGTTTCCCGAAAATATGGCGGCGCGCCTGAAAGATACCCGTGTTTTGGGCCTAAGGCGGCGATCAAAATATATTCTGGTGGATTTGGACAGCGGTGAAACGCTGCTTATTCATTTGGGCATGTCGGGGCGGATGCTGGTATCGGGCGTGAAAATTGGAGAATTCCATCATCCGCACCCTGTGCCAGCCAAACATGACCATGTTGTGCTGCATATGGAAAACGGGGCGCGGGTGACGTTTAACGACGCTCGGCGTTTTGGTGCGATGGATCTGTTGGATACCGCGACCCAAGATGATCATTGGCTTATCCGCGACATCGGCCCGGAACCTTTGGGAAATGCATTTGACGAAACCTATCTGATTGATCGGATGAAGGGAAAAAACACTCCGATGAAAACTGCGCTGCTTGATCAAGGTATCGTTGCAGGGTTGGGGAATATTTATGTGTGTGAAGTTTTGTTTCGCGCGGGCATCCACCCCAAGCGGAAAGCAGGACAAATCAGCGCAAAACGGATCGCGACTTTGGTGCCGTTGATCCGCGAAGTGCTTGAGGAAGCGATCGCCGCTGGTGGGTCCTCATTGCGCGACTTTCGGCAATCAGATGGTGAGTTGGGATATTTTCAACATGTTTTTCGGGTCTACGGACAAGAAGGGAAAACATGCGTAACACCCAGTTGCCAAAAGACAATTCAGCGAATCATCCAGTCGGGACGCTCAAGTTTCTTTTGCCCGCAATGCCAAAGATAACTTGCACCGTGCCCCCCCTTTGCTAAGCACTAAGACAATTCGTGGTTACAGAAAGCACAAGCATGGCCTTTGAACTGATCATTGTAGACGTCAGTGATTCAATTGCGACAATCACATTGAACCGCCCAGACGCGATGAATGCGTTGAACGCGCCATTGTTGCGTGAACTTTGCACGGCGCTTGAACAGGCCGACGCAAATGACAAGGTGCGCTGCATCGTCATTACCGGATCAGAAAAAGCATTCGCTGCTGGAGCCGATGTTGCCGAGATGGCCGATAAGACGTTTGTGGATATGTACAGCACTCGGTTTTTCGAAAGCGAAACCACCCGTTTTAACAACACACGCAAACCGATCATTGCAGCCGTCGCAGGGTATGCGCTGGGCGGCGGGTGTGAGCTGGCGATGATGTGCGACTTTATTATTGCTGCGGATAACGCGAAGTTCGGACAGCCCGAGATTAATCTAGGAATTGTGGCTGGTCTTGGCGGGACGCAACGTTTGACCCGTTTTGTGGGTAAGGCCAAATCGATGGAGATGCATTTGACGGGCCGCTTTATGGATGCGCAAGAAGCAGAAAGCAGCGGGCTTGCAAGCCGTGTAGTTCCAGTTAAGAAATTGATGACTGAAGCGCGCGCGACCGCCGAAAAGATCGCAGAGAAGTCCCAAATTGCTGTTATCGCGGTCAAAGAGGCCGTTGATCGTGCCTATGAGACCACATTGGCAGAAGGGCTGAGATATGAGCGGCGCCTGTTCCATGCGATGTTCGCGACAGAAGACCAGTCCGAAGGTATGGCTGCCTTTCTTGAAAAGCGTGAACCTCAATTCCGCGACCGCTGAAGTCAGTGTATTTATACTAGAACTATTCAAAGCGCGTGTATTGATCTCGTAAATTGGCGTTGCATTGTTGGTGAAAGTGGCCTATGCGCTGCGGCGTACATGCGCGTGAGGCCCGCTTTGGCCAGAACAACCGGTTCTGAACCCGGTCGGGGCTTATTGCGCTATTGAATTCTAATTTGACCCGACGAAGGGAAAGACCACATGGCAAACTCACCTCAGGCGAAAAAACGCGCCCGTCAGAACGAAGCACGTTTTGCTGTTAACAAAATGCGCCGTTCACGTATCCGCACATACCTGCGTTTTGTTGAAGAAGCGATTGCATCTGGCGATAAAGACGCTGCAGCCGCTGCATTGAAAGCAGCACAGCCAGAACTGATGCGCGGTGTCACAAAAGGCGTTGTTCACAAAAACACAGCCGCGCGCAAAATCTCGCGCTTGGCCGCGCGCGTGAAAGCGATCGCCTAAGCCTTCTGATTCTACACCGCCTTGGCGGATTATTGCTAAAAGACGCGTCCGTAACAGGGCGCGTCTTTTTTTGCGCAAGTGTTGTGTTTTTGCGCTTAATTTCTCCGATTTTCGCAGGTGGATAGATTCTTTTCACGCAATCTTAGAGTCAAGGACGATGTTGTGTTGAAGCCTTCGCGAAGAGATTGCTAGTTTAGCTGAGCGATTCACATCGTTCCGGGGGGACATGAGGGATTGGCAGCATTTTTGGTGCAGAAAGGCTTTGTTTTCCTGCATTATATTAAACTGTCGCAAAATCTCATGCTGCGTTTACGGCTGCTACGCCATTCTTTGTAGCGACCGCATACACCGCAGGTCTGCACGGTTATCAAAGGCTGCTCTTTGGTGATCTTGTTGGTTGTGTTGCCTTGTCTGCCGCTCAGGCGTCTTGCTGCCAAATTTGTTTGGCATGTAAGCGTCCAGGCCTATGAAATTGATAAACGAAACTTGTTTAAGTGGGGACACGCTTAAGCACAGGTGATCTTTTGTCTTTTGAAACATGTGGGTCGTTATGGGTGAATGCCCAGTGATGGCGAAATGTGTGTGGGGACATATATTAAAGATGACGAACGAAACTTGGGCAAAAGTGCAATCAACCTTAAAGACGGCACTTGGGGCGAACAATTTTTCAAGCTGGATTGAACCGCTTGCCTTTTCAGATATTTCAGCCGGCGTGATGACCTTTCACGTGCCGACAAATTTCATCGGTAACTATGTTTCGCAAAATTTTGGCGACCAGATTATCTATCACATGAACCAGACGGGTGCCTCTGTTCGGTGGCTCGAATTTGCTGTGCCTGCGAAAAACGCGCCTGCTGCGGCAGCCCCCAAAGCCGCCTCCGCGCCAAAGCCCACGGCGACGGCTGACATTTCTGGTGCGCCACTGGATCAGCGGTTTACCTTTGATACGTTTGTTGTCGGCAAACCCAATGAATTGGCCCATGCGGCTGCGCGCCGTGTGGCTGATGGCGGCCCGGTGACATTTAACCCCTTGTTTTTATATGGCGGCGTCGGGCTTGGAAAAACCCACCTGATGCATGCTATTGCGCACGAACTAAAACAGCGCTCGCCCGAACTGAATGTGCTGTACCTGTCGGCAGAACAGTTCATGTACCGTTTCATCACGGCCTTGCGTGAACGTAAGATGATGGATTTCAAACAGCTGTTTAGGTCCGTTGATGTGCTGATGGTTGATGACGTGCAGTTCATTGGCGGCAAAGACAGCACCCAAGAAGAATTTTTTCACACTTTCAACGCGCTGGTTGACGGCCAAAAGCAGATCATCATTTCTGCTGATCGCGCGCCCGGTGAAATCAAAGATCTAGAAGAACGCATTAAATCGCGCCTGCAATGTGGCTTGGTTGTTGATCTACACCCAACCGATTACGAACTGCGTTTGGGCATCCTACAGTCGAAGGTCGATGTATACGCCGCGCAGTACCCTGATCTTGAAATCGCACCGGGTGTTCTTGAATTCCTGGCACACCGTATTTCAACCAACGTCCGCGTACTTGAAGGTGCGCTGACCCGACTGTTCGCGTTTGCGTCGCTTGTGGGGCGCGAAATCACGTTGGAATTGACGCAAGACTGCTTGTCAGACGTGCTCAAAGCCTCTGATCGCAAGGTCACCGTCGAAGAAATTCAGCGCAAAGTTTCCGAGCACTACAATATCCGCCTGTCCGATATGATTGGTCCGAAACGCGTGCGTAACTATGCCCGCCCGCGTCAAATAGCGATGTTTTTGGCCAAACGGATGACCAGCCGGTCATTGCCTGAAATCGGGCGGCGGTTTGGTGGGCGTGACCACACAACTGTCATGCATGGTGTGAAGCGTATTGAAGAGCTAAAAGTCACCGATAGCCAAATTGCTGATGACCTAGAACTGCTGCGGCGCGCGCTCGAAGAGTAACCTCGCTTGACGCGGCTGCGCCCATCGTTAACAGTCGGATAAAAGCACTTGAGCCGCGCGGGAAATGCAGTACATTTCCCGTCCCGGCGGCCAAGCCACCAAGATATGCGGAGCATTGGGACATGAAATTCAGCATCGAACGCGCAGCCCTGTTAAAGGCGGTTGCACAGGCCCAATCTGTCGTAGAACGGCGCAATACAATTCCGATCCTTGCCAACGTGCTGATCGAAGCCGAAGGCGCAGAGGTGCAGTTTCGTGCCACTGACCTTGATATCGAAGTTGTCGACCGTGCCCCGGCCGTGGTCGAACGCCCCGGTGCGACTACCGTTTCAGCCGTCACGCTGAACGAAATTGTCCGTAAACTGCCCGACGGCGCGCTTGTCTCATTGACCGAAGATGGTGCCTCTGGCCGTTTGACAATCGAAGCAGGGCGTTCGAATTTCTCGCTCGCGACCCTGCCCAAAGAAGATTTCCCAGTGATGGCGACTTCTGAGTATGCGGCGAATTTTGCGGCACCGGCGCCAGTGCTGCGTCGTTTGTTCGATAAATCAAAGTTCGCGATCTCAACCGAAGAAACCCGTTACTACTTGAACGGTGTCTACATGCATGTCGCCGAAAGCGATGGCGGCAAGGTACTGCGTTGCGTGGCGACCGATGGCCACCGTTTGGCACGGATCGATGCCGAACTGCCCGAAGGGGCCGCTGAAATGGCTGGTGTTATCGTCCCACGTAAAACCGTGGGCGAGCTGCGCAAGCTGCTGGATGACGACGAAATGAAAATCGCCGTGTCTGTTTCGGAAACAAAAATCCGCTTTGCGACGCCTGACATTACTTTGATTTCAAAGGTCATCGACGGCACCTTCCCGGACTACACACGCGTCATCCCGCAGGGAAACACACGCCGTATGGAAGTCGATGCAAGCGAATTTGCAAAAGCAGTTGATCGGGTGGCGACAGTTTCTTCTGAACGATCACGCGCGGTAAAGTTGTCGCTCGACGAGGATCGTTTGATTTTATCCGTGAATGCGCCAGATAGCGGCGCCGCCGAAGAAGAGCTCGCCGTGGCTTATGGCGATGAGCGGTTAGAAATCGGGTTTAACGCGAAATACCTGCTTGAAATTGCAAGCCAAGTGGACCGCGAAAACGCTGTCTTCATGTTCAATTCATCGGGCGATCCGACGCTGATGCGCGAAGGCAATGATATGTCAGCAGTTTATGTTGTCATGCCGATGCGCGTTTGACGGGACAACAAAAAACCCCTGCACACCGTAGTCTGCAGGGGGGGCTGATGGGCGTACCATTCAGCGTTGCACGACCTATATGAGTCTTAAGGATTAATATGTCAACAATTGAGCGGCGCAGAGCAGGATTTTATATTGACGGGTTTAATCTTTATCACGCATTAGATGACCTCAAAAAACCGTACCTAAAGTGGCTGTCTCTTCGGAAGCTATCGGACCGCATCGCAGGTGCTCAGGGGTACTCAGCCAGCGAGGTTGTGTTCTGTACTGCTTTTTTCCCAGGCGATTTCAACAAAAAGAAGCGTCATGAGGAGTATAACAGGGCCCAGGAAGCTGAAAATGTACGCGTTTTGCTAGGGCACACGACAAAAGAGCCAATGAACTGCCGAAGCCGCGATTGTGACCATAAGTGGGATCAACCTAGAGAAAAAGAAACTGATATTAACGTCGCGTTATCTCTGTTCAATGGTGCGCGGCAAGATAAGTTTGACAGTGCGTTCCTTATCAGCGCAGACACGGATCAAACTTCAACGCTAAAGTTTATGAAGCAGAACTTTCCTTCGAAGTCTGTTTACGTATTAACACCTCCCGGCCGGAACAAATCTCAACATCTCACGAGTTTTTGTAAAAGTAATATTAAACTCAGTGAAACTGACGTTGATGCATGTGTGATGCCAGCAATGATAAAGCCGAAATATGGGCGTTTAATTACCCGACCATCGGAGTACACGCCTCCACCGGGCTGGGTGCACCCCAATGACAGAAAAAAGTAACACTTTAGCTTTTTCGCAGGTAGCGCTTTCGCATTTTCGGTCTCACAAACGTGTTGTGCTTGATCTTGATGCCCGTCCGCTTGCGCTATTTGGCCCGAATGGGGCAGGCAAAACTAATCTGATCGAAGCCATATCATTGTTGTCGCCGGGGCGCGGAATGCGTCGGGCTGCGACGGATGATTTGATCCGCCGTCCCGAAGCATTGGGTTGGAAAATCACAGCTCAGCTACAATCGCTAAACCAGACCCATGAGATCGAAACATGGGCTGAGGCAGGGGCTGCGCGACAGCTTCGCATTGACGGAAAATCCGCGCCGCAGATCGCGCTTGGCAGGGTCGCGCGTATCCTTTGGTTGGTGCCTGCGATGGACCGGCTTTGGATCGAAGGGGCCGATGGGCGGCGGCGTTTTTTGGATCGCGCGACGCTTAGCTTTGAACCGCGCCATGCCGAAGCAGTTTTATCCTATGAAAAGGCCATGCGCGAACGCAACCGGCTACTCAAGGATATGGTGCGCGACGCGCATTGGTACACGGCGCTTGAAACGCAGATGGCCGAAGCGGGCGCCAAGATCCAGGCAAATCGCGCGCGCGCAATTACTGCGCTTTCAAAAGCACAAGAGGCGGCGGTCACGGCTTTTCCAACAGCGCATTTGACCCTGACCAGCCCTGATCCGATTCCTGATGACTTGCGCGCGATGCTTGCGGATAATCGTAGCCGCGATATGGCTGCAGGGCGGACGTTGATCGGGCCGCACCGCGCCGATCTACAAGCGATATTTGCAGATAAAGGTGTCGATGCAAAAGACTGTTCGACGGGTGAACAAAAGGCATTGTTGATCAGTCTTATTTTGGCCAATTGTCGTGCGCTTGCGGATGATTTTGGTGCGCCGCCGATTTTGTTACTTGATGAGGTCGCAGCCCATCTTGACGCCACACGTCGCGCAGCACTTTATGATGAAATCTGCAATCTGGGCGCGCAGGCGTTTATGACGGGCACCGGCCCAGAATTGTTTGCGGAACTGGGCGACCGCGCCCAATATGCCGAAGTCACCGAAGTCTCTGGGCAATCAACCCTGAACCGAAAGGAAAGCATATGACACCGCAGCGCGTTACGTTGATCACATTGGGCGTCGCCGATTTGAATCGCGCGAAAGCCTTCTATGGGGCGTTGGGGTGGGAGCCAACTTCGGAAACTCCAACAGTAGTTTTCTATCAGATTAACGGAATGGTTCTGGGGTTCTTCGGCTTGGATTCATTGGCCGAAGATCAGGGGCGGCCAGACGCCACACTAGGCACTGGTGCGATGACGCTTGCGCAGAATTTTGAAACTGAGGGAGGGGTAGATGCGGCCTATGCCGCCGCGTTGGACGCTGGTGCAACTGCGCTCAAAGCCCCGGAAGAGGTATTTTGGGGCGGATATTCTGGCTATTATTCGGATCCTGATGGACACGTTTGGGAAGTCTCATATAATCCGTTTTGGCCGTTGAACGCCGACGGTAGCCTGACGTTGCCTACGCAATGACTGTCTCAGCCTATGATCTGCTGCTTTACGCAGGCGCGCTATTCATTCTGTTTCTAACGCCCGGCCCCGTTTGGGTCGCGCTTTTGGTGCGGTCGATGTCAGGCGGGTTCCAAGCCGCTTGGCCGCTGGCCATGGGCGTGGCAATCGGTGATATCCTGTGGCCGCTGGTTGCCGTATTGGGCGTAAGCTGGCTGGTGTCAGAATTTACATGGTTCGTGGATGTGCTGCGTTGGGTCGCGGTCATCGTCTTTGTATTGATGGGTGTGCTCTTGATCCGATCGGCGGATAAGTCCCTGTCGAGCAACAGCCGCTTAACCCGTCCGGGCATGTGGGCGGGGTTCGTTGCTGGATTGGCCGTGATCATTGGGAACCCGAAGGCCGCCCTGTTTTACATGGGTATCTTACCGGGGTTCTTTGATCTGACGCAGATGACGGTGCTAGATATCGTGGCGATCTGCACGCTAAGCTTTGTCGTGCCGTTGATGGGGAACCTGATCCTTGGGCTCAGTGTGGACAAGGTTCGCGGGTTGCTGAAATCACCTGTCGCAGTACGGCGGATGAACCTGACAGCGGGCTGGCTTTTGATCGGCGTTGGCTGCGTTATTGCGCTGACTTAGACGCAATTTTGGATCAAGGGCCGCCACTCTTTTTTGTACCATGTTTGTCGTAAGCAATGGTTGGCTAAAAACCACAAAATCTTGTGTCAGTTGCGTGACAACCGTCCCCAAATCGCATATATTTTGCGCATAGTGACACGGGAAAATACACATGGTCGACGACACCAATAATCCAGACGAATACGGCGCCGATTCGATTAAAGTTCTCAAGGGCTTAGAGGCGGTTCGTAAGCGCCCCGGTATGTATATCGGGGACACGTATGACGGCTCTGGTTTGCACCATATGGTGTACGAGGTCGTAGACAACGGGATTGACGAAGCCTTGGCCGGTCATGCCGATCATGTTTACGTGAATATCAACGCTGATGGGTCGGTCACCGTTGGCGACAACGGCCGCGGAATTCCCGTGGGTATCCACGAAGAAGAAGGCGTTTCTGCCGCCGAGGTCATCATGACCCAGCTTCACGCGGGGGGTAAATTCGACAGTAATTCCTATAAGGTTTCTGGCGGTCTGCACGGCGTTGGTGTGTCCGTTGTGAACGCCCTGTCGGATTTTCTTGAACTGCGCATCTGGCGTGACGGCAAAGAACATTACGCCCGGTTTGAAGGTGGTTTCACCACTGAGCACCTGAAAGTCATGGGCGATGCGGATGGGCGCAAAGGCACCGAGGTTACATTCCTTGCCTCAGTCGAAACCTTCAGCAACCGTGATTTCGACTTTAACATTCTTGAAAAACGTCTGCGTGAACTCGCGTTCTTGAATTCCGGTGTGCGGATTATCTTGCAAGATTTGCGCCCTGCTGAGCCACTAAAAGCAGACCTGTTCTATGACGGCGGTGTGAAAGAGTTTGTTAAATTCCTAGACCGTTCCAAAACACCCTTGATGGAAGAGCCGATCTATGTGACCGGTGAACGCGATGACATCGGGGTTGAGGTCGCGATGTGGTGGAATGACAGCTATAATGAAATGGTGCTGCCGTTTACCAATAACATTCCGCAGCGCGATGGCGGTACCCACTTGGCCGGTTTCCGTGGGGCCTTGACCCGTGCGATTTCAAAATACGCGACCGAAACGGGTATTTCAAAAAAGGAAAAAGTCTCGCTGACGGGCGATGATGCGCGCGAGGGCCTGACCTGTGTGCTATCTGTCAAAGTGCCTGATCCGAAGTTTTCCAGCCAAACAAAGGATAAATTGGTTTCGTCCGAGGTGCGTCCGGCAGTCGAAAACCTGATGGGCGAAAAGCTGAACGAATGGTTTGAAGAAAACCCAGCGGTCGCCAAATCCATTATCAGCAAAATCGTTGAAGCCGCCGCCGCCCGCGAAGCGGCCCGCAAAGCCCGCGAAATTCGTCGTAAATCAGCGATGGATGTGAACTTTAACGCGTCCAAACTGAAAGATTGTTCCGAAAAAGACCCCGCCAAAACCGAAGTCTTCCTTGTCGAGGGTGACTCTGCTGGGGGGTCCGCGCAAACAGGTCGTGATCGTCAGACACAGGCGATTTTGCCGCTGAAGGGTAAGATTCTGAACGTAGAGCGCGCGCGTTTTGACCGGATGCTGAATTCTCAGGAAATCGGCACATTGGTCATGGCGCTTGGTACGGGCATTGGTCGTGATGAATTTAACATCGACAAGCTGCGTTACCACAAGGTCATTATTATGACCGATGCTGACGTCGATGGGGCGCATATCCGGACGCTTTTGCTGACGTTCTTCTTCCGCCAAATGCCCGAATTGATTGAAGGTGGTTATCTCTATATCGCGCAGCCGCCACTATATAAGGTATCGCGCGGTAAGTCCGAAGTGTACCTCAAAGATCAGGCGGCGATGGATGAATATTTGATCGAACAGGGGATCGATGGCGCGATGCTGCGTCAGGGCAATGGTGAAGAAATTGCTGGCGCTGACCTGCGCCGCGTGGTTGATCTTGCGCGGCAGTTGAAACGTGTTTTGGACGCGTTCCCAACGCATTACCCGCGTCACATTCTGGAACAGGCCGCCATCGCGGGCGCCTTTGTGCCCGGCGTTGTTGAAAACGATCTGCAGGGCACGGCTGACCGTGTCGCAGCGCGTTTGGATCTGATCGCGCTTGAATGGGAGCGTGGCTGGCAAGGCCGCATTACCCAAGACAAAGGCATCCGTCTGGCCCGCATTCTGCGCGGCGTCGAAGAAGTACGCACGTTGGATGGCGGTATGTTGCGCTCTGGCGAGGCCCGAAAAACCGGCAGCTTTACCCAAAGCCTGCAAGAGGTTTACGACCTTCCCGCGACATTGGTTCGCAAGGACCGCAGCCAACTGATTCACGGGCCGCTTGATCTGCTCAAGGCGATTTTGGAAGAGGGCGAAAAAGGCCTGTCTTTGCAGCGCTACAAGGGCTTGGGCGAGATGAACCCGGATCAGCTGTGGGAAACCACGTTGGACCCCGACGCGCGCACATTGCTGCAAGTAAAGGTCGAAGATGTCGCCGAGGCGGATGATCTCTTTACCAAGCTGATGGGCGATGTGGTTGAACCGCGCCGCGAATTTATCCAAAATAACGCGCTGAATGTCGAACATTTGGATTTCTAGTCACGATCTACCCGCGTCAGGCGTTGAAACATAGTCTGACGCGGATATGATTTAGCTTTATTTCCGTTTCTTTTGTGCCTGCCCTACCTTTGTTCCAAACATAATATTTGTATGGAGCACCCCAAATGCACAATTACTCTCTATCTACCCTTGCCCTTTTGGTTGCTGTTTCTGGTGGTGCCCTGCACGCCCAAGATGCCGAAGCAGATGCGACAGCACCAGAATTTACACCAGAGCTTATCGAAGAACTGATCGCCGAAGATATGGCCGACGCTGAACACGTGGTCGAGGAAATGGCCAAAGATGAGACGATGGCTGACGAAGTGGCCGAGGGCGACGCCATGAGCGAAGAAATGGCAGAAGACGCAATGGCTGAGGAGGTGACCGAAGCCGATGCAATGGCTGAACAAACTCCGGATCTTGCCGAAATTGCCGCCGCGGACCCTGCGCTTGATGTGCGTGTGAACGAAGAAGGCGAAGTTGACGCGATGGTTATGCTGTCAGACGTCTTGTTTGCATTTGGCGATGCAACCCTTGAACCCGCAGCGCTTGATGTTCTTGCGGGGGTTGCCGAAAAACTTGATGGTGTTGGTGCGCTTGAAATCACAGGGCACACCGATGCGGTTGGGGATGATGCATATAACCTTGCGCTTGGCCAACGGCGTGCGGATGCGGTGCGTGACTGGCTGATAGCAAACACTGACCTGACGGCTGATATCTTGACGGCCCAAGGGGTAGGCGAGGCCGATCCTATTCTTCCAAACCTCAATGATGACGGCACTGACAATCCCGAAGGGCGCGCGGCCAACCGCCGTGTCGAATTCACAATCCCTGACGCCGGTTAAGCGCCGGGGGCGGCGAATTTCCTTGCCTTGTGATGCGTGACCCCTAGGGTCACGCATATTTTAATGATGTGGGGAAGACGATAGTGGACAATTTTAGGCCCGACACTTTTGGGAAATTGAACGCCGCTGACTATGACGCACAACATGACCCCGGCACAACTGATGCAACCGTCGCATTGATTGCGGGTTTGGTCCCAACTGGCGGCGCGGTGCTTGAACTAGCCATTGGAACAGGCCGCGTTGCACTGCCGTTGTCACAAATGGGATTTGCCGTTTCAGGGATTGAAGCATCACCTGAAATGGTCGCCAAGATGCGCGCGAAACCCGGCGGTGACGCGATCCCCACCGTGATCGGCGATATGGCCGAGGTTGATATTGAAGGTCGGTTTGATCATATATTTTTGGTCTTTAACACTTTGTTCAATCTACCAAGCCAAGAGGCCCAAATCAGGTGCTTTGAAAACGTATCCAAGCATTTGAAACCCGGCGGGACGTTTCTGATCGAAGCTTTTGTGCCCAATTTTACAGGGTTCACGGAAAACCAGCGGGTCAAAACAAAGCAGCTAAAACTAGACCAGCTATGCATTGAGGCGGTGACAAATGATCCGGTCGCACAGGTCTTGGCGTTTCAGCGTGTTCACATCACCGCGGATGGCATGAAACTGGTGCCGCTTCCTATGCGCTATGCTTACCCCGCTGAAATCGACCTGATGGCACGTTTGGCCGGGCTTCAGCCCAAACGCCGTTGGGGCGGCTGGGATAAACAGGATTTTGACGCCGACAGTACCTTCCACGTCTCGGTCTATGAGAAACCGTTAGGCTAGTTGATCCAGATCGGCCCTAGCAGCAGAAACAAGCAGCTGATCGCCCCAATGATCGGGAAAATGATCGAGACCGTAAAGATATGGTCTGGGGCGGGGTCGCCTCTGCGTTTGACGTGAACTAAGGCGACGTTGACCAAGAAAAATACCGCCAAGATTATTTGCGACGTGAGCGAGACGAGGAAATCAAGTGGGACGGCCAGCGCCGCGACCAAGACGATCACAGTTATGATGATTGTGGCGTTTAGTGGGGTGCGTCGGCTTGCTGAAACCTGCGCTAATTTGGCTGGCAATCGCCCACGTTTGGCCAGCCCGTAAGCCACGCGCGCTGCCATGATAATTTCGATCACGACGCCGTTCATTGTCGCGACAATCGCAACGAGGGTGATGGTCACGGGCGAGACACCCGTGAGCCGTTCAAACAGTAATCCTATCGGGGCTTTTGACGCGATCAGCTCGTCTTGGGGAACAGCGCGGACTGCGACAAGCATCACCAAGAAATAGATTACGGTGACCGATACCAGTGAAATCCCTATGGCCCATGGCATTGTTTTGTTGGGATTCTTCGTCTCTTCGACCATATTGACGACATCGTCGAACCCGATGAATGCAAAGAATGCGATCAAGCTTGCCCCAAGAACAGCGGCCATCGCGGGACCATCGCTGAGCGGAGGTATGACCTGATCCATTTCAGACAGCATAGCTGGATCAGCGCGGTATCCGGCCGCGATGATTACAAGCAGCCCAAGAATTTCGATCACCGTCAAAATTCCCGCAAACATGACCGATTGATGCACGCCGCGCGCGGCAATCCATTCCATCGTGACGACAATCGCAACGACGATAACGGGCTCCGGCAATGAAACGAGCGCAGCAACATACCCAGCGCAGCCAAGGCTGATCGCCGCCGCTGATATGGTTGCCGCAAAGATGATTGAAAGACCAACGGCCAAGGTCAGCCAAGACCACCCAAACGCGGCGTCGACATAAAGCGCCTCACCGGCGCTAAGCGGAATGCGCCCAGAAAACTCTGCAAAGCTGAGCGCGCTAAAGCTCATCACAAATGCAGCGACCAAGAATGCCGCTGGGGCATATACGCCTGCGACCGCAGCGGTTTCACCGATCAGCACATAGATTCCGGCGCCAATGGTGATGCCCAATCCATAAAGCACAAGTAGTGGCAGCCCGATTGCACGCTTTAGCGTCGGTATATTCTGTTCAGGCGGCACTGCTCAACTCCCTATTCAGTACCTCTTAGCTTAATGCGTTTGGCCTACTGCGGGTTGATCTAAATCACGACTTAGTGCTTACCTGACCGGCCTACCCAAAAGCGAAAAATCATCGGCGCTACTGCGATGATGAAGGTGATGCGCAAGATGTGCATGACAGAGACATATGTGACGTCTTGGTCAAGCGCGAGCGTGAGTAGCGACATCTCGGTCAGGCCGCCCGGGGAATATGCCAAGAATGCTTGGCTGATGGGGATGCCGCTTGCCCAGCCGATGCCGATCGCAAACAAAACCGCAACCACAAGCATGAACGCGCTCGCCATCATTGCAAGAACAATGTCCCGACCGACCTGTGCGATACTGGCACCCGCAAACCGGCTGCCAATGATGGTGCCCATCGTGACTTGGGCGGCGATAATGAACACTGTTGGCGGGGATACCGTCACCACCCCCACGATATGGGCCGCAGCGCTTAAGATCATTGGCCCGAACACGGGTGCGGCAGGCATGTCCAGCCGCGTGCTCAGCCAATTCCCCAGAACAGCGCATGTACCTAGAATGGCGTAGTCGAACCCGGTTATTGCGTCCAAAGGTATCCACTGTGTGGCACCGCGCGCGCCGCTTGAAACTCCTAGCACGAGGCCAAAGAACAGCGCGACAAACACAATAACAACAAGAATGCGCGCGGCATGCGCCAGCGCAATGCGGCGCCCATCCCCGCCAGCTTGCTCTCCCATAATCAGCATTTCGTTCAGCCCACCGGGCATCGCGGCATAAAACGCGGTGACACGGTCATAACCGCCAATCTGGCGGTAGACTGCAAATGAAACAGCCGAGGCGATGGCCAGAAAGACAGGCAAAGCGATCAGGGTGACGACCCAATGTTGCAACAAACCAAAGACTTGCGCGGTTACGCTTGATCCCAGCAATACGCCAATGATCGGGATCACGATTGGGCGCAAACGCATAGGCGCCCGCACCCGAACATGGGACATAGATGCAATTGTCGTCGCGATCATTGGGCCTAGCATCCACGGCAACGGCAGCCCCACCCAAAACGCGCAGACCCCAGCCGCGACACCAATCATCAAGGCCAAGCCCTGCGCGTGCAAATCAGCTGAGGTTAGAAAAGCCGGGGGCATAAATCGTTTCGATTCCAGTCGATGACACGACTGGAATATGGGGTTCCGGCTGGTGGGTCAACGATTGTCGACTAGAGCCCGCCGATATGGTGAGTCCCACGTTTTTTGGCCAAGGCAATCTGCTTTTGACGTTCGCGGAATCGGCCTTTGTCTTCGTCCGAGGTTTCCGCCGCGCATTGATGGCAGGCGACGCCTTCTTCGAATTCAGGGCGGTTGCGATCTTCGGGTAAGATCGGGCGACGGCAGGCGTAGCACAGGATGTGTGGGCCTTCTTTCAGCTCATGTCCCACGCTGACGCGGGCATCAAACACAAAGCATTCGCCATCCCAGGTGCTTTCTTCTTGCGGGACTTCTTCAAGGTATTTCAGGATGCCACCCTTCAGGTGATAGACGTCCTCAACCCCTTGCCCCATCAAGAAATTCGTCGATTTCTCACAGCGAATGCCACCGGTGCAGAACATCGCGATGCGCTTGTTGTGGAACCTGTGTTTGTTTTCTTCCCACCATGCTGGGAATTCGCCAAAGGTCTTTGTCAGCGGGTCAATCGCCCCGTCGAACGTGCCAATCGCGACTTCGTAATCATTGCGGGTGTCGATGACGGCCACATCGGGCGCGGTGATCAGATCGTTCCAATCGGCCGGTTCAACATAATGCCCGGTGCCGTTCGCGATGGGGTCAACATCGGGCTGGCCCATGGTCACGATTTCGCGCTTAAGCCGTACCTTCATCCGGTGGAACGGCGGCACAGTTGCGGTGCTTTCTTTCCAGATGAAATCGGCGCAGCCGGGCAGGGATTTGATATGCGCAATCACCGCGTCAATACCTGTGCGATCCCCGGCGATTGTGCCGTTGATCCCTTCTTTGGCTAGCAGCAATGTGCCGCTGATACCGTGCGATTTGCACAAGTCCAAAAGCGGCCCTTGCAATGCGGCAGGGTCATCGAAACGGGTGAAGTGATATAGGGCTGCGACTGTATACATATCGGTCAAATACGCTTGTTATTTTGTTAGGGCAAGGGACGCGATGCCGCAATCGCCAGACCGTCGGCGACGGCGGTAAAGGCTTCGGCGCGTTCAAGATCCGCGTGCGGGAATAGCGTGACCATTGCATTCTCAACGACATGCAGCAGGCTTGACCCGCCGACAAAAACGATCTTGCTGATTTGGTCGGCGCGCACATCCGCCAATTGTAAGGTGTCAGTGGCACAGGTGCTAATCGCCGCCGCGTGTTCGGCCAAAATGCTGGCGAGGTGCGGTTTGTTAAACCGGGCCCAAAGATCGCGTTCGATGACGCGCAGATCAATCCCTGCGTCGGTCACGTCGGGCTTGTTGATGTGGATTTTTCCGGCCTCAACGGCAAAGGCGATGTCGTGGCCCAGCTCCATCTCAAGCGTGGTTTGCAGCCGGGTGAACGGGCGTTGATCGACGCCAAGTTTGACAAAATCAGCAGCCATGCGTTTGTTTTCAGGCGTGTAAGTGAACGGAATTTTCTGCCAGGTCGCAAGATCGTTAAAGATCGCATTGGGGGCCGTATGGTGCCCCGCGCCCATTGCATTGCGCACATCCATACCGCGCCCCAAAAGTGGCATGACCTGATCAATGCTGATGGCGCGATCAAAATCGGTGCCGCCAACGCGAATGCCGTGGCTCGCGATCACACGGGTTGCGTCGCCGTTGCGTTCAAACACCGAAAAATCTGATGTCCCGCCGCCAATATCCACGATCAGCCCAAGGCTACCAGTATCAAGCGGCCCACTGGCCAGTGCCGCGGCCTCGGGCTCATACATGAAATGCACATCCTTAAAACCGGCAATCAGATAAGCATCGCGCAGGTCAATTTCAGCTTGGGCATTGCGCGCATCATCGGTCGAATGAAACCTCACAGGGCGTCCTGAAAGGGCAATGTCATAGGTTTGCCCTGTCGCGGTCTCGGCACGTTCGCGGATCATCCGCAAAAAACGAGCGACGACTTCAATCAGGGTTAAGCGTTCATAGGCCACCTGACGTTTCTCGCGCATCAATGGCGTACCAAGAACGGATTTGAGCGCGCGCATAAACCGCCCCTCGCGCCCATCGATCAGCGCGGCATTGGCTATGGACCCATATGTCGTGACCTTGCGGTCAAAATCAAAAAACACCGAAGTCGGCAGCGTTTTACGACCCGGTTCAACCTCGATCAAAAACGGGCGATCCCCGGCCAGCACGCCTGCCGCTGTATTTGAGGTGCCAAAATCTATACCTAAGACTGCCATGATAACCTCTGCAGGGTGAATGAAAGTTGGGGCTTTTAGGTCGGTTTTGCGTGCGCTGCAAGCCCGCCTGAAAGAGGTGTTTCATTACGCGTGCACATCTAATAGCAATCCTATATGCAGCGCGTCATGATCACAGGCGGACCCGGGTCCGGCAAAAGCACGCTCGCCCGAATTTTGGGCGAACAAACAGGGTTGCCTGTCCATCATATGGATCAAATTCACTGGCAACCTGGATGGGTGCAGCGTGAAATGGTTGACCGGATACGGATGTGCAATGATATCGAAAACGATGACACATGGATATTTGAAGGCGGCTTTTCTACAACATATGATCACCGGGCAGCACGCGCGGATACGTTGATTTGGTTGGACTTGCCCGTGGTATTACGGTTTTGGCGCGTCCTACGCCGGTTGCTCCGCAATTATGGGGAAACACGCGCCGATATGGCTGAAAACTGCCCCGAGGTCTTTCACGCAGAGACATTTGCATTTTGGTGGTGGATATTTACCTCTCGCGGACGGACGCGCACACGGCTTGTTCGGTTGGTCGCCGAGCACCCACATTTGACGGTGCATCATTTGCGATCTCGCTCGCAGGTTCGTGCATATCTTGCTAAGGTACCTTCAACACAGGAGAGCTAAAATGACCCATGCATTAGTCGTGATTGATGTACAAAATGATTTCTGCCCCGGTGGCGCGCTTGCCGTCGCCGGCGGTGATGAGATCGTGACGGGGATCAACGCTGTGATGGCTGGTTTTGATGCGGTAATCTTGACCCAAGATTGGCACCCGGCGGGGCATTCGTCGTTTGCGTCTAGCCATGACGCACCGCCAATGTCGCTGATCGAAATGCCTTACGGGCCGCAGGTTCTTTGGCCAGATCACTGCATCCAAGGATCGCAGGGCGCAGAGTTTCACACGGATCTCGCGATAGATCGGGCCGATCTGATTGTTCGCAAAGGCTATAACCCCGCGATCGACAGCTATTCCGCGTTCTTTGAAAACGACCATACAACGCCGACCGGGCTAGAAGGCTATCTGCGCACACGCGAGATAACCAAACTTACGATGGTGGGGTTGGCGACTGATTTTTGTGTGAATTTTTCAGCGGTTGATGCGGCCAAACTGGGGTTTGATGTAACGGTGCAGATGGACCTGTGTCGCGCGATTGATTTTGACGGCTCGCTTGCCGCGGCTACAGAAGGGATGATTGCAGCGGGTGTGACGCTCGCGTGACGCGGTCCTTTTCGATCATTATTCCCACCTACAATCGCCCCAAGCTTTTGCAGCGGGCGGTACACTCGGCCTTGGCGGCCTGTCCTGATGGGGCAGAGATTATCGTTGTTGATGATCGCTCTGACACGGCCGAAAGCGCCTTGAGCGATGTCATCAGTGACCAGCGCTTAACGGTGCTGACCAACCCCGGTGTTAAAGGTGCCGCGGGCGCACGCAATGCTGGGGCGCAGGTGGCGACCGGGCAAATACTGCTGTTTTTTGACGATGACGACACGTTGATCGCAGATTATCCGGGGCGGGTGTTAGCGGCAGCGCAAAGCGAGGCAAGTTTTGGTTTTTCCGCACGGATGCGGGTGAAAGATCGACACGAAGAGACCGAACGGCGCCCTGACCTGCCGGCCGGGATGCTGCCCAATGACACGCCGCTTTCTGCGAAACTGGCGGCGTTTTCGGCAGGGTATTGGGTACGTCGTAACGCCTTTTTCAAGGTAGGGGGCGTTGCCCCGGATCAGGTGAATGACGAAGACACTGACCTGTGTTGCAGGTTATACGCACAGGGCCACAGCGCATGGTATGACCCGGTGCCTGGCTGCGCCGTTCACAGCGGGTATGACACCAACGAAACCACCGCCCCGCAATTGACCCAAAGCACGGACCCCGCCGCAATGGTGGCCTGCTACGTGCGCACATTTGAGCGGCACGCATCTGGGTTTAAATCGCGCCCTGCAGATCATTGGTTTTTGCTGCGCCGCGCCCTACGGGTTGCCGCGCGCACCGGGGTCGATGACGGTGCAAGGCAGCTTTTGCAGGGGCTGCGCCCCCGATCCCTACAAATCAAAGGCTGGTTGTTCTGGCAAATGAAGAAAGCCGGGCAACTCTTGCGCTAGGCCCTTGTCACGCGGGGCATCAATTGGTCTAACACCCCAAACGGGAGGGCCGCAAAATGGTTGATATCGCAACACGTGTCTGGAACCACAAATGGAAGATCGACCCCATCGTGCGGTCGCTCATTGATACGGATTTCTACAAACTGCTGATGTGCCAATCGGTGTTTCGGAACCATCCGAACACCCAAGTCACCTTTTCCCTGATCAACCGTTCCAAATCCATTCGGCTGGCTGAATTGATCGACGAAGGCGAATTGCGCGAACAGCTTGACCACATCCGGTCCCTGCGGCTGACGCGGGGTGAATCGACTTGGCTGCGCGGCAACACCTTCTACGGCAAACGGCAGATGTTCCGCCCCGACTTCATGGAATGGTTCGAGAACCTGCAACTGCCGCCCTACCACCTTGAAAAAATCGACGGGCAGTTTGAGCTGACATTCGAAGGCTCATGGCCCGAGGTCATGCTTTGGGAAATTCCCGCACTCGCCACGATCATGGAGCTACGGTCGCGGGCGGTGCTGCGCGACATGGGGCGGTTTGAATTGCAGGTGCTTTACGCGCGCGGCATGACCAAACTTTGGGAAAAGGTCGAACAATTACGGCCTATTGAGGGGCTGAAACTCGCCGATTTTGGCACGCGCCGCCGCCATTCATACCTCTGGCAGGATTGGTGCGTGCAGGCGATGATGGAGGGGCTGGGCAGCAGCTTTACCGGCACATCCAACTGCCGGATCGCCATGATGCGCGAGATCGAAGCGATCGGCACCAACGCCCACGAACTGCCCATGGTCTACGCCGCCCTTGCCGAAACCGATGCGGCCCTGCTGCAATCGCCCTATGATGTGCTGTCGGATTGGCAAGACGAACACGACGGCAACCTTAAAATCATCCTGCCCGACACCTATGGGACCAAAGGTTTCCTTGACCGCGCGCCCGATTGGCTGGCTGATTGGACGGGCATGCGGATCGACAGCGGCGACCCTGCGACAGGGGCTGAAAACGCGATCAACTGGTGGAAATCACGCGGCGAAGACCCGACGAAAAAGCTGGTGATCTTCTCAGACGGGCTCGACGTCGATAAAATCATCGAACTGCAACGGCAATTTAAGGGGCGCGTGCGCGTGTCCTTCGGCTGGGGCACGATGATGACCAACGATTTCAAAGGGCTGACGGAAGGCGACGCGCTCGCCCCGTTCAGCCTCGTCTGCAAAGCGATCAAAGCCAACGGCCGCCCCACCGTGAAACTCTCGGATAATCCGAATAAAGCGATGGGACCATCCGAGGAAATCGCGCGGTATAAACGGGTGTTTGGAGTGGGTGAGCAGGAGCGGGTTGAGGTTGTGGTATAGGTTTTAGTATCCACTCATTGGAGCAAACCCACCGACTTTCAGTCGGTCCCGCTTTAGCGTGAAAGAATCATCTTATGATCCTACCCTTTGAAAAATGAGCCGCAGCCGGGTCGGAGGCTCATTTTTCAAAGGGTAGGATCAT
>CALLAF010000029.1 GCA_938002605.1 uncultured Paracoccaceae bacterium | reverse complement strand
CCACGATGCTTCAGGGCCGTGTTATAATCTGACCAGTTCGTGGTCTTATATGTCGTCGGTGTCCAACTGCTCATCCACGCCAGCTAGCACACTCGATTCATACAGTGAATCCTAGAAGCCGATTTGTGCAACAAAGCCGGGCTGGGTGCCAGCCATATTCAATGTAACCTGCACAAACGTATCATGCCGCGCACCACGTCCGCGCAAAAATTGCGAAACCTGAGAGCCGCGCCCCTCCGACGCTTCGCGCAGCCAATCAGCTATTGGCCGCCCAAGACCATCAAACAAATCCGCAACATGCTGCCCTTCGACGGCATCCACCCCCAGCAACTGCCGCGCCTCCCGGTTCGAGGCAAGCACATCGCCAGTTGCGGAAATTTTCAAAAGCGGCACGGGCAGGTCTTCGATCGCGTCCCATCCGACACCAATTGCGCGTTTAGCGGGCGCCTTTTGCGGAGCGGGCATGACGATAATATCCCGGCGTCCAGCGTGGCCCTTAATTTCGGCAACAACAACAGAGGTGCGCCCAGAGGCTGTGTTCATTTCCAAAGGTTTCGCAGCTTCCAACGGCTGATGATCAAACAGATCGGTCAAACTATTGGCTGCGGCGCCATAAAGGTCACGAAACGCCTTATTTTTATAAGAAATAACGCCATCTGATGCAACCGCGATTAACGGCACAGAGAGCCCCTCTCCCTTAAGCGCGTCGATCCCGCCCAATTCGTCCAGCCGCCAAAGCAACAGATCCGGCGCAATTTGTGTGAGCCGCAGCCGAAAATGGGCCCGCCGCGTCATAATGTATTCTTTACATGCATGCTGCGCGCCCGCCACACAACGCATACGTGACAAAAGCGATGTTGGGTCCGCGATTAGATTTTCAAAGACTTCGGCTAGATCGCGCCCGATGCAATCGCCAAAGCGCCCAATCGCCATCGGATTGCAATGTTGCACACAGTTTTCCGCATTGGTGATGAACGCGTGGTCTGGATCAAATGCAACTTGCCACTCCATACGTGCGTGCAACCCATGCGGACGAAAGGCAAAATACCCCAATGCCGAACCAAATAGAACCAGCGCCAAGCGAAGCAAATGCAGTTCGAAATACACCGAGCTGAGCAGACAAAGCCCAGCCACACCGGCAAGGGCACCCCGTTTCCAATGAAGGGCAGTCATCAAAATACGTGGCGTTTCAGACGCTTGCCTAGTGAACACTGCCTACCCCATATCTGCATAAGAGAGGTCTAACCTCAAAAGGGTTAACCATTCCCTAACGTCGCATAGCGCAGTTGGATTTGCAATTCTAGGTTGCTATGTATTGTCAAGCAAACACAGGTAAAACCCGTCGCCGTTTTGGCCGGGCAAAAGCTGATGGCGCGCGCGCCGCTGCCATGTTGGATGTTGCGCGCAAAACGCGTCAACAATGGCGTCGTTTTCTCCAGCCAAGACAGAACAGGTCGCATAGGCCAAAACCCCACCCGGCCGAACCAGCTTAGCTCCTGCCGCGATGACCTCTGCTTGCATCTCCTGCAAGCTATCTAACCGGGCCTGTGTAAGACGCCATTTGGCATCCGGGGTCCGCCGCCACGTTCCGCTTCCGGAACATGGGGCGTCACAAAACACAACGTCAAAGGGTGCTGTTCGCGCCAAATCATGCGTGGCAATTTGCGGCACCTCGACACCCGCGCGAACTGCCCGCGCTGTAAGGTCTGTCATCCGTTGCGGCGCGATATCATGTGCGAAAACTTGCGCGTAAAATTGGTCTGCTATGCCAAGCGCCTTACCGCCACCACCGGCACAACAGTCCAAAACCCGTGCGCCCGCCGGGACATGCAATTGGCTGATCGCGAATTGCGAGGACGCATCTTGCAATTCTACCCGCCCATCCAAATAGGCAGCGGCATTCTTAACCCGTCTCGGATTGGTCACTACGCGCAAACATCCACCTATCTCAGGGTGTTGCTGGACCACGATCTGATCTTCGGCCAACGCAGAAATTGCATCTGAGGTTGATGTCCGGCGGCCATTGACCCGCAAAAATACATCTGCCCGGTGTTGTTGCACCCTTGCCGCAGCTAGCGCATCCTCCCCGAGGCTTTGCTGCCAAAGCGGCCAGAGCCAGTCAGGGATATCGCAAGCTTGCGCATCAGTCAGCCTAATTGGGTTGGACAGCGCCACACGTTCTGCGTCGTCCAGCGCCGCTGGCGCATGCCCTTCCCCTGTGAACAGCGCATCCACATCAATGCCGTCACGATGCGCCAAATTCATCATTAACGCCCGACCGCTGCCATCCCCCAAGGATCGGCGCGCACGCAATGCATCGTACACATGATCACGCACGGCTGCCCGGTCCTTGGACCCTGCAAAACGACTGCCCCGCGCCCATGTGGTCAGCGCCTGCTCAGCAGCCTGACCATCGCGAATGGCGTCAAGGATTTCAGCCGCCGCCGCGACGCGTGCGCCCGGTGTCATATGATGCGGCTTTCAGTCATATGCATTACCCGATCCGGTAGTTCGGGCTTTCGCGGGTGATCTGCACGTCGTGCACATGGCTTTCTTTCAGCCCCGCTCCCGTGATTTTCACAAACGAACAATTCTTGCGCATCTCAGCCACGGTCGCATTGCCGGTATACCCCATCGCAGCACGAAGCCCGCCGACCATTTGGTGGACAACCGCGCTGGCTGACCCTTTGTAAGGTACCTGACCTTCAATGCCTTCAGGCACCAATTTATCGCTGGCCGCATCTTTTTGGAAATACCGATCAGCAGAGCCGCGCGCCATCGCGCCAAGACTGCCCATCCCACGATAAGACTTGAACGAACGGCCTTGATAAAGGATCACCTCGCCCGGGCTTTCATCCGTACCGGCAATCATTGATCCAACCATCGCGCAAGACGCACCAGCGGCGATCGCCTTTGCGAAATCACCTGAAAACTTGATCCCGCCATCGGCAATCACAGGCACGTCGCCCGCAGCCGCAGCGCAATCCATAATCGCGGTAAGTTGCGGCACACCAACACCCGCGACCATGCGGGTCGTACAGATAGATCCCGGACCGATCCCGACCTTCACTGCGTCCGCGCCTGCGCCAATCAATGCTTTTGCGGCTTCGCCTGTTGCAATGTTACCTGCAACGATCTGCACTTCGTTCGAAAGCGTTTTCGCGCGTTCCACGGCCTGTGCCACACCTTCGGAATGGCCATGGGCCGTGTCGATCACAACCATATCAACGCCCGCCTCGATCAAGGCTTGCGTGCGCTCAAACCCTGCATCGCCAACGCCTGAGGCAGCACCAACTCGCAAACGGCCAAGGCTATCTTTGCATGCCATCGGGTTCAACACGGCCTGTTCACTGTCTTTGAGGGTCAAAAGCCCCGTCAGCTTGCCACCGGTGTCTGTAATCAACAGCTTCTCAATCCGACGCGCCTGCATCAATGACCGTGCCTCATCCAGATCAGCAGGTTCTTGCAAAATCGCCAAATCTTTGGTGGTCATCATGACGCTGACGGGGGTGCTGTCGTCTTGGGCAAAGCGCATATCGCGGTTGGTGACGATCCCAACGATCTTGCCACCCTCGCCCACAACGGGGAACCCGGTAATACGGTAGCGTTCCATCAGGGCCTTGGCATCCGCAAGAGTTTGATCGGGGCGCAATGTAATCGGGTTATAGACGGTGCCCGATACAAACCGTTTGACGCGGCGGACCTCTTTGGCTTGCTCTTCGACGTTCAGGTTTTTGTGAATGACCCCCATGCCGCCCGCTTGGGCCATGGCAATTGCCATGCGGCCTTCGGTCACCGTGTCCATCGCGCTGGACAAAACCGGGATGTTCAAAGCAATTGATTTCGTCACAAATGTGCTTGTATCCGCTGTCGAAGGCAGCACGTTTGACGCCCCCGGCACCAACAACACATCATCAAAGGTAAGCGCCTCGCGAATTTCCATCAACCGTCTCCTTGGGTGGCATCGTTGGCACTGCACTATCGCACGGAAACGGGTCTAACAAAAGCCCCAAAAGCGGCAAAACCAACGCTGATGGGAAAAGGCACTGCGAGGCGCAGGGGTTTTGCGGCAAAACGATCCCAAATTGGCGCGGCCGCCCGCTTTTAGCCCTGACGCATTGAGTTTATGCTTTCGCGTACTTGCTTAAATTATGAACGCTAAAGGTAAGAATAGAACAAGGCTACGATCTTTTGAGGACACTCGTGAGATGGTTGCATTCAAACAGATTAGGCATTCTAACTTTGAAAATGGAAAAATCTCTTATACCAGAAAAATCAATGACGCAAAATCAACGGGCTCGCTGTCGAACAAGGTTTGCAGAAGCTACGATAAAATCGTCAAAGTCAGTGATGATAAAATCACGGTGGCGCAGCAAATCACGGTATATTTTTGGTAAAAATAACCAAATTTTTATGAGTGGTGTCCTATCCCCTGCATCGAACGAGGATGGCATGGCTGTTGGCCTAAAGATCGCGCTTTCTGCGAAACCTATGATGGCCGACCTTGTACATTGGCATGCGCAAGATTTGAGAGATAACGCCGATCTACCGCTATCGTTTCGAGCATCAGCAGCACACCAGGCAAGCAGCTTTGCAATCCATTCATGGGTAAAAACGTTTGATGAACCCCACCCTGAACAAGCTGCAATAGCATTGTTGCAAGGCCTTGAAATAGGCGCGGACGAAATTGCCCGAAAGACCTCAATGTCTTCCTTTTCGGAAGTAATCAGAGATGCGGGCCAAGAAAGAAAGCACGCCGCGCTCTATTGGGCTTGTCTTGGAGGACAAGATGGAAATTCTTGTTCCTGATATCGAGACACACTACTTGGAAACCAGCAGAAATCCGGATGTCGAAGCAACAAAAGAGTTTCTCAGGAAAATTCAGAAAAACTACATCGATGCTCATCAATCTTACATGGAGGGTAAAGATTCATTTTGGACAAAAATTCCCTAATTGAAATAGTGTCGACTACACACCAAAGTCTGATATTTCAGGCACTTGATGACCCGTTGCTCTGTCTGAAGTACAACTATTCACACAACCTTCCCAAAACCCAAGCAGTTGTTGAACCTTTTTAGCTTTTTCATGATGGCATGACATAGGTGCATCGCTCGGCGCCGATCAATATGGCCCCGAACCAGTCACCCTCTCCGTCAACAAATGTAGATTGACGAACCGGTCGACGCTCGTAGCGGTGCGTGTTGTGCAAAACCTAAATACCGCTCAGAAGACCAGCGACCAAGCCTTACAAACCTATCTATGCCGTTTCGCATAATCATTATGACGGGTTCGGACCTTACAATTGGCGCGTGGCGCGGTATGAGGGGGCAAACAAACCAAGGCCGCGCAGATGAGCAACGACCCACTTGTGATTTTCACCCCTTCAGGCAAGCGCGGGCGCTTTCCAGTTGGTACACCCGTGTTAACAGCTGCGCGCCAACTTGGTGTTGATCTTGATAGTGTCTGTGGTGGGCGCGGAATTTGTTCTAAATGTCAAATCACCCCATCATATGGTGAATTTTCGAAACATAACGTCACCGTGGTTGATGACGCGCTTTCCGAATGGAATAGCGTTGAGCAGCGCTATGACGATATTCGGGGCCTCAAAAAAGGGCGGCGTTTGGGCTGTCAGGCCACTGTGCAAAAGGACGTGGTCATTGATGTGCCCGCCGAAAGCCAGGTCCATAAACAAGTCGTGCGCAAACGCGCCGAGGCCCGCGATATCGTGATGAACCCGTCAACGCGGCTGTACTATGTTGAGGTGGCCGAGCCCGACATGCATGACCCATCTGGTGATCTTGAACGGTTGGTCGCCGCATTGCGCGCAGAATGGGCCCTGCCCGCGCTTGAGGCTGATCTGGGCGTGTTGCAAACCATGCAATCCGCGTTGCGCAAAGGGGAATGGAAAGTTACCGTTGCCGTGCATTTGGGCGATGACACGTTTAGCCCGCGCATTATTCAGATTTGGCCGGGTTTTTATGAGGGCACGCTTTACGGGCTAGCGGTTGATCTGGGTTCGACCACCATCGCGGGGCATCTTTGCGATTTACGCACCGGAGAGGTCATCGCATCCTCGGGCATTATGAACCCGCAAATACGCTTTGGCGAAGACCTGATGAGCCGGGTCAGCTATGGCATGATGAACGATACCGGCTCCCAAGAAATGACCGCCGCCGTGCGCGAAGGTATGAACGCTTTGTTCACCCAAATCGCCTCTGAGGCGCAGATTGACCCTGCACTGATCGTGGATGCGGTCTTTGTGTGTAACCCTGTGATGCACCACCTGTTCTTGGGCATTGATGCTTATGAGCTGGGGCAAGCGCCCTTTGCGCTTGCGACATCAGACAGCCTCTCATTGCGCGCGTCTGAATTGGACCTGCACCTGCATCCCGCCGCGCGGGTCTATCTGTTGCCTTGTATCGCGGGCCATGTTGGGGCGGATGCAGCGGCAGTTGCACTGTCTGAGGCACCGGGTAAATCCGACGATCTGATGTTGGTCGTTGACGTGGGCACCAATGCTGAAATCATTCTGGGCAACCGTGAAAAGGTCTTGGCCTGTTCATCCCCCACCGGACCGGCGTTTGAAGGCGCACAGATCAGTTCTGGCCAGCGCGCAGCCCCCGGCGCGATTGAACATGTCCAAATCGACCCCGTGACCAAACTGCCCCGCTTCCAAGTTATCGGTTCTGATCTGTGGTCCGATGAAGATGGGTTTGACGCCGCCATCGCGCAAACTGGGGTCACGGGTATTTGCGGCTCTGGGATTATCGAAGTTGTCGCCGAAATGCGCATGGCGGGGATTGTGGACGCGCCGGGGTTGATCGGATCGGCAGAACAAACCGGATCGCCAAACTGCTTTACCGATGGGCGCACGAATTCATACTTACTTTACGATGGCACAGCAGACGGCGGCCCCAAGATCACCGTGACCAATACCGATATTCGGCAAATCCAAATGGCCAAAGCCGCGCTTTATTCAGGCGCGCGCCTATTAATGGACAAATTTGGCGTGAATGAAGTGGACCGGGTGGTGCTTGCTGGTGCCTTTGGCGCGCATATCAGCCCCAAACACGCAATGGTGCTTGGGATGATCCCCGACGCCCCGCTTGATAAGGTAACGAGTGCGGGCAACGCCGCTGGCACCGGCGCGCGGATTGCGCTTTTGAACACAGATGCCCGGACCGAAATAGAAGAAACCGTGCGCAATATCCACAAAATTGAAACCGCGATTGAGCCGCGCTTTCAAGAACACTTTGTGAATGCCTCGGCGATCCCCAACGCGGTCGAACCTTTCCCGATCCTCAATTCAATCGTCACGCTGCCCGACGTGAATCATAACACAGGCGGTGCGCGCGGCGGTAGCGGGCGCAGGCGGCGCAAATAAACGTGGTGAACCGCCCCGGTTTTGCCGGAGACTGTTGAGTTCGTATTTCAAGCTGCAATTTTGTCTGACTTCAATGCTTGTTCGTATTTCTCCTCCGCTTCGATTGGTGTGATGTAGCCGAGAGGTTCGAGCAAGCGTTCCCTAT
>CALLAF010000028.1 GCA_938002605.1 uncultured Paracoccaceae bacterium | reverse complement strand
CCATCTCCTCACGCATCGCTTCAAGCGCAACCTTGGCTTTGAATTCTGGCGAATGGTTCTTTCGTTTCTCAATCTTGGATCGTCTCTTTCGTCATACGATCCATCTTAACGACGGGCCCTAATTTCCGCGACCACCTCTATTTGAGGGGGGAGCATAGTTCTCCTAACGAACAAAGCATGTCGTTACCGGCAGACTGCGGGATTAACACGCAAATACCTCACGTAACGCGGTTGCGGAATCGAACACACGCCGTCGGGACACAATGTTTCCTCTTCCGAGGACACAATAAATGTCATTCTCGCACCCGCGCTTAAAGCGAGATCATCCAGCACTGCCCCTCTCAGAGGAATATCACGCAAATCAAGGCGAAAGAAAGCAGGGCTATAGGGGTGGTCGTAATGTTCAAAAAGCTCAGAGCGCCCGACGTAATCAACGGGGTTTCCCCATGTTCCCGCTACCGCATATCGGATTGATGCGCTTGTTTGTCGCGGTCCAGCAATTTGCGGGCACGCAGCGTCATTATCCCAAGGCTGAAATACGCCTTCGTCGACTGTCGTCGTCATCCCGTTATTAGTTGTGGCCTGCCATGCCCCTTCCATCACTTGGTAGCTGGTTGGTGTCATGCATGAAACAAGCGTTGCATGAACCGAAAGCTGCATTTGTTCAAGCGATTGATCAATGCGAATTTGCGTTACCGATTCAGTAGAAACGCGCCAGTCTTCGCCACACGATACCTCTATCCGGATGCGGTCTGTGCCACGCATTTCTTGTCGATAACACACTTCTTCCACCGGTGCTGGTGTGGATCTACGAGTACGTTCTACCCCTTGAACGAACACCGCGACCTCATCTGCAAACAAATCTGTCTTGAACGCGATATGTCCGGTACCATCGCAGCCTGCGTAACCTTCAAGAACGGTTTGTTGTGCAAAATAGGTATTTACGGCCTCATCTGGGATTGTGTCAGCAATGCCTGCCGCTGGGATGCAAATTAGGCTTAACGCCAAAATTTCACTTCTCATAAATATCTCCTTCTTATAGGTGATATATAGGTAAGCACTGCTGACATTTCAAGATTTAGCCAGCCTCATCCCTCATCACCCATGCGCTCGCGCCGATGATCACGGCGGCGCCGATCCACATCATGCCGGGTGGTGCAAAGCCGAAAAAGATGATCCCTAACTCGACGTTGAGCGGTAGTTTCACGTGGTCGAACGGCTGGAGATACGCGGCATCTGCGACAACATACGCCTTGGCGATCAAATATTGCGCGGCGGCGATCAGCAGCCCTGAGAGTGCGACAAGCCAGAGCGCCTCTGATGCGACCGCAAAGCCACTGCCAATTGCCGCCACCCCGTTGATCGGCACTAAAAGCACCAAAAGTGCCAGCGTCAGCGTGCCTGCGTTTTCAGTTTTCGTCAGCTCTTTGGTCACCACGGATGAGGCGGCCCAAAATGCGGCGGCACCGACGGGTAAAAGTGCAGCCAATTGAAATGCATCGGCCCATGGGGCCAGAATAATTGTGCCGCCGACGCCCCCAACCAACACGGCCAGCACCCGCGGCAATGTCATCCGTTCACCCAAGAACAGCCAAGCGCCCAAGGTCACAAACAATGGCGATGTCAGGATAAGGGCGACAGCCTGCCAGATCGGCACAACGGCCAGCCCGGCCACCCAAAACTGCACACCAATTGCCGCCAATCCGACCCGCAAAAGATGGGCCAGCGGCCGGTCACTGCGCCACGGCGCGTTCCAAACCATCGGGATGACAATCAGGCTGGCCAGCGCATATTGCCAAAACGCGATCGTGGCAGATGGTACGCCAAAATGCATACCAGCCCCCTGCACGGCGGTGTTTGCGCCCGCAAACAACGCGCCTGCGGTGACAAAATAAAGCGGCCCCAGAATGGCACCACTGTTCGTTACTTTCGTTTGGATCATCGCATCTGTCCTTTCGTTTTGCGCGTGACCCAAGGCAAAACAGGACAGACCCGGCGCAAAAAGCACCTGGTTTGCTCTATTCTCTTTCATCCGGACTATGACCGTCGGCTCAGGCATCGCACCTGATCTGCTGACCAAGGGAAAATCCCTTGCGCTCGCGGGCTCGTCCCAGTGGGACATACCGCCGGTGGGGAATTGCGCCCCGCCCTGAGAATATGCCGCCCAAAAACAAGCGACCCCTGCTAGTTAGGCAAGGGACGCGAGAAGATCAAGCGATGGATGTGGTGTTAGCTATCGCCCAAGAAAGTTCCGGCATCTATCTGCCCCAATGACCCAAGCATTTGACCGATAAAGGTAATATCTTGGATGCCATCATCCGTGACGCGGCGATCAAGCGAAACGACCTGCCCGTCTTGCAATGTATAGCGTGCAACGTCTTGGGTGACGTTGTTTTCGTCAAACCGAATGGCGACAACTTGGCGGTCCACCTCTTTGGGTGCGAAGGCCCCGTAGTGCACAAATTGGCTGGAGGCATAATAGACCGCGTTATTTGCAACCACACCTTCAGACATGGGCGGTCCAAAGCGGGCAATCACATCGTCGCGTGTGGTCTGGCCCAGTGTCACCTCGGTCAGATCTTCGGGAGACGGAGCGTAGCCGTGGAATTTGTCGATCTTGCTGCATGCCGAAGTGGCCGCCAAAACCAATACAACACCTGCAATCCGTGCAGCGATGTGGAATTTACCTGATGTCTTGCTCATGACTGGCCTCTTGCTTTGGCGTCTTATGCCTTTTATCCCCACTATATCACCACCCGCCCCTGATCAAGAATGGAAGCACCTTTGGCCCAATTGCCGACATCACTGTTACGTTTTGCTGATTTACCAACTCGCAAACCCACGAGCTTTGACCTGACCCCAACGGCCGAGGAGCGCAAAGCAATCACGCAGATGCTCGATATTATCGCGGTAAAAAAGCTACGGTTCACAGGGGAACTGACACCGCAAGGCAGGACCGACTGGTCTCTAAACGCGAAACTTGGCACGACTGTGGTGCAAGCTTGTGTCGTCTCGCTTGATCCGGTCACAACACGCATCGACGAAGATATCAGCCGTCGTTACTTGGCCGAAGTGCCCGAGATTGACGCGGCAGAGGTCGAAATGCCCGAAGATGACAGCATTGATCTGTTGCCCGACTCGCTCGACCTCGCGCAGGTGATGATCGAGGCGTTATCGCTGGCCCTGCCCGCCTATCCGCGCAGCGCGGATGCTGCTTTGACACAGGTAAACTTTAGCGAACCAGGTACCGAAGCTATGACCGATGAAGACGCAAAACCGTTCGCGGGTCTCAGTTCTTTAAAAGAAGCCCTTGAAAAAAGGGAAGAATAAGCGTCTAAGCCACACATCGGAAAAAAGGTTGCGTCATACAAATTTCGCAGTATGTTCGCGACCTCTTTATATCTCTCTCGACAGGGCGGCCAGATTGGCGTAGGACCCCGCGAGAATGCACGAAATCAGGGCCACCGGCCCTACTTATCATAGGGTTGAGACATGGCTGTCCAGCAGAATAAAGTATCCAAATCCCGCCGCAATAACCGGCGCTCGCACGACTCACTTGTCGCGGCGAACCCAAACGAATGCGACAACTGTGGTGAGCTGAAACGCCCACACCACGTGTGCCCATCTTGCGGCCACTATGCGACACGCGAAGTGATTGCAGACACGACAGAAATCGATCTGGACGAAGACGCAGCGTAAGCTACGGCAAAGGTACAGTAGCATGACGCAAAGCCAGACGGATACCGCTTCCACGACGGCAACTGACGCGTCACATGTACTTTCCGTAGATGCGATGGGTGGCGATAAAGGGCCTGCAACTGTTGTTGCGGGCCTTTCAAAGTTTCTGGGCAAAAATCCAGATGCACGCATCATTGCGCACGGCCCAGAATCAGAGCTGACCCCCCTGCTTGCCAAGCATAACATCGCAGACCGTGTGAAAATTCACGATGCGGCAGATGTTGTATTAATGACCGACAAGCCCAAGGTCGCGTTCCGCAAGGGCGACACCACATCAATGTGGTCCGCCATCGCAGCGGTGCGATCAGGTGAAGCATCCGTTTGCGTCAGCTGCGGCAACACTGGCGCGCTGATGCTGATGTCCACCATCCGGCTGCGCAAGACCGATGGGGTGAACCGCCCTGCCATCGCCTGCCTATGGCCGTCACGTAATCCCGCGGGTTTTAACGTGATGCTGGATGCAGGCGCCGATATCAGCGCGGATCAAGATGATCTTTTGACCTACGCGCTGATGGGGGCGTCATATGCGCGCAATGGGCTTGATATTATGCGCCCACGCGTTGGGTTGCTGAATGTCGGCACCGAAGACCACAAAGGGCGCGCGGAACTTAAAGTCGCCAATGAAATGATTGCGGCTGCGGCTGACGCCGGCGGATTCAACTATGTTGGCTTTGTTGAAGGCGGTGATCTACCATCCGACAAAGTTGATGTGATCGTAACCGATGGGTTCACGGGCAATGTCGCGCTTAAAACCGGTGAAGGCACGGCGAACCTGATCGGGGATTTGTTGCGCGAAAGCCTGATGAAGACCCCACTTTCGATCATGGGCGCATTGCTCGCGCGTGGTTCGCTGAAACGGTTAACCAAGCGGATCGACCCGCGCCGCGTGAATGGCGGTGTGTTTTTGGGATTGAACCAGACCGTCGTTAAAAGCCATGGATCAGCCGATGCAACGGGGGTTGCGGCCGCTTTGCACCTCGCTTACCGCTTGGCGCAAAACGGCTTTTCGGAAAAGCTGGCGGCACGGGTTGCATCTGTCGCGGCACTTGCCCAAGATGTCCCGAATGACACTGGCACCGACACACCAGGCACCAAAACAGGCTAAAACGCATGACACGTCGCGCAGTTGTTAAGGGTATCGGGCATTATCTGCCTGAACGCGTTGTTCCAAACGCCGAATTTGAAAAGACCCTTGATACATCAAACGAATGGATCATCTCGCGCTCCGGGATTGAGCGGCGCCATTTCGCTGCCGAAGGTGAAACAACTTCACAACTTGCCACCCATGCGGCAAAAGCGGCCTTGGACATGGCCGGGATGGACGCCAACGAAATTGATGCGATCATTGTTGCCACATCGACCCCAGATAACACCTTCCCTTCTGCGGCAACTATGGTGCAATCCGCGCTAGGCAACACCACAGGGTTTGCCTTTGACGTTCAGGCTGTTTGCGCCGGGTTCGTTTATGCCATGAGCAACGCAAACGCTATGATCCTTGCTGGGCAAGCGGACCGCGTGTTGGTGATCGGCGCCGAAACATTTAGCCGCATCATGGATTGGACAGACCGATCGACCTGCGTCCTGTTTGGTGACGGCGCTGGCGCGCTGATTCTCGAGGCCGAAACGGGCAACGGCACGAGTGATGACCGTGGCATTCTGGCGACCGATTTGAACTCTGATGGCCGTTATAAAGACCTGCTTTATGTTGATGGCGGTGTCGCGACGCAAAACACGGGCGTCTTGCGCATGGAGGGCAAAGAAGTCTTCCGTCACGCGGTCGAAAAACTGGCGCAAACCGCCGATACCGCCTTGGAAAAAGTCGGGCTTGGCGCTGAAGATGTTGATTGGGTCGTGCCGCATCAGGCCAACATCCGGATCATCCAATCTACGGCGCGCAAGCTGGGCGTGGGAATGGACCGTGTCGTTGTCACGGTCCAAGATCACGGGAATACCTCTGCTGCATCGATTCCCCTCGCGCTTTCGGTTGGGGTGTCTGAAGGCAAAATTAAGCCCGGAGACCTTGTTGTGACCGAAGCAATCGGTGGCGGATTGGCTTGGGGCGCAGTTGTATTGCGCTGGTAGCCTAGAAATACCGGGTTAACCTGACTTGCCAAGCCCTTGTTATTGACTCTGAAATTGCCTCGCGCCTATGCTAGTGCAAATTAGTAGGGGAAGAGTAATGGTAGACAAAACACTAACACGCATGGATTTGGCCGACGCGGTTCATTCACAAGTTGGATTGTCGCGCAACGATAGCGCCGATCTGGTCGAAAGCGTGCTGACCCATGTATCCGATTCTTTGGTCGCTGGTGAATCTGTCAAAATTTCTTCTTTCGGAACATTTGCTGTGCGCGAAAAAGCTGCCCGCGTGGGCCGCAACCCAAAGACCGGCGAAGAAGTCCCTATTCACCCGCGCCGCGTCTTGACGTTCCGCCCTTCGCACCTGATGAAGGATCGCGTAGCCGCAGGTAACAAGTCCTAATACAATGGCCAAAGCCAAAGACGCATTTCGAACGATCAGCGAAGTCGCTGAATGGCTAGACACGCCCACCCATGTGCTGAGGTTTTGGGAAAGCAAATTCTCGCAGATCAAGCCAGTCAAAGGCGCGGGTAGCCGTCGGTATTACCGCCCTGCAGATATGGAACTGCTGGGCGGCATCAAACAATTGCTGCACGAAGATGGGATGACGATCAAAGGCGCGCAAAAACTGCTGCGCGAACAAGGGGTCAAACATGTTGCGACGTTGGGCAAGACACTGACCACGGCCCCAGAACCTGTTACGCCTCAACCAGTTGCCGCCAAAATAGTTGCCTCTCAAGCGCCGGAAGTCAGCACACCTGCCCCGGCAACGGATCCAACGCCAAGGCAAGACAGCCTGCCGTTCGACGAGACGCCTGTTTTTACAATCGACGTCGCGCCGCTGCCTGACGCATTTCCTGACTTGCCCGGTCGTCTTGTCGGGACGCGACTTGCGGATAAGGCAGTGCTCGGCGGACGGGTGGCCCAGATCGCGCCGCTGCTGGCGCGTCTTGAACAGCTGCGCAACCAGATGCACAAACAGTAGCCATGGCGATGCGTTTCGGGCTTGCCCCCACAAACATTTCGGGTATGAAAGCGCCTAGTCGGGCTATAGCGCAGCCTGGTAGCGCGTCCGTCTGGGGGACGGAAGGTCGCAGGTTCGAGTCCTGCTAGCCCGACCAATCATAACCGCCCGCTTGCGCCATCGCGCAGCGGGCGTTTTGCGATCCAAATGGGGGCTTTGATGCAAACACCCGGCGTTCTTGCTGATCACCAAATCCGCGCGTTGATCGCGGCTGAACACATCAGTGCAACAGCCCCGATTACCGATGCGCAAATCCAACCTGCTTCGCTTGACCTGCGGCTGGGGTCTACGGCCTACCGGGTCCGTGCATCGTTTTTGGCTGGCAGCACCCGCCGTGTCCAAGATCGCTTGGCCGATTTCCAGATGCATGCGATTGATTTGGACGGTGGGGCCGTTTTGGAAAAAGGCTGCGTTTACGTTGTCCCATTGATGGAAAGCCTGTCGCTGCCCCAAGGGATGACCGCCGCCGCAAGCGCCAAATCATCTATCGGTCGGCTAGATTTGCTGACCCGCATCATCACGGATCACGGTGTGGAATTTGACCGCGTGCCTGCCGGATACACTGGCCCGCTTTATGTCGAAATCTGCCCGCGCTCATTTTCGGTCGTGGCACAGCCCGGCCAAATGCTGAACCAAATCATTTTTCGGCAAGGCAAGACCATCATGTCCGACGATGATCTGCGTCGGCTACACGCGCAAACGCCCATCGTTTCCGGTGATCCCGTGATTTCTGACGGGCTGGGGTTTTCTGTTGATCTGCGCCCGGCCAGCGGAAATTTGGTTGGTTACCGTGCCAAACCACATACCGGTGTTGTTGATCTGTCTAAGCTTGACCACTACCCCCCGGATGAATTTTGGGAACCTGTGCATACGAATGACGGCTGGATCATCCTTGATCCGGGCGCCTTCTATATTTTGGTAAGCCGCGAATCGATCATCATTCCACCGTTGCAAGCCGCTGAAATGGCACCATATTTAGCGATGGTTGGCGAATTTCGGGTCCATTACGCGGGGTTCTTTGACCCCGGTTTTGGCTATGCAGGCGCAGGCGGATCAGGGTCGCGCGGTGTGCTTGAGGTCCGCTGCCACGAGGCCCCGTTTGTGCTTGAACATGGGCAGGTCGTGGGGCGTTTGGTCTATGAACATATGGCCGCAATGCCAGACGCGCTATATGGGCGCGAAATTAAGTCAAACTACCAAGGCCAAGGGCTCAAGCTGTCTAAGCATTTTAAATCTAACGCATAAACCGGCGCATAATCCGCATCCCTTTGCGGGCCTTTTGTAGGTTTTGCTGCGTAGATTGCGCCGATTGGCGTTCTTGCGGCGTCATATCGTCATCATTTTTACCACGGTTAGACGCCATTTTGATGCCTTTGTTCATCAACATCCGCATGCCCATATTGATCAAACGATTCATATTCATTGGCGTCATCCTCATTATGCCTGCCAAAACTAGCAGAGAATGATCATTCTTCAAACAGCTCTGTCTGATCGTCGTTACCATCCGCATCATCGTCATCATCAAGCAGGTCAGCCGCGCCCGGCGGCGGACGGTTCTCCAAAAGACCTGCCGCACGCAAATCCTTGAGTCCCGGTAGATCACGTGCGCTTTCCAAGCCAAAGTGATCAAGGAAGGTTGCGGTCACCACAAATGTCACAGGACGGCCCGGTGTCATCCGGCGGCGTCCAAACCGTATCCATTCCAGTTCAATCAGCTGATCAAGCGTCCCTCGGCTCACGCTGACGCCGCGAATTTCTTCGATATCTGCGCGTGTCACAGGTTGATGATAGGCGATGATGGCCAAGGTTTCGATAGCCGCGCGCGATAGCTTTCGGGTCTCAACCGTTTCTTTTTGCATCAAAAACCCAAGATCAGGTGCCGTGCGGATTGCCCATGCATTGTCGATCTTCACAAGGTTCACACCCCGTCCTTCGTAGCGTTTGCGCAAATAGGCGATAGCCTCGGCCGGATCGCAGCCATGTGGCATCCGCCCGATCAAATCCTGCACGCTCACAGGATCGGCCGAAGCAAAAAGAATCGCCTCGACCATGCGTTCTTGTTCGCCCATGGGCGGCGCTTCAAAAAGGCTGTCGTTTTCTGGTTTAGACATCGCGCGGGGCCTTTTTTCGAATTTCAATCGGCGCAAAGCTTTCGCCTTGGCGCAGTTCAATTTTACCTTCTTTCGCCAGCTCAAGACTGGCCGCAAAGGTCGCAGCCGTGGTCGACCGCCGCCGCTGCGGGTCGGCATCCCAACCTTCGGGCAGATAGCTGGAAATATCGGTCCAGTCGCCGGCAAACCCAATCAGATGACGCATCCTTTCAAGGGCTTGCTCCATCGTCATCACGTGCTGGCGGTCCATCACAAACGGCCGGAAATCATCGCGGGTGCGGATACGCGCATAGCCTAGCATCAGGTCCAACAGGGTCGCTGTATACGTCACGCGGCGCACACGCTGCACGTCTTCGGTGATCCCACGCGCGAAAAAATCGCGCCCCAATTGGTCGCGCGCCATAAGTTTGGCAGCGGCATTCCGCATCCCCTGCAAACGCTCTAGCTGGAACGCCAAATGCGCGGCAAGCTCTTCGCCGGATGGGCCTTCTTCTTTCGGGTCGGGCGGCAAAAGCAAGCGCGATTTAAGAAACGCGAGCCAAGCCGCCATCACCAAATAATCTGCCGCCAATTCAAGACGCAGTTGTTTAGCCTTTTCAACAAAGGCCAAATATTGCCGCGCAAGCGCAAGAATAGAGATTTGGCGCAAGTCCACCTTTTGCGTACGTGACAGCGTTAACAAAAGGTCAAGCGGGCCTTCGAACGCGCCCACATCAACGATCAGCGCCTCGGCAGCAACCCTGTCGCTGACGCTGATTTTATCGTCGGTAAGGTCGAAATTCTCTTGCATCACTTCTCACGCTAATAGCGTTTCAAGTTCGGCCTCCAATGCCGCGATGTCAAGAATTTCGGGGGATTTGCGAAGCAAAAGCGCATTTTGGCCGCGTTTTTGCGCGGCATCTGTCATCATTCCAGCGGATGCGGCGACCATTTGCATCTCGTCCTTATCGCCGTTGCAGTGCAAAACAAGATCGCACCCCGCCGCAATTGCGGCTTGCGCCCTATCAGCGACAGTGCCCGACAGCGCCTGCATCGACAGATCATCCGTCATCAGCAGCCCATCAAAACCAATCTCAGTGCGGATCACATCGATCATCGCAGGAGAGGTTGTGGCAGGCCCATCGGGGTCAATCGCAGAAAAAACGATATGTGCGCTCATCCCCATCGGTAGGTCAGCAAGCGCTTTGAAAGGGGCGAAGTCTTTGGCGTGTAAATCCGCAAGATCTGCGGTTACGGTAGGTAATTTCAAATGGCTATCAACCGCCGCGCGCCCGTGGCCGGGTATATGTTTCAACACGGGCAGCACTCCGCCCGCCAAATGCGCATCAGCGCAGACCCGCGCGGCCGCGACAACAGTATCCACATCACGGCCATACAGACGGTTTTGCAAGAAAGGATGCGTCGTGTCCTCGGCAATATCCGCCAATGGGGCGCAATTGACGTCAATCCCAACGCTGTGCAGATCATCCGCGATCAGGCGGTTCCTAATCCAATGCGCATGCAGTGGGTCGCGGGCTTGGTCCATTTGATCAAGCGCTGGCAAAAATTCGCGCCAATGCGGGCTGCGCATCCGCTGCACCCGCCCGCCCTCTTGGTCGATCAAAATCGGGGCATTGCGCCCTACGGCATCACGTAAATCGGCGGTCAGGCGGCGCAGCTGGGTCGGGCTATCGATGTTCCGTGCAAATACGATGAACCCAAAAGGCTGCACGTCACGAAAAAAGTCGCGTTCCCAAGCAGTGATTTCCAAACCCTCGGGCCCAAAAATCGTCGCGTTCATCTGCATTTAATTAACCACAACCGCGATACAATCCGCGCCTTCGGCCTCAAGTGCTGCACAAAAACGGCGGGCTTCGGCGCGGTCTTCGAAACCGCTGGCGCGCAAGCGATACCATGTCCCGCTGGATTGATCAGACACTTGAATGACGCGTTCTTTCCCGGCCAGTAGCGTATCAAAGCGCCCTTCGATCAGCGCCCATTGTGTTGCCGCCAATTCTGGCGAAGGAAACGCGCCAAGCTGCACAAGGTTCGTGCCAACAGCAAAACTGGCTGAGTTCACCGCGACTTCGCTGTTGGTTGCCGCGACGGGTGCTGCGCGCAGGCTCGCCGGGCGAATGACAGGGCGTAATGAGCGTGCAACACCCGGCACATCGGCGGCAATCGTGATGATTTGCGCGGCTTCAGGGCTTGCATTTTCTGCGGTTTGATTGGCAATCGTTAAAATTTCATCAACGATCTCATCCGCTTCGGCCTGTGTCAAATCCGCGGTCATCGCAAATGCGTCGACTTCGGCGACAGGCTGCGCATCCAAATCTTCTTGCGCCAGACCGGCCGTTGTTGGTGCAAGCACAAGACGATCCTCTGGGGCGCCAGCTTCGCCGATGGCGGCAACTTCATTCACGGAAAGCCCCGTGTGCGATGCAACAGCCCCACCCGGGTTATCAGGCAAGACACGCATTTCGCCTTCCATTGCGCGCACGACGGGAATGCCGGAAACGTCGCGCATGATCAACTTATAGCCCCAAAAGCTGACCCCGAGGATCAGCGCAAGAGACAGGCCAGCGCCTGCAAAATTCATGATGGTATTGGTGCGCGATGCGTCACCCGATGGGGCGAACCCTTCGTTGTAAACTGCCATTTCTGCCTCACTGCCCGCGCCTTTTTGGCTTATGGGTCCGTTATTACTCAGCTCGAACCGGCAGTGTGTGCGTTAACGCATCTCTTCTGCCGGTGTGACGCCAAGAATACCCAATCCGTGCGAAATAACAATCGCTACAGCACGAATCAGGGCGATTTTCGCCTGTGTGGCATCTGAATCACTTTCTTGAACAAAGCGCAGCGCTGTTTCATCGTTGCCGCGGTTATAAAGCGCATGGAAATCCGACGCCAAATCATAAAGATAAAACGCGATCCGGTGCGGTTCGTGGCCTTTTGCGGCGATCTCAACAAGGCGCGGCCATTCGGCAATTTTCTTGATCACACCCAGTTCAGCGTCGTGTGACAGACCTGACAGGTCGATCCCGGCAAGCGTGGCATCATCTACAGCCGTAAAGGCACCCGCCTTTTTCACCGCAGAGTTCACCCGCGCATAAGCGTAATTCACGTAGAAAACGGGATTGTCTTTGGATTGCTCCAACACTTTGTCGAAATCAAAATCAAGCGGCGCGTCGTTTTTGCGCGTCAGCATATGGAACCGCGTCACATCGGGGCCGACTTGTTTCACCACATCGGCAAGCGTCACAAAGGTCCCTGCCCGTTTGGACATTTTAAACGGTTCACCGTTTTTATAAAGCTTCACCAGTTGGGTCAGCTTCACATCCAACGGCACCTTGCCATCAGACAGCGCCGATACAGCCGCTTTCATCCGTTTGACATAGCCACCGTGATCGGCGCCGAACACATCGATCAGCTGGTCAAAGCCACGCTGCACCTTATCATAGTGGTAAGCGATATCAGGCGCGAAATAAGTCCACGCGCCATCAGATTTTTGCACGGGCCGGTCAACATCATCGCCATGTTCTGTTGACTTAAACAGGGTCTGTTCGCGTGGTTCCCAATCTTCGGGCATCTTGCCTTTTGGTGGTTCTAGCGTGCCGCGATAAATCAGACCTTTTTCGTCCAACTCGGCGATCGCTTTTTCAATCAACCCCGTGCCATAGAGCGATTTTTCAGAAAAGAACGTATCCATCACGACACCAAGCGAAGCCAGATCAGTGCGGATCAGCTCCATCATGGCATCGGTTGCGAATGCACGAATTTCTTCCAGCCAGAACTGTTCGCCCTTATCTACAAATGCATCGCCAACTTTGTCCTTAAGCGCCTCGCCGACGGGGATCAGATAATCGCCGGGGTATGTGCCTTCCGGAAATTCAACATCTTGGCCGTGCGCTCGCAAATACCGCAAATAGACTGACCGCGCGAGCACATCGACCTGCGCGCCGCCATCGTTGATGTAATATTCTTTGGTCACATCATAGCCCGCGTAATCCAACAGGCGTGCCAGCGCATCGCCGAACACCGCGCCACGTGTGTGGCCCACGTGCAGCGGCCCGGTTGGGTTTGCAGAAACATATTCAACCAATGTCTTGGCGTTTTGCCCCAGCGTGGATTGTCCGAATGTTGGATCAGTCAGCGCAGCCTTTACAACGCCCTGCCAAACACCCGCGTCAAGCCGCATGTTCAAGAACCCCGGCCCTGCGACCTCGGCCACAGTGATCATCGGATCATTCAGTAATTTGGCAGCCAAAGCATCCGCAATAGCGCGCGGGTTCATTTTGGCCGGCTTGGCCAAAACCATCGCCGCATTGGTCGCCATATCACCATGCGCCGCATCTCGCGGCGGTTCAACCGAGACAGCACCGGTCGACAGGCCAGCAGGCAAAGTGCCCTCGGCCACCATTTCATCAAGACAGGCAATCACGCGGGTACGGATATCAGCAAACAGGTTCATAGCGGTCCTTTGGTCCCAATGGGACGAAAACAGAGTTTCAGCGGGTTTAGCACTGTAACAGGCAGGGTCAATGCAAGCGGCACCATCGCATCAGGCTTTTGTCATGTGATCGCCGACTGCAACCGTGCCATCGCGTACGATTTTACACAAAATTCCGCGCAGCCGGTACGGCCTATTTTCGGCACTGTTGATCCACCGAATGCTTTGCGCCCCGTATTTATCGCGCCATTTCACACAAGCCGTGTTAAACTTGTCGCTGACCTCGATCACAGCTGTTCCGACGTTCAACTGCGTGCCAATCGGTAGGTTCTCTTCGCCCAAATCCATATCAACAACAAATGAATCGCCGGGATATCGCAACAGATTATCCTGATCGCGCCAACATAGATCCATCACGCGCTTTGACAGCACCGATATCTGGATACGTGGGTCTGGCGATCCGTCTGGCAGTTTAAGCCAAGGTGCAACCGTCCAGCGGTCGCCAATGATCCCCTGCGCGACAGTCAGTTGCAGACTATCGGGAAAGGTCCGCAACCCAATGTCTGGCCGCACGCACACCCGTTCGATCCGTGCGCCATCTTTGGGGGCAGCGCGCACATGTTCTAGCGCGGCTTCGCAGTCTTCATATGTCGCCCATTGCGTCATGTGCTTTCTGTAGCCCCGTTGGTTTCAGGAGGACGTAGCGAAATGATCCGCACATCCGGCACTGGTTTAACCTCGTCATCTTTGCGGATCAGCCTAATCGCGCCAGCGGCATCAATGCGTGCAAATAGATGTGCTTCGGGGTGCTCTGCGCGCCAGCTTTCAAGCGTGAATTCTTCGGTCAGCCGCGTATTGCCAAACATCCACCCTTTGGCGATCAGCGCCTCTAGCCCGTCGTGGGTTTCTTCAGGGCCAAATTTGCGCCCACCCAAAGTGCGCGGCAGTTGGTGGCGCGCACTGTCGTTTTTGGCACGCATCACTTGAAACACGGAATCGCGGCCAAATTCGGGGGCCAAATCTGTCGCGACAAGCGTGTTATAGGCGTCATTGTCTGTTGCGGCGACCAAGGTGGCATAGCTGATCAGCTCAAGCCGCTGTTCGGCAGCCTCGGATAGGATATCGCCCGAAAATGTCGGGATCCCTGCCGCGCGCGCGCCGCGTAGATTACCAAAGTTTGGATCCGTCATCAGCACCGGGACATCGGCGCTTTTGAGCGCCTCAGCAAAGGCAGTAGTCCACTTTGCCCCACCGATCACCACAACGCCGGGAACATCCGCACCCGTCAGCCCCAGCCAGCGCGCAAAAGGCGCAAGCGTGAACCCGTGCAGAACCACCGTGAATGCCACCAAAACAAACGCCAGTGGCCCAATCAGGGGCGCATCTTCAAAACCAAGCCCGATCAGGCGATCCCCAAACAGGCCTGCAACAGCGACCAACACCACGCCCCGTGGGCCGGTAAAGGCCACAAGGATTTGTTCTTTGTACGGTACGCCAGACCCCAAAAGAGCGATGAACACTGTCATCGGACGCGCAACCAAAACGACCAATGCCACAAAGGCAATCGCGCGAAAATCCAGCTGTCGCAGCGCCGAGAAATCAAGGCTCGCCGCAAGCAAGATGAACACGCCCGAGACTAGCAACACTGTCGCATGTTCTTTAAAGCGGCGGAGTTCTTCGTAGCTGGGCAGGTTCGCATTCGCGATCACAATCCCCATGATCGTCACCGCCAATAGCCCGCTTTCGTGCAACACATGGTCCGACAGCCCAAAAATGCCCAAAAGCAGCGCAAACAGCACAGGCACTTTCATATATTCTGGCACCCACGCCCGCTTAAACGCACGCGCAAGGCCATAACCTGCAACAACGCCAAGCACGGTCGCAAAGCCAATCCCGATCACCAAATCCATGATCGCGGCGTTCACGGTGGTGGCCGTGTTCATCACCAGCACAACCTCAAACGCAAGTACCGCCGCCAATGCACCGATGGGGTCGTTTACGATCGCTTCCCATTGCAAAAGGGCTGCGGGGCGTTTGGACAGGCGCGCCGTGCGTAATAGCGGCGCAATAACTGTTGGCCCTGTCACAATCATGATGCCGCCAAACACGGCCGCGCTTTCCCACGACAGCCCCGCCCCATAGCGTAACGCCAGCGCAGAAGTCAGCCAGCCAAGTGGCGCGCCGACAAACACCAATCTGCGCACACCTTTGGCTGCGTCAGACAATGAATGAAAGTTGAGCGTCAGCCCGCCCTCAAACAGAATAATCGCAACGGCGATTGAAATCATCGGCGCCATCAGCGGCCCAATATCGCGCGCTGGATCAAAAACACCGGCAATAGGGCCAATAAGCACCCCTGCGACCAGCATCAGAACAATGGCCGGCATCCGCAAACGCCACGCCAACCATTGCGACCCAACACCCAACGCGCCAACAAGCGCAAAGGCCATCACAGGCGCCATTGCGCCCACTTCTGTTTCAACTGCCATCAATCACCCCCGCTGGAATTTCTTCACCGCCAATCAGGCGCCTATGCTCTTGGATCGCGAACCGATCCGTCATACCCGCGATATAATCTGCCACGATCCGGGCCAGCGCGGTTTTATCAGGCGCATCCGCCACATCTTTGCGCCATTGTTTCGGCAGCTCGTTGGGATTTTGCATGAAAAACGGGAACAGGTCATCAACCATCTTTGTCACCACCACACGCATCTCGACAACCGCAGGCGCGCGGTACATGCGGGTGAATAGAAACTTGCGAATAACCTTAAGGTCCGTCCAAAGCTCGGGAGAGAATTGCACCATCATACGACCCGCATGGCGGATGTCATGCACAGTCGCCGGGTGCAGTTCGGTCAGGTTGCGCTGGCTGACCTTGATGACATCTTCGACCAAGACGCCAAAAAAACGGCGCAAGGCTTCGTGGCGGCGGCGATAATAGTTCAGACCGGGGTATTTGGCATCCACCCGCGCGAAGCAATCCGATAAGATCGGCAGCTTTGCCAGATCATCTGTGCTAAACAATTCCGCACGAAGACCATCATGTAAGTCATGATTATTATAGGCAATATCATCGGCGAGCGCTGCGACTTGCGCTTCGGCGCTCGCATGGGTGTGGAGCTCAAGGTCGTGACGATCATTATAAGCCGCCAACGCATAGGGAATATCCCCCGTCACGGGGCCATTGTGTTTGGCGATCCCTTCCAGGGTCTCCCAGGTCAGGTTCAGCCCATCCCATTCAGCATAGTGCCGTTCCAGATCGGTCACGATCCGCAAGGCCTGCGCGTTATGGTCAAAGCCGCCATAGGGCTGCATCAGCGCGTCCAATGCTTCCTCCCCGGTGTGACCAAAGGGTGTGTGGCCCAGATCATGCGCAAGCGCGATGGCTTCGGTCAGTTCGACATTCAGGCCCAATGTGCCCGCAATCGTGCGCGCGACTTGGGCGACCTCAATCGAATGGGTCAACCGCGTACGAAAATAATCCCCTTCATGTTCGATAAACACTTGGGTCTTATGTTTCAGCCTGCGAAAAGCAGACGCGTGAATAATCCGGTCGCGATCACGTTGAAAAGGTGAGCGAAAATAGCTCTCCTCTTCTTGGTATAGCCGCCCGCGTGGATTTTGCGGGTCGGTTGCATAAGGGGCTGCCATTGATTTGCCTGTCTTGTCCGTCTTGCCTGACATCCCTATATTGCAATTGAACACAAACGCATAGGTCGCAAAATGCTGACAATTCCTCCTAAAGTAACGCCGCGCGCATTTGAACGGCTGGCCGAAATTGGCGCTGCGGCCCAAGGCAAAGCCCTGCGGATCGCGGTTGAGGGCGGCGGATGTTCTGGTTTTCAGTATGAAATCGACCTTGATGAAGTCAAAGACGATGATCTTGCGCTTTCAGATCAAGGCGAAACCGTTGTGATTGATGCCGTTTCTTTGCCGTTTCTGGCCGATGCGACGATTGATTTTTCCGAAGAACTTATCGGCGCGCGCTTTGTGATTAACAATCCCAATGCTGCATCATCTTGCGGCTGCGGGACGTCATTTTCAATGTAGCCTGCCCTTGTGCATTGCTGGTCAGTCCGTCAAAACTGGCCCAAACGAGGGATTGGCCATGAAAATCGCGACATTCAATATTAACGGCATCAAGGCGCGGATGAACGCGCTGACTGATTGGCTAGATGATGCCAATCCCGATGTCGCGATCCTGCAAGAAATCAAATCCCAAGACGATAGTTTTCCGCGCGAAGCCCTTGAAGAAAAAGGGTATAATGTCGAAACCCACGGACAAAAGGGGTTCAACGGCGTCGCACTTCTCTCCAAGCTGCCACTTGAAGATGTGACCCGCGGCTTGCCCGGTGCAGCGGGTGCTGGGCGCGAAGGCATCGACGACGAAGAGGCGCGCTATATCGAAGCGACTGTCGTAGGCGATGTCGCGATCCGGATTTGCGGGCTGTATCTGCCCAATGGCAACCCAGCCCCCGGCCCCAAATATGATTACAAACTACGTTGGATGGATCGCCTGCATGCGCGCGCGCAAGAATTGCTTGCTGAAGAAGTGCCCGCGCTGATGGCCGGAGACTACAACATCATCCCACAACCCGAGGATGCAGCGCGCCCAGAGCTTTGGACAGACGACGCACTGTTTCGCCCCGAAAGCCGGGCCGCATTTCGTAAGATCGTGAACCTTGGATTTACCGAGGCCTTTCGGTCGGTTGAAACGGGCGCTGGCCACTATTCATTCTGGGATTATCAGGCTGGTGCGTGGGAAAAAAACAACGGAATCCGCATTGATCACTTTCTTTTGACCCCACAATGCGCGGATTTGTTGAATAATTGCTGGATAGAATCTGCGGTGCGCGGACGCGAACGCCCATCGGATCACGTGCCCGTTTGGGTTGACCTCGCAGCTTAAGGTCCTAGATACACTAGGTATCTATATATTTTATTTTGTAAGGAGCATCGTAAAATGCTCAATAAAACCACATTGATGGTCACATTTTTGACCGCGCTAAGCCCTTCGTTTGCGGCGGCGCAATGCGCGATGGCGTCAACAGGGGCTGGCTGTGTGTCGGTGCCAGAATCCTCTGCCGCCCCACGCCCAAGCCCGGTTGAAATTGGCAGTTATCTTACCCGTGGCGAACATTCGATCATGATGAATGCCGGGTACTACGGGTTTCCCCCGGTGCGCGATGGCTGGGTCTATATTCGTATCGAAGATGACGTCTACCGTGTTGATTTCAGTAGTTTTGAAGTGCTTGAACAGGTCACTTATCAGGCGAATTACTATTTCCGCTAGGCGCTGACATCAAAATCATAAAGCCATGATAAGCGGTTTAAAAACGCCTTGGGTGCCACCGCCCCCATCGCGCGCAACCCGCCATGTGCAACACGGCGCTTTACACCCGAAAAGTGATAGTTGCGCGCGTTAGCGTTGGCCACCTTAATTGCACGGATCACCCGATCTCGACGTGCTTGCTGGTAAATGCGCAGACCCGTCGACAAGGTGTCATGCGCGTCACAAGACTGCGCCAAAACATACGCATCTTCGATCGCAAGATTCGCGCCCTGCGCCAAAAACGGCAGCGTCGGGTGCGCGGCATCGCCCAAAATCGCTAGTGTCCCCATCTGCCACCGCTGCGCCACTGGGTGCCGGAACAGCCCCCAAAGATTGACCTTTTCGACATCGGCAAGAATGGATTTCATGCTCCAATGGCAATCCGCAAAGACGTGGCGCAGATTGCCGGGATCATCAGGGTGGTTCCAACCTTCATCCGCCCATTGGCTACGTTGCTGCACGGCGACGATATTTAACCGCCCACCCGAGAGCGGGTAGGTCACAACATGGCGACCCGGCGCCATCCAGATACGGGCAACCGGATCGGCATCCGTTGTCTTTACCAGCGCCCGCCAAGCGACCTGCCCCGTAAAAAACGGTGCCGCTGGTTTGTTGATGACACTGCGCACTGTTGAATGCAGCCCGTCGGCACCAATCGTCAAATCAGGGCGCACCTGTGTGCCGCCCGCCAGAAACGACCCATCAACCTGCACATCTGCAATCTTGGCATTGAGCTGCACAGTCACGCCATTGGCGGCGCACGCGCGCGCAAGCAGGTCGATCAAAGCTGCACGATGAAAGAAACGGTAGGCCGGCGATTGGGATGAGAGATCAAACCGAGTGATCTCATTTCCGGTCAGTGCATCCACTGGAACGACGGCCTCGGCCCGCAGCCCAGTGAGGTTGATCGCCTTATCAAGCCCAAGCGCATAAAGCGCGCGCATACCGTTTGGGGTAATCTGTATCCCGGCGCCGACCTCGGTCAAGGCGGGGGCTTGTTCATAGACGGTGACAACAGCACCTTGCTGTGCGAACGCGAGGGCTGCAGTCAGCCCCCCTATCCCGCCACCAATAATGGCGACGTTGCGATTTGCGTTGTTATGCATCTTAGTCGTCGCGGTGTACCTTTTCGCGACGTTCATGGCGCTCTTGTGCCTCAAGGCTCATGGTAGCTATTGGACGTGCATCCAACCGCTTGAGCGAGATCGGCTCTCCGGTCATTTCGCAATAGCCATATTCACCTTCGTCGATGCGGCGTAGGGCGGCGTCGATCTTAGTCACAAGCTTGCGCTGGCGGTCGCGTGTGCGCAGTTCAAGCGAACGATCTGTTTCCTCGGACGCGCGATCAGCCACATCAGGAATATTGCGGGTCTGATCTTTCATACCGGCGACTGTATCGCGGGTATCTTCGACCAATTCCGCCTTCCAGTTCAAAAGCTTGCGACGGAAATATTCCGTCTGGCGTTCGTTCATGAACGGTTCATTATCGGCGGGGGTATAGTCTTCGGGCAGAAACGTTTCGGCTTTCATCGTCATACCTTATTTATTCTCCGGCGCGGCCTTTGGGCAATGCAAATGCGACAAGTTTTTGGCCATAATTACGCGGGGTTTACTCCTTCAATTGGCAACTGTCACCCCCTGATTTTAACGTTCATGCGTTGTTGATGATCGCGACCGACCTGTTAGATTGCCCACACAATAATTGGATTTACCTTGATGAAGTTTACAGGCACCGACACTTACGTTGCGACAACCGACCTGCGGGTCGCAGTGAACGCGGCGATGACATTGCAGCGCCCGCTGCTCGTTAAAGGCGAGCCAGGCACGGGCAAAACAGAATTGGCGCGTCAGGTCAGCACAGCCCTAAATATGCCCATGATTGAGTGGAACATTAAATCCACAACCAAAGCACAGCAGGGCCTGTACGAATATGACGCAGTAAGCCGGTTGCGCGACAGCCAATTGGGCGATGCCAAAGTGAATGATGTGGGCAATTACATCAAAAAGGGAAAACTCTGGCAGGCATTTGCCGCCCCCGCACAATCCGTGCTGCTCATCGACGAAATCGACAAGGCCGATATCGAATTCCCCAATGATCTTTTGCAGGAATTGGACCGGATGGAGTTCCACGTCTATGAGACAGGTGAAACCGTCCGCGCCAACCACCGCCCCCTGATCATCATCACATCAAACAACGAAAAAGAATTGCCCGACGCATTTTTGCGCCGCTGCTTTTTCCACTATATCCAGTTTCCTGACATCGATACATTACGCAAAATCGTTGCGGTGCATTTCCCCGATATCAAAGACGCGCTTCTGAGTACCGCGCTCACGCAGTTTTATGAAATCCGCGATACGGCCGGGTTGAAAAAGAAACCATCGACCTCCGAGGTGTTGGATTGGCTCAAACTGCTGTTGGCCGAAGACCTAACCCCCGAAGATCTTAAGCGCGATGGGGCGAATGCGTTGCCAAAACTGCACGGTGCGCTGCTGAAGAACGAACAAGATGTCCACCTGTTTGAACGGCTCGCCTTTATGGCGCGTTCAGGCCGCTAACGGCAATTTGACTGGAACCTGCGCGAAACCAGTTTATGGTCGCCACAATGAAGGGGCAAAAAGACATGACACAGACGATAATTCGCCCCCTCCGTGAAACGGACAAACCCGCTTGGGCGGCACTTTGCTCGGATTACCTGACCTTTTACAAAACATCACTGTCTTCAGATGTTTACGACATGACGTTCACGCGATTGCTGAACGATGATCCGCAGGATTTTAACGGGTTCTTGGCTGTGCAAAACGACGTGCCCGTTGGGCTTGTCCATTTCTTGTTTCATCGACATTGCTGGCGCATTGAAAACGTCTGCTATTTGCAAGATCTGTTTGCCGCGCCGCATGTGCGTGGTACGGGTGTTGGCCGACAGTTGATCGAAGCTGCCTATGCCGCCGCCGATACACAGGGTGCACCAAACGTGTATTGGCTAACCCAAGAAGACAACCACGCGGGTCGTCAACTTTATGATCGCGTAGGCACATTAACCAACTTTATCAAATATCAGCGGCCCGCATGAATCGCTTCGCTGCCTTTGCATTTGCATGTTTAACGGCCTGCGCCCCAGCGCCCGACGCCACGCAAGCCCCCCAACCCACGCTTTTGGTGTTTCCGCAAATGCGCAGCTTTGGCGCGCCGACACCGACCGCGCCGCAACGCCCGAACTCCGAAATCGCTGGGGATTTTCTTGACCTCGCGTTTCAAATGGAAACCGGGCAAGCCCTACCCGTTTTAACCCGTTTTGAAGAACCTATCACTGTACGCGCGGCTGGCAATTTCCCAAGCTATATGGACCGCGATCTTGATGCGCTATTGGTGCGACTTCGTAATGAGGCACGGATCGACATCTCGCGTAGCAATGCCGCGCATGCGAACATCGTCATCGAAATCATTTCTCCGGCACAGATGCGGCGTGCGGCACCAAACGCGGCGTGTTTTGTGGTGCCCCGCGTGCAAAGCTGGGCTGAATTGCAACGCTCGCGGCGCAATGGCGCGCTGGATTGGACGACGCTGACACAGCGTGAACACGCTGCGATTTTCATCCCCGCAGGCATCCCCCCGCAAGAAGCCCGCGACTGTATGCACGAAGAATTGGCCCAAGCGCTTGGGCCGCTCAACGATCTCTACCGTCTGCCTGATTCCGTTTATAATGATGACAATATCCATGCCGTTCTAACAGGTTTCGACACGTTGATCTTGCGCGCGTTTTACGATGATCAGCTTCAAAACGGCATGACCCGCGCGCAGGCGGCTAGCCGTATTCCCGGTATTTTGGCACGGATCAATCCCGCCGGGCAACGCGGCGGCGGGTCCGTTGAACCGGCCACGCCCCGGTCATGGAAATCGGCGATGGAAACCGCGCTAGGCGGCAAAGGCAGTTTGTCTGCGCGGCGCGCTGCGGCCGCACGCGCCATCGATATTGGTGGACAAGTAGGTTGGTCTGGCGCGCGCGAAGGCTTTGCCTATTACGCCTATGGGCGCCTGCAAATCAGCAATGACGCGTCCCAAGCGCTTTATGCGTTTAACGCGGCGAACCGGGCCTATTCGCAAAACCGCATCATGGATATCCATGCGGCCCATGTCGCCGTGCAGCTTGCCGCAGCGACGCTGATTGCACGTGACCCGCAAACGACGATCCGGATCGTTGATCAAGCCATCCCCACTGCTCAGCGGCACGAAAACGCGGCGCTTTTGGCCCAGCTCATGATGTTCAAAGCAGAGGCGCTTGATCAGCAAGGCAACACAGAGGCCGGGGCTGCACTTCGGCTGGACAGTCTGGCATGGGGGCGTTACGGGTTTGGCAGCCGGGACGAGGTCATCGACCGGCTCAATGAAATCGCGTCGCTTGCGCGTGACAATCCAAGCTAACAAAGGGTTAGAGGTATGGTTTTTCCGCTCGTTGGACTGGTATTTGGGGCTGTTTTGGGGGGCTTGCGCGCCAAACTACGCGGTGGGTCAGGCAAAGACATCGCGCAATGGGCCATCGTATTTTCGATCATCTTTGGGCTGATCGGCCTGTTCACCCTCATCTTCATTGAACGCAGCCTAACATAGCCCATGTTCCTGCCCTTCTTTGACAATTTGCGCAAACATACGGTGCCAGTATCGCTGCGCGAATTTTTGGCTTTTCTCGAAGGCATGCAAGCAGGGCTCGCGACTTATGATATTGATACGTTTTACTATCTTGCGCGCACGATCATGGTCAAAGATGAACGTAATCTTGATAAATTCGACCGCGCCTTTGCCGCAACATTCGCCGGGCTAGACTCGATCCCACCAGAGGCCGTGATGAAGGCCGTTGATATTCCCGCAGATTGGCTTGAAAAACTGGCGGAAAAGCATCTAAGCGCCGCAGAAAAAGCGGAAATCGACGCATTGGGTGGCTTTGATAAGCTGATGGAGACGCTCAAAAAACGGCTCGAAGAACAAAAAGGCCGACATCAAGGCGGCAATAAATGGGTCGGCACTGCGGGCACATCGCCCTTTGGTGCCTATGGTTACAATCCCGAAGGTGTGCGGATCGGTCAGGCTGAAAGCCGTCACCAACGTGCCACCAAAGTCTGGGACAGACGCGAATTTCGCAATCTGGATGACAGCGTTGAACTGGGCACCCGCAATATCAAAGTTGCGCTCAAACGGCTGCGTCGCTGGGCCCGCGACGGGGCCCATGATGAATTAGACCTGTCAGAGACCATCCGTGCCACGGCTGAAAATGGTTATCTTGACGTACAAACGCGGCCAGAGCGACGCAACGCGGTGAAGGTCCTGCTTTTCTTAGATATCGGCGGATCAATGGACCCGCATATCAAGCTCGTCGAGGAACTGTTCAGCGCCGCAAAATCCGAATTCAAGCATTTCGAACATTTCTATTTCCACAACTGCCTTTACGAGGGTGTCTGGCGCGACAATGCCCGCCGCTGGGATGCCCAGACCCCAACTTGGGACGTATTGCGCACCTACGGGTCTGACTACAAATGCATTTTCGTCGGTGACGCCAGCATGTCCCCCTATGAAATCGCCTATAAGGGCGGCGCAAATGAACATTGGAACGCTGAAACGGGTGAAACATGGCTAACGCGCGCACGTGAACAATGGCCGCAGCATCTGTGGATCAATCCAACGGACGAACGCTATTGGGGGTACACGCAATCCATCCAAATGATCCAAGATATCTTTGGCGCGGACCGAATGGTGCCAATGACCTTGGCGGGAATCGAAACTGGTATGAAATCACTGGGGCGCTAAATGGAACTGCTAAGCATCCAGATCGGCAAGGCCGAACCCACACCCGCGAAATCAGGCTTAACAGGGCATTTCAAAAAGCCCGTGCCATCCGCCCAGATCACTGACCAAGGTCTTGTTGGCGATGTGATCTGCGACACCAAACATCACGGCGGTGTAGATCAAGCTGTTTATATTTTCGGTGAAGAAGACAGGCTTTGGTGGGAGGTCAAATTGGATCGCCCTGCCCCGCCCGGTTTTTTTGGTGAAAACCTTTTGATATCTGACCTTTGCAGCGCAGATTTGGTGATTGGCGATATGCTTGTGATTGGTGATGTTCTGTTGCAAATCACCTCGCCTCGTATCCCTTGTGCAACCTATGCTGCCCATATCGGCAGCGGCAAAGCGATCAAAGATTTCTACGCCGCAGAGCGCCCCGGCGCCTATGCACGGGTCTTGCGTGGCGGAACTGTAACAGCAGGCATGCAGGTGCTCTACCAGCCGTTTGAAGGGCCACAGGTGACGATCATCGACAATATGCGCGCCTATCTTCGCGGGTTTTCTGACGATTTTCTGCGCAAGGTGCTTCAGATTCCCGCGCATTACAAACTACACGCCGAGGCAAAACAGCGGCTCGGCATGCCCTTGTGATAAGCCAGTTTCACGCCATATTAACGCTATGATCAAATTAGCCCCTATCCTATTGGCCGTACTTTATGGCCTTGCGATGTACCGGTTTTCGGTTTGGCGGACCGCGCGCGAGTTGGACGCGAAATATACCGAATTGGTTGATCCGGGTTTGAATCAAATGATGAACCGTATGGCCAAGGCATTAGATATCGACCGCATTCGCGTGCATATCTATGAAATTGATCCTGTGAACGGTCTTGCCGTGGCTGATGGGCGGATTTTTATCACCCGTGGGTTTTATGAAAAATACCTTGAGGGCAAAGTCAGCGCAGATGAGATGGCATCAGTGATCGCGCATGAATTGGGGCATGTCGCCTTGGGTCACGCAAAGCGCCGGATGATTGATTTTTCGGGCCAAAATGCGATGCGCACGGCGCTTGCGATGGTGCTCAACCGGTTTATCCCTGTGATCGGCCCTTGGCTTGCGGGGATGGCGATGCGCCTCGTGGCCGCAGGGATATCACGCAAGGATGAGTTTGAGGCAGACGCCTATGCCTCGGCCCTTTTGACCAAGGCCGGGATCGGTACCGCACCGCAAAAGGCCCTATTCAAAAAGCTGGAAACACTGACAGGGGCACGCGGCGCGACCACCCCTGCTTGGTTGCTGAGCCACCCGAAAACGGCGCAACGTATTGCCGCGATTGAGGCCAATGAAGCCAAATGGCGCTAGGCGACCAGTGCTTTACCGAACCTTGGTAGCCTTGCCTTTTTCATCAATGCACGCATTTCCCACGGGCGGTCTGATAGGCGGTTCGCCTCGGCCAATACCCGGTCGGCAACTGGGCGCACGGTATCTGGGGACTGTGCGAAAAATTGGCACAAAAACCCATCGGGATCACGCCTCATCAGCCCTTCTTCGCCCAAAATATTGCCAGGAAAATCTTTGGCGTTCACTGTCAGCACCGCGTCACACGATCCGATTACAGCCGCCGTCAGCACGTGAATATCACCCGGGTCAGGCAGCCAAAACTGTGCCTCGCGCGCGGGATCATAGCTGACACAGGCCTTGGGGAATTGCGCGCCAAGGGCGGCGATTTCGCCGCGTGCGAAAACTTCGGCCTCTGGCCCCAGTTTACGTGTCGCGCGCGCCCATTCTTCTAAGATACGCGGGCTCCAGCGCGGTTCAAACAATCCGGCCTGCGCACAGCCAAGCACAACTTCGCGCATGACTGTTGGGTAAAGCACGCAGGCGTCGATCATCACCCTCATAGGCGGAAAACGATGACCTTAAGGTATCCGCTTTCGGCCAGATGTGGCAGCTGCGGATGATCAGGCCCGGCAAACCCGGTATAGATAATCTGTCCACGCCGCCCGGCGCGACCGATGCCGCGTGCAGATGCATTGCGGAATTTAGTGATGTCAGCCGCATGCGAACATGAACACAGCACAAGATACCCACCTTCGGTTACCAAAGGTGCGGCCAAACGCGCAACCCGCTCATAGGCGCGCAAGCCCGCTTCGGCCGCGTTACGTGTGGGCGCAAAGGCAGGCGGATCACAAACCACAACGTCGAATTGTTCGTCTTCCTCGGCCAAGGTGGCCAGCACATCAAATGCATCGCCTTTGCGGGTTGCGAACCGATCAGCCGCGCCCATTTCAACAGCACCCTGTTCGGCCAGCGCAAGCGCCGGCGCAGACCCATCAACCGCGAGCGCGGATTTTGCGCCGCCTGCGAGTGCGGCCAGACCAAAGCCACCGACATGCGAAAACACGTCAAGAACACGTGCATCTTTGGATAGCCCTGCCGCAAAGGCATGGTTGGGCCGTTGATCAAAGAACAGGCCCGTTTTCTGACCGCCCATGACATCCGCCATATAGGTTGCGCCATTCATTGGTACGGGGATCGGGCCGGTTGGGGCTGCGCCGACGATGACTTCGGTCTTTTCTTCTAGCCCTTCAAGCGTGCGCGCCCGTCCTGTCCCGTTCATAATAACGGTAGTGACGCCAGTGACCTCTTGCAATGCGGCAACCAGCGGTGTGATCAACACATCCGCCCATGCCGCGTTTGGCTGCACGACGGCCGTGTCACCAAACCGGTCAATCACAACACCGGGAAGCCCATCAGCCTCAGCATGCACAAGGCGGTAGAATGGTGCGTCATATAGGCGGTCGCGGTGCGCCAGCGCACGGGTCAATCGGGTGTTGAACCACGCCTGATCAATCACTGCGTCGGGGTCTTGATCCAGCATCCGGCAAATGATCTTAGACGCAGGCGTCACTGCAACCACCCCCATCGGGGTGCGGTTTGCATCTTCAAGCCGGGCAATTGTACCGGGCGTTAGATTGCGGGTGCGTCGGTCGGTCACTAATTCATTGGCATAGACCCAAGGGTAGCCGTGGCGGATTGCGCGGGCTTCGGCCTTGGGGATCAGGCGGACGACAGGCATAGTGGCGGGGGCGGTATCAGATGTATTCATATCTGACCTCCTACCCCTATTCACCACCCTTTGGAAAGGTGCCGCGTTTTTAGATCAGTTCATTACGCAATGTAGCTGTCAAGAAATCCACCACTTCAACCTTTTCAGTACGGCCTGCACGCTCAAGCGCTTGTGCTTGGCTGCCACCGGGGGCTTTCAGATTTGCCTCAATACGGCGCGCGGGTTCAATCACTGCACCCGTGCGGGCGTCGCGCACGGTCATCATAAAGATAATGTTGTAAACACCACCGACAGAACCACGGGTTTTTTCCGTCACGCCATGAAAGCGGATCAACTGAATATCCAAGGTCACGGGCACGTCACCGCGAATTACAGATGCAGTGCGCGCGGCAGCCGTTTCGAACATCGCGCCAATCTGTGCGATACGTGGTCCCGGGCTATCACCGCGCCAGACGATGTCGGCTTGCGGATAATACCGGTTCTCTTCAGACACCACGAGCCCCGGCGTCGCGACAAAATTTAACGATTGCAGGGTATACGACCGATCCATCACCGGGCGCGGATCCGATCCCGGCCCCGCACAGGCGGCCATCGCCCCAATAAGCATGATCATTGCCAGCAATCGTTTCATCACGATCATATCTGTATCCCATTTGTTCTGTTTCGCATTTCCGGGCCGCATATCATAGGCGCGGCACCGTGATAAGCAATTACGCGAAACAGGCTAACAATAAGACAATTTTATCTGCGGCGACTCACTTGTTAGCGCTAACACTTTGTGGTAACTTGCACGCAGATACACCCCATGAGGAAGCCAATGCCACTTCATCCCACCATTCTTGCCGTGACAGACCGGATTCGTGCGCGATCGGAAGAAACGCGTCAAACCTATCTTGAAAATATGGCCAATGCCGCATCCGAAGGCCCCCGCCGGGCGCATATGGCCTGTGGAAACCTCGCACATGCTTACGCGGCAATGGGTGAAGACAAAGACACATTGGCAGCCGGGCGCGCGCCAAATATTGGTATCATATCTGCCTATAACGATATGCTGTCCGCGCATCAGCCATTTGAGCAATATCCCAACCTTATCCGCGCCGCTGCGCGGGCCGCAGGTGGGACTGCGCAGGTTGCGGGCGGTGTGCCAGCCATGTGTGATGGCGTCACCCAAGGCCAGACGGGTATGGAGCTATCGCTATTTTCACGTGATGTGATCGCCTTGGCCGCAGGTGTTGGCCTGTCGCATAACGTCTTTGACGCGGTGATCTATCTGGGCGTCTGTGATAAAATCATTCCCGGCCTTGTGATGGCCGCTGCCACATTTGGCTATATTCCGAGCGTGTTTTTGCCTGCAGGGCCAATGACATCAGGCTTGCCCAATGATGAAAAGGCCAAAGTGCGCCAGCAATTTGCGCTTGGTGAAATTGGGCGCGATGAATTGATGAAATCGGAAATGGCGTCATATCATGGGCCGGGCACCTGTACGTTTTACGGCACAGCCAACACCAACCAAATGTTAATGGAATTCATGGGGTTACACCTGCCGGGTGCGTCATTTGTGAACCCGAACACACCGATGCGCGATGCGCTGACAGTGGCTGGCACTGAACGCGCGCTAGAGATCACAGCGCTTGGCAATCAATTCACGCCAACCTGCGAAGTGCTGGATGAAAAAGCCTTTGTGAACGGGCTTGTCGGGCTGATGGCCACGGGTGGATCAACCAACCTTGTGCTGCACCTGCCCGCGATGGCACGGGCCGCGGGGATTATCCTTGATTTGCAAGATTTTAGCGATCTGTCCGACGTGACACCGCTGATGGCCAAAGTTTATCCAAACGGGCTGGCGGATGTGAACCATTTCCACGCAGCTGGCGGGCTTGGGTTCATGATCGGCGAATTGTTGAATGCGGGACTTTTGCATGATGACGTGAAAACAGTCGCAGGCGACGGGCTGCATCTTTATACCCAAGAACCCAGACTGACAGATGGGCGTATCAGCTATGTGCCGGGCGCCGGCAAATCACAAAACGAAAAAATCTTGCGTCCTGCCAGTGATCCATTCCAACCCGAAGGCGGGCTTAAGCAACTGCAAGGCAATCTTGGGCGCGGTGTGATCAAAGCCTCAGCCGTTGCCAAAGAACGCCACATTGTCGAAGCTCCTGCACGCATTTTCCACACGCAAGAAGCGGTCAAAGACGCGTTCAAAGCAGGCGAGCTGACAAGCGACACGATTATTGTGGTACGTTTCCAAGGGCCTAAATCTAACGGGATGCCGGAACTGCACGGGCTGACCCCAACGCTGGCTATCTTGCAAGACCGCGGGCTTAAGGTGGCGTTGGTCACGGATGGGCGCATGTCTGGCGCGTCTGGCAAAGTGCCATCTGCAATCCACCTGTCCCCCGAGGCGGCGGACAATGGGCCGATCAGCCTGATCCAAGATGGCGATATCATCCGGCTAGATGCGACCAAGGGAACCATCGATGTGTTGGATGTTGATCTCGGCACCCGCACCCCAGCCGTCGCGGACCTGACAGGCAACGGCAACGGCGTTGGCCGTGAATTGTTCGAAGTGTTCCGGCGCAATGTCGGCCTGTCGTCTGATGGCGCGGCGGTGGTTGTCTAACCGTTACGTTTTCCGATAAGTATACTAGTATGGTGCGCCCGCGCGCCATGCCACAAACCAAAGATGAAAGCCTAGATCATGACCCCACAAGAAGCCTCTGCCGCCGCCACCAAAGTCTGCCAATTGGCGCCTGTGGTCCCTGTTTTGGTTGTTGAAGATGCCAGCAAAGCCGCTGACCTTGCCCGCGCATTGATCGCAGGCGGCCTGCCCGCACTTGAGGTCACATTGCGCACCCCGGCAGCGCTTGACGTGATCCGCGAAATGGCCAGCGTTGCAGGCGGCGTTGTCGGCGCAGGCACTTTGCTGACATCGCAAGACGTCGAAGCTGCCAAAAAAGCAGGCGCGACCTTTGGCGTGGCACCCGGCGCAACAGATCGCCTGCTGGACGCTTGCGAAGCCAACGACATGCCGCTTTTACCTGGCATTGCCACTGCGTCCGAAGCCATGCGCCTGCTTGAGCGCGGCTACACCGTACAAAAATTCTTTCCCGCCGAGGCCAACGGCGGCGCACCCGCGCTAAAAGCGATTGGCGCACCGATCCCGCAGGTCAAATTCTGCCCAACAGGTGGCGTGAGCCTGAAAAACGCCAATGATTATCTAAGCCTAAGCAACACATTATGTGTTGGCGGGTCATGGGTTGCACCAAAAGATCTGGTTGCCGCAAGCGATTGGGCAGGCATCGAAGAGATTGCACGCGAAGCGTCACAGCTACAAGTGAGCTAATTAATCAGGCACACGCGCCCGCCTTCCGCCCCTGCGCTTGGGCGGGCGCACATCGCCCAACGCGGCCTCAAGGGTTGCAATCATCGGGTGATCTGGCTGGTCATCACGATGACGCGCAAGGTGGGTTTTCACCGCCGCCAGCGTATCGACCTCGGCCGGTATGCCCATGGCCCATTCCAGAAAAATGGTGCGGCATTCGGCCAGCGAAATACCATCAATCAAAAACGATTCCGCGATCAACCCGGTTGGATCAATCGGATCACGCGTCATCTGTCAGCCCCAACATCCGACAAATCACCGCGTCCGCATCCCCCGCTTGCGCGATCATCTGCGCGGCAAGCGCGTCTAAGTCCTGACAGTCTGTTTCGCGCAAAATCAATCGCTTTGCCCCTTCACCAATATCATCCGGCTGCAACGGTCCGCCGGTCAATAGCCGTGCAACGGCTTGCACTCGCCACATAAGCCCTGCCGCCACATCAAGCGCCTGCGCATCTGCGGCACTCAGCCAGCCATCCACGACACCCGCTTGCAATTGCCCTGATAAATCACGCGCGACGGCACCCGCACGCAAACAGGCCGTCTGCGCGAACAGTTCAATATCTTGCAGACGACCGGGTCCGATCTTGGGGTCCCACGCGCCCTGTGGCGGTTTTGTCTCTGAGATGCGCCGCCGCATATCCGCAACATCGGACAACACGGCCGCTCCCTGCCCTTTTTCTTTTAAAACCTTTTGGCGAAATTTCTCAATTTGCGCGGCCAATTCCGCATTCCCAGCGATTGCGCGTGCGCGCGTCAAGGCCAGATGTTCCCAAGTCCAAGCTTCATTTGTTTGGTAGTTTTTGAACGCGTCAAAAGAAGTCGCAACTGGTCCCGCCCGGCCCGAAGGCCGCAAACGCATGTCTACTTCGTACAGCCGCCCTTCGGACATCTGCGCCGACAAAGCGGTGACAAGCGCCTGTGTAAGACGTGCAAAATAGGCGCGCGTGGCCAAAGGCCGCCGCCCATCGGACATATCGACACCCTGCGCATCATAAATCATGATCAGATCAAGATCGGATTCTGCATTTAAGCGACCTGCGCCCAGCGACCCCATACCCAGCACAACACCGCCCCGCCCCGGCATTGGCCCGTGTTTTGTCTCGAATTCCGCAACAATAACAGGCCACAAGCCGGCAACCACGGCACCAGCCAAATCGGCATACTGATGGCCCGCGACCTCTGCATTTATCAACCCGCGCAGCAAATGCACACCAATCCGAAAATGCCATTCCTTTGCCCATCGGCGTGCAGCAATCAACTGCATTTCGTAGTCGTCAAGCGGCGCTAGGGCCTCTGTTAGGGCTATTTCCAGTGCAGCTTGCCCCGGCCAAGGATCGAAAAACGCGCCCCCGATAACCGCATCGAAAACGCCCGCATTGCGCGACAGATATTGCGCCAAGGCTGGCGCAGTTGCGGCAATATCGACGATCAACTGTGTCAGCTGCGGATTTGCCTCGAACAGGGAAAACAATTGCACGCCAGCAGGCAAACCCGCCAAGAAACCATCAAATTGCAACAGGGCCTCATCTGGTTTTGACGCTTCTTGCAGTTTTGCGAGGATTTCAGGTTTCAGCCGCTCAAAAATTTCAACGGCGCGCGGCGAACGTAGCGCAGGGTAATTGTGCCACCGCGCGACAACATCGCCCCCCCAATCGTCAACGACGACAGGCGGCGCATCGGGCGCAAAAAAACCTTCGGTCAGCGCATGGACCTCTGTGCTGCGTTGCGTAATCTCTTGCCGCAGTGTCGCAACTTCGGTGCCCATAAAGGCTGCAAGCCGTTCGAACCCTTCAGCATCGGTGGATAAATGATGTGTTTGCTGGTCGTTGATCATCTGCAAACGGTGCTCAACTTCTCGATGATATTTATAATGATCATAAAGCGTTACAGCGTCACCTTCAGGCAACCAATTTGCGCCTACCAACGCGTTCAAACCTTCGCGCGTACCACGCACCCGCAATGATGCATCGCGCCCACCCGCGATCAATTGTCGGGTTTGTGTAAAGAACTCGATCTCGCGGATACCGCCGCGCCCCAGCTTAATGTTGTGGCCCTCAAGCGCCAATTCACCGTGCAGCCCCTTGTGGTCACGAATTTTGAGCCGCATATCGTGCGCATCTTGGATCGCTGCAAAGTCAAGGTGTTTGCGCCACACAAACGGGTGCAACGCCTTTAGAAAACGCGCGCCCGCGCCATTGTCGCCTGCGCAAGACCGCGCCTTAATATAGGCGGCGCGTTCCCATGTGCGGCCCAGACTTTCATAATAGCGTTCGGCAGTTTCCGCCGACAGGCACACAGGCGTCGATGACGCATCCGGACGCAAACGCAGGTCTGTGCGAAACACATAGCCGCCCTCGCGGACATCAGACAACATCGCGGCCATTTTGCGCGTGACGCGGATAAAACTGGCGCGCACCGCGTGATAATCATCGGGGTCAAACCGCGTTTCATCAAACAGGCAAATCAGGTCGATATCAGAGGAATAATTCAATTCCCCCGCACCCATTTTACCCATCGCCAATGCAAACATTCCGCCCGCCAATGCCGGATCATCCCCACCCGGCAGTTTGCCACGCGCGACCTCTGCTGCGACCAGTTGCACCAATGCAGCCTGCACGGATGCATCGGCAAAATCGGTTAGCACCTGCGTCACTGTTTCCAATGGCCAAACACCGCCCAAATCTGCAAGCGCAGTGATCAGCGCAATCCGGCGTTTGCATTGTCGTAAATGCGCGGTCAGATCTTGCAGCGTGATCAACGGAATTTCAGCTAGGATTTCGCGCACCGCTGCTTCGGGGTCGTCCAGTGCTGGCATAATCCAGTCGGCCTCTTTTTCCAGCAGGCCTGCAAGATAGGGGCTACACCCGGCCGTCCCCACAATCAGTGGGGCCAATGCCGCGGGCAAATCAGGTAAATGAGCAAGCGCATCCGCCCCCCGATCAGGATCAAAGGGGCGCGGGCAACGGGTCAGGCGATCAATAAAGGACATAGGACACAGTTACCCTGTGCATTAATTTGGTCAATCGCTAGGTTGCACTAGAAACCCTCATTAAGGACAACATCATCATGAGCAAAAGCCTCAAACGGGTCATTCTTGCGCTTAGCGACGCGGGTATCACCACCGCCCCGCTTGAAATGCAATCTGAAACGCGGACCGCACAACAAGCCGCAGATGCTGCAGGATGCCATGTCGATCAAATCGCGAAATCTATCATCTTTGCGGGGCGCGATTCTGGGCAAGCTGTTTTGTTCATTACGGCAGGTGGTAATCAAGTTGATATCGCCAAAGCAAGCCGAGTTGCTGGCGAAGCCTTGGGCAAAGCGGATGCCACCTTTATTCGCGCACAAACAGGTTTCGCAATTGGCGGCGTTTCACCGATTGGGCATCTGAACCCGATCCGCACATTTATCGACCCTCGGCTAAACGCATTTGACCAAATTTGGGCCGCTGCGGGCACCCCACGCCATATATTTCCGATTTCTCCGACAGATTTAATCGCATTATCTAACGCGCAACACTCTGAATTTACGATATAAATAAAGTAAATGTAAAAAACATTCACATTTACCCTTGAAGGTCAGGCGCCCCATCCCGATATCCATTCATGTGAAAGGCATTCACATAAACAAAAATATCACAAAGGAGCCCACCATGAACACCGCAACCACCCAGCCTTCGATGGGACACAGCAGCCCCTTAGGGTTTTTCGCCCGCGCCGAGGCCTGGCTTGACGAGCGGGGCAAAGGCGCCTGGATCGCGGCCATGGTTCTGGGCTTCATCTTTGTCTGGCCGATTGGTCTCGCCCTTCTTGCCTATATGATCTGGAGCAAACGCATGTTTAACAAATCTTGCAGTCACAAATCCCACCGCACACACCGTCGCCATATGCGCCATACCAGCGGCAACACCGCCTTTGACGCCTATAAACAAGAAACACTACGCCGTCTTGAGGACGAGCAGGACAATTTCGAAGCTTTCTTGAAACGCCTGCGCGACTCAAAGGACAAAGCGGAATTTGACCAATTCATGAACGAACGTGCCAATGAAGCGGACAACGACGCCCTACCAGAACCAAGCCACTAACGGCATTCGGGTGATCCAGACGACTGGGTCACCCCCACCTTTTTGACGCGAGAAAATTCATGACAACCTATTCCTATGACCCAACCGCCGCATATTCCGGTGTTGCCGTGAAACGCGGAATTGCTTGGGTTTTTGATATGATCGCCATCGGCATTGTCTGCACGTTGGCGCTGCCGTTTACTGCCTTTACCGGGATATTTTTCTTTCCGTTTTTGATGTTGGTGATCGGATTCTTTTACCGTTGGATTACAATCGCCAACGGGTCGGCCACCTGGGGCATGCGGATGATGGGGATTACACTGCGCGACGTTTACGACCGCCCACTCTCCTCGCAAACCGCCTTCTTTCATACGCTCGGCTATTCAGTCAGCGTCTGCGTTGCGCCATTGCAATTGATGTCCGCGATCTTAATGTTGGTTAGCCCACAAGCCAAAGGCCTCACAGATTACCTGCTTGGGACATATGCGGTGAACCGTTTTACATAAGCGCGTTAACCGCAGATTTGCCACATGTCCAAACGCGGTGATCCCCTATTCCAATCAGGGGCTTGGCCTATCGAAAACGGGTTGCTAAGCTTTTGGGTACAACAATCTGGATACCTTCATGCGCCACACGCTTCCTATTGCACCGCAGTTCTATGTCACTGCACCGCAACCCTGCCCCTATCTCGAAGGCAGGATGGAGCGAAAATTGTTCACCGCCTTGCAGGGTGACAGTGAGACAAAGCTGAACGATTCCCTTTCAAAGCAAGGTTTTCGTCGGTCGCAAAACGTGTTGTACCGCCCTTCATGCTCGGAATGTTCGGCCTGCATGTCGGCGCGGATCGATATTTCAAAATTCACCCCTTCGCGCAGCCAACGCCGCGTTGCAAAACGCGCAGCCTATCTTGCGCGCCGCGCCACGTCGCCCTGGGCCACAGAAGAGCAATACGATTTGTTCCGAGATTATCTTGATGGTCGCCACGCAACAGGCGGAATGGCGGATATGGATATGTTCGAATTCGCGGCCATGGTCGAAGAAACGCCGATCCGGTCGCGTCTGATCGAATATACGGACGACCGCAAACTGCAGGCGGTTTGCCTGACCGATATTCTTGATGATGGGCTATCGATGGTCTATTCGTTTTTCGACCCCGCGCTCGAAAAGCTGTCGCTTGGGACTTATATCATTCTGGATCACATCGCGATCGCGCGCGAACTTGGCCTTCCCTATATCTACCTTGGGTATTGGGTCCCTGGCAGCCGCAAGATGGATTATAAATCCAAATTCGCGGGACTTGAGATTTACAAAGGCGGTCAGTGGACACCTTTGGGTGATCCTGCTGACCACACTTCGGATGTGCACCCGCTGTCGAATGATCCGATTGCCGAACAGGTCGCGCAAATCCAACTGCCTGACGGCCGCATTTAATCTCAGCCAAAACGCAAAAGGCGCCCGCAGTTTCCTGCGCGCGCCTTTTTTGTGCGGTGCCCCCTGCCCCTAGTTAAGCAGGTTCGGCACGATTGTCACAACGCTTGGCACCAAGGCCAACAGCAACAACGCCGCCACCTGAATGCCGATGAATGGCATAACACCGCGATAGATTTGCCCGGTGGTAATCGACTTGGGAGCCACCCCACGCAGATAGAATAGCGCAAAGCCAAAGGGCGGCGTCAGGAACGATGTTTGCAAGTTCACCGCGATCATGATGGTCACCCATTTGGGATCAAACGTACCGCCATAGATGACGGGCCCCACGATGGGGATCACAATGTAGATGATTTCCAAGAAATCCAACACAAAGCCCAAGATGAACAGCACGAACATCACCAGCAAGAACACAGTCCATTCATTATCAAACGACCGCAGGAATTGTTGGATATAGTGCTCGCCCCCAAATGAGATCAGCACAAGGTTCAGCAATTGCGAGCCGATCAGGATGGTAAACACCATCGATGTGACCTTGGCGGTTTCGCGCACGACCGGCGACAACACCCCACCAGACAGCAACACCCAGCAAGACCAACCCAGACCGAACATCGCGTATAGGAAGCTGACGAAAGCCACGAGGTAAGCAATCTTGTTTTCCAACAAAACAACCTCTTGGCCGATGCGCATATCAAAGTTCACGCCGACCAGCAGCATCAACCCGATGGCGCCTGTGGTGTAGAGAACGATATTGCCAGACAGCCCTTGATCCTGACGTTTGCGGTAAGCCGCCAGCAATAGCGCGCCGCCTGCCCCCAAGGCAGCAGCCGGGGTTGGGTTTGTGATCCCGCCTAGGATCGACCCCAGTACCGCAATGATCAAGACAAGCGGCGGGAAAACCACGCGCAGAATCTCATTGCCCGCCAAATAGCCAAGCGCGGGACGTAGCCCCAGATAGGCGACGTAAAGCGGGATCGCGATATAGAGCGTGGTCCAACCCGGTGATGTCAGCGGCGTGATCATCACGAGATCAACCAGCAGCAACAGCGCGATACCTGCAACACCGATCAGCAGCGGACGCGGGTCCTTGCTTGGGGCCACCCCGCGTGCCACGGCAAAGATCAGCGCAAGGAACATGGCAGTGATGCCGATCCCTTTGCCGATTGGTGCCGCTGCTTCGACTTTTGCGGCCATGATTGTCGCCCGCTCTTCGTCCGACAATGCACGCGCTTCGACAACACCGCCCGCGGCCTCGATCGCGGCCTGCTCAGACAGGGCCGTTTCCCAGGCTTCGGCGCCGTGCAGTTCTTGCATCGCAACGGCACAATCATCTCCGACATTGGTGCGCAGTGACGCGGTTTGACCGGCATCAGTAAAGCTATCCACGATGATCGTTTGTGACCCAAGCAGACCTGTTTGCCCAAGCCCAATGGTCAACCCAATGATCGCAACAGGTGCCGCAAGGAACCATGTGAATGCTTCGTTACGGGTGACATGTTCGCCAGAACCCGAGCTTTCGAATTGCACAGGTGGTGCTTTGGTTGGGTTAATCATTGCAAAGACAAAAGCGTAACCAGCATAAAGCACAGCAAGCATAATCCCCGGCAACATCGCCGCTTGGAACAATGTCCCTACCGATACAACCGCCGGCTCACCCAGATAAGTCAACGCATCCGAACAGCCAGCAAGCTGCGCGCGTTCTTCTTGTGCGGCTGAATAAAGGTCACCTGCAAGCGTACCCAAAAGCACGATCACGATGGACGGCGGAATGATTTGACCCAATGTGCCAGAGGCCGCAATCACACCTGTCGATAGTTCAGGTGAATAGCCGTTTTTCAACATTGTCGGCAGCGCCAAAAGCCCCATCGTCACAACGGTCGCACCAACGATCCCTGTAGATGCAGCCAAAAACGCACCCACGATCACGATAGAAACGGCCAAACCGCCGGGCAACGGGCCAAAGACTTTGGCCATCGTCGTCAGCAATTCATCGGCAATGCGCGAACGCTCCAACACGATGCCCATCACGACGAACATGACAACGGCAAGCAGTGTTTCAATCGACTGCCCCGCCAAAACCCGTTCGTTCATCCGGTTCACAAGGAATCCGATATTACGATCAAGCGCCTGTTCCCAGCCATTGGGAAACAACACATGTTCGTAGCGCGGCAAATCCGGGTATCGGAACACCGAGATCGCATCCGTACGCACACCTTCAGCTATCAGCCCTGCGTATTCGGCAGAATTTGTATCAATCGCCGCGTGGATCAGTAAACCCGCGCTATCAAGTGCGGCAATCACACCAAACGAAATTACGGCAGAACCTGAAATCGCAAAAGCGACAGGGAAGCCCGACAAAATACCAGCAAACAACGTCAAAAAGACGATCATAATGCCGATTTCAACGCCATCTAAACCTAAAAGCATATCTTCGGTCCTACCTTAGTGAATTTCTGCGACAAGTTCGGCGGTTTCATCGCCAATGACATCGCGGTCAAGATATTTACCTTCGCTTTGCGGGCCTTCCTTCAGCTCTAGGTAAGAGCGATAGAAGAACGCAACAGCCTGCAACATCACCATGAATGTGAAGGTAACCAGCAGGATTTTGAACAGAAAGTAGGCATTAAACCCGTTTGGCGAAAAGCCAATCGTTTCGACGTTCCAACGCAATGCGCGGGCCTTATTCACCAAACGATCAAGGCTATCTGACGCGGATGGGTTTGGCACCACAAGGTTGCGCCATAAGAAGAACCAGCCGTAAAGCCAAGTCAGGATGGCCGCAGGGATCATAAGCACAAGCGAACCGATCATGTCGATAATCCGCTTGGTGCGGAAACTAACGGCGGAGTAGACCAGATCAACGCGGACGTGGCCGCCCTGAACGAATGTATAGCTCGCGCACATGCAAACGATCATGGCGTTAAACAGCTTCAATTCCTCGGACCACCAGCTGACGTCCTTAGAGAAGTTCACGCCAAACCCAACCCCGATTTCAGAGACAGCAAAGATCCGTTGCATAAAGATAATGACGATCTGTTGCAGCACCATCAAAAGCCCGGCCCATGCAAAAAAGCGGCCCACTTTATTGGCGAACCCTTCGAGGGCCCGAACGCAGCCCCACATAAAGCGATTGTTGATAAATCCGACGGTGCTAATGATCAGGAAAATCACGAATACGACAAAGAACAATTCGACCGAGGCGCCGTAGTAGATAAAGCGCATCAGCGCTTCTTTGACCTCTAGGTCGGCCATTGCCGCATTTGTAAAGGGGACCCAAGACAACCATTGGCCCGGATGCGTGAGCGCATAACCAAAGTTATAAAATGCTTCGATGAGGTTCGCAAAGAACCAACCAACGGGGTTCCCCCCCCAAGCTTCGACCAGGCCCATGTCCTACCCCTTTTAGAAATTTATTGCGGCACTTACGCGGGTGCCCGACGCATGAGGGCCCCTATGCATCTGCATCGGGCCCCCATGTCATGTCTTATTCACATAATGTGAAAAGGCTTAGCTCATCACGCGGTCGCGTTGTGCGCGGTAAGCACCTTCGGATTTTTGGATCCAAGAAGAAGACGCGGCCATAGATGCGTTGTAGCTTGCACGCAGGCGATCATAGATGTCGTCGCCAGCATATTGATCAAGCGTCTCTTTCGCAGCAACACCCATCGCATCCCAAACAGTGTCAGGGAATTCTAGAACCTTAACACCACCGGCTTGCAAACGCTGAAGCGCCGCACCGTTGTTGTTCATGAACTGTGCAAGGTTCCACTGGTGGGCTTCACCAGATGCAACTTCGATGATTTTCTGGTGCTCTGGGCTCAGGCTTTCGAACACGTCAAGGTTTGTTGCCAAAGACAGGGCTGCGCCCGGCTCGTGCATACCAGCTGTGTAGTAGAATTTGGTGATTTCTTGGAAACCAGCTTTTTCGTCAGCCCATGGGCCGATCCACTCGGTACCGTCGATCGCGCCAGATGCCAGCGCTTGGTATACTTCAGCACCTGGAAGGTTCTGAATAGATGCGCCCATTTTGCCAAGTGCTTGACCGCCAAGGCCAGGCATACGGAATTTCAGACCTTGGAAATCTTCTGGGCCAGTGATCTCTTTTGAGAACCAACCACCCGCTTGTGGGCCAGTGTTACCTGCGAGGAAAGACTTCAGACCAAAGATTTGGCCCAGCTCATCATGGAAACCTTGGCCTTCGCCTTGGTAGTACCAGTTGCAGATTTCTTGTGGTGTCATACCGAACGGCACAGATGTGAAATAAGCGTAACCTGGGTGCTGGTTTACGAAGTAGTAATCAGCACCGTGGTACATGTCCGCCTGACCAGAGGTCACAGCGTCAAACACTTCGAACGCACCAACCAATTCGCCAGCCGCTTTCAGGTCGATGGTCAAAGACCCGCCTGACATGGCTGTGATTGTGTCAGCAGCGCGCTGTGCGGCGTCATGTACACCAGCAAGGCCGCGGCCCCATGTGGTGACAAGCGTCAGCGTGCGGTTGCCTTGTGCATATGCAGGCGCAGCAAGCGCTGTTGCGGCTGCGGCTGTCCCGCCAAGTGCAGAATTTTTTAGAAATGAACGGCGATCCATGAAATTTCCTCCCAGATATTATTTCCTTGGCCACAACACGGCCAAGACGCGATCGATTTTCGTCCGGCGACACTAACGACAGTTTTCGAAACGTAAAATACGTAGTTCTACGTAGATTGGGTGTTTTTGGTACGTTTTTTGCACCAATTTGCATTATTATTAGGCGATCACGGAAGAGTGAGCACACCGAAGGCGGCAGTCAGGGGTTTGATTCGCGACTGATTCCCCGCTAACGGTCAGCCTATGACACCGCTATATGCGCGCTTGCGCGACATGTTTTCGATTGGCTATGGGCAAAAGATCTTTCTTTTGGCCACGCTACCGCTTGTCATATCGGTTTTTCTGATCTCGATCGTGGTTGCGACCCAATCCACACAGTTGGCAGAGCGCGAAATTCAGGCGCTCGAAACGCAGCTGATCGCGACGAAACGTGCCGAGCTTAAGAATTACCTGTCGATTGCGCGCACGGCTGTGGTGAATACCTATGGTCGCGCTGCCCCTGATGATGAAGCCGCCAAATTGGCAGTCACCCAGCAACTCTCGTCAATGCTTTACGGTCAAGACGGGTATTTCTTTGTGTTTGACTACGATGGCAACAACCTTGTTGCGCCACGCCAAACTGAGTTGATTGGGCGCAACTGGCTGGGGCTGACAGATACGAATGGCACGGCGATCACTGATGATCTAATCCGGATCGCGCGCACGGGCGGCGGATATCACAGTTTTGTCTGGACCAAACCATCAACGGGGGAACAGGCCAGTATGATCGCCTATGTGAATGGGTTTCAGGATTGGCGTTGGGTCATTGGAACTGGGATATTTATCGACGATGTACTTGAAAACGTTGCTGTTTCTCGCGCAGAGGTTCAGGCCCGCATCACCCGCACATCCTATTATATCGTCGCCATCACATTCGTGGCGCTTATGGGGGTGTTTCTAACCGGGATGGTTCTGAATATCCGCGAGCGACGGTTGGCAGACGTCAAGCTTAAGGAGCTGACCCAGCGTATCATCGACACCCAAGAGGAAGAGCGCGGCCGCGTGGCCCGCGAACTGCATGACGGTATTAGCCAAATGCTTGTTGGGGTGCGTTATGCGCTCGAATTGACCCGCCGAAAATCAGGGACTGGTGATCATGCCGGCCTTGACAAGGGGATTGATGGGCTCAGCCAAACGGTCCAAGAAGTACGCCGCATCAGCCGCGATCTGCGCCCGGGCGTCTTGGATGATCTTGGGCTTGGCCCTGCCCTACAGGCTCTGACGGATGACTTTCGTAGTCGCACGGGCATTGCGACTGCATTTGAAACGGTGGTTTTCCGTAACCGGCTTGATCAAGACGCAAGGATCGCGCTGTACCGCATCGCACAAGAGGCACTGACCAATATTGAACGTCACGCCCAAGCAACCGAAGTCCACATGTCGCTGAAGGGGCACCGAAATGGGGCTTTGTTACGTATCGCGGACAATGGCGTTGGCATGACCTGGCCGCCGTCGAACCGTGGGCCAACGCATGGTCTTGGCTTACGAAACATGCAAGAACGTATTGAACAGCTTGGAGGCAACTTGCGTGTCGTAACATCACGCAGCGCCCCAACTGGCACCACCATCGAAGCACAGGTTCCGTTGACACACCTGCTGAACCCACAAAAGGACACGGCATGACGATCCGCATTTTGATTGTTGACGACCACCCAATGGTCACCGAAGGCATTCAGGCAATCCTTGAAAGCTATGATGATATAGAGGTGGTCGGCGCGCTTAATAACGGGCAAGATTCCGTTGATCAGGTCAAAACACTGGCGCCCGATGTGATCTTGCTTGATCTGAATATGCCGGGTCTGTCCGGGTTGGCCGCGACCGAGATGATCCTTGAAAAGCGCCCCGAGACATTGATCGTGATCCTGTCGATGCATGACAGCCCGGAATATATTTCGACCGCGCTAAGCCATGGTGCGAGCGGCTATATTCTGAAAGACGTGCCAACGGATTCGATCCGCCAAGCGATTGATGCGGTGCTTGCGGGCGAGCAATATCTTTGCACCGGTGCCAAAGGATCGCTGCGTCCAAAAATAAACGGCGGGCGCGAGGCGCTTACCAGCCGAGAGCAAACGATCCTGCTTGAATTGGCCCAAGGCAAATCTAACAAAGAAGTCGCGCGAATTTTGAATATATCCGTGCGTACTGTCGAAACCCACCGCAACAATATCAAAAGCAAACTAGGGATCAGTTCGACTGCAGGTCTAACACGCTACGCGATGGAACATGGGGTGCTGCAAGGCACAGGAATCCAATAGCTGTCGCGCCCGCCCAAGACGGGTGCAACATTGTTTAGTTCTCAACCGTGGTTTTGATGCCTTCACGCACAATTTCAAACCATTCGCCAGAAAGACGTAGATCTTCGAGCCCCGCATTGATGATATCCATATAGGCATCACCATTGGGGTTGGTCTTGGACACGAATACATGCAGGGTCTGCTGCGATGTCAGTTCAGGCAAATCAACGACAACATCCGTCATGCCTGCGTTATCCGCATCTTCCTCTGCGGGCAGCGCGTCGTATGTCACGACATCAACTTCGCCGTCGCGCAGAAGATCCCAGCATGCGGCCTGCGTCTCGGCTTGGATCAGCTCAATATTTGGGGCGACCAGTGCTTCGGCCTCAAGGTCAAAGGTGAACCAGACCTCAGGGCGACAAAGCCGCGCACCAAATAAGTCCTCATAGCTATCCGCGTTCTCATAGGCGCTGCCAGCCAAGGTGTAATACCCCACGAGCGCGTCGTAAAACGGTTCGGAATGGTTGAAATCCGTACAGCGCACCGCGTTTGGTGCAGAAAGGTTTTCAAGCTTGCTGCAATCGGGTCTGTACCACGGGAATGCCATATCGATCGCTCCCGATGGCAAAAGCACCTCAAGGTGCGAGCCCCAATCGTTCACAAACATGATATCGAATTCCTGCTGCTCGTTACCCAATTCAAGCGAACGGCGCACCATTTGCGTAAACAGGCCGCCACCGGGCAGGCTTTCGTCTGTGAAGGGCGCGTAACCGCTGGAGGTCACAAGCCGCAACGGACGATCAAGGCTTTCAGGCTGAAGGGTCGGGGCAGACGTCACCGCAGGTGCGGCGGCACCAGAGGTCAGCGGCAAAGATCCGTCCGCGCATGGGATTTTGAGCACCTGCCCAACCTCTAGCAAATTCGGGCTTGGCAAAACATCCGTATTCGCGTTGAAAAGCGCTTGGTACCCGCCCGGCACATCGGCACGTCGCGCGATACTGCTGAGGACGTCGCCGCGCACAATCGTATAAGTCGCACATTGTTCTTGCGCGTGCACGTGGGTGGCAGACGCGGCAACAAGGCCAAGACCTGCGGCGCAGCCTGTTGACGATAAAAATGCTACTCGTTTGAAGGTTGACCAGATAGTTTGGGGTTGGTTTTTCGACATTCGCCGTCCCTTTCTTTAATCATTTCTTCGTGATTTCACTATTCCACAGAAAATTCAGATGTCTTGCGAATATTGATTGAAAGTCACAAACCGTTGCTTTCACGTCGACATTTCGCAGCAACAGCGCCAAAGCCGAAGTTCAAATTTATAAAAATGCCTTGCACTTAGGCGGTTTGCTGGCTCAATTTGCACGTGACGAACGAATGACCATATCGGAGCACAAAAACATGACTGGCAGCAATATATATGTCCCGCCAAAGGTTTGGACATGGGACGCAAAAAATGGCGGTGAGTTTGCCAGCATTAACCGTCCCATCGCGGGGGCAACCCATGATAAGGCACTGCCCGTTGGCAAACACCCATTGCAGCTCTACTCGCTTGCGACACCCAATGGCGTAAAAGTCACGGTGATGCTTGAGGAATTGCTCGCGGCCGGACATGATGCAGAATATGACGCTTGGTTGATCCGTATCGGAGATGGTGATCAATTTGGCAGCGGGTTTGTCGATGTGAACCCCAATTCAAAGATCCCCGCGCTCATGGATCATGGGACTGGTAGCCGGGTTTTTGAAAGTGGCGCCATCCTTCTGTATTTGGCAGAAAAATTTGGGGCCTTCTTACCCAAAGACCCTGCAGCACGTGTCGAAGCGATGAACTGGCTGTTTTGGCTGCAAGGATCTGCACCTTATATGGGCGGTGGCTTTGGCCATTTCTACGCCTATGCCCCTGAAAAATTCGAATACCCAATTAACCGTTTTGCGATGGAGGCAAAGCGCCAGCTTGATGTGCTGGATCGCCGCCTAGGTGAGGTGCAGTTCCTATCCGGCGCGGACTATACTATCGCCGATATCGCCACTGCACCATGGTACGGGCGTATGGTCCAAGGCGGGGCCTATGATGCAGGCGAATTCCTTGACGTTGGGATTTACAAGAACGTGATCCGCTGGGCGGATGAAGTCATGTCGCGCCCAGCATATCAGCGTGGTGCAATGGTCAACCGTACATTTGGCCCACCCGAGGGCCAGCTACACGAACGCCATGACGCGACGGACTTTGACACGCGTACGCAAGATAAAATAGGCACGGACGCTTCATAGCCCGCGCATGCGGCACTTACGCTGATACTTGCGGCGGCAACCACAGTTCTACTGAGGAATCGTCGCCGCCCCAAACCGCACGTGCGCGACCGGTTGCTTTGGCGACGTAAAGCGCCTTATCAGCTTCGCTCAACAAGCGTTTTGTATCCAACTCGCCGTTAGCTTGCAGTAATCCAACCGACGATGTGACATTGATGGCGGTACCGGAATACTCTTCTATGTGGCGCACCCCTTCACTTAGGCGTGCGCCAAGTTTCTCGGCACTATCAGGGTCAATGCCCGGCACAAATATCGCGAATTCTTCACCACCTAAACGTCCAACAATGTCGGTTGTGCGCACCAGATGACGCATCCTTTCAGCCATACCACGCAAGACTTCATCGCCAACAGGATGGCCAAAGCCGTCATTCACATCCTTAAAGTGGTCAAGGTCGAGCATAAACAGAACGCCGTTCGTCTGTTTTTCAAGACGTGCCATAAACGCCCCGCGATTTAGCAGACCTGTTAAAGAATCTGTTCGTGCCAAACGCATCGCGTCGCGACGCAGCCTTTCGCCACGCACAATCAAAATAAGCGCAATCGTAACCAGCGGAGTAGATGTTGCCATCGAAATCAAGAAATGTTCTGAAAATTTATGCGATCCGATACCCAAAATGAAAAATTCCATTGCCATCACAATAAGGGAATCGATCACACTCCAGAAAAGCACCGAAATAGGCCAATGCCACCAGGCGCGTGGCATAAGTTTTGTGAGTATCTGATCCATACTGTTTTCCGTTTTCGTAGGCACAATGAACCTCTACCTTCATTTCCCTAAGACCTGCTTAAGTCGGAAGACCGTAGTCGCCTGAAATAAAGTTCCAAAAACCCACTCACAAACGACATTTTCTCCAATCACCTGTTGACCCTTGGTTTTGACACCTTTATTGTCGCCCTACACGCAAAGGAAACCCGATGACTAAGGTCGTACTCATTCTAAGATACACGCGCATGGGCCGGTAACGGTAAGACCATAACGATCCCATGCGCCTCCGACACTCTCGGGGGTTTTTTTGTGACTAATGAAAACATCAGCGGATAGGACGCGAGAACAATGACAAAAGCCATGACGGGCGCAAAAATGGTAGTACAGGCCTTGATCGATCAGGGTGTGGAAGTCGTCTTTGGATACCCTGGTGGTGCCGTTCTACCGATTTATGATGAAATTTTTCAACAAAATAGCATTACCCATGTTTTGGTGCGCCATGAACAGGGTGCCGTTCACGCCGCCGAAGGTTATGCGCGTTCAACCGGCAAACCCGGCGTGGCATTGGTGACTTCTGGTCCGGGTGCGACAAATGCTGTGACCGGGCTAACAGATGCGTTACTCGATAGCATCCCGCTGATCGTTTTGACGGGTCAAGTGCCAACATTCATGATAGGGTCAGATGCGTTTCAAGAGGCCGACACAATCGGCATCACCCGCCCCTGCACCAAACATAACTGGCTGGTTAAAGAGACCGATCAACTGGCCGCCACAATGCACGAGGCATTCCATGTCGCCACATCTGGCCGCCCCGGCCCGGTTCTGATCGACATCCCCAAAGACGTACAATTTGCAACTGGCACCTATACGGAAGCCAAACAGGTTGAGACGCATTATAACCCGCAGGTGAAGGGTGACATGGATGCCATCACCGAATTGGCCAAGGCAATGGAGACAGCCAAACGCCCCGTATTTTATACGGGCGGCGGGGTTATCAATTCAGGGCCAGCGGCATCACAGTTGCTGCGCGAATTGGTGGGGGCAACGGGGTTCCCGGTCACCTCAACCTTGATGGGTTTGGGTGCGTATCCGGCTTCTGGCGACAATTGGTTGGGCATGTTGGGCATGCACGGGCTATATGAAGCGAACATGGCAATGCATGACTGCGATCTGATGATCAACATCGGCGCGCGTTTTGACGACCGGATCACCGGGCTCTTGGATGCGTTCAGCCCGGGATCGAAAAAAGCGCATATCGATATCGATGCGTCATCCATCAACAAAGTCATTCACGTTGATATTCCAATTTTAGGTGATGTTGCCCATGTTTTGGAAGACCTGTTGAACGTCTGGAAAGCCCGCGGGCGCAAGACTGACCAAGAAGGCCTGTCTAACTGGTGGGATCAGATCAACGATTGGCGTGCCGTGAAATGCTTGGATTACAAGCAGGAAGGCAAAATCATTAAGCCGCAGTATGCCCTGCAACGTCTTGAAGAACTGACCAAAAAGCACGACCGCTACATCACCACCGAAGTTGGCCAACACCAAATGTGGGCCGCGCAATATTTGGGGTTCGAGGACCCGAACCGCTGGATGACCTCAGGTGGTTTGGGCACAATGGGCTATGGTTTCCCTGCGTCAATCGGCGTGCAAATGGCGCACCGTGACGCATTGGTCATCAACGTCGCCGGCGAAGCATCTTGGTTGATGAACATGCAAGAACTTGGCACCGCCATGCAGTTTAACCTACCCGTCAAACAGTTCATCCTGAACAACGAACGGCTGGGCATGGTGCGCCAGTGGCAACAATTGCTGCATGGCGAACGCTATTCATCAAGCTGGTCTGAATCGCTGCCCGATTTCGTGAAATTGGCCGAAGCCTTTGGTGCGAAGGGCATCCAATGCCACGACCCCGATACGCTGGATGATGCGATCATGGAAATGATCACACATGATGGCCCCGTGTTGTTTGATTGCTTGGTTGAAAAGCACGAAAACTGCTTCCCGATGATCCCGTCAGGCAAAGCACACAACGAAATGCTGATGGGCGACGCATCAACCGACGGCGCGATTTCAGGCGCTGGCGAGGCGTTGGTTTAGAGGAGACTTGAGAATGTTTTGGGTATGGAACCTCTTTTCCTTCGCAGTTCTATCTCTCTTAGGGATAGTCTTCCCTTCGCTGGTTATACTTTGGCTTCTAGGAAAAATAAGCTTTGGGCAGTTTGCGATGGTCGCCTGTGCGAACGCACTAGTTGGTTGGAT
>CALLAF010000027.1 GCA_938002605.1 uncultured Paracoccaceae bacterium | reverse complement strand
ATCCACAGCACGCTCCACAAGACTCACCAAGAACAACAACGAGTCACACCCTAGATTCACAGGAATCACACCAATCCACGTTCAGATTCCCGGAATCATCACACCAAAAACCAAAAATCCCAGCCAAATGACCGGGAGTTTTGATTCTTTAGCTCATTTTTTGCGACCTCAAAGGAATCGTTGTTCCTCTAACAGATCAGGAAGGTCGTTTTCATAAAGCACGACATCTTGCGCCGTGATGTCCACGTCGATCTTTGCGCGTGCCTCATAGAATGACGCCACTTCGATGACATTCACCCGCCCGCGATCAAGGCCATCCGCAAAGCTACGAATACGGCTTGGGTTCACTATATATATAGTGTCGCAAAATTCATTGCAGGTTTCAGCCAAACGCGCGTGCACCGCATCATGCTCCATCCCAAGTTCCGCGACACCCGGTGTGACCAAGATCGCCCGCCCGCCACGTTCCTTTGCGAGATCGTGTAAAGTGGCGACCGCAGACTTAAAGCCCAGCTCGTTCGCATTATACGCGTCATCAAGGATGAGTGGCGCACCGGGGCTTTCGACCTTTTGCAGGCGGTGCGGAATTTGCGAAACCGCTTTGGTGAAATAGGGTAGATCGTCCAGCAGATCCGGATCAACATGCAATGTCAGGACAACGGCCAATGCTGCGTTCATCACGTTATGATCGCCAAGCAATGGCAATTCAAAACTGACATCACCATGCGCGCCATCCGACCAATGCAAGCCAATCGTCCAGCCGCCACCCGCCGCAGGCTGCGCATTTACAATTACGTCAGCGTTTTCAGCAGCGACCGTGATCACCTGCGCGCCGTATTTTTCCTTTAGCGCTGCAAACGGTGCGTGGCGTAGCACCTCGGCATTGATCACCGCAGATCCGCCATTTCCACAAACATAGGCAACCAGTTCAGATTTCGCCCGCGCGATCGCATCGATACTGCCAAACCGTTCGGTATGCGCATCACCAACCGCCGTCACGATCCCCAGCGTCGGCTGCGCAAAATCGCAAAGCCGATCAATGGACCCTTCACCATACGCCCCCATCTCGGCGATGAAGTATTTATGCGACCACTGCAGGCGCTGGCGGATATGGCGCGTCAGGCCCAAGACAGTGTTAATACTCCCACGGCTGTAAAAGACAGGTGCGGACCCTTCGAGGATTTCGGCAAGGATGTGTTTGACCGTAGTTTTGCCAAAGCTGCCCGTGATCCCGATCCGCTGTGGATCCATCCGCGCGAGTTTCTCTCGTGCCTCTACTATATACTTGTCATTAATGCGCTGCTGGAACGGTGCCAGCGCTTGGTTCGCGGCGATCAATGCAAATGGGGCCAGCTGAATGGCGACCACTGCAAAGATAATCCAATAGAAACTGATCAGGAACGGCAAGATCAAGAACCCACCCGCAAGCAGGTAAATCCGCCGTGCCCGTTCAGTCATCACCAATGGTTTCTTGAAACGGTACTTACTTTCCATCCACGCGATCACACCCAGCGCGCCAGCTGCGATCAAAAGCACAACGGCTGGGGCATTCAACAGCATCAGACCAAAGGCGACCAGAATGACCAGGCTCGCGCGGATATCATACAGACGTACCGTTTGCAGGGCACCCACATAGCGCGCGCCGTCGTATTCTTCTTGCTGAAAATACGCGAGTAGCGTGCGCAACCGCACCTTTAGCAAATAGCCCAAAGCCCCAAGGAAGATCAGTTTCACGAGAATAGTCATGTGCGGGCCTCGGTCAGGATGTCTTTGATCACGTTAGCGATCTGGTGGCGGCCACGGGTAAGGATCGACAGGTGATCAAACGCGGGGCACTCTATATAGACAGAGTTCGGGATACGTTCGTGCAACACGCGCCCTTCGGCTGGCGGGGTGGCCGTATCTTTGGCACCGTAAATCAGATGGGTCGGCGCAATAATGCGACCAACCTCGTTTGTTTGATCTTCTTTGACGGTTTGTAAAAAGATGTCGCGCATACCAATCTCGCGACTATGTATATAGTCAGCGCTGCCATAAATCTTTTCAAGCGCGATTATCGCGTCTTCATCACCGACAGCCTGCGCCTTTTTGCGTTTGAACTGGGCGCTGCGCCATTGGCCACGTAACTGCTGCCAAAGTGGGCGCGGGAGCTTTACCCCAGCCCCGGCGACAACAACCAATTGCGAAATCGGGCTGCCGGTTGGCGCGGCAAGCCGCAAACCGACGCGCGCGCCAAAACTATGGCCGACCCAGATATACGGGCGGTCGCCGACCATCTCGGCCAAAACGCTGCGCATGTGATCCGCATAGTCATGCGTATCCCAAGCATCATCGGGGCGGGGCGTATCGCCAAAGCCCGGCAGATCAAATAGAATGCAGCGCGCCTGACCCGCGATCAGTTCGGCAACAGGCAGAAAATCAGCATGGGTGCGTCCCCAGCCATGGGCAAATACAACAACTGGCCCGTCAGGGTTTCCCAACTCTACGCTCGCGATTGGCTTCATGCGCATTCACCTTTTATCTTCTTGGCACCGGTCGCGTGGTGCTTGCCTGCCCGTGCCCCTACAACTATCACTGAGCGAAATGATATTCTAGGACAGTAGACCGTGACCAAGCTAAATATCGCAGTTGTCTTTGGCGGCCCCACCCAAGAACATGACGTGAGCGTTGTCAGCGCCCAACAGTTGATGGATGCCGCTGACATGCGCAAACTCAACATCATCCCCATCTATCTGGATTTTGAAGGGCGGTTTATGCATGGGGAACGGCTGCGTGACCTTGGCGCGTTCCGACCACGCCCCGGGGGGCTCAAACAGGTGGAGTTTGCATGGGGTGAGAACGGACCTTGCCTGCGCCATATGGATGGCAGCGATTTTCAGAACATCGACTGCGTGCTGCCCGTGTTCCACGGACCCTACGGCGAAGATGGCCGCATTCAAGGCATGATGGAATTGCTTGGGATTCCGGTGACAGGGTTTAACGCCACCAATTCCGCCATCGCCATGCGCAAAGACGCGACCAAAGCGATCGTGAAAACCGTCGGCGTCAATGTCGTTGATCATGTGGTCGCAAACCATGACACGCTGCAAAACCCCAAAGCTTTCTGTCAAAAAGTCGCCCAGCAAATCGGCTACCCGGCCATTGTGAAACCCGCCAACCTTGGGTCAAGCATTGGCGTTGGGATTGCCACGGATGACGAAACACTCATCGCGCTTAGTCAGGCTGTGCTGCGCCAAGATGGATTTGCTTTGGTGGAACCCAAGGTGCAAAATCTCGTGGAGTATAATGTCGCCCTAACCTATCGCGACGGCCAGATTTATCATTCCGCAATTGAACGCCCCAAATCATCGGCGGACCTGCTGGATTTCAAAGAAAAATATCTGGCGTCCGGTGACGGTAGCCCGCCCAAAAAAGGCGGTAAGCTGGGCAATGGTCCGGTGCCTTCGCAAGGCATGTTGTCACTGACCCGCGACATTAACCCGGATATTCCAGCGGGGCTGCAAGCCCGTATTTATGAATACGCATCAGCCGCGTTTTCGGTTCTGGGGCTGCGCGGGGCACCACGCATCGATTTCATGGTCGACGATCAAACTGGCGAACTGTGGTTTAACGAGATTAACCCGATCCCCGGATCATATGGGTTCTTCCTATGGGAAGCCGCCGATCCGCCGCTGCTGTTTTCCGAACTGATCCAACACCTTGTCGAAGAAGCGATCAAAGACAGCCTCAAAACATTCGATGATCCGGTGCCCCAAGGCGCGCATCTACTTCCGCGCTAGATCAAAATAATGAAACCCATCGTGAAAGCTGTCACCATCAAAGGTCGACAGCTTTTTACGGTTTTGGTCGGCGGTGCAAGACACATGCACCCAGCCGTATTCACCGCAGCGTGGATCGAATTTCTCAAGAATAATTTCATCAAAATCCGTATTCTCGGCCAACCAAATTGCCAATGTATCATTTGCGATGCCGCCCATCATGATATCTGCCGCCTCACCATATAAATGTTGCGACTGTGGCAACCCGCCAATCTCAGCATTCAATTGCGGGCAACGGTAGCCGCTGGTCACAAAAAGCGGCAGATCAAAATGGGTAATCGCGGGCTGCAAAACCTTTTGGCATAGCCGGGTCAGGTTTGTGACGACCTGCGCATCTTGGGGCAGATTATAAATGCCCTGTTCCGCTGCTGTATCGCTATGACACAGGGTAAATAGATCAATATCTACGCTCAGCATCGGGTTCAGCGGGTTTGTCTTGTACATCATGATTTGTCCAATAGCCTACGCGCAGCATAACGGGCGGGCCATCGCGGACAAGTCAGCGCGTGCCAAAATAATCTTGCTGAATGTTTTGCCAGATTGGGTCATCCAAAATGGTCAACAATGTGAGATTGATTGGTTCGCGCAATGCGCTATTTGGCGGCAAGGCAACAGCGTAGCGGCTCGGTGCCACAGTCAAAGGGGCAAGTTTCACACCCGTTAAAATGCGATCATTCACCAAATAACGCAGGACCGCATCATCGTGCATAAAGGCATCAATCGCACCTTCGTCAATATCGCGCTGCACCTGAGAAAATGCACGCATTGATTTGACGGTTATACCCGCCTCATCGGTCCATGCGGCTGCATCGCTTTGACTAATCACGGCAATACTACGGGTTTCGAGATCGGCAATGGTATTCAGCTCTGGTTCAAGCGCCTGCAAGGTCAGGCTTGACGTGATAATCGCTGTGAAACTGGAAATAATCGTGACCCCGACAAACATCAGCAGTAGCACGAACAATTGCCCAAACCGGGACCGCAGTTCAAACGGGTTGCCCTGCCCCTGAAACACCAAAAGCGCGGACCATATCATCGCCCGGTAAAGCCCAGAAAGCGGCCCCTGCGTGAAAAATTCATTGCCGCTGCGCCGTTCCATCCACCAATAAATCAGCGCGACAAAGACCATAAAGCCAAGAAGGCCCGCCACAATCATCAAGATATTTGAGTGAAAAATACGCCCCAAAAGGACAGCAAAATTGGCGCCCCTGCTCCGATCTGGAACGATTAACCCAAGCGAGGCTTCGAAATAAGGGAATGCAAAATCAACGATCTGTTCGTGTGCGACGTTCAGCGGCAGGTTCGACAGCGCCAAATCCACGTGCCCTGCAGAGGTTGCCAGAACGAGTTCGGCGTTGGTGCCGAATTCCACATAAGAATAATCTGACGGCCCCAATCCCATGCATCCCGCGATAAGTTCCCAAAAATCTACCGAAAGCCCTTCGGGCGCATCCTTTGATCCCATCACAAATGGCGGCGCAAATTTGGTTCCGATAATCAGCGGCCCATCCGAGACATCCACCGCCACATCCGGGCAATGCTGCTGTGCCACCGCAGGCCCGATGGTGATCAGGAACGCCGTGCAAAGCGCAAATAACCATTTCATCCTTGGACCCATCCTTGCGAAAGTACCATCGGATCAAGCTGCTCCTGCGCATCGGCTGGGCTATCAAACACATAAGTGGGGCCAAGCGCGCAAAGTGTAGATCGCGCTGTGTAGCCCCACGCCGCCGCAGCCGTACGGCACCCAGCAGCTTGACCGCACCGAATATCCGCAGAAGCATCGCCAATCAGAATGAAATCCGACATCGCCAATTGATTATCGCGCGCGAACCGCTGGGCCATTTCGGGGGCTGGTTTAGGTGCCCCCACGCGATCGCTGGCATAGACCGCACAAAAATAGTCGCGAATGTGCAATTGCTCGAGCAGTTCAATAGTGCGCTCGTAGTCCTTTCCCGTCGCAATACCCATCAGCAAACCTTTGCCGCGCGCCCATGAAAGTAAATCAATCGCGCCATCATAAAGCTGAACATTGTGGGCTAGTTTACGACTGTGTTTGCGAAACGGCTCGAACATGTCGTGCGAAAGCCCGAGGTTTCGCATAATTTGCGGAAATCCCATACCAAGATAGTCTTGATACTCCGCAAATAACGCCTCATGCGGCATGGTTCGGTTGGGATAAACCTCTTGGAGAGCCGCGAAAAACGCACGTTTCATCACTGGCAGACTGTTTATCAACACCCCATCAAAATCAAAAAGCAGGGCTTTCAAATGCATCGGCGGGACCGGGTCAAGCGCGCTCATTCACTGTCTCCATCTTGTACGACATAAAGCTGGGCAACGACGGGCACAAAGCTTCCAATTTCACGGCTAAATGCCTCGTAAACTGCGGGGAGTACCAACCCGCGTTTGCGGACCAGACTTTGGTTCATACCAATCAAGAACTGCTTAGCGTCGCGTTGTGGCCGATCGGTTGCGCCATCCAATGTGGCCAGTGCAAGTTCCATCGCGACTTCACCCTGTTCTGATCCTGCGATTGCCACGGTCATCATGCCTCCATCCGCCACAAATCGGGTATTCACCCCTAACACCGGCAGTTTTGCATTCAATTCGGTCCATGCGATCAGGTCCTCTGCGGCGACGGGCTGACCATTCGCGTCCGACACGTTTTGATAATTCGCGATCAACAGCATCAGATTCCGCTCATTTGCCAGCGTGACGGCGTCCTCCCACTCTGCAATGCTGGCGGCATTCACTGGCGGGGCGGCGGCAAACGGCGCCCAATCTTCCGCGCGGTAGTTTTGATTTTCGGTGATAGCTGTAGGGGATGCGTCGTTGAGCATCATAATCCCCGCCACGTCACCCGGGTATGCTTGCTCAAGTGAGACCAGCGTTTCGATTAACGCGGCGTAGTTTTTACGTTCAAAAATGCCTGAAACATTACGCGCTTGATCATAGCCATAATGTGCCACGCTGCCATTGACCCCCGCAAAAACGAGCTCTGGCAGGGGCGCTTTGCCCGGATCATCCAGCCCAAAGAAATCGAGCGCGGGAGTGGCACAGCGCCCGCCAGAAATCCAATCGTTCAAATCTTGGGCCAAGGCGTAGCGGTCCGCGCTTTCGTCTAGTTCTAGCTGGTTAAATCCAACAAGCGCCTGCGCAAGATCATCGACCAAAATGATGACCTCTGGCTTCCAATCATCTAGCGTAAACCGCACTTCGGCCGCCGCGTTTTTGTAAAAATTGCAATCCGGATGATTGCGCAAATTCATATAGTGGGTCCGCACATTAAGCCGGGGACCATCCGACGCTTGGGCGGCCGCAATGGCACGGCGAATGCCACCATCGACGTCGTTCACCCAGGCAAGGTCGTTGTTATAAGAATGCACGACCAATATTTTGGCCTGCTCATTGTTTTGCGTCAGCACAAGCCGCCCAACCACAACCAGCAGGGCTGCAATCACGACGTATTTTGCAACGGCGAAGAATTGTTTCATCGGGGCCTCTAGATCAGGTTCAGTGCTTTCCAAAACGGAATGCTTAGGAAGACGGCTCCGCAACGGAGCAGGTAAAAGAAAATATTGAAGATAATGAGCGACGACATGCGATACGCGGTGCGCTCGGCGTCAAGCGTCGTTACTTTTTGCGAAAAAACGCCATGCTGGTAAGGCCAAATAAACCCTTCGGACACGGTAAGAATCGTAAAGCCAAGCACCCAAGGGGATATCCCAATGGTTTGCGCAAACGGCAGCAAAGCGCTGGCAAGGATGATAAAGGCAGGTGCGCCCGGCACTGCAAGCCGGATCACAAATACACCCGCCATTGTAATCGCAAATCCAAGGTAAAGGTTACGTTCAAAAATAGGAACCAAAATTGGCATCTGGTCAGCCAACCATTGGCTAAGCCCAAGGTGATCTAACATCGGCCCCCAGGCCACAACCGTGGCGACAAAAATCAAGGTCGGCCAGTCAAACCGGCTCCGCAGGTTTGCCAAAGTAAGCCCAGAGAAAAAGAACACAGCCATTGCGAGTGACAGCACAATCCATTCAAGCGGCACCTGATGGATGGGGCGTGTCAGGATTGCGACCAGTAAAAATGCATAGAGCCCAAGCGTCGCCCAATCTCTAATCGGGTCCGCTTGGATGTCGATTGCGGCATCGTCCACTTGCGTGCCGGCGCCGGCCCCGCGTTTGACAGCAAAGACAAACAGTGCGGCGGCAAAGCCGACCGCGATCACTAATCCCGCGACGCTCGCAGCTTGCAGCCACCCCAACCACTGGTACCGATTGCTGGTCTGATCATCGAGCATCCCGAGCAGCACAAAGTTTAACGGATTCCCCGTCAGAATAATCGTCGATAGCAGTGTCGCGCCGTGGATATGCGCTAACGCCAAAAAACTATTATTCGCCGCCCGATCCGCGCGAAAAAATCTGTGCACAAGCGGCTGGACCATGCTTGCCCGCCCAAGCGGGGACGGCACCACGAGCGTGAGCAAAACCCCCGATGCGACAACGGCAAGCAGCCTGACCGGGAACGACGCGTTCTTACGTACCAACACCGCTTCTAGCTTGTTCAACCAAGAGGTTTCGGCAAGCAGCGCCGCCAGCACAAATATGCCAAAGATCAGAAAAAAGACCTGCGAATAGAAACCGCTAAACGCGATTTCGCGAGGCACGATCCCAAGCAGCACCACGATCAATAGCAAGGCAAGCCCAGGCACGAAATCCGGTGTCAGTCGAAATATCCACATGACAATCGCCGCAAGCGCAAAACACAGGAATTCTGTTTGATGCAAAGGCAAAACATGCGCGAGCTGCAAGTAGAGCAACCATGGAAGCAAACCAACAAGGCTCCATGCGACAAAGTCGCGAAAAGCATAGCCCGTGGACTGCATCCCCAAGGAATGATTGGTGTCCGACACTGTGAAATCCCGATAAATTATGCCCAAACGATAGTTCGGGCATACGTAATATCAAGAACTGAATTTCACGTTAAACGTGTCCAAACGCACTTTCGCGGCTTCCTGAACATGCTGAGCTAGGCCAGCAAACTGGGCGGCAAGTGGATTTGTCTTCCGCCAGATCATACCGACGGAGCGCGACGGTTCGGGGGCCTCAAAACGGCTGATACAAACTGGGGCTGCACGGGTTTCGACGGGGATTGCCATCTCGGGGATCAATGTCACGCCAATGCCTGCACCAACCATTTGCACCAATGTCGACAGGGAACTCCCATCCAAGCCGTCGCGCGGAACAGAGGTTTGGAAATTACAGAACGACAAAGCTTGGTCACGAAAGCAATGCCCCTCTTCGAGGAGCAACAACCGCATCAAACGCAGCTCTTCGATATCTGGGCAGGGCTGACCATCTTGTGATTCGTGGCGCACCAAAACCAAGCGTTCGTCGAACAGTGGAATTTCTGTCATCCATGGCTCTGAAACGGGCAAGGCAACAATTGCGGTGTCGATCCGCCCCTCGGCAAGCTCTTCAATCAGGCGCGGCGTTACCGTTTCGCGGATTTGTACATCAAGATTCGGATAGGTTTTGTCCAACCGTGCGATCAGCTGCGGTAAAAGATAGGGAGCAATTGTGGGAATCACCCCGATGCGCAAACGGCCGCTTAGCGAGCCTTGGGCTGCGCGCGCCATTTCACCCAATTCGTCAACCGATTGCAAAATCGCGCGAGCGCGCCCCGCAAAATCTTGGCCAAACTGCGTAAGCTGCACATGCCGCGAGCTACGCTCGAACAGTGGCGTCCCTAAACTTTCTTCGAGATCTTTAATTTGTACAGAAAGCGCAGGCTGTGAAATCGCGCAGGCCTCGGCCGCACGGCCAAAATGGGCGTGGCGGGCCAGCGCCTCAAAGTAGCGTAATTGTTTAAGCGTGAGATTATTCATAACTTATAGTTATCGCCATTATTAGAAAATGCAACTTAAACTAATTCTAAAGTCATGTTAGCCTGATCTTAACAGCGTTGAATGATCGACGCCGTAAGTAGCTAAAGTTCAGCCAGAATCGGAGAAAAACATGGACGGAGATAACATCGGGAAATGCCCCGTTGCGCATGGTGGCGCAGCCCACACAACAGTTTCAGGGCGTTCAAGCCGTGAATGGTGGCCAAACCAGCTAAATCTACGCATTTTGCACCAAAACACACCGGCGGCTGACCCAATGGGCGCTGATTTCGACTATGCTGAAGCATTCAAAGCGCTTGATCTGAAAGCGCTAAAAGCTGACTTGACCGCTTTGATGACAGACAGCCAAGACTGGTGGCCTGCGGATTATGGTCACTATGGTCCTTTCTTTATCCGCATGGCTTGGCACAGCGCTGGGACTTACCGGAATGCGGACGGCCGTGGTGGTGCGCGCACAGGGACGCAGCGTTTCGCACCGCTCAATAGCTGGCCAGATAACGGCAACCTTGATAAGGCCCGCCGCCTATTGTGGCCGATCAAACAAAAATACGGCAATAATATCTCTTGGGCTGATCTGATGATCCTCGCAGGGAACGTCGCGCTCGAATCGATGGGTTTTGAGACCTTTGGATTTGCGGGCGGCCGTGCTGATGTTTGGGAGCCCGAAGAAGACATCTATTGGGGCGCTGAGACCGAATGGTTGGCGACATCCGACAAAGAAGGCAGCCGCTATTCCGGTGAGCGTGAGATGGAAAACCCGCTTGCGGCGGTGCAGATGGGTCTGATTTACGTGAACCCCGAAGGGCCAGACGGCAACCCTGATCCGCTCGCCTCTGGGTTTGATATCCGCGACACATTTGGCCGGATGGCAATGAACGACGAAGAAACCGTCGCGCTGGTCGCAGGGGGCCATACGTTCGGAAAATGTCACGGTGCGGGCGACCCCGCCCTTGTTGGCCCAGAACCAGAAGCCGCCCCAATGGAAGCCATGGGGCTTGGCTGGGCCAATGATTTCGAAAGCGGCAAAGGCGTGCATACAACGACCAGCGGCATCGAAGGTGCGTGGACCCCTACCCCAATCACTTGGGATATGAGCTATCTTGAAACGCTGCTTAACAACGAATGGGAGCTGACCAAAAGCCCCGCCGGTGCACACCAGTGGAAGCCCGCAAAAGGTGCAATGTCCGACGCGGTGCCAGATGCTCATGACGGATCAAAACATGCGCCGATGATGACCACTGCCGATTTGGCATTGAAGCTTGATCCAATCTACGCGCCTATTTCACAGCGGTTCTTGGACAACCCTGCAGAATTCGCAGATGCCTTTGCCCGTGCTTGGTTCAAACTGACCCACCGCGACATGGGTCCGAAATCGCTTTACTTGGGCGATGAGGCCCCCGCAGAAGATCTGTTGTGGCAAGATCCGATCCCCGCAGTCGATCACGATTTGGTTGATGCGACCGATATCGCGTCTTTGAAAGCAGCAATCTTGGACACTGGTCTGAGTATCTCAGAGCTTGTTTCAACGGCTTGGGCCTCTGCCTCTTCGTTCCGTGGATCAGATAACCGTGGTGGTGCAAACGGTGCACGCATCCGTTTAGCCCCGGCCAAAGACTGGGCCGTCAATGAACCTGCGCAATTGGCAAAGGTTTTGGCGGCGCTGGAAGGCGTGCAAACAGCGTTCAACGCTCAGTCAGGCAGCAAAAAGATCTCAATCGCTGATTTGATCGTTTTGGGTGGCAGCGCCGCCGTTGAGCAAGCCGCTAAAAATGCGGGCCACGATATCGAGGTGCCGTTTACCCCCGGTCGCATGGATGCATCACAAGACGATACAGATGTCGAAAGCTACGCCGTTCTTGAGCCTGAAACAGATGGTTTCCGAAACTTCCACCCAAAAGACTTCAGCGTCCCCGCTGAGAAACTTCTGGTCGACCGCGCGCAGCTTTTGACCCTTTCAGCCCCAGAAATGACTGTTCTGGTTGGTGGGTTGCGCGCGTTGGGCGCCAATACCGGCGGCAGCAAACACGGTGTGTTTGGCGAAACCACTGACGCGCTGACCAATGCGTTCTTCACGGGTATGCTTGACGCGAGCATCGAGTGGAAACCCGTTGCAGGCGAAAACAATCTGTATGAGGCCATCGACCGCGCCACAGGTCAGGTTACGGCGACAGGGACACGTGCCGATCTGGTCTTCGGGTCAAACTCACAACTGCGCGCGATTGCAGAAGTCTTTGCACAAGACGACGCGAGCACACGTTTCGTAAGCAGCTTTGTCGCGGCTTGGGTCAAAGTGATGGAACTTGATCGCTTCGATCTGAAGTAAGTTGTAAGACACGACAAAAAAGGGGCGCGACCATCGCTGGTCGCGCCCCTTTTTTGTTGGCCAGACCCGCTATTCAGCGGGCATCGCCGCTGCATTCCCAACCGACCGTGATGCACGCCGTTCGCCAAGCATCAGCATCGCCGGGGTCACCAAAAGCGTCAGCAGGGTGGCGAAAACCAAACCGCCGGCAATCGCGCTTGATAGTTCGGTCCACCACTGGCTGGACGGCGCACCATAGACGATTTCGCGGGTGAAAAAGTTGATGTTCAACCCGATCACCATCGGCATCAGCCCAAGCGCCGTTGTGACAGAAGTCAACACAACCGGACGCAAACGCTGCGCGCCTGTGCGCAAGGCCGCCTCAAGCGATGACAACCCCTCACTTTTGAATTCGTTGAATGCATCAATCAGCACGATATTGTTGTTCACAACGATCCCGGCCAGCGCGATCACTCCGATCCCGCCCATAACAACGCCAAACGGTCGCCCCGTCACCATCAAACCGACCAGCACGCCAGCGATGGAAAAGATGATCGCGGACATCACGATGAACGCCTGCCAGAAACTGTTAAACTGCGTCAGCAAGATCACAAACATCAGCCCAATCGCCGCAACAAACGCACCCATCAAGAAGATCATTGATGAGGCTTGATCCTCGGCTTCGCCGCCAAATTTGACCTCGATCCCAGCGGGCACGCCTAGGCTTGGCAATGCTTCCTCAAGCGTAACCGTTTGGTCATTGGCAAGAACACCCGGTGCGACATCTGCAGAAATCGTTACAACGCGTTCTTGATCGATACGGGTGATGATCCCGCTGCGCGGCGCTGGAATGAACGACACGAAATTCGAGATTGGCACAAGGCCCGATGCCGTCGGAACGCGCAGTGATTCCAATTCGGCCAAAGTCCGGTCAACCGCAGGAAAACGGACAACGATATCGACTTCTTCATCCGTGTCATCAGGACGGTAATCCGCGACCGTAATCCCGCGCGTCAACAATTGGACGGCTTGGCCGAGCAGGGCAACATCCGCACCGCTGCGTGCCGCCTCAGAGCGGTCCACACTGATTTGCCATTCCACGCCGGGGCTGGGGCGGCTGTCGACAACGTCAATAAACCCGCCCATGCGCTCCATCTCGTCTAAGATAATTTGCACCGCCGCTTCTTGATCGGCAACGTTGTTGCCACGAACTTCAAGGTTGATCGGTTTTCCGCCACCCGGACCACCAGAGTCGGTTTGCACCTGAATATCGATGCCTGGAATTTGCGCCATATCGGCACGAATATCTTCGGCTATCAGCGCAACGGGGCGGCGCGTGTCCCATTCTTGCAGCTCAAGCTGGATTGACCCGATCACGTCGCCCGTGCTGCTAGACGAACCAGAGCGCGCATAAATACTGGCAATTTCGTCATAGGTCTCAAGCTTGTCTTCGACCTGACGCACCAACGCGTCTTGTTCGTAGACGGAAAAATTATCCTTCGCGCGCACTTCGACTTGGGCGTAATCTGGTTCAACCGACGGGAAGAACGTCAAACCGTTGCCAAAGGTGCCATAGGCCACAAACGAGCCGACCAGCGCCATTATCGCAAAGCTCAGCGTGACCCATGGGCGCAGCAAAGACCATTCGAGCACGCGCACATAGCCGCCCATAAAGCCGGTCATATCCCGTGGATCACCGCGTTCCGCCGCATACATCTGCGCCTTGGCTTTCTTGGATTGCGGTTGGCGTTTGCCAATCAGCCCCCCCATCACCGGGATAAATACCAGCGCCATAAACAGCGATGCCGCCAATGTGGCAATCACTGTAATCGGCAGGAATTTCATGAATTGGCCGACAATGTCTTTCCAAAACAACAGCGGCAAAAACACGCAAAGTGTCGTCGCCGTCGACGCAATGATTGGCCATGCCATCCGCTTGGCAGCCTGCGCATAGGCAGACTTTGGGGATTGTCCTTCGTGCAGGTATCGATCGGCCAGCTCAACAGTCACAATCGCGCCATCCACAAGCATGCCAACCACAAGAATGAGCGAGAACAGCACAACAATATTCATCGTGTAGCCCATCAAGAACAGCGCCGCGACACCAGTCAAAAACGCGCCGGGGATTGCAAGCCCAACCAAGATCGACGACCGGAACCCCAGTGCATAAACAACCACGACCATCACAAGGAAAATCGCCGCAATCACGTTGGCTTCAAGATCTGACAACATCGAAACCACGGTTTCGCTTTCGTCCAGCGTATAGCGGATTTGTACGCTTTCAGGCCATGCTTCGGCGGATTTGGTGACCACTTCGCGCACAGCAGCCACCGTTTCAATAATATTCGCGCCAGACCGTTTCTTGATCTCAAGCGCAAGCGCGGGCTGGCCATTGATGCGCGCAAACCCAGTTGGATCCACAAATGTACGACGGATCGTCGCGACGTCGGCGAAGGTCACAACCGTCTGGTCGCGCACCAACACCGGCAGTTCCATCACGTCTTCAAGATCTTCAATCAGGCCCGGCACTTTCAACACCAACCGCCCTGCTTCGCTTTCAATAGCGCCAGCGGCGATCAACTGATTGTTGCGGGTGATAGACCCGATCAATTCGTCAAATGACAGATTGTAGGTCTCAAACACCGTGGGATCGATAAGGACCTCAAGCAACTCAGTACGCTTACCACCCACCTCGACCTCGAGCACGCCGCCCAGGGCTTCGATATCGTCTTTCAGGTCTTCGGCAATCGTGTTGAGCGTTCGTTCGGGCACAGGGCCGGACAGGATCACTGTCAAAATCGGGAACAGCGCCGTGTTGATTTCTGTCACCGTGACATTTGCGTCTTGCGGTAGTTCGTTTTCGGCTTTGTCAGCCGCTTCGCGAACTTTGTCCAAAGCATCGTCTGAATCAAAGCCCGCTTCGAATTCAAGCTGAACACTTGCGTGGCCTTCGCTAGCAACGCCGGTCATCGACTTGAGACCCGTCAGCGATGCGAATTCAACTTCCATCGGGCCAACAAGAACATCCTCTGCGTCCTCGGGCGAAATCCCGTCTAGGCTTGTCGAAACATAGACGATTGGGATTGGGACCTCTGGATTACTTTCCTTTGGGATACCCACATAGGACGCGGCCCCCACGATCAGCAGGAACACAAGAATCAGTTGAACAACCTTGCTGCGTTTAAACGCAGCGTCAATCAACGCATTCATTGGGACGCATCCGCTGTTTGTGCGGCGGCGGGCGGCTGGGGATTCACCACATCACCTGCCTCAACGAAACCTTGACCAACCGTAATGATGTCGGCTGTTTCTGGCAGGCCTGTCACCCAAATCCCATCGGGTTGCGCCCGCACGATCGATACGGGGCTAAAAGCCACGACATCGCCTTCGGCCACTGTCTTTACGCCCAGATCACCACTGGTGCCCAACGACAAAATCGCCGGTGAAATAAAGTGGCCACGCGCCTGCCCCGTTGGAATTTCGATACGCGCGCTTAACCCTGCAGGCATTTCGCTATTCGGGTTATCTACTGTTACCTCGACACGGAATGTGCGCGTCTGCGCATCAGCGTTGCTACCAATAAATCCAATGGCACCTTCACGCTCTTCACCTGTGATGAAAGACACCCGCGCGGCGTCGTCTTTGTTCAACCGCGACAGCGCTTGCTGTGGGACCTGCACGACAACGGTCAACGGGTCGTTATCAAGAACTTCGGCCACGGCATCGCCATTGTTCACAAATTCACCCTCGTCCAAGGTCATATCGTTCAGACGGCCTGCAAATGGCGCGGTGATAATCGTATTATCAAGCTGTTCGACCGCTGCGGTGACCGCTGCTTCTGCGGCAGCCTCGGCGGCGCGTGCAGCAGAAACGCGGTCTTCGGTCGCAAGGCCGCGGTCTTGTAACGCGACTGCGTTATCATAATCGCGCGTGGCTTGGGCCAATTGGGTTCGTGCCTGTAGTACCTGCGCCTCAACTGTTTCCGCATCGATGCGGCCTATTTCTTGGCCCGCGGTCACCAAGTCACCACGTTCAACAAGAACAGACATGATCTGACCAGTTGCTTTGGCGCGGATTTGGGTTGACCGATCTGGCGTTGATTGTCCTTCAGCGGTAAGCACGAGCTCTACATCTTGCGCAGCCGATGGGATTACCGCCACAGTCACAAGGCTCGGCGCTGCGTCTTCGACGGTTTCTTCTTCTGCGGTCTCTGGCGCGAATTGACCGCTGCCCATCCAGCCAACCATCGCGAGACCCATCAAAATGGCCAACCATTTCGACCAGCCCGCCCCCTTATCGCCATCAAACCTTAGCTGACCCGTCAAATCCGGAGCCCCATCTTGTGACATGATATATTCCTTTGGCTCAATAGTGCGTTAGGCAGCGCCATCGCGGCACGCGCAATTTGGTCATAGTTAGGGGCGTACGGCGTCGGTTACCAGTACGTCATCCCAGAAAAACCCACGTATGTATGCATATGACTTATACGCAATTCGTAAATCACATGGCAAAAGGGCGTATCTCGCGCAATCGCCTATGCTTTGCACAAGATAAAGCGGATTTTCAGAATTTCAAAAAAGTGATTTCAGCGCTTGTCATTTTCCGCGGTAACCCTCCTATTCGGCGTATGACTGATTTCCCCAACACACCCTCGCTTGATCCTGAAAACTGGGACAAATTCCGTACCCGCGCGCATTACATGCTGGACAGCGCCATCGACCAAATGGCCCGCAATGGTACAGGCAAAGTGTGGACGGCCCCGCCGGAAGATTTAAAAAATTGCCCGCAGGTCCCGATGCAAGGCGATCCAGCCGCGACTGATGCGCAGATGGCTGCGCTATTGCCCTATGGCGTCGGCAATACCCATCCGCGCTTCTTTGGTTGGGTCCACGGGTCTGGCACGCCATCAAACATCATCGCAGATATGGTTGCCGCCGCGATGAATGCCAATCTTGGTGGTCGCGACCACGGCGCGATATATATCGAAAAACAGGTCGTTAACTGGTGCAAATCGCTCTTTGGGTTTCCCGACACCGCCAGCGGGTTAGTGGTATCAGGGACATCCATTGCGACGCTGATCGCACTGAAAGCCGCACGCGACAAGGTACACAATTTCGCAGCGCGCAAGTCTGGGGTCCCATCGGGACTGGTTGGCTATACATCAACCCAAACCCATTCTTGCGTGGCCCGGACATTTGACATGCTTGGCCTTGGTAGCGATGCATTACGCAAAATCCCGGTGAACGATTCGTTTGAAATAGACACTGTTGCCTTGCAAGCCGCGATCGCTGCAGACCGGGCAGCCGGGCTAACACCCTTTGCGATCATTGGGACAGCGGGCGCAGTCAATGTGGGGGCAATCGACGACCTGGACACATTGGCCGATATCGCAGCTACTGAAAACCTGTGGTTCCATGTCGATGGGGCCTTTGGGGCAACCGCGATATTAAGCGACAAAATCAAACCGCGCCTGACTGGGCTCACCCGTGCCGACAGTATCGCCTTTGATTTCCACAAATGGCTGCATGTGAATTACGATGCTGGGTTCATATTGATCCGGGACGAGGACACACATCGTCGCGCGTTTTCAGAGCGCCCCGACTACCTGGCCGCCGCTGAACGCGGGCTTGCCGCTGGCAACCCGTGGCCAACGGAATACGGGCCTGAATTGTCGCGCGGGTTTCGTGCACTTAAAATCTGGGCGCAACTGATGGAACATGGCACGGATAAACTAGGGCAATTGATCACGCAAAACTGCGATCAGGCGGTGTATTTGGCTGAAAAGGTCAACGCAGACCCAGCGTTTGAACTAAGTGCACCTGTTGCGCTCAATATATGCTGCTTCCGTTTTATGGCCCCCGATATCGACCTTAACCGTTTGAACGCCGAAATCGTCATTCAACTGCAGCTTGATGGGGTCGCGGCGCCATCCACGACTGTGCTCAACGGCGACACGGTGATCCGTGTGAACATCACCAATCACCGAACGACTTATTCTGATCTGGATATTCTGTTGAAGGCCACGCATACTATCGGCACGAAATTGGTGCATGAGGGAAATTTTGCCACAACTTAAGGTAACCGCCGCCCAGATGGTCGCCGCCGCCCGTTCTCGAATCGCCGAAATTGATACTGTCGATGCCATGGCCATGATTGATAATCCTCAGGTCGTTTTCGTCGACCTGCGCGATGTACGTGAACGCCAACGTAGCGGCGCTATTCCCGGTAGTTATCACTGCCCACGCGGCATGGCCGAATTTTGGGTTGATCCCGACAGCCCCTATTTCAAAGACATCTTCGCCCAAGATAAACGCTTTATATTCCATTGCGCCTCTGGCTGGCGGTCGGCGCTGACAGTTGCCACCCTCAACGATATGGGGTTCGAAGCGGCGCATTTGAAAGATGGGTTTATCGACTGGGCCAACCACGACGGCCCGATTGAACCCTGCACATGACCAAACCAGAAATTTGCCCACTTGGCGTTGATGGGATTTTGGTGCGCTTTGCACGCAGCCTCAGCGAAGATGCGAACACGCGCGCAATCGCTTTTGCGACACAGCTTAAATCTGCAGATATCAAGGGCGTGGTCGAAGTCGCATCTTCGTTGATCTCGGTCAGGGTTGGGTTCGACCCCGCGCTAATCACCCGCCAAGCGCTTGCGCAGACCCTATCTGAGCAACTAGCGCAACCAAAAATGACAGGCACCGGGCCGCGCCGCCTGTGGCAAATTCCTGTCGCTTTTGGCACCGATCACGCCCCGCAATTGGCCGAAGCCGCCGCAATGGCAGGTGTCACGCCCGATCAGGCCGCAGCTGAAATCACCGGACAACGCTTGCGTGTCATTGCCCTAGGCTTCGCCCCCGGTCAGCCCTATCTGGGCATGCTGCCTCCACATTGGGACATCGCGCGTCAATCGGACCTCACTCCTCAAATGCCTAACGGGGCCTTGGTCGCCGCTGTCCGACAGCTGATCATCTTTGCCGCGGATGCACCTACGGGCTGGCGCCATATCGGTCAAACCGCCTTTCGGGTCTATCAACCCGACACACCTGCCCCCTTTGCATTTCAACCCGGCGATGCCGTGCAATTTTGCGCAGTAGGAGACGCCGAACTCACAAGCCTTAAAGATCGCAGCGACACAAATGGTGGTGCGCAAGTTTCGGTGATCACCTGATGCCCAATCTCATCATCCACAGCATTGGCCCTGGCGTCACGATCCAAGATCTTGGGCGCCCTGGATGGACCGCGCAAGGTCTGTCAACCGGTGGTGCGGCTGATCGCTTAGCCATTCTTGAGGCAGCTGCGATCCTAGATATCCCCATACAAGCCGGGATTGAGATGATGGGATTCGGCGGGGTGTTTAGCGTGGATAGCGACATGCGGATCACGCTGACGGGGGCGCAAATGCAAGCCAGCATTGATGCGACACCGGTGCCGCAAAATACCAGCGTGCTGCTGCGCGCCGGACAAAAACTGACCATCGGTGGGGCAAAGCAGGGCGTCTTTGGTTATCTCACTTTTGCAGGCGGTATCGATACGCCATCCATCATGGGCAGCCGCGCCGCACACCTGACCGCCGGGATCGGGGGGGTATTGCAAGCGGGGATGAGCCTTCCCCTTGGGAAAGACACCGATCCCCTGACACCGCCCATGCGGTTAACCCCAACTGATCGGTGCGCCGGCGGGACGGTCCGTGTGATGCCCGGCCCCCAGACTGATTTCTTTGATCCGGCAACGCTGGCCCGCTTTGCGGCAACCACATTCACACGCAGCCCGCGTGGCAACCGGCAAGGCGTGCGACTTGATTATGATGATATCCCCTTTGGCCTCAGCGGCGGGCGTAACATCACCTCTGATCTGATCGTCCCGGGTGACATCCAAATGACGGGCGACGGCGTGCCTTATGTGTTGCTGGCCGAATGCCAAACCATCGGCGGCTACCCGAGGATCGGTAGCGTTTTACCCGCCGACCTGCCACGTATTGCGCAAGCCGCCCCGGGCACCAAACTGCGGTTCAACTTTGTGACCTTGCAAGAAGCCGATGCGACAGCTGTGTCAGACAAGGCCACATTGGCCGCGCTCCGCACGCAAACCACACCGATCATCCGCGATCCGCATGACATCGCTGATTTGCTCAGCTATCAACTGATCAGCGGCGTAACCGCTGGCGATGATCTTTAGCGTAGGAATATCATGACACGTACCGTCGATTTAAACGCCGATATGGGCGAAGGTTTTGGGCCTTGGAAAATGGGCGATGATACCGCGCTGCTGGATATCGTGACTTCGGCCAATATTGCATGCGGGTTCCACGCAGGCGACCCTGACGTGATGGCGCAAACGATGGGGCTTGCTGTCAAAAACAACGTCGGGATCGGGGCGCATCCGGGGTTTGCGGACCTTAAGGGGTTTGGGCGGCGGCAACTGCCGCTTTCGCACGATGAAATCGCCAATGCCGTCGCTTACCAGCTGGGCGCGGCCCAAGCCATGGCCCGGCGCGCGGGCGGCACTGTCAAACACCTGAAACTGCATGGTGCATTGTCGAATATGGCCAGCGTCGACGCTGATCTCGCGCGCGCCTGCTATACTGCGGCCCTCGCGGTAGATCCTGACATTACCATCATGGTGCTCGCGGCGACAGCAATGGAAACGGTCGTGCGTGACCTTGGCTGTGCTTGGGTGGGTGAAATTTTCGCGGATCGGGCCTATAATGACGACGCCACTTTGGTCGACCGTCGCAAGCCGGGCGCGGTACTGCATGATGCCGCCATCGCCGCGCCGCGTATCCTAGACATGCTCAACGCTGGTGCGATCATCGCTGAAAGCGGCAAGCACATCCCCTGCCAAATCGATACGATCTGCCTGCACGGGGACACCCCTGCTGCAGTCGAAATGGCACGCGGCATTCGGGACCACCTGCAAGCAGAGGGCGTCATCCTCAAAACCTTCTAACGCGACCTTCAAAGAAAACCGAATAATCTTATGGGGCGCTTAGCCCTTTCGCTTTAGATGCCGGTGGCGTTAACTGCCCTTAAGGGAGATCATCCATGACCAACGCACCATATTATACCCCCAAGGGTGGCCTGCCTCCGCAAACCCAATTGCTGACGGACCGGGCCATGTTCACCGAAGCCTACGCGGTGATCCCCAAAGGGACGATGACCGATATCGTCACCAGCAATCTGCCGTTTTGGAACAAAACGCGTGCCTGGGTACTCGCGCGGCCCATGTCTGGATTTTCAGAGACCTTCAGCCAATACATCATGGAAGTCGCCCCCGGTGGCTGCAGCACACGCCCCGAACCCGAAACAGATGCACAAGGCGTGCTATTTGTCGTGGATGGCGGCTTTTCTCTGCGGGTCGGTGATGAAACACACGCGTTGCAAACAGGCAGCTACGCCTATCTGCCAGCGGGTTGCGATTGGGCGCTGACAAATGACACCGGCGCGCCCACCACATTTCACTGGGTACGCAAACTATACGAGGCCGTTGACGGGATCGACGCACCAGAACCATTCGTGACCTCTGATGCGGATGCGACCAAAGTCGCAATGCCGGACACAGATGGCAAATGGGCGACGACCCGGTTTGTCGACCCTGCCGATATGCGCCACGATATGCATGTGAACATCGTCACATTAGAACCCGGTGGGGTGATCCCCTTTGCGGAAACCCACGTCATGGAACACGGGCTTTATGTACTGGAAGGCAAAGCCGTCTACCGCCTGAACCAAGACTGGGTCGAAGTCGAAGCGGGAGATTTCATGTGGCTACGTGCCTTCTGCCCGCAAGCCTGCTACGCAGGCGGCCCCGGCCCGTTCCGCTATCTGCTCTATAAAGACGTGAACCGGCATATGCCGTTGGGGCCGGTGAGATAGCACCTCAGCCAAAACTTCCCGCGACAAATCAGGACGCCTACATTTTCATGTCGGAAAAGCAACGCATGCGAAACTGCCGTTCTTTGATAGACCTGCAAATCAGTGCTAGAGGTTCCGCTTAGAGCTTTTGACGAAAAGCCAAAGAAGAATGGGATTGGTAATGAGCTACGATAGATCGCCTTCAGTCATGGTCGGCAACCACCCACTTCTCGACCGTGTAAAAGCCGATTTGGACGATTGTGCTTTAGCCACGGTAGAGCACCCAGACTGTCAAGAATTTGAGACAATCTATATATTTGCGGCTATACGCAGGACGCTCTCTCTAATCGTGGCATTTAGGCAGTCGATTGAGGTGGGAAATGAACAAATGGCCGCAACCATTCTACGACTCAACTTAGATACCGTCGCTAGGTTTTATGCCCTTTTTTGGGCTGACGAGACTGACGGCATGGATGCTGAAAGTTTTGCCAAGAAGGTTTTTGACGGCGATCAAATAAATCGTATGAAGCTTCGCAACCAAAAAGAGCAGGCCACCGACAGTTGGCTTATCTCGCAAATTGAAACACTCGGGCCGTGGATTAAGGATGTTTATGGAAACAGTTCAGGAGCAATCCATTTCTCAGATTTCCACATGAAGAGGGTACTTCAACAGGCTGAAAGCAGTACTCCTCATGAAGGAGGCGATCTGAAGCTAAAGCTAGTCCTTGGTGGCACAGAAAAGATCAACACCCCAGACCAATACAAAACAATCGAGCAGGCTTTTATTCATATTTGTATGCTTCTAATTCACGCCATGAAGGATCGTTGTGGATTGCTTGATCGCCCCGCGTCCAGCTCTCCTAATGAGCACAACAATTAAGAGCTTGAATACCAAGTGAAACCTGGGCTCGTAGTAGCCATTGGACGCGTACATCCCCACCTAAACAACATCCACCCAAATTGGCAGGTGATCTGATGCATGGCGCGCGAGCCCTTCTTGGACCACCCCTGCGTCGCGCATTTCCAAACCTTTTGACATTGCGATCCGGTCAAGTGCGGCGATGGGCCTTGCGGCGTGAAAGCTGTGGCCGGGCGCGTGGACGGCAAAATCGCCTAAGGCTTCAAGCCCTTTTCGCGGGGACCATTCGTTAAAATCTCCTGCAACAATCACCCGGTCGGCACCATCACAGGCTTTGGCAATCGCATGCAGCTGCCGCACCCTGTGCCGCCGCATCAACCCCAGATGGGCCGCGACAAAACTGAATGCGGGCAGATCAACGCGAACGGCCCCGCGCGGTTCCAACCCCGGCAGGTCAATATGGGTTACCTTGCCTGCTTTGATCCCTTTGCGCACCAATATAGCATTGCCGTGCCAGCCTAGGCTGACGGCGTTGCGCGCCACGGGCACAATTTCGAAATCCGTTTCAGTCTCGATCACGCTGCGCGCAATTGCGCTAGGGCGCGCGCCGAGCCGCAGATCTGCCTCTTGCAGGGCGATCACATCGGCGTCCAGACCGTTCAAGACCTGCACAATGCGCAGTGGATCGCGCTTGCGGTCGAGCCCTTTGGTCTTTCGAATATTGTAACTCGCGACCCGCAGGCCCTTTTTGTATGTGTCCATGCTATGATAGATGGGGATACGCGGGCGTTAAGAAAAGGCTTGGCTATGATCACAGATAAGGTTTTTGAGCAAAACCGCGTGCTTTTGATGCTTTGGGGGTTACTTTTTGTGGCGGCCATTGTCGCAGTATTCACCGGCCGTTGGTCGCTGGCCTTTGTTGCCTTAAGCACCCTGACGCTTGCGATCGCGCCGGTGTTTTTGGCATCGCGATTGCATCTTACGCTACCGCTCCCGTTTTTGGTCGCAACCACTTTGTTTACCTATGCCACCGTATTCATGGGCGAAGCCTTTGATTTTTACGAACGCTATTGGTGGTGGGATATCGCGCTACACGGCGGATCAGCGGTTGGGTTCGGGCTGATGGGGTTCTTGTTTGTCTTTATGCTGTTCGAAGGTGATCGCTACGCCGCCCCACCCAGCGCAATCGCTGTTATCACATTTTGTGTGGCAATGACGGTTGGCGCGACATGGGAATTATTCGAATTTGCGATGGATCAGCTTTTCGGTTTGAACATGCAGAAATCCGGCCTGATGGACACGATGGGCGATCTTATTGTGGATGCGATTGGCGCGCTATTTGCGGCGCTATCGGGCTATGTGTTTTTGCGCGGTAACAATGCAGGGTTTATGGCGCGACTGATCCATCAGTTTATGGCGCTCAACAAAGAGCTTTATCGCAAATCCAGGGATCGGTTGCGTAAATAGGCACCTAAAGCGTTGAACGTCACACGAACCTGCCCCATCGGTCGCAGTTGGACCAGAATAACAAAAGCAGACCTTCGTGGATTTTGCAGCCAATGTCAGCCCTGAGCCCAAACCTACAATATTTCCGTGATGTGGTTAAAGTCTGCTCTGGCGAACGCAGCTTTCCGAAAGCCATCGTTCGCATAGTGCGCAATTTTCAAAGCTGGCCGGATCGCCATAGCACGGCTTTATCCGACTTCGGATACGATAGAAACTAGCGGGCTAATATGTGCTTTGCCCGTTTAGTATCGCTCAAAGAAACGTTATCTTTTCTCATGCAAAAACTTGTTTATGCTTGGAAACTTATATGATCCCTAAGATTTTTGAAATCCTGAAGCCTTTTAGTATTCTAGCTACGCTGGTTTTTCCAGAAGGAGCTGCCGCTCAATCAGATGGGGGAGGCAGGCAGGAACTGTTTCCATGTGTTACAAACATAGGACCGAATGGAGAGCTCTTTAAAGGCTACTTTAGTTTTGTGTCTGCGCCGGCCGGCGTTCACACAGTCGTAGCTTCCGACGACAGGATCTTCGTTGACCCACTATACTCTTTCGGCACAAGTATTATGATCTATCCATATGACGAAGCCCAAGACGGCCCATCAGTGCTACGTTTTCTTGATGAAAACAGCGCAGAGATTTATTCTTGTTTAGTAACCCCTGAAATCTACGATTTCGATCAAGATGGAGTTGAGGGCCTAACGCTGGGTGTTTGCCCAGAACTAAGGCGCCCACAGCCAATGAGACCCGGACAAATAAACGTATTCAACTCAGATCGGAGGATTGGTGATTTGTCTATACATCCGCCAAGGATCGCGGATGGCTCAATTATTCAGTCGACTGCTGTATTCGCGATCAGCAAATCTGTTGGGGTAGCGCAATATCTTATTTTTGAAGATCGTGATTTTTTAGGTGAACAGAGGCATACCTCGAGAGAAGAACAACGTTACGCATTGATGGGGTCCTGCCCGCTGCAAGTCGTCGCCGCTGACGATCCGCATGCGGCACCGGACGCCCCCGCTTGCTTATTAGAAAATGGTGAACCTGCGCGTGCTCGCGTGGACCAAACAGTGACGATTCAGTTTCCTTTGGATTCAACTGTTGAGCTGCGATATATAGGTAAGGGTCTGGACTCGAGGTACACTGATCTAGAAATTGATCGAGAACGTCGAACGGTTGATATCGTTGTAGGGGTCGCCAATAAGCACGATTTTTTGTTTCGGTCAGAAACGGGAGATCAAGATGAAATATGCATGTTGATCGTTGATCCTTAACATATTTGATGATGGCGTTCCGCGGCCAGTATAGGACTTGAATAGCGGTCGTTGGTCACGCGAACGGCAAGGTCAGTTTTGTCCGCTCTGCCGACTTCGCCCAGACCACGCCGAAGGTCGGGTTTGCGTTGGAAATGCTTGCCGTTTGGGCCCATATTTCCAGAGGCGGTTCGTTGATAGGATTCAGAAAATTCGGTTCATCGTGTCAAAGATGCGCGACACTACACGTTAAGGGTGGAAACCAGCTGGAATAGCGTCGCGCCCATCAAGCACAAAATCCGCCATCACGTGTCCAACCTTCGGGGCCATTCCAAACCCGATTTTAAAGCCTCCGTTTGCCACAAATTCACTGGGCCGATTGGGATGATACCCCAAGATCGGCGCACGGCTGCGGCTGCGCGGGCGCACCCCGGCCCAGCGTTCAATCACAGGCGCGTCGCGTAAGACCGGAAAGGACGCCCGCGCCCGCGCCACCACATCGTCAAGCTGATTGTCGGTCGTGGTCGGGTCATCAAATTCGCGTTCTGTTGTTGATCCTATCGCCACAGTGCCATCGCAATGCGGGATGATATGCAAAGCATCTGCAAATAGTTGCGGCTGTTTTTTTGCATCAAACGCAAGCAGTGCTGCCTGCCCTTTGACACCGCCCCCCCCAAGCTCTGCCACACCTGCGTACCCGGTCGCCCAGACGATCTTGCCTTCTGGATCACCAGATTCACCAACCGTCCCGCCCAGCGCGATCACCGCATCAGCCAACGCACGCGTGGCCCGGCGCGGATGCACCAATGCTGAAAGCGTATCGCGTACAATAAACCCGCTGGGCGACGGCGGCGCCCAAGCACTTGTGTCAGTCGCGATAACTTCCCAGAGGGCTTTGCCCTGCCACAAATCGGCAGCGCTTTCTGCTCGTGCCCGCGCCAATTCAACAGCGCGCGAATCCGCTAATGGCTGCAACCGCCCCGAACGGGCATAGCCGACATCCGCGCCTGTTCGCTCTGAAATCTCTGCCCAAAATTGTTCTGCATTGATCAGGCTTTCGAATTGGAACGCTTTCTTTTCGTTCCAATTTTCGGGAACATGTGGGGCCAGTGCGCCCACGACACCGCCGCTTGATCCTGCTGCGACACCGTTCGGATCAATAACCTGCACGCGCGCACCACGCCGCGCACAGGCATAAGCCACCGAAAGCCCAAAAACGCCCGCGCCCATAACTGTCACATCAGCCGTTGCCATTCTTGTTCCTTCCGCCCAAAGATGGCGCAAGCTTTAAGGCATGATTCAATGACAAACCAGACAGCAGAGCTTGATTGGAGGGACGGCCGGGTGCCGATCTCAACGCAGTTTGATGACCCCTACTATTCGCTCGACAATGGGTTGGCAGAAACGCGCCATGTTTTTTTGGACGGCAACGACCTGCCCGCGCGGTTTGGAGGTGATTTTCAGATTGCGGAACTGGGTTTTGGCACCGGGCTGAACCTGTTGGTGACTTGGGTGCTTTGGGATCAGGCCGGGTGTCCGGGCACATTAAAATTCACATCCTTCGAAGCCTTTCCAATGCAGGTTGAGGATATGCGCACGGCGCTCCAGCACTTTCCCGAGGTGGCTGAATACGCGACAAATCTGTTGGCACATTGGAAACCCGGCGCGGGGCCAACGCAACTACCAAACGGACCGATCTTAGATGTCATCATCGGCGATGCGCGCCTTACCTTGCCTGCATGGGATCAAAAGGCGGACGCATGGTTTTTGGATGGGTTTTCACCTGCAAAAAACCCTGAACTTTGGGGCGCTGATTTGATGCGGGTGGTAGGCGATCACACGCATCCGGGCGGTACTGCGGCTACCTATAGCGCGGCGGGCCATGTCCGCCAAAGCCTTGCGCACGCAGGGTTCACCGTAACCCGCACGCCGGGATTTGGACGCAAACGCCATATGACACAGGCAAGGATACCCGATGCAGAATAATGCCCGTCTTGGGATCATGTTGATGATCACAACGACATTTGTGTTTGCGGTTCAAGATGGGATATCCACCCATCTTGCTGGACAATATAATGTGCTGATGATCGTCATGATCCGGTACTGGTTTTTTGCGGCTTTTGTTATCACGGTCGCGACACGGCAAACCGGGTCTATCAAAGCGGCTGCGGCAACAAAGCAACCGATCCTACAGATCACCCGCGGGCTTTTGCTCGCAAGCGAAATTTGCGTTTTGATCACCGGGTTTGTGATGTTGGGACTGGTCGAAAGCCATGCCATTTTTGCGAGCTACCCGCTTTTGATCGCCGCACTATCCGGCCCGGTTCTTGGCGAACAGGTCGGCTGGCGGCGCTGGACTGCTATTGCGATCGGTTTCGTCGGCGTCTTAGTCATTTTACAGCCGGGCTACGGCGTTTTTGCGCCCGCTGCTGTTATCCCAGTCATCGGGGCGTTGATGTTCGCGCTATATGGTCTGCTAACCCGCTATGCTGCGCGCAAAGACACAACCGCCACCTCGTTCTTTTGGACCGGGGTCGCGGGGGCCGTATTGATGACCATTATCGGCGCGCGATCATGGGAACCGATGATGCCCCAAGATTGGGTTTGGATGGCAGCCCTATGTGTCACTGGCGCGGTGGGGCATTGGCTTTTGATCAAAACCTACGAAGTCGCAGAGGCAAGTTCTGTCCAGCCCTTCGCCTATTTGCAACTGGTTTTTGCCAGCGCAATTGGTGTATTTGTCTTGGGGGAAACCATCCGTCCGAACGTGGCCTTAGGGGGCGCAATTGTCATTGGTGCTGGGTTATTCACCCTGTGGCGCGCCCGGCAAAAGGCCTAATTGTTCTGGACGGGCGACCGGGCGCAGCAGTGGTTTTTTACCAATGAGAAGGTCGGTAAAGGCAACCGGACCTGTTTCACCGGTCAGTCGGGCCGCGTAAATCGGCAGGCTTTCCGTGACGCGCATGACGTAATTACGGGTCTCGCGGAACGGGATATGTTCGATCCAATCAATGACATCCATCTCGCGTAGGCGCGGATCGCCGCGTTCTTCCATCCATGTACGTGGGCGCCCAGGCCCCGCATTATACCCCGCCGCAATCATCACCGGCGTCGGTCCAAATTGTTCTTGCAGACCCGCCAAGTACTGCGTGCCAAGCGTCGCGTTATAGCGCCAGTCGTTAATCACCTTGGCCCGCGCGTAGGGAAGGCCCAATTCATCCGCGACCTCTTCGGCTGTGCCGGGCATCAGCTGCATCAAACCAAGCGCCCCGACGGGACTGCCAACAGTGGTGTTAAATTCGCTTTCTCGCCGCGCAATCGACAAAGACAGCGCAGGTTCAACAGGAAGGTCCATCTGGGCAAGATCATGAATTGGATAGTAGATTGTCGGAATAACGATCCCACGTGTGACCGCCACCTTGCCAAGCAACAATGTATAATATTGCTCGTCCAAATGATCGAGATAAGCGCCAATCAGCGCCAATTCTTCTGGCGGCAAGGTCTTGCCAAGATGTGCAAAAAACGTCACCGCCGCGCCACGTTCGCCCCCCGCAAGCAAGATAAAAGCGGCTTTTACAAGCGGTTGGTCAAAGACAGGCGCGCCCTCCCAATCGACGGGGGTTCCAGCAAGCATCGGATCAAGCGGACGCCCAAGTTTTTCAGCGGCCAATAACCCATAAAACGCCGTTTGATGATTGGCGGCCGCGCCATATGCCAGCGCCGCCAAATCAGCATTCTCCATCACCTCATGGGTGCGCCCCTGCCAGTATTGCATCCGGCTGATCGAAATTGGGGTTGAAACCGCATCAGCCGCCTTTTCAAAATGGATCAATGCGCGGGCGGGATCGCCAAGATAGGTCAGCGCAATATATCCGGACAGCCATTCCAAGTCCGAATAGGTGGCACCTTCGTCTAAATAGTGTCGCGACGCCAAAGCATAGGCTTGATCGGCGCGCCCTTCGCGCATTTCCCACCGGGCAAGCACCCGCCGCCAGCCAGCCCAACGAAACGGTTCCCCCAAAGCGGCGCGGCTGGTGGACCGGTCCACCAGCATCTCCACAGCATCCGTCCAATCCCCACGCTGCGCACACCAGCTATAGCGGGCGTATGCAAAACCGGGATCGTCGCGCAGGGCGGCGGGCACCTCATTATAAAGCGGCAACATGTTTCGCGTGCCCGCGATGTAGCCGATCCGCGCTGCGACAGCAGCACGTTGATCGGGCGCTAACAAAGGCAACATCCGTCTGGCGTCACTGCGCCGCGAACGCCACAGCATCGCATCCGCGCGCGCGGCGTGATAGGAGGCCAATTGTTCAGGAAAGGCATTTATCAGCGCGGCATGCCCATCATCGGTCAGGCCTAATTCCAGCCAAGCCCTGCGCAAAACCTCATTCGCGCGCGCATCTTCACCGCTTGCGAACAACGCCGCGGCAAGGCGCTGCGCCCCTTCGCCTGTCTGGGGGGCATGTTCTGCGAACCACGCAATCACGCCTTCAGTCGGATAATCTTGTGGGATCAACGGGCCCGCAACTTTGCGAAGGCGCTCTAATCCGGGCCAATCAGGGTGATCTGCAACAAAGGTCACGTAATCCGCAAACGAGGCTTCCCCTTCCAGCAAACGCAGCCAGGCCAAGACATCAACGGTCACAACATCCGCTTGCGCTGCCAATGTTTGCGCGGCGTCCCAATCAACATCCGCTGTCGCGATTGCAGCCACAGCGGTTGGGTCGGCCTCTTGCGCGGCAACGCGAACGGCCGCGCATGAGAACGCAAGTGCTAAGGGTAAAAGTCGCATCAAAACCACCGTATTGCCTGTTCAAAAAATAAACTAACGCAGGTAGCTGCAATAACAACTCACAAACTTGGCAATCGGCGCAAACCCGTCTAGTGTCCGCGCGATTTTGCACGGGCGATTCAGCCCCCACACACAAGGAAGCGCGTTATGTTCAAAGGGTCACTCCCCGCCCTCGTCACGCCGTTTAACAACGGCCAAGTGGACATTGATGCGCTCAAGAAGCTCGTCAATTGGCACATTGAACAAGGGTCAAACGGTTTGGTCCCTGTCGGTACAACGGGCGAAAGCCCCACGCTGACACATGCGGAACATGATGCCGTCGTTGCGGCCGTCGTCGCCGAAGCCGCTGGCCGCATCCCCGTGATCGCGGGCGCGGGATCTAACAACACCGTCGAAACCGTGCGTCTTGTCGAAGCCGCCAAAGCTGCGGGCGCAGATGCGGCCCTTGTTGTCACACCCTATTACAACAAGCCGACCCAAGCCGGGCTGATCGCGCATTTTAGCGCCGCGGCTGCAGTGGGCCTGCCGATCATCATCTATAACATCCCGGGGCGTTCAGTTGTCGATATGACGCCTGAAACCATGGGCGAACTGGCCAAACTGGACATGATTGTCGGTGTCAAAGACGCCACTGGCGATTTGTCACGCGTGCCAACTCAACGGATGACCTGCGGCACAGATTTCTTGCAGTTGTCTGGCGAAGACGCGACCGCACTGGGTTTTAACGCCCATGGTGGATTGGGCTGCATTTCGGTCACGGCCAATATCGCACCCAAACTATGCGCAGAATTCCAAGCCAGCACATTGGCGGGCGACTATGCCACCGCACTGACCCAATTGGATCGCCTGATGCCCCTGCACGAGGCCGTCTTTACCGAACCGGGCGTCGCTGGCGCAAAATACGGCATGTCTTTGCTGGGGCTTTGCAGCGAAGACGTGCGTTCACCACTTACCGCCCTGACAGATGAAACCAAAGAAAAGCTGCGCGCCGCGATGGTGCATGCAGGTTTGCTAAATTAAACACTTGGGCGGGGGAAACCCCGCCCGCTTCATAGCCCTTTACGCGTCTTTTAGCTGCCCCAATATATGTGTGTAATTTTCAACCCCTTGCGCCCCAGTCACGAGGTGCTTTCTGTTAAACACTGCCGCCGGAACGCCGCGGATACCTTGTTGCATCCAAAACCGTTCTTGTTCGCGCACGGCATTTGCGAACCTCTGATCTGTTAGAACCGCCAAGGCCTCTTCTCGGTCAAAGCCTATCTCACCCGCAACATCAGCCAGAACATTGATGTCAGACAAATCACGGTGATGGGTGAAATGGGCCGTAAACAGCGCCATTTTCAAATCATGCTTACGATTTTGTTCGCCCGCCCAATGCAATAGCTGATGTGTCGCAAAGGTGTTATGCATGCGCTTGTCGTCAGAAAATGCAAATTCAAAGCCAAGCGCATCACCCAATTGCTTCATTTGCGCGCGAGACCGCGCCGATTCTTCTGCGGTCGATCCGTATTTTTCGGCCACATGTTCACGCATGTTTTGCCCCTCGGCGGGCATATCGGGGTTCAGCTCAAACGGATGCCAGTGGATTTCATGGGGGGTGCCGGTGTCTTCAAGCGCCTGTGCCAGTTGGCGATAGCCGATAATGCACCAAGGGCACATGACGTCAGAAATGATATCGATACGTAAAGGATGTTGGGACATGTCGCACGCTGTTCCGATTGAGAAAGATCAATTGCTTACATGGTGCAGTGGGGCCAATATTCCAATCAAATTACCGAGATAGCACAATGATGTGTGTAAAACGGGGTAGGCCGTTGACTTTATCAGACATGTCTGACGTCAGCGCCTATGGGTCCAAATAGGTTTATTTGCTAATAGGGTGTTTGTTGCTCATCGTAGCCACCGATGAGTGGACGATGAGAAAGACTATGAAGAGCCCCGGCGAGAAGATCGTCAAAGACAT